>NZ_WNKZ01000157.1 GCF_009720835.1 Pseudoduganella buxea
GGCCGGCCACGGGCGGCGGCGCCGCCACCATCGGGCCGGCGTGGCGGGCCAGCCACGCTTCCCAGGCCGGCCACCACGAGCCTTCGTGCACGGGCACGCAGGCGTGCCAACGGTCCGGGTCGATATAGGCCGCGTCGCTGCGGTGTTCGGCCATCTGCCACGTGCGGCCGCTGTCGCCGGGGGGCGCCACCACGCCGGCATTGTGCCCGCCCGACGTCAGCAGGAACGTCACGTCCGTGTCGGCCAGCAGCACGACCTTGTACACCGAACGCCATGGCGCCACGTGGTCCGTCAAGGTGCCGACGGCGAACACGGGCGCCTCGATATCGGTCAGCGCCACGGGGCGCCGGTCCACCAGGTAGCGGCCATTGGCCAGGTCGTTCTGCAGGAACAGCTGGCGCAGGTATTCGGAATGCATGCGGTAGGGCATGCGCGTGGCATCCGCGTTCCACGCCATCAGGTCGGTGGCCCGGTCCGGCACGTTGAGCAGGTAGTGCTTCAGGCGGCGCGACCAGATCAGGTCGTTCGAGCGCAGCAGCTGGAAGGCGCCCGCCATCTGGCGCGTGTCCAGGTAGCCCTGGTTCCACATGGCCGCTTCCAGGAAGCTCACTTCGCTCTCGTCGATGAACAGCGACAGCTCGCCCGGCTCCGTGAAATCGACCTGGGCCGCCAGCAGGGTCATGCTGGCCAGCCGCTCGTCGCCGTCGCGTGCCATCGCCGCGGCGGCGATCGACAGCAGGGTGCCGCCAAGGCAGTAGCCGCAGGCGTTGATGCGGCCCGGCCCGCCCAGCGCCGTGATGGCATCCAGGGCCGCCATCACGCCCAGCCGGCGGTAGTCCTCCATCGACAGGTCGCGCTCGGCCGGGCCGGGATTCTTCCACGAGATCATGTAGACCGTGTGGCCCCGCGCCACCAGGTAGCGCACCAGCGAATTGTGCGGCGACAGGTCGAGGATGTAGTACTTCATGATCCAGGCCGGCACGATCAGCAGCGGCACGGCGTGCACGTCGCGCGTGACGGGCTCGTAGCGCAGCAGTTCGATCAGTTCGTTGCGCAGCACCACCGAGCCCGGTGTAACGGCCAGGTTGCGGCCGGGTGCGTACTCGTGGGCCGGGTCGCCTTCGCGGGCGCCGGCCAGCAGACGCACGCTGTCGGCGGCTGCGCGCATGGCGCCGAACAGCAGATTGGTGCCGCCATGGTGCAAGGTGGCGGCCTGCACGACGGGATTGGTCAGCACGAAATTCGACGGCGCCAGGCAGTCCAGCAGCTGGCGCGCCGTGAAGGTGACGACTTCACCGTGGTGGTGCCCGACCCCGCGCACCCCCATCGTGGCACGGTGCCACCACTGCTGCTGCAGCAGGAAGCCCTGCGACAGCACATTATAGGGCCACTGGCGCCAGCCGGGATCGACGAAGCGGCGGTCCTGCGCCAGCGGCACGATGCACGGCTCGGGGCCGCTGTCGCCCTCGTCGTCGGTGCGCTGCGGGCGGCCGGCATCGAGCGCGGCCTGGCCCGCATAGCGCAGCCAGCGGGCCGTGCTGTCGGCCGCCTGCACCAGCAGTTGCTGCTGCTTGGCCGGGGACAGCAGCAGGTGGGTGGTCCAGTCGAACCAGGCGACGGCCAGCGCGGCCGGCGACACGGCACCGGTCAGCCGGGCCAGTGCGCCGTTGAGCAGCAGGTCCGGCGTGATGCTCGTGTTGGCGGCCTCGGGGTCGCGGTGCAGCACGCCCCCTTGCCAGGCGCTGCCTTCGCGTTGCAGGTCGCAGGAGGGAAAGGCGGGAACGCGCGTCATGACGGACCACCGCACCGCGCCCGGGGTTCAGCGGGGCAGGCCATCAGTGCGCCATCATCAGCGGCACCGTCATCCGGTCCAGCAGGCTGCGCGTGACGCCGCCGGCCACCCATTCGCGGTAGCGGCTGTGGCCGTAGGCGCCCGCCACCAGCAGGTTGGCACCGCTGTCACGCGCCAGGCCCAGCAGCGCCGGTGCCGTGCCGGCATCGCTGCGTTCGCGCACGATGTCGACATTGACACCGTGCCGCGCCAGGTACAGGGCCATGTCGCCGCCGGGCTGCTCGCCGTGGCGTTCCATCAGGCCCTCCGGATTGATCAGGGCCAGCAGCACGGAGCGGGCCAGCTTCAGCTGGGGCAGGGCGGCCGTGACGGCGCGCGTCGCTTCCATGCTGGCATTCCAGCCGATGACGACGGTGCTGCCGACCGTGTCCTGGGAATAGTCGTCCGGCACGATCAGCACGGGCCGGGTGCCGTGCAGGGCCACGTACTCGGGCAGGTCGGTGGACAGGCGCAGGCGCGCGCGCGTTGGCGCGGCCCGGCTCAGCACCACCAGGTCGGCATAGCGCGATTCCAGCACCAGCGCATGCTCGGCATCGTCCTCGACGATGCGCTGTTCCCAGGACGGCACGCCGAGCCGCTCCATCTGGGCGGCAAAGCGCATCAGCTGGGTGCTGGCCCGTTCCCGCAACGCCTCGAATTCGTTGTCCGGCAGGGCCGCCATGGGCGACGTGCCCAGGGTAAGGAAGTCGCTCTGCGAAATCCCCGTCACGGCGCTGCCCACCAGGTGCCCCTCATGCTGGCGGGCCAGGCCCGCCGCCACGCGCAGGCGCGCATCCAGCTGGTGGCTGTCATCGACGTGCACGACGATGGTCTTGTACATGACACTGTCCTCCTACGTGACCGACTGCCGCGCGGTGCGGCTTTACTTGCAGTGTAGGAGAGGCTTGGACGTGCGTCAGCGGGGCGATTTGATGCAGGTCAAAAATGTGCCAGAAAAAACGGCGCCCCGCGGCGCCAGTGCCCAGCCCGTGTCGACATTCGTGCCTGACCCCGATGTCGCCAAACCGACGGTTGACCAGATCTTCGCATGAGGAGCCGGCTCAGGTACTCGGCATGCACGCTGTAGGGGACGCAGTTGGCGTACGCGCTTTTAGTCCATCAGATCGCCGTCGATAGGGCACGGTGAGCAGGGAGTACCTTAACCGACGCGGTCAAGTTACGCCGTTCAAGCGCAGCAGAGGTAATACTCCCGTGATGCAGCTCGTGTCCAAGTAGCCCCCCGGTTTACCTAGCAGCGTTCCGGATTAGTACTTAGCTTTGGTCGATGACCGTGACAAATAATCCATGTGGTTGGACCCAATTCAGACAGAATGCCAAAATATGGTCACTATTTCCCCTCTTTAGAATTGGGATCTAAACTGTTTGCTACCCTCTGACATTCCAATAATAAATCCCTAATGGCTCTGTCTATATGCTTAAGCAAATGGCCGATTTTCTCGGTTAACAACGGATGGAGACTTTGGAGTTCCGATCGAACGTCATTCGATCGAGCGCTAGGGCCTCTGCATGACGCAACTGCGCACGTATTCCCATCCAGGCCACGATAATAGCGACGAGGGTTCCAATCGCGCCAACCCACGCAGCCAAATCCGCGCTGTTAGAAGGACGGAAGGTTTGAAATGCACAGTTAAAATATCCGATTAAAGCCCAGGCCGCTGCGCTGCCCATAATCGGTGGAATCCATCAGGTAAAATAAGTTGTTGTCATCGGATTAGGATAAGCGCGCAAAGGACATCACCCTAAGCCCGCCGCAACCCCGCCACGGCCTGCCGCGCCAGCACCAGCTCGGCGAACTGCGCGGCCGGCACGGGTGGGCTGACCAGGTAGCCTTGCAGCAGGTCGCAGTCGAGGGCGTGCAGGAAGCGGCGCTGGGCGGGGGTTTCGACACCTTCGGCCACCACTTCCAGCCGCAGGCTGTGGGCCAGGGCGAGGATGGCCGTGACGATGGCGGCGTCGTCGGCGTCCTGGGGGATGTCGCGCACGAAGGAGCGGTCGATCTTGATGATGTCGACGGGGAAGCGCTTCAGGTAGGACAGCGACGAGTAGCCCGTGCCGAAGTCGTCGATCGACAGGCGCACGCCCAGTTCGCGCAGCGTGTGCAACGCGGCCAGCGTGTCCTGGGCGTTTTCCATCAGCGTGCTTTCCGTGATTTCCAGTTCCAGCAGGTGCGGCGGCAGGCCCGTCTCGGCCAGCACGCCCTGCACGGTGGCGGCGAAATCGGCCTGCAGCAGCTGGCGCACGGACAGGTTGACGGCCACCCGCAGCGGTGGCAGGCCCTGGCCGATCCACGCCTTCAGCTGGGTGCACGCGGCGCGCAGCACCCAGTCGCCCAGGCGGTTGATCAGCCCCGTTTCCTCGGCCAGCGGAATGAACTCGGCCGGCGGCACCAGGCCTCGGGTGGGGTGGCGCCACCGCACCAGCGCTTCCATCGCGACGATGCGGTCGTCGGCGAACGCCAGCTGCGGCTGGTAGAACACTTCCAGCTGGTCCTGCTCCAGTGCGCGCCGCAGGTCGCTTTCCAGCCGCACGTGTTCGCCCGTCGTCATCTCCATCGACGCTTCGTAGAACTTGTAGCCGCCGTTGGTGCGCTTGGCCCGGTACATCGCGCTGTCGGCATGCTTGACGAGGGTGGCCACGTCAAGGCCGTCGCGCGGGTACATTGCGATGCCCACGCTGCTGGTCACGAAGATATCGTGGCCGTCGATCTGGAACGGCCCGGCCAGCGCGCGGCAGATGTCGTGGGCCGCGTTGGCCGCCTGGCCCGGGCCGTCCAGGTCGGTCAGCACGACGGTGAACTCGTCGCCGCCGAGACGGGCCACGGCATCGACCGCGCGCACGGTGGCGCGCACCCGCTGCGCCACGCCCAGCAGCAGCCTGTCGCCAACACCGTGACCGAGGTTGTCGTTGACATACTTGAAGCGGTCCAGGTCCATGAACAGCACGGCCAGTTCGGTATTGGCGCGGGCCGCGTGGTCGATGCCCTGGCCCAGGAGTTCGAAGAACAGGGTGCGGTTGGGCAGGCCCGTCAGCACGTCGTTGTAGGCCAGCTGGCGGATCTTCTTCTCGGCCCGGTTGGCCTCGATGATGCGGCGTACGCGCTGCGACAGCACCGCGTAGTGGATCGGCTTCGGAATATAGTCGCTGGCGCCGGCGGCGAAGGCCCGCTCGACGGAACTATTGTCCTGCAGGGCCGTGATCATCAGCACGGGGATGCGGGCGCCGCCCGGCAGTTCCTGCAGCCGCGCGCAGGCCGTGAAGCCGTCCATCACGGGCATCACCGCGTCCATCAGGATCACGTCGGGCTGGCAGCGCAGCAGCATGGCCAGCGCCTGGGCACCGTCGGCCGCCTCGTCGACCCGGAAGCCGTCGCGCTGCAAGGTGTGGCGCAGGGTGGTGCGGGTGCTGCGGTCGTCGTCGACGATCAGCACGTGGGCCTGGTGCGCGCCGGCCAGTTCGGCATCGGACGCCGGACCATGGACCTGTTCGTGCAACAGCGCAGCCACGTCGGCATGGGCCGCGCGCAGCCGCGGCAGCAGGGCGCCGATGGCCGAGGTGCGCCCGGCCTGGGCCAGCTGCTCGGCCTCCTGTGCCAGTGCCGCCAGCAGCGAAGCGCCCAGGTTGCCCGCCGCGCCCTTCAGCGCATGGGCGCGCGCGCGGGCCGTGGCCTGATCGTGCGCCGCCACGGCGTGTTCCAGCTGCAGCAGGTAGGCCGGTGCGTCCTCCAGGAAGGGCGTGACGGCATGGGGCAAGGCGGGACCGAGGATTTCGCGCAGCTTGTCGAAGACGGCCGCGTCGATCGGCGCGCCGTCGTCGTGGGGCTGGCCGCCGGCGGGAAGCCACCGTTCCAGCTTGCACCGCAGTTCGACCAGGGTGATGGGCTTGGCCAGGTAGTCGTCCATGCCGGCCTTCAGGCATTTCTCGGCGTCGCCCAACTGGGTGTTGGCCGTCATCGCCACGATCGGCGTGTGCCGTCCCAGGTCCTGTTCGAGCGCGCGGATATGGGCCGTCGCCTCGTAGCCGTCCATCTCCGGCATGCTGCAGTCCATCAGCACCAGGTCGTAGCGCTGGCGCGCCAGCGCGGCCACGGCTTCGCGCCCGTTGGCGGCAAATTCGCACACGCAGCCCTGCATCGACAGCATGCCCGCGGCCACCATCTGGTTGGTGCGGTTGTCCTCGGCCACCAGCACGCGCATGCCCGCCACGGGCGCCGGCAAGGCAGCAGGCTTTGCAGAGTCGGCCGGTGCCGGCTGCGTGGGAAGGGCCGCTTCGGCCGCAGTGCAGCGTACCGTGAAGGTGAAGCTGGTGCCTTCGCCCGGAGCGCTGGCGACGTCGATGACGCCGCCCATCAGGGTAACGAGCTGGCGGCAGATGGCCAGGCCCAGGCCCGTGCCGCCGTAGCGGCGCGTGGCCGACGGGTCGGGCTGCACGTAGGATTCGAACAGGTGGCGCTGCACCTCCGCGCTCATGCCGATGCCCGTGTCGCGCACCTCGAAGCGCAGGCCGGCCGCGCCGCCCACCGTGGCCGTGGTGACGAGCACCAGCGCCTCGCCCCGGTCCGTGAACTTGACGGCATTGCCCAGCAGGTTGATGAGGATCTGGCGCAGCCGCAGCGCGTCCGCATGGATCGCCGCCGGCACGCCGGGCGCCAGGTCGAAGCCCAGCCCGACACCCTTCTGGCGCGCCGCGCCGGCCAGCAGCTCCGTCACGTCGGCCAGCAGCGCAGCCAGGTCGAAGTCGCTCTCCTGCAGCGCCAGCTTGCCAGCTTCCATCTTCGAGAAATCGAGGATATTGTTGATCAACTCGATCAGGGTGCGCGAGGCGTTCCACGCCACGTCCACGCATTCGCGCTGGTTCGCCTTCAACGGCATTTCGCGCAGCATGTCGAGCATGCCGACGACGCCATTCAGGGGCGTGCGCACTTCGTGGCTGACGGTGGCGGCAAAGCGCGCCTTGGTCTGGGCCATGCCGACGGCGGCGTCGCGCGACTCCTTCAGCTCGGCCTCGCGCTGCTCCAGCACCGTCATCATCTGGTTGAAGGCATGGGCCATCTCGATCAGTTCGCGCGGGCCGGCCGCGGCCGCGCGCAGCCGCG
>NZ_WNKZ01000158.1 GCF_009720835.1 Pseudoduganella buxea
CTTACGCCATCAGCAGCTTGCGGTTGCCCGCGCCGGGCGGGGTGCCCGGGACCTTGCCGACGGCAGCCGCGTAGGCCTTGCAGGCCACCGCGTGGACGTCGCGGTCTTCGGCGCGCGGCGCGGTCGGCGGCGCGGCCTGCACGGCCTTGGCAGGCGCCGGCAGGACCTTGGGCGGCGCGGACGCTGGCACGGACGCCGGCGCCGGGGCGGACGCCTTCGCCGTCCCTTTCTTTTCGGCCGGCACGACCTCGGCCGCCTTGGCCATGGTTGCCTTGTCGACGCCTTTCGCCCCAGCCGCCGGCGTCACAGGCTCGGGCTCGGGCTCGGGCTTCCTGCCGCCTGGCGCCTTGCGCGGTGCCGGCAACGGTTCCGGCTGTTTCGCGCGGGCCACGAAGGCCCGTTCGACGGCGCCCAGCAGCTCGGCGTCGGCCCGCGTTCCGCCCTTGCCCGCCGTGCCCGCCATGGCCAGTTGCACGGTGCCCGTGGACAGGCGGATCGGCGCGGGCGCCGGCTTTTTTGCCTCGACGACGGGCGCCGGCGCCGGTGGCGGCACAGGCACGGTCACGGGCATCGGCACCGGTGTGGCGACCACCCGGGTCGGCTGCACGATCGGCGCCGGCGGTGCAGGCGGCGCGGGCGTGAGCCACAAGGTCACGCCCCGCACGCTCTGCCGACCGGCGCTGCCCAGCTCGAAATACAGGTGCAGCAATTCCGATTGCACGGGCATCGTCGTCGTCAGGTGCAGCATCCGGCGCTGGTCGCGCTTGACGATGGCGATGCCCATGCCGGCCAGCGCCGGGTTGACGGCCACGTTGGCGCCCTGGAATACGTCGCGGCTGGCCAGGCGGGCCTGCAGGTCGGCCAGGTCCTGGGCGCTGAGGTCGACCAGCTCGACGTCGGCCACCAGCGGCTGGCCGATGTGCGACCGCACGGTGGCCTCGCCCAGCTCGGCGGCATGCGCGCCGGTGAAGGCAAGGCCCAAGGCCAGGGCAGCAGGACAGAGCAAACGGGTGGGTGTGGTCGACATGGCAAAAACGTGTTTCCTGCGCGCAACGCGCGATGACACTATAACGGCCGGTTTTGGCGTTTTTGAAGTGCCCGGCCAATATTTCGTCCATGCGTTAGACTTTAGATATCCATAAAGACCAACATTGACCAGGGAACTCCATGGAACACAGAATCGAACGCGACAGTTTTGGCCCCATCGACGTGCCGGCTAACCAGCTGTGGGGAGCGCAGACGCAGCGCTCGCTGCACCATTTCCATATCTCGACGGAGCGCATGCCACCGGAGTTGATCGCGGCACTGGCCCAGGTCAAGCGGGCCGCCGCCCGCGTCAACGTGGACCTTGGCGTGCTCGACGCCGCCAAGGCCGATGCCATTACGCGGGCCGCGGACGAAGTACTGGCAGGCCGGCATGCGGACGAATTCCCGCTGGCCGTGTGGCAGACAGGCTCGGGCACGCAGTCGAACATGAACATGAACGAAGTGCTGGCCAACCGGGGCTCCGAGCTGCTGGGCGGGGTGCGTGGCGAGGAACGCAAGCTGCACCCGAACGACGACGTCAACAAGGGCCAGTCGTCGAACGACATCTTCCCCACGGCCATCCACGTGGCCGCCGCCGCCGCCGTCGCGCAGGACGTGCTGCCGGCCCTGCGCCAGTTGCGCGCCACCCTGGACGGCAAGGCCCAGGCTTTTGCCGATATCGTCAAGATCGGCCGCACCCACCTGCAGGACGCCACGCCGCTGACCCTGGGCCAGGAGTTCTCCGGCTACGTGGCCCAGCTCGACCACGCGGAGCGGGCACTTACCAACGCCCTGCCCGCCGTGCTGGAGCTGGCGGCCGGCGGCACCGCCGTGGGCACGGGCCTGAACGCCCATCCGGAATACGCCACCCGCATCGCGGCCGAACTGGCGGCGCGCACCGGCCTGCCCTTCCGCACGGCCGACAACAAGTTCGCCGCGCTGGCCGGCCACGAGGCCCTGATCGCCGCCCACGGCGCGCTGAAGACGCTGGCGGCGGTCCTGTTCAAGATCGCCAACGATATCCGCTGGATGGCGTCCGGCCCCCGCTCCGGGCTGGGCGAACTGACCATTCCCGAAAACGAGCCGGGCAGCTCGATCATGCCGGGCAAGGTCAATCCGACCCAGTGCGAAGCCGTGACGATGCTGTGCTGCCAGGTGTTCGGCAACGACGTCGCCATCACCTTCGGCGGCGCGTCGGGCAACTTCGAACTGAATGTCTACAAGCCCCTGCTGGCGCACAACTTCCTGCAAAGCGCCCGCCTGCTGGCCGACGGCATGCGCAGCCTGGACGAGCATTGCGCCCAGGGTATCGAGCCGAACCGCGAACGTATCGGCGAACTGATGGAACGCTCGCTGATGCTGGTGACGGCGCTGGCCCCCCACATCGGGTATGATCGCGCCGCGCAAATCGCCAAGAAAGCCCAGCACGAGGGCAGCACCCTGCGCGACGCGGCGCTGGCCCTGGGCTTTGTCACGGCCGAGCAGTTCGAACAGTGGATCGTGCCGCTGGCGATGACGCGCCCGGACGCCAAGGGCTGAGGCCGGCACGGCGCCGCACGACGTGTTTTTCGTATTCTTTTAACAACAGATGCAAGAAAAACATCATGTGCGGCATCCAAAATCATCGAGGACAGAATGCAAAAAGTAGAATTTGAATTAACATCGGAATATGTCGAACTGAACCAGCTGCTGAAGCTGGTGGGCCTGTGCGACAGCGGCGGCGCCGGCAAGCAGCTGGTGGCCGGCGGCCAGGTCCGGGTGGACGGCAAGCAGGAACTGCGCAAGACGGCCAAGATCCGGGCCGGACAGCAGGTCACAGTGGGCGATGTCCGGATCGTCGTGGTTGGCGACAGCGGCGCGGACGGCGCTTAAGCCGCGTCAAATTCCCCACCTCGGCCGGCGCTATATTTGACGGGATAGCCAGACGAAGGGGAAACCACCATGAACACGGAACGCAATCACGCAGGGAGCAACGGCAGCAGCGCCGAAGCCGGCACGGCAAGCCAGTATCGCGTCATCGGCGACCTGCGCGCCGTCATCGAAAACGCGGAAGACCTGCTGAAGAACACGGATCACTACAACCACGGCCTGTATCACACGGCCCGCAACAAGCTGGCCGAAGCGCTGTTAGTGGCGACCGAGGAACTGGAACGGTGCGAAGAGGCACAACTGGCGCGCATGCTGGCCGCCACCAGTGAAGCGAACCGCCTGCACGGCGACCGCGATGGCGAAGCCCGCGTGCTGCGCGCCTTCCACTAAACCTTTCCGCTAACCCTTTCCACAAGCGCCTTCCACCAGGCGCTTTCCCCACTAAGCGTTCGCTGCTTCTCCCTGGCGCAGGGCCGTGAAGGCCCCGCACCGCAGCCACTGCCGCAACGCGGCGCCCCCATCGAATTGCCCGTCCACTTCGCAGCCCGCCTCGAAGGCGGCGCCGATCGTGCCGCCGCCGGCCAGTACCGCCAGCGCGGCATGCGCGGCCCCATCCTGCACCAGCACCGTCGCCCGCCAGCCGGGGCGGCACACCACCCCCCAGCTCGCTGCTTCGATGGCGGGAAATGCGCCGCCCTCCGGTCCGTGCGCCAGCCACAGCGGCACGACAGCCCACGGCGACGCGAACGGCACCGCCCCCGGATGCAGCTCCAGTCGGCATTCGCCGAACTGCTCCGGCGCCAGCGTGCCGAACACGGCGGCATCGAGCGGTGGCGCATCGGGCGCGTAATGGGCCCGGTGCAGCAGCCATTCGAGGCGCGCCATGTCCGGCAAGTAAGGCAGGTGGGATACATGCTCGAAACCGGCCAGGAAGGCCGCGAAGCCCTCGCCGAACAGATTAAGGTCGCCGCTCGCCGACGGGTGGGCGCGGCCGTATTCGCGCGCCAGCGCGGCCAGGAAGTCGGCGCCGACCAATTGGCCGATGACGGGGAAGCTTGCCGCCAGCGCCCGCTGCCAGCTGCCCGTCACATTGCCCCGGTAGACGGCCATGCGCCGGGCCGGGTCGGCGGCGCGCAGGCCTTCCGGCCCTTTCCCGTCGAGGATGGCGGCGGCAAAGCGCTGCTGTGCCATGGCGACCGTGTCGGCGGCCTCGCGGATGACCACGGCAGGCAGCGGCCCGGCTGACGCCACCGGTGGGGCCGGGTAGCCGGCGGCCAGCGCCGTTGCCCGCGCGGCCTCGCCCAGCAGCACGGGCAACGGCGGAATGTCGGTATCCCATTCGACCAGGGTCGGCACGGCGCCGAAGCGCGCCAGGGCCAGCTCGTACAGGGCCCAGACCAGTTCGGCCACGGCGCTGCCATGGTGATCGATGACGACATCGGGCGCGACCAGGTGCCCGCCCAGGTGGATTTCGCCCACCAGTCCGGGCGGAATGGCCCGCAGCGCGGCCCCGGCGTCCTCGCCGTGGTTGCACTGGTTGACATACAGGTTATTGATATCGAGCAGCAGGCCGGCGCCCGTGCGGCGCGCCAGCGCCACGAGGAACTCGGTCTCGCCCATCGTGTCGGCATCGAAACGAACATAGGCCGACACGTTTTCCAGCAGGATGGATCGGCCCAGCGCTTCCTGTACGCGCTGCACGCGCGCGCTCATCAGGTCGAGCATGGCATCGTCCAGCGCCACCGGCAGCAGGTCGTGCAGGTGGCGGCCAGGCACGGCGCCCCAGCAGAGGTGTTCGGAGACGAGCGCGGGCTCGATGCGCCGCGCCAGCGCGGCGACCCTGGCCAGGTGCCGTTCGTCGATGCCGTGGGCCGAGCCCAGGCCCAGGGCCACGCCATGCAGGCTCACGGGGTAGTTGCGCCGCACCCGTTCCAGCACGTTGGCATCCCAGCCGCCCGGCGCCAGGTAGTTTTCCGTATGAACTTCGACCCAGCCCACCGGCGGCCGGCCGTCGAGGAAATCGCGGTAATGGGGCACGCGCAGGCCGATACCGGCTTGCGCGGGCCGGAAATCCATGGGGTTTATTTGGCCGGGGGCGTCGTCTTGCCGCCCAGCTTTTCGCAACTGCCCTTGGCCACCCATTTCCATTCCGTGGGGGCGTTGTCCGTCTTGGCCATGGAGGCGCAACCGTGGGCGCCGTCGGACGAGCCGCAGTCGTTCTGGCCCGCCTTGGCGACACCGTAGCATTTTTCTTTTTCGGCAGGTTCGGCGGTGGCGGCGCTACCGGCCGCGCAGACGGTGGCCAGCGCGGCGGCCAGCATGGCATGCTTGTTCATGGAGTGCATCCTTTTTCAAGCGGGCTGGCGACATGCTGCCCGGGAACAGCGATTCTAATGAAAATCGGCGTCCCTGTGCAGGTCGGCTAGAGGCGGGCAGCGTCAGGCTGTCGTATTGACGTGATTGCCCAGGTGGGACGGCAGGCTCGGTGTCTGCGGCAGCGCCCCGATCAGGGTGGCCGCCGTGGCGGCCTGGGCATCCTGCGCCTTCTTCAGTACTGCAATGCCGACCTCCTGCCGGACATTGGTTTCGGCCATTGTCGTTGCCAGCCGGGCAATTCCCATCACGTCCATACATCCTCCGTTCGGCAACGCGCCGTGTGCCGGTTACGGCCGCATGGCGCCAAACTTTAGGAAGTGTTTACCGAAAGGCTTCGACGCGCCCGCCGATCCACGCCAGCACCGTTTCAGGGTCGTTCAAATCGAGCCAGGCAACGCCGGCGGCCAGGCCGGCCGGGCGGCTCGCGTCCGATGCGACGGCAACGATATCCGGATCGAGCGGGTACAGGGGCGGCTGGCCGACGGCGGCGCGGTACACCTCCAGTTTCGGCACAGGCCAGGACTTGAAGCCTTCGACCAGGGTCAGGTCGGCCGGCCCCAGCCGCGCCAACTGCTCGTCCAGGCCCGGTTCGGGGGCGCCGCGCAGCTCGCGCACGATGGCGAAACGGTAAGGCGAGGACACCATCACTTCGGCGGCACCGGCCCGGCGCAGGCGCGCGCTGTCCTTGCCGGGCGGTTCCAGTTCCAGGTCGTGGTGGCTGTGCTTGATGACATTGACCCGCAGGCCCTGCGCCGCCAGCCGGGCCACGACCAGTTCCAGCAACGTCGTCTTGCCGCTGCCGGAACGCCCGACGACCCCGATGACGCGGTGCGCCGGGGATTGTTCGCCCTGCATCTGTTCTCCCCGCTCAATAGCGTCATTGTTCTTGTCGCCATTATACCCAGCACGGGATGCAACGCAGGGGCCGGCAGCCGCCGGCCGCCGTTCAGGGCTCGCGACCGAACTTGTTGTCGTCCTTGCCGCCCGTGGCCAGGCAGACGAGGGCGACGACGGCCAGCAGGACAATCAGGATGCCGGGCTCGGAAACGCGGTCGGGGGCGATGGCGGCGGCGTGGGCCGGCAGAGAAGCGGAAACCAGCAGGGACAGCATGTTCAGTTTCATCGGAAGACTCCAGTCGTTTTGCCAATACGACAAGGATGACAAAGTCTTATGACGCCCCCATGACGGCGCAAACGTGCGTGTTCAGAATGCCACGCGGTAGCGGTAGCCCCGGAACGTGAACACGGCGCCCTTCGGCAGCAGCTTTTCCAGGACCAGGCCGGGCGCCACCTCCTCGCCTTCGCGCCGCAGCACCTTGTCGATCAGCACCAGGCGATCGGCCGGGTTGGGCGAATACATATAGCCGTCCATCGAGTAGGCGGGAATGGCGCGCCGGATCGGTTCCGGCAGGTCGCGCAGGGCCTGGATGGCACTGTCGTCCGGCTCGCGCGCCGGCTTCGACTCGGGCGTCACGGCAGGCGCAACGGCGGGCGGCGGCGGCGCGGGGGCGGCCACGACGGCTGGCTTCGGTACCGGCGCGG
>NZ_WNKZ01000159.1 GCF_009720835.1 Pseudoduganella buxea
TGATGGCGCGTTGGCCGTGGCGGCCGGCGCGGGTGCAGGGGGGACCAGCGGCATGCCGGCATCGGCCACCCCCAGCCGCGCCGCCAGCGCGACCGAGGCCGCGTCGATGCGTTCGACGTGCCGCTCCACCGCTTCGGCCAGCACCGCCTCGTTCAGGGCCACCAGCGCGAAGATGGGGTCGTCGATATCGACCTTGACGCCCGTCTTCTCGAACACGAGGGTGCGCAGCTTGTGCTGGTCCATGGTCGGCTTACCAGTCGACCCGGTCGAGCTGCTCGAACAGGTCGCGGAAGACGACCTTGATGCGCTGCTTTTCCATCACGTTGAACTTGTCGCTGGCCTTCACTTCTTCCAGGGTCATGCGCGCCGTGTTCATCTTCTTCACATCCGCGCCGAAGGTGTCGGCATTGCGCTGGGCCAGCACGACCCGGCCTTTCACGCGGGCCGAATTCTCGGCATAGGTCTGCGATTCGACAAAGGCCTTGCCGGATGCCGACTGCAGGGGGCCGAAGTGCTCGTTCTCCCACAGTACCAGCGGCACGTCGGCCGACTTGGCCGTCGAGACGAAGCCCATGGCCGTGTCGTGCAAGGTGTCGCCGCCGCCGACGATGGTGTGGATATACACCTTGCGGCCGGAATCGGCCAGCAGGGCAAAGCAGTCGTTTTCCAGCAGGTAGGCCAGCAGGGGCGAGAAGGTGTTGGCGCCGTTGTCGATGACGCAGTTGCCGTCCGTCTCCAGGATGTCGATCATCAAGGCGTCGAAGCGCTTCGGGTCGATGGTGCGGGACTCCGTCATGACGGGGATATGCTGCACCGCCAGTGCCTTGTAGCGCGAGAAGGTGGTGTTTTCCTGGTCGGTGTCGTAGCAGCGCAGCGGCGTGTCGTCTTTCGATTGCAGCCACTGGGCCAGGATGGTCGAGACGAGGGTCTTGCCGATGCCACCCTTGCCCTGCAGGATGAAATGTACCGTGTTCTGCATCGTCATCAGTTAATGAAGCGCAGCAGGCCCTGGAGGGCATGCACGACGGTCTGCTGGCGCACGGCATGGCGGTCGCCCGCGAACACGAGCCGCTCCGTATGGACGGTGTCGCCATTGGCCCAGCCGAAGCAGACCGTGCCCACCGGCTTGCCCGGCACGGCGCCCGTGGGGCCGGCGATCCCGGTCGTCGACAAGGCCACGTGGGCATTGCTGCTGCCCAGCGCGCCTTGCGCCATGGCGGCGGCCACTTCCTCGCTGACGCTGCCCAGCTGGGCCATCAGCGCGGCCGGCACGTCCAGCAGCTCCGACTTGGAGGCATTCGAGTAGGTGATGAAGCCGCATTCGAACCAGCCGGTCGAGCCGGCGATTTCCGTGATCGCCTGGGCCACGCCGCCGCCCGTGCAGGACTCGGCTGTAACGAGCAGCAATTCCTTTTCCTGCAATGCACGCCCCACCCGGGCCGCCAGTTCATTGATGTCCGTATCGGTGCTCACGTGTCTCTCCTTGAGGGTTGCTTCGCTGCCTCATTCTAGCGCGCCGCCGCTGGGGCTGACCACCTCGTAGAAAAAATGTTTCACAGACAAAAACTTTTCGTGGCTGCGCGGCGCGCCCGCCCCCGGCTGGACGATAGAATAGGGGCAGGATTTCTTTCCATAACGAACCGGCGAACATCGTGACGCGAATTCAGGGATATCCCCGGCGCTGCTGGCCGATCATGGCGATCGCGGCCCCGTGCGTGCCGTCGCCGCGAGCGGAAGCGCGAGCAGGAGCTGCGCCATGATCCGGCTGCGTTCGCTGCGCCACAAGCTGCTGGGCGTGATCGCCATGGTGATCCTGCCGGCCATGTTCGTGGCCATCGGCACCGTCGTGGCCTACGACCTGCACATCTACCAGCAGACCATCCGCGACGACATGCGCACCCAGGCCGAGCTGCTCGGCCATATGAGCGCGCCGGCCCTGACCTTCGACGACCAGCGCCTGGCCAACGAGAACCTGAGCCTGCTGCGCCTGCGTCCCCGGGTCAATGCGGGCGCCATCTACACGCCACGGGGCGAGCTGTTCGCCCGCTACGTGGCGCCGGAGCAGCCGCCCGTGATTCCGGCCCGCGTCGGCACGGCCGGTTTCGAATACCAGGCCGGCAAGATGCTGCTGTTCCAGCCCATCTACGACAACGGCGAGCTGGTGGGCACGGTCTACCTGCGCGCCGACTACGAGATGCTGGACCGTTTCCTGGACTACCTGCTGATCGGCGTCCTGGCCGCGCTGCTGGCGCTGTTCATCGCCTGGCTCGTGATGCGGCGCCTGAACGACGTCATCACCCGGCCCATCCTGAACGTGGCGCACGTGGCGCGCGAGGTGCTGGCGACCGGCGACGTGTCGCGCCGCGCCGAACGGCTGGGCGACGACGAGGTGGCGGAACTGGCCGATGCCTTCAACAAGATGCTGTCCGATATCGAGAGCCGCAAGCGCGAGCTGGAAAACTCGAACCGGGAAATCGCCCGCGAGGCCGAGCAGCGCGCGCTGGCGCAGCAGGAAGTGATGCGCCTGAACGCGGAACTGGAGCAGCGCGTGCACGAACGCACCATGCAGCTGGAGCTGGCCAACGGCGAACTGGCGATGGCAATGGAGGAGGCGAAAAGCGCCAACCAGGCCAAGTCGGCCTTCCTGTCGTCGATGAGCCACGAGCTGCGCACGCCGCTGAACGCCATTCTCGGCTTCGCCCAGATCCTGACGTCCGACAAGCTGCCCTCGACCCTGCAGCAGAAGAAGGAATTCGCCAACCACATCCTGAAGTCGGGCCGCCACCTGCTGGCGCTGATCAACGAGATCCTCGACCTGGCCAAGATCGAATCGGGCGCCGTGGCGCTGTCGCTGGAGCCGGTGGCGCTGGCCGACATCCTGCAGGAATGCGAGACCATGATGGCGCCGCTGGCGGGCCAGCGCGGCATCCGCATGCTGTTCCCCATGGCCGGCGAGTGGAATGTGACGGCCGACCGCACCCGCCTGAAGCAGATCCTCCTGAACCTGCTGTCGAACGCCATCAAGTACAACCGCGACGGCGGCGCCGTCGTCGTCGACTGTTCGGCCAGCAGCCCGGAAATGCTTCGCATCACCGTGCAGGATACGGGCATGGGCCTGAAGCCGGAGCAGCTGCGCATGCTGTTCCAGCCCTTCAACCGGCTGGGCCAGGAGGCCGGCGTGGAGGAGGGCACCGGCATCGGGCTGGTGGTGACGAAGCGGCTCGTCGAGCTGATGGGCGGCACCATCGGTGTCTCCAGCAGTCCGGGCGCCGGCAGCATGTTCTGGATCGAGCTGAAGACGACGCGGCCGGTGCCGTCGGCGCTGGACGTGCTGGCCGCGCTGCCGCCGTCGGCCATGGCGGCGCGCGAGCCGGGCGCCATCACCGTGCTGTACGTCGAGGACAATCCGGCCAACCTGAAGCTGGTCCAGGAAATCATCAGCTTCCGCCCCGAGCTGCGCCTGCTCTCGGCGCCGGACGGCCAGCTGGGCCTGGAGATGGCGCGGGTCCACCTGCCGGACCTGATCCTGATGGACATCAACCTGCCCGGCATCGGCGGCGTCGAGGCGCTGCGCCTGCTGCGGGCCGATCCCCGCACGGCCCATATCCCCGTCGTCGCGCTGACGGCCAACGCCATGCCGCGCGACGTGGAACGGGGAATTGCGGCAGGATTCTTCCGATACCTGATCAAGCCCATCAACATCGACGAATTTACCGAAGCCATCAACAGCACGATATCCTGGCTGGCGGAACGTGCAGGGGCAGAGGCAGAAAGGGGACAGTAATGATCAGCCGGGCCGATATCCTGCAAGCGGGCATCCTGATCGTCGACGACCAGCCCGTCAACGTGCAGCTGCTGGAATACCTGCTGCAGTCGACGGGCTACACGAACGTCCAGTCCACCACCGATCCGGCCGTGGTGGCGCCGTGGCACGAGCAGCACAACTACGACATCATCATCCTGGACCTGCAGATGCCCGGCATGGACGGCTTCGACGTGATGCGCGCGCTGCGCCCGCTCGAGCCGGACGGCTACCTGCCCGTGCTGGTCGTCACGGCCGAACCGGACAAGAAGCAGGCCGCGCTGGATGCGGGCGCGCGCGACTTCGTCAGCAAACCCTTCGACCCGGTCGAGGTACTGACGCGCATCCGCAACCAGATCGAAGTGCGGCTGATGCAGCGCGACGCCCGTCGCCACAACCAGATGCTGGAACGCACAGTGCGCGAGCGTACCGCCGACCTGCAGCGCTTTCGCAGCGCGATGGATGCCACGGCCGACGCCATCTTCCTGATCGACACGGGCACGATGCAGCTGGTCGATGTCAACGACGGCGCCTGCCGCATGCTGGGCTACCAGCGCGCGCAGCTGCTGGCGCTGGAGCCGGCCCGCATCGGCCTGGGTGCCGAGGATGCGCTGCAGTGCCAGGCCGATGCCGCGCTGGCCCACGGCGACCTGCGCTCGCCCACCTTGACGGAGACGGAACTGCTGCGGCAGGACCATGCCACGGTGCCGGTGGAAGTGTACTGGCAGCTGCAGCTGCAGGATGGCCAGGACGTGCCGCCGGCCCCGCAACCGGCCCCGCAGCAGGACGGCACGCAGCGCCACACCTTGATCTGCGTGGCGCGCGACATCAGCGAGCGGCGCATCGCCGAGGAACGCCTGACCCACGCGGCCCATTACGACAGCCTGACGGGCCTGCCGAACCGCACGCTGTTCTACCGCACCCTGCAGGATTCGATCGAGCTGGCGCGCGACAAGGAGTGGAGCATCGTCGTGCTGTTCATCGGGCTGGACCGCTTCAAGAGCGTCAACGATTCGCTCGGTGCGGCCCAGGGCGACGTGTTGCTGCGCGATTTCTCCAACCGCCTGGTGCAGTGCGTACGCATCCGCGATACGGTGGGGCGCCTGGGCGGCGACGAGTTCGGCCTGATCCTGACGATGACGCGCGACCAGCACGACGCCGTGCTGGTGGCCAACGAGGTGCGCGACGCGCTGCGCCTGCCGTTCCAGCTGGGCGAGCACCAGGCCACGTTGACGGCCTCGATCGGCATCGCCGTCTATCCGGACGACGCGGGCGACCCGGAAACGCTCGTCAAGTACGCCAACACGGCCATGACCCAGGCCAAGGAGGCCGGCAGCGATGCCTACCGCTTTTTCACGGCGGGCATGAACGTGCAGGTGCTGGCGCGGCTGGACCTGGAGATGGCGCTGCGCCGCGCGCTCGACCAGGACGAGCTGGAACTGTTCTTCCAGCCAAAGGTGAACCTGCACACGGGCCGCATCAGCGGCGCCGAGGCGCTGCTGCGCTGGAACCGGCCCGGCCACGGCATGGTGTATCCGGCCGAATTCGTCAGCGTGCTGGAAGAGACGGGCCTGATCGTGCGCGCCGGCGCGTGGATCATCGACGCGGCCTGCCGCCAGATCGCGGCCTGGCTGGAAGGCCCGGTGGGACCGATGAACATCGCCGTCAACGTGGCCTCGCGCCAGTTCGTCGAAGGCGACCTGGAAAAGGATGTCGTCACGTCGCTGGAGCGGCACAAGGTGCCGCCCGAACTGCTCGAACTGGAGCTGACGGAAACGGCGCTGATGTCGAACGCGGAGCGCACCATCGCCGTGCTGACGAAGCTGCGCGCACTCGGCATCAAGGTGGCGATCGACGACTTCGGCACCGGCTACTCGTCGCTGGCCTACCTGCAGCGCTTCCCGATCGACAAGCTGAAGATCGATATCGCCTTCGTGCGCAACATCACGACCAACCCGAATGACGCGGCCATCGCGCTGGCCATCATCAGCATGGCACACAGCCTGAAGCTGCGCGTCGTGGCCGAAGGCGTGGAAAGCAGGCCGCAGCTGGAATACCTGCGCCGCAACCGCTGCGACGAAGTGCAGGGCTTCTTCTTCAGCCGGCCCCTGTCGGCGCCGGACGTGGCCCAGCTGGTGGTGGCGGGCAAGGCCCTGCCGCCCGATCCGAACCAGGCCGCGGAACCGCCGCAGACATTGCTGATCGTCGACGACGATGTCAACGTGCTGTCATCGCTGCACCGCCTGTTCCGGCGCGACGGCTACCGCATCCTGACTGCCGCCTCGCCGGCCGAAGGCTTCGACCTGCTGGCCCTGCACCCGGTGCAGGTGATCGTATGCGACCAGCGCATGCCGATCATGAGCGGCACGGAGTTCCTCAGCAAGGTCAAGGACATGTACCCGGACACGATCCGCATCATCCTGTCCGGCTACACGGGCCTGGAAGCGATGCTGGATTCGATCAACCGGGGCGCCATCTACCGCTTCTACACAAAGCCGTGGGACGACGTGCAACTGCGCGACAATATCCGGCTGGCCTTCCACCACTACTGGCTGATGCACGGCAGCGGCAAGCTGGCCGGCAAGCCGGGCGAGGATCACACGGCCTTGCAGTAAGGCCGACAATCAGCCGAAGTGATCGAACCCGGCCAGCGCCAGCGCCAGCGGCGCGCCGCCGCCATCGACGAGACGCAAGCCGGCCTGCGCCTCGATCCGCCCCACCCGCGTGACGGCCGTGCCGCAGGCGGCCGACGCCTGCACGATGGCTTCGCGCC
>NZ_WNKZ01000015.1 GCF_009720835.1 Pseudoduganella buxea
GGCAGCGAGGGCGGCCAGCGCGGCGCGCGCTTCGGCCACGGGCGCCGCCAGCGCAGCGGGCAGGTCTTCAAGGCGACCCGTGGCCAGCGCATCGGCCAGCACAGCATGCAGGGGCGCCACCAGCGCCGGCACGGGCGAGGCAGGATCGGCCCGGTGCAGCAGGCGGTGCAGGGTGTGGAAGGTGGTCAGCGCCGTCATGAAGGCGCCGTTGAAGGCGTGCAACTGGCGGCTGTGGCCGCGCGCATGGCCCGTCTCGAAGAAGGCGGCGACGCGGCCCGATTCCAGCGCGGCGATATCGGCGGCGAAGCGCAGGTGGGTCAACTCGGCCTGCTGCGGCGGCAGGCGCTGCTCCAGCACCTGGCGGCAGAACGCGAGGAAGCTTTCATAGCGGGCCTGCACGGTGCGCCGCACGTTGCGGCTGTGGGGACGGGGGAACAGCACGTCGTGCACGACGGCGGCCACGATGACGCCCAGGCCCACTTCCGTGGCGCGCGTCACGGCGGACGCGAACACGCCGGCCGGATGCTCCAGCGCGGGCACGGCGATCATGCAGGCCGTGTAACCGGCCAGCACGAAACTGTAGGATTGCTGGTTGCGGTGCATCGCCGCGCCGGCCGTGCACAGGCCGACCCACAGGGCCAGCCCCGCCAGCAGCACGGGCGCCTGCTGGGGAAACAGGGCGATCAGCAGCAGCGCGGCGGCGCAGCCGACGGCGGTGCCGAGCAGGCGGTAGAAGGCTTTTTCCAGCACCATCCCGGACGAGGGCAGGGCCAGGATGAAGGTAGTGGTCATCGCCGTGCCGGGCGAATCGAGGCCGAGGCGAAAGGCGATCCACAGGGCCAGGAAGGCGGCGAAGGCGCTGCGGGCAACGAAGACCAGGCGTTCGCCGTCGCTGCGGGCCCACAGGTGGAACTGCTGGCGCAGCCAGGGCGCGCCGGGTGCGTCGGATGATACGGTGCTGTGTGGGGCCATGTCGTTCGGCCCCCAAGGGAGCCGCGTTAAGTGTTGTCCAGGTTTTCCAGCTGCCGCAGGAACAGGTTCTCCAGCAGGCGGATGTCTTCGGCCGAGAAGCCGTCGTAGGCGCGGGTGGTGCGCTGCCACACCTCCGGCATCACCTGTTCGATCAGGGCGCGGCCGGCGTCGGTCAGCGAGATCATCACGCAGCGGCGGTCGCCCGGGCGGTTGCCCCGCACGACCAGGCCCTGCGATTCGAGGTCATTGCAGACCCGCGTCAGGTTGGCCGGTTTTTCCATGCACGCCTCGCCCAGGGTCGATGCCGTCGACGTCTCGTTGTCCGAGCCGTACAGCACGGCCAGCACCATGTAGCTGGCGTCGACCAGGTCGTATTTGCGCAGCGCCGCGTTCGACAGGTCCTTCATCCGTTTCTGCACGTGATACGTCATGCGCATCAGCCGCATCAAATCTTCCGGGAACGCCGGAATGCGGGATCGGATGTTTTTCAGGCGCTTGTTGGTCGCGTCAAAACTGCTCATCTACGCACTCCTGTGCAAGGGAATCGAAAAATCCGATTGTACTAGGGGGTTGCACTAGGGGAAATGAATTTCCATTCCTCCCCCTAGTGCCGTCATCAGGCTGGCATGGTTTTCCAGCCGCTCGCTGACCACCCGCAACAGTTGATCCTGTTCGTTCTGCAACACCAGTTTCGCCTGCAATACCCCGAGATAGTCCGTCATTCCTGCCTTGTAGGCCTGGTCGGCCAGCGTTTCGGCGCGGCGCGCCGTCGCCAAAGCCTGCTCGGCAAGCACTTGCTGCTGTTGCGCAGACTGTATCTTTGCTACCACATTGGCAACATCGGCCAGGGCCTGGACGACGGTGGCGTTGTACTGTTCCACCGCTGCGTCGTAGGCCGCCGTGCGTGCGCCCAGCTGGCCGCGCAGCCGGCCGCCGTCGAAAATGGGCAGGCTCAAGGCCGGCGTCACCCCCATCGTCCGCGCCGAACCCTCGAGCAGGCGGGAAAAGCCGAACGACTGCAGGCCCGCGAAAGCGACGATGTTGATATTCGGGTAGAACGCGGCATGGGCTGCATCGATATCCTTGCCGGCCGCCTCGACGCGCCAGCGCTGGGCGGCGATATCCGGGCGGCGTCCCACCAGCTCGGCGGGCAGCGCGCTCGGCAGGGCGCCCATGGTCCGTAGTGCCGGCGCTGGCCGGGCGATCGCATCGCCGTCGCCCGGTCCCTTGCCGATCAGTGCCGCCAGCTGGTTGCGCAGCAGTGCGATCGATTCGCCGATCTGCTCGTGCTCGCGCCGTCCCGCCGGCAGTGTCGTTTCAATGGCCGCCACGTCGATCTCGTTGACGAGGCCCGCTTGACGCTTCTTGCGGGCGATCGCCAGGATCTGCTGGCGCCGTGCCAGGTTCTCGGCCACGCTGTCCTGCAAGGCGTGGCGGTACCACAGCTGTACGTAATTGCGCACGATGGCCGCCTGCAGCGCCAGCCGGGCCATCTGCGCTTCCGCTGCCGCCACATGGGCTTCGTCGATGGCGGCGGCCAGCACGTCATGCTGGCGGCCCCACAGGTCCAGGTCGTAGGAGCCCGTCATCGTGGCAGAGTTGTACCACTGCCAGCTGCCCGCCAGCGGGGCGGGCGCGCTGCCGTGGGTGGGAAACAGCTCGCGCGTGCCGGACACGGTCCCATTCACCTGGGGCAGGGTGCCGGCACGGGCGACGCCGGCCAGCGCCTCGGCCTGGCGCACCCGCGCCTGGGCCACCTTCAAGGTCGGATTGTCCGCCAGCGCCGCAGCCATCAGGCGGTCCAGCTGGGGGTCGCCAAAGGCCTGCCACCACGTGTCGCGGGGCCATTCGGCGGCGGGGTCGACAGCCGCCGTCACCGCCTTGCCCGCCGCCAGCGTGGACGGCGGCACGGGGTGCGACCGGGGCGCGATATGGCCCATGTCGGCACAGCCGGCCAGCGCCAGCGCGGCGGCCAGCACCGTCAGCGGAAGGCGCAGGCCCGGCATGGTTTAGCGGGCTACCTGGTTGCGGGTACGGGCCACGTCCATGTCCGCTTCCGTTTCGATCATCGTGCCGTTCCTGCGGGCTTCGATGGCCTGGGCGCGCACTTCGGCACGGGTCAGCGGACGGGCGACCTGCACGGCCTTGACAGTCGCGGCAGCAGCGGCCACAGGGGCGGCCGAAGCTGCGGCGGTGGTGCTGCTGTCTTCGGCGCCGAAGGCGGCACCGGCGGTGGCAAGGGCGAGGGCGGCAACGAGGTAGGAAGCGGTTTTCATGGTGAACTCCTTGAGTGGTATGCAAGAAGTATATCCATGAATAGTACATTTATGAAATAGAATTTGCCAATGAAGCCGATAGGCATGCGTGATGAGTTGCCGGAAAAATGGGGTCTGTCCCCATTTTTCAGGCAACACGTGGGGTGCGACGTGTTACGGGGGCTTTTGTTAGAGTAATTGCAATGCCGCAGCCGCGGCGATGCAATCAGGAGGCAATCATGAGCGGTACCAGCACACTCGATCCAGACAATTTCCCCACCGCGCCAGACCGCGTGCTCGGCCGTGGCCACGGCACCGGTGCCCTGGGGCCCAGCGACACGTCCGACTCGGGCAGCGACGTGCAGGGCGGCTCCGGCCTGGCCCAGCAGGTCGAGGATACCAACCTGGACTTGGGCACGAATGAAGATGACGACCTGGGCACGGCCAACGGCACGGCCGGCCCGGACCTGGGGGATGCCGACCTGGACAGCGATTCCGACGCGGGCGGCACGGGCGAACGGGCTGCCGCCGGGCGCGACACGACGGCGCCGGACGGGGCCGACATCAATGTCGACCATATCGAAACCATCCCCTTCACGGGCGAGGATGGCGACCTGCTGGATGACGACGTCGAACGCGGCGTCTGACAGGCCGGCTCGATAAAAAAGCCGCGGCCCTTGACGGGGCCGCGGCTTTTTTCATGCCCGCGCCGGGTATCAGTTGCGCGGTGCGTCGGCGTCGGCGCCGTCGCCCGTGCGGCTGGCGGACTTCGACAGCATCCACGCGGCCATCAGCGCGCCGCCGCCCAGCAGGGCAATGCTGAGCGGTTTATAGCGCAGGCTGGCCTGGGTGTACGGCGAGGTTTCGTGGACGCCGTTCATGCCCTGGCGCTGGCGCAGTTCCTTGCTGGTGTCGGGCGAATACAGCGCATCCTTGCGGTTCGCGCGCTTGGGCTGATCGCTGCGCTGCTGGTTCCACAGCAGGGTCTCGCCCAGCTTGTCGAACAGGCGCGGGAAGTGGAAGCCGCCGACGGCGGAAACCTTCGACGCGGCGCCCACGGCCACGTCGCGCTTCTGGTGCTGGGCCGCGTACAGGATGGCCTCCGCCACCAGTTCGGGCGCGTAGATGGGCGCCGGCAGGCTGGGCTCCACGTCCATGTAATTCTTCGCGTGCTGGGCGAACATCGTGTCGATGCCGGCCGGCTTGATCAGGGTGACGGCAATGGGCAGCCCGTCCTTTTCCAGTTCCATCCGCAGCGAGTCCGTAAAGCCCTTGACGGCGTGCTTCGACGCCGCATACATGCCCTGCAGGGGCACGGAGACGTCGGACAGTTCGCTGCCCAGGTTGATCAGCGCGCCGCCTTGCTCCTTCAGGTGCTTGACCGCTTCCATCGAGCCGTTGACGACGCCCCAGAAATTGGTCTGGAACAGGCGGTGGTTATCCTCGTCGGACACTTCCTGCAGGCGGCCGTAGATCGAGATGCCGGCATTATTGACCCACGTGTCGATGCGACCGAAGCGGGCAATGGCCGCCTTGGCCAGCGCCGCCACGTCGCTCTTGTCGCCCACGTCGGTGGGCACGACCAGCGCTTCCGTGCCGAACGATTGCAGTTCCTTTTCGAGCTGGTGCAGCGCATCCTCGGCGCGTGCCGCCAGCACCAGTTTCGCGCCCTGCGCGGCCGCCATGCGTGCCGTGGTCAGGCCGATGCCGCTGGTGGCGCCGGTAATGACGATGACCTGGTCCGATAGTTTTTTCAAGCGCATGCTGGACTCCTCTATGGTGGCAAATGTGCGCTGTATCGTACAGGCAGGGGCCGCGCGGCGTCGTACGCTTCCACCCGTCAACAGATTGGCGGCGGCTCGCCGGCGCCGGCCTGCGCCATCACTTCGGCCAGCCAGTCGGCCAGCACGCGCACGCGGGGCGACAGCTGCCGCTGGTGCGGGTACAGCACCGTCACGGGCAGCGCCGCCGGCGGCCATGCGGGCAGCACTTCGCGCAAGGTGCCGGCCGCCAGCAGCGCGGCGACCCGGTAACGGGGCATCTGTACCAGCCCTGCGCTGCCCAGGCAGCAGGCCAGGTAGGCCTCGCCCTCGCTGACGCTGACCTTGCCCGGCAGGGGCACGCTGCGCACGGTGCCATCGACGAGGAACTCGAAGGGCAGCATGCGGCCGCTGGCGGCGGCATACCAGTTGACGGCCTGGTGCCCATGCAAGTCCTCCAGCGTGGCCGGCGTACCGTGGCGGTCAAGGTAGGCGGCGCTGGCGCACGTTACTTGGGGCAAGGTGGCGACGCGGCGCCCGACCATGCTGGAGTCGCGCAGCGCGCCCACCCGCATGACGCAGTCGACACCTTCGGCCACCAGGTCGACAAAACGGTCGCCCAGGCCGATTTCCAGTTCGATGTCGGGATAGCGGGCAAAGAACTCGTGCAGCCGGGGCAGCACGAACACCCTGCCGGCCGTGGAGAGATCCACGCGCAGCTTGCCGCGCGGCGCCGCGCCGCCATGCCCGAAGGCGTTTTCCGTTTCGTCCACATCGGCCAGGATGCGCAGGCAGCGCTGGTAGTAGGCCTCGCCGTCCGACGTCGGCGTCACCTTGCGCGTGGTCCGGTGCAGCAAGCGCACGCCCAGCCGGGCTTCGAGCTGGCGGATCGCATGCGTGGCCGTGGCCGCCGGCAGTTTCAGGTCGTCGGCAGCGCGGGTAAACGCGCCCAGCTCGACGATCCGGGTGAACAGGCGCATGGCATCGAGTCGATCCATATTATTGAGATTTATTGAATAGTAAGGCTAACTCTACCCTGTTTATCCCAATCCATGCCGGTGCCATACTGCCTTATCGACAAACCACCGGAGAACACCATGCGCACTAACGAACAACCAGTCGCCATCGTCACGGGCGCTTCGCGCGGCATCGGCGCCGCCATCGCACGGCGCCTGGCCGCCGACGGTCATGCCGTCGTTGTCAATTACGCGGGGCGCGCGGCCGATGCGCAGGCCGTCGTCGCCGCCATCGAAGGGGCGGGCGGCAGCGCCATCGCCGTGCAGGCCGACGTTGCCGACAGCGCTGCCGTCACGCGCCTGTTCGACGCCGCCATCGACCGCTTCGGCCGGATCGACGTTCTGGTCAATAACGCCGGCGTGACGCCGGCCGCCTTGCCTCACGTGGCCGACACGAGCGACGCCGACTTCGAACGGATGGTGGCGATCAATTTGAAGGGCACGTTCCACACCCTGCGCGCCGCCGCCACGCGAATGGCGCCTGGCGGGCGCATCGTCAACCTGTCCACCAGCGTCATCGGAATGGCGCTGCCGGGCTATGCCGTGTACGCGGCCACCAAGGCGGCGGTGGAGACCTTGACCAATATCGTCGCCAAGGAGTTGCGCGGCAAGGACATCCGCGTCAATGCCGTGGCGCCGGGACCGACGGCCACGGAGCTGTTCCTGGATGGAAAAACGCCCGAGCAGGTCGGGCGCCTGGCGCAGATGGCGCCATTGGAGCGGCTGGGCGAGCCGGAAGATATCGCCGCCGCCGTCGCGTTCCTGGCGCAGGCGGACGGCTGGGTCAACGGACAGACCTTGCGGGCCAACGGCGGGATTGTCTGACTGGGCTCAGGCCTTGCTGCCCGACGACCCGGCCCACAGGTTCAAATGCCCCTCCTGCGCCTGGGCGTCGATGGCGCGCAGTTCGTCGGCAGTGAACGCCAGGTTCTTCAGCGCGCCCACGTTCTCGCGGATCTGCGCGCTCGACGAGGCGCCGATCAGGGTGGACGTGATGCGCGGGTCGCGCAGCACCCAGGCCAGCGCCATCTGCGCCAGCGACTGGCCGCGCGCGGCGGCGATGTCGTTCAGCGCCCGCACCCGCGCCAGGTTTTCGTCCGACAGGTGCGAAGCCAGCAGCGAGCCGCCGCCGGGGCGGTTGACGCGGGCATCCTGCGGGATGCCGTTCAGGTACTTGTCCGACAGGATGCCTTGGGCAAGCGCCGTGAAGGTGATGCAGCCGATGCCTTCCTGGCCCAGGGTGTCGAGCAGGCCTTCCGTCTCGATCCACCGGTTCAGCATATTGTAGGAAGGCTGGTGGATCAGCAGCGGCACCTTCCACTCGGCCAGCAAGCGCTTGGCCTCGGCCGCTTTCTCGGCGGAGTAGGACGAGATGCCCACGTACAGGGCCTTGCCCTGCTGGACGGCGTGGGCCAGCGCGCCCATGGTTTCTTCCAGTGGCGTGTCCGGATCGAAGCGGTGCGAGTAGAAGATGTCGACGTACTCCAGGCCCATGCGCTTCAGGCTCTGGTCCAGGCTGGCCAGCACGTACTTGCGCGAGCCGCCGCCCTGGCCGTAGGGGCCGGGCCACATGTCCCAGCCGGCCTTGGTCGAGACGATCAGTTCGTCGCGGTAGGGACGGAAATCGTCCTTGAACAGGCGGCCGAAATTGGTCTCCGCGCTGCCGTAGGGCGGGCCGTAGTTGTTGGCCAGGTCGAAGTGGGTAATGCCGTGGTCGAACGCCGTACGCAGCATGTCGCGCTGGGTGGCCAGCGACGTCGTGTCGCCGAAGTTGTGCCACAGCCCCAATGACATCAGGGGCAGTTTCAGGCCGCTGTGGCCGCAGGCGCGGTAGGGCATGTCGTCGTAGCGGTGGCGTGAGGCGGTATAGGTCATGGCGTCGTACGTGGTGGGGAAGGGCTGATTATCGGACAAATAAAAAAAGCCCGCCGGGGCGAGCTTTTCAGGCGAACGGCAGGCGCTTTACGCGAACTGCTTGTTCACGAATTCCCAGTTGACCAGGTTCCAGAACGTCTCGACGTATTTCGGACGGGCGTTGCGGTAGTCGACGTAGTACGCGTGTTCCCACACGTCGCAGGTCAGCAGCGGGGTGTCGGGGGTGGTCAGCGGCGTCTGGGCGTTCGACGTGTTGACGATGTCGACGGTGCCGTCGGCCTTCTTCACCAGCCAGGTCCAGCCGGAACCGAAGTTGCCGACGCAGGACTTGCTGAACTCTTCCTTGAACTTGTCGAACGAGCCCCACTTGGCGTTGATCGCATCGGCGACGGCGCCGGTGGCCGGGCCGCCGGCGTTCGGTGCCATGCAGTTCCAGTAGAAGGTGTGGTTCCACACCTGGGCCGAGTTGTTGAACACGCCTCCGGAGGATTTCTTGATGATCTCTTCCAGGGACAGGTTCTCGTACTCGGTGCCCTTGATCAGGTTGTTCAGGTTCGTCACATAGGCCTGGTGATGCTTGCCGTAGTGGTATTCCAGGGTTTCCTGGGAGATGTGCGGCTGCAGGGCGTCCATCGCGTACGGCAGTGGCGGCAGGGTATGTTCCATATTTGTTTCCTTTTGGTTTGTACAGAAGATTATTCTTGCGCAATCGTCCACTATTGTAATGCGTCGGCCGGGCGGGTGCTGAAAGCCCCTGCAAAACGTGCGGTCAAGCCGCCGATGGCCTAATCCAGGGCCGGCTGCACGGAAGCGATCTCGACCTGGGCACTGCCTTCGGCAAGCCGCAGCGTCACGGCCTCGCGCGGGTGCAGTTGGCGGGGCGAGCGCAGGATGGCACCCTTGCTGTCCGTGACGATGGCATAGCCCCGCTCCAGCGTGCGCTGCGGATTGAGCAGTTCCAGCTGCGCCGACAGGGCAGCCAGCGCCTCGCGTCGCTGGCGCAGGCCCGCGTCCATGCGCGCCGCGCAGCGGTGTTGCAGTGCCGCCAGGTGGGCCCGCACCGGCCGCGTGTCGGGGCGGCGCGCGCCCAGGCGGCCGGCCAGTTTTTCCAGTGTGTGGCGCGCCAGGTTCAGCGGCGCGCGGTTGGCGTGCATCATCGCCGTCGACAACGCCAGCAGCTTCAGGCGCTGCTGGCGGATCTGGGCGGACGGACTGAGCAAGCGCCGCGACGCGTGGTCCAGGCTTTGCGCGGCGTCGTCCAGGCTGCGGCGCATGGCCCGGCGCAGGTCGTTGGCATCGGCGCGCAGCGAGGCCAGCCAGTCGCCCCGGGGCGTGACGGCCAGTTCGGCCGCGGCCGTCGGCGTGGCTGCACGCAGGTCGGCGGCGAAGTCGGCGATGGTGAAATCCGTCTCGTGGCCGACGCCGGAAATGACGGGCATGCTGCAGTTGGCGATGGCATATGCCACCGCTTCCTCGTTGAAGCTCCACAGGTCCTCGATGCTGCCGCCGCCCCGGCAGACGATCAGCACGTCCACTTCGGCCCGGTTCGATGCCGTGTCGATGGCTTCGGCGATGCGGTCGGCCGCCAGCTGGCCCTGCACCAGGGTCGGATACAGCACCACCCGCACGTGGGGGGCGCGACGGCGCAGGGCCGTCAGCACGTCACGCAGCGCGGCCGCCTGCGGGCTCGTGACGATGCCGACGGTGCGGGCGAACAGGGGGAGTGGGCGCTTGCGTTCCTCGTCGAACAGGCCGGCGGCCGTCAGCTTGTCCTTCAGGCGCAGGAAGGCTTCGAACAGGGCGCCCACGCCGGCGCGGCGGATCGCCTCCACGTTGATCTGGTAGTCGCCGCGGGGACCGTACAGGGTGACGAGGGCGCGCACCTCCACCTTGTCGCCTTCGCGGGGCGTGAAGCCGGCATACTGGGCGCGGCCCCGGAACATCACGGCGCGCACCTGGGCGCCGTCGTCCTTCAACGTGAAATACCAGTGGCCGGAACTGGCACGGGTGAAGTTCGAGATCTCGCCGGCGATCCACGTCAGCGGGAACGAGCGTTCCAGCAGGCGGCCGACGGCCTGGTTCAGCGCGCTGACCGTGATGACGGCGGGTTGTTCGAAAGCGGGGTCGGGTGGGGTCATGGGGGCGTTTTCTTTCAGGCTATCCACACTGTCATGGAGCGGTCATGCTTATGTCATATCTCTCGTTTTGCTGCAAGGTGTTTTTGTAAACATCTGATTTTTAAAGGTAAACCTGTTTGCTGCATTAGCGTGCACTGTAAGAATACTCTTACATATCAAGGACTTTGCCGAGAGCGCCCCCTGTTACGCACAAAGATATCCACAGAATTTGTGAGCAAGTTGGGATAACTTGGGAACAGGTGCCGAAAAATGCCGCAAGGATACTTTAGTGTTGCAAATCAAAGGCTTGGCCTGGTCGTCATGCCTTTCCCCACAATTTTATCCACAGAAGTTGTGCAGAACGCCTGTAAGTACGGCGGGCCGCAGGGGCGTGGGTGCGAGCGAAGGGGCTGCCTAAAAACCGGGCGGTAACAAATTATCCTTATAAATCAAGGTACTTGGACCTTCCCAGTGGGCTTGCGCACAGTATTGTCCACAGTTTGTGTGCAGAAGGGCCCTACCGCCTGTGGACAAGCACCGTTTCGGCCAGTTTCGGCACTGTTTGCCCACAATGCCCAAGTTTTGAGCGGATCGATTTTCATTAATGTAATCAGAGACTTATCGAGAGGCCAGCAGCATTGCCAACAGTCTTATCAACAATTTATGTGCAGAACCGAACACAAGCAGACATGTGCTCATCCGTCCGCTGCGAGTATTTTGTGCATCTCAACAATTTTGAATCAAATCAATCACTTGTATGCTGCATGCTGCCATTGCTCACAATATTGTCCACAGAAAATGTGAAGAAGCGCACAGACGCGGGCTAGGCAGGGCCTGCCGTAAATTTATGCAGTTTTGTAAATATCAATCAAATCAATAGCTTGCGCAGATTCCTTGCGGTTCCTCACAATCTTTTCCACAGAAACTGTGAAGAAGAGGGCGCTTCTGGGCGATCCGAGGCGAGGCGAAGTTTCTTGAAAACAGGGGACTGCTCCTGGTTTGGACGCACTTGCCGAGCGCGGCCCAACAGGCTACATTGCGCGTCTGATCCCGCTTTATCACGCCGTTGCCTCTTCAAGGAGCCTGTCTTGCTGTCCATCTTCCAAGCCGCGGGTTGGCCGATCTGGTTGCTGCTGATCGCATCCATCGTCGCCACCGCCCTGATCGTCGAGCGCCTGCTGTCGCTGCGCCGCGCGCGCATCCTGCCGCCCAGCACCCTGGACGAAGTGGTGCGCATCTACCGCAGCGGCACCGTCACGCCGGACATCATCGACAAGCTGGAAAGCAGCTCGCCGCTGGGTGTCGTGCTGTCGGCCGCGTTGCGCAACATCGACGCGCCGCGCGACGTGATGAAGGAATCGATCGAGGAGGCCGGCAACGGCGTGGCCCACACCCTGGAGCGCTTCCTGACGACCCTGGGCACCATCGCCACCCTGGCGCCGCTGATGGGCCTGTTCGGCACCGTGGTCGGCATGATCGAGATCTTCGGCGCCCAGGACGCCACCGGCACCAACCCGGCCCAGCTGGCCCACGGCATTTCCGTGGCGCTGTACAACACGGGCTTCGGCCTGGCCATCGCCATGCCCACCCTCGTGTTCTACCGCCACTTCCGCGCGCTGGTGGACAGCTTCGTCATCCAGATGGAGCAGCAGGCCGTGCGCTTCGTCGACGTCGTGCACAACTCCCGCAAATGACGACGGACGCGAAAGGCAAGCCATGAACTTCCGCAAAGGACAGCGCCGCGAGGACCCGGAGATCAACCTGATTCCGTTCATCGACGTGCTGCTGGTGATCCTGATCTTCCTGATGGTGACGACGACCTACAGCAAGTTCACGGAACTGCAGATCACGCTGCCAACGGCCGACGCGGAGAAGGCGGTGGAGCAGCCTGACCAGATCGACGTCACCGTCGACGCCAAGGGCAACTACACGGTCAACAAGGTGCCCGTATCGTTCCGCGACGTGAACGGCCTAGCGCAGGCGCTGCGCAGTGCCGCCAAGGCCGGCGCCAATCCGGTCGTGGTGGTCAATGCCGACCAGTTCGCGATGCACCAGATGGTCGTCAACGTGATGGAGGCGGCCCGCATCGCCGGTTTCGATCGCCTGACATTCGCCGCGCAGTCGGGCGTGGCCAAGTAAGGCCGCCCGTACTGCCCCCGTATTGCGCCCGCACTGCGCCCCTACTGCGCCGCGTCATCCACCTGAATCCCATGTCCCTCGAAACCACCATCACCCGCGCCTGGCTGCGGCGCGGCCCGCTGGCCTGCGCGCTGTATCCCGTGTCGCTGCTGTTTCGCGCGCTCACGGCCCTGCGCCGCCTGCTGTACCGGGCGGGCGTGCTCCGTGCGGCGGGCCTGCCCGTGCCTGTTGTCGTCGTCGGTAATATCTTTATCGGCGGGACCGGCAAGACGCCGCTGACGATCTGGCTGGTGCAGCAGTTGCAGGCGGCCGGACTGACGCCGGGTGTCGTCTCGCGCGGGCATGGGGCAAAAAGCGGCGGCAAGGGCAGCGCACCCCGGCCCGTGACGGCCCTGTCCACCCCTGCCGAGGTGGGCGATGAGCCCGTGCTGATCGCCACGCGGGCCGGCTGCCCCGTCGTCGTGGGACGCGACAGGGTCGAGGCGGGCAGGGCGCTGCTGGCGGCCCATCCGCAGGTGGACGTCATCGTCACCGACGACGGCCTGCAGCACTACGCCTTGCGGCGCGATGTCGAGATCGTGCTGTTCGACGGGCGCGGCACGGGCAACGGCTGGACCCTGCCGGCCGGCCCCCTGCGCGAGCCGCCGTCGCGCCGGCGCGATGTCACGGTGGTCAACACGCCCCAGCTGACGGCCCGGCTGGCCGGGCGCACGGCCAACGGCGGCCCCGTATTCCAGATGACCTTGCAGGGCGACGTGGCCGAGCGGCTGGCCAACCGGCACGAGCGCGTGAGCCTGGCGGCGCTGGCGGCCCGGCCCGGCAAGTTCGTCGCGGCGGCCGGCATCGGCAACCCGGCGCGCTTCTTCGGCATGCTGGCCGCGGCCGGCCTGCGCTGCACCGAGCTGGCCCTGCCGGACCACCACGACTTCCTCGACAATCCCTTCGGCGCGCTGGACGCGGACGTGATCTTGATGACGGAGAAGGATGCAGTAAAATGTGCGCAAATTGAAGAACTGAGAAACGATCCCCGGCTGTGGGTCGTTCCGGTCGCGGCGCGCATCGATGGCGCGCTGGCCGAACACATTGTGGAGAAATGCCGTGGACGCACGTTTGCTTGATATCCTGGTCTGCCCTGTCTGCAAGGGCCCGTTGGTGCACGATAAAAAGGCCCAGGAACTGATTTGCCGCGGCGACCGCCTGGCCTTCCCGATCCGTGACGGCATCCCCATCATGTGGGCCGACGAGGCCCGCACCTTGCAGGACACGGTCGAATAAGGCCGGCCGTGTCGTTCACCGTCATCATTCCCGCCCGCCTGGCCTCGACCCGGCTACCGAACAAACCCCTGGCCGACCTTGGCGGCAAGCCGATGATCGTGCGCGTGGCCGAGCGCGCGCGCGCGGCGGGCGCCGAACGCATCATCGTCGCCACCGACCATGAATCGATCCGCGCCGCCTGCGAGGCCCACGGCATCGACGTGGGCATGACGCGCGCCGACCATCCATCCGGCACCGACCGTATCGCCGAAGTGGCGCGCGCGCTGGCGCTGCCGGCCGATGCGGTGGTGGTCAACCTGCAGGGCGACGAACCGCTGATCGACCCGGCCCTGCTGGCCGCCTGCGCGGCGCGCATCGGCGCCGACGTGCCGATGGCCACCTGCGCCCACCCGATCGACACGGCGGCCGACGCCTTCAACCCGAATGTGGTGAAGGTGGTGCTGGACCGCCATGGCCGCGCGCTGTATTTCAGCCGCGCCACCATCCCCTGGGCGCGCGACGCCTTTGCCGTCAGCCGCGACACGCTGCCGGCCGGGTACCGGCCGCTGCGCCATATCGGCCTGTACGCCTACCGCAACGACTTTCTGCAGGCCTACCCCGGGCTGGAACAGTCGCCGCTGGAGGGCATCGAGGCGCTGGAACAGCTGCGCGTGCTGTGGCACGGCCATCCTATTGCCGTGCACGTCACTGACGCAGCTCCGGCCGCCGGCGTCGACACGCCGGAAGACCTGGAACGGGTGCGACGTCACTTCGCCTGAGCTTCGATCATTTTGCGTGGCAAATGCGCTCCCAAGGTGGCGTTGGGGCGGCGTTTTGTGGTAAGTTTCGTCACAACCCTGACACACTTTCCATATTATTAAAAACGTTCTAGGAATTTTCATGCGTCTCATTCTGTTAGGAGCTCCCGGCGCCGGCAAGGGCACCCAGGCCAACTTCATCAAGGAAAAGTACAACATTCCTCAGATTTCGACTGGCGACATGCTGCGTGCCGCCATCGCGGCCGGAAGCGAACTGGGCATCGCCGCCAAGAAGGTCATGGACGCTGGCCAGCTGGTGTCCGACGACATCATCATCGGCCTGGTGAAGGATCGCCTGAAGGAGGCCGACTGCGCCAACGGCTACCTGTTCGACGGCTTCCCCCGCACCATCGCCCAGGCCGACGCCATGAAGGATGCCGGCGTGAAGATCGACTACGTGCTGGAGATCGCCGTGCCGGACGAATCGATCGTCGAGCGCATGGACGGCCGCCGCTGCCACCCAGGCTCGGGCCGCGTCTACCACGTCAAGTTCAACCCGCCGAAAGTGGACGGTGTCGACGACGTGACGGGCGAGCCGCTGGTGCAGCGCGACGACGACCGCGCCGAAACGGTCAAGAAGCGCCTGGACGTGTATCACAACCAGACCGAAGTCCTGCTGGGCTACTACAACGAGTGGGCCCGGTCGGGCGACCCGATGGCACCGCAATACCGCCGCATCGAAGGTGTCGGACCCGTCGAGGAAATCCGCGACCGCGCGTTCACGGCGCTGGCGCAGTAACACCGGGCGGGCCTTGCGGGCCCGCTTTTTTTTCGTGCCCCCCGCGCGGCACGAGGCCCCCGTTGGCCGAATCTCAGGTTTCGCAGTGCGTAGTTTGGTTGGCCGTTCCCGGCGTTGCCGGGGCGGTTTTCTGAAGTTCGTTTTGTTTGCTTGGATTTGACACCAACAGGGGGACATATGGCAGCTGGTCTGTGGTTTGCTGTGGCGTGCGGCGTCATCGCCGTCGTGTACGGGCTGTGGTCGCGCAGCTGGATACTGGGGCAGGATGCGGGCAATGCGCGCATGCAGGAAATCGCCACGGCGATCCAGCAGGGGGCGGGGGCTTACCTGGCCAGGCAATACCGGACCATCGGCATCGTCGGCGTCATCCTGCTCCTTGCCATCTTCTTCCTGCTGGGCGTCCAGACGGCGCTGGGCTTCCTGATCGGCGCCGTGCTGTCCGGGGCCTGCGGCTTCATCGGCATGAACGTGTCGGTGCGGGCCAATGTACGCACGGCGCAGGCCGCGTCGGTCGGCATGAACGAGGCCCTGAACGTCGCCTTCCGGGGCGGCGCCATCACGGGCCTTCTGGTCGTCGGCCTTGGCCTGCTTGGCGTGGCGCTGTTCTACTGGCTCCTCACCAGCTTCGCCGTCGGCGGCTACCCGGCGCCGGCAACCACCCCGCATGACGTCATCAAGCCCCTGATCGGCCTGGCCTTCGGCGCCTCGCTTATTTCCATCTTCGCGCGCCTGGGCGGCGGCATCTTCACGAAGGGCGCCGATGTCGGCGCCGACCTGGTCGGCAAGGTCGAGGCGGGCATTCCCGAGGACGACCCGCGCAACCCGGCCGTCATCGCCGACAACGTGGGCGACAACGTGGGCGACTGCGCCGGCATGGCGGCCGACCTGTTCGAGACCTATGTCGTCACGCTGATCGCGACGATGCTGCTGGGCGCCCTGATGATCTCCGACGCGCCGCAGGAAGCCATCCTGTATCCGATGCTGCTGGGCGCCGTGTCGATCCTGGCCTCCATCGTCGGCTGCCTGTTCGTCAAGGCCAAGCCTGGCAAGAAGATCATGTCGGCCCTGTACACGGGGCTGTGGTGGGCCGCGATACTGTCCCTGATCGGCTTTGCCGTCGTCACGTGGCTGTTGTGGACGGACGACACGATGCGCTGGAAGATGATGGGCGCCACCGTCGTCGGCATCGTGCTGACGGGGCTGATGGTCTACATCACGGAGTTCTACACGGGTACCGACTTCAAGCCCGTGCGCCATATCGCCGACGCCTCCACGACGGGCCACGGCACCAATATCATCGCCGGCCTGGGCGTGTCGATGAAGTCCACCGCCTGGCCCGTGCTGGCCGTGTGCGTGGCCATCCTCGTGTCGTTCAAGCTGGCCGGCCTGTATGGCATCGCCATCGCCGCCACGTCGATGCTGTCGATGGCCGGCATCATCGTCGCGCTGGACGCCTACGGCCCCATCACCGATAACGCCGGCGGTATCGCCGAGATGTCCGGCATGCCCGACTCGGTGCGCGCCATCACCGACCCGCTCGACGCCGTCGGCAACACCACCAAGGCCGTCACGAAGGGCTATGCCATCGGTTCGGCCGGCCTGGCCGCGCTGGTGCTGTTCGCGGACTACACGCACGCGCTGGAATCGGTCGGCAAGAGCATGACCTTCGACCTGTCCAACCCGATGGTGATCGTGGGCCTGTTCATCGGCGGGCTGATTCCCTACCTGTTCGGCGCGATGGCGATGGAGGCCGTCGGGCGCGCGGCCGGCGCCGTCGTCGTCGAGGTGCGGCGCCAGTTCCGCGACATCAAGGGCATCATGGACGGCAGCGGCCGGCCCGAATACGACAAGGCCGTGGACATGCTGACGGCGTCGGCGATCCGCGAGATGATCATTCCGTCGCTGCTGCCGGTGGTCGTGCCGGTTCTGGTCGGGATGCTGCTGGGGCCCGCCGCGCTGGGCGGCATGCTGATGGGGACAATCGTCACGGGCCTGTTCGTCGCCATCTCGATGACCACCGGCGGCGGCGCCTGGGACAACGCCAAGAAGTATATCGAGGACGGCAACCATGGCGGCAAGGGCTCGGACGCGCACAAGGCCGCCGTCACGGGCGATACGGTGGGCGACCCGTACAAGGACACGGCCGGGCCGGCCGTCAACCCCCTGATCAAGATCATCAATATCGTCGCGCTGCTGCTGGTACCGCTCCTGCCCACCACCGGCTGGCTGGCCGTGACGGCCGAACCGCTGCTGGCGCACGGCCCGGCCAAGGCGCAGGTGGAGAAGGTGGCGGCCGTGCCGGGGCAGGTGCCCGCGCCGGCCGCGCAGCGCTGACATACGTCGCGAACGGCGGTCGGCGAACGGCGGTTGGCGAACGGTGGTTGGCGAACGGCGGGCGGCGCGGCCGGCAACGGTGCGGCGCCCGCCGGATGCGGCGGCTATCATCGGCCTACCGAGCCTTTGCTGGAGCCGCCGTGTACCGCCCCACCTGCCATCCCATCCGTCGCGGCTTGGGCGCCGCCATGCTGGCGGCGCTGCTGCCGTGCTTGCCCATCGTCCACGCCGCACCGGCCGGGCCGGAAGCGCTTGACCGCGCTGCCTACGCCCGCCTGCCCGTCTGCAAACTGCGTCCGGACGGGCGTGCGCTGGCCGTCGAACCGTGCCGCACGGCGCCGACGCGCCGGCCCATCCCGCGCCGCCCGGTGCCGCAGGAGGTCACACCCACGCCCCGCATGGCCGCGCCGGCCGTGACACGGGACGAAACCGCGGCCGAAACGATGGCGCAAACGCCCGCGTCCCCGCCCGCACCCCTTTTTCAGCTGGCCCCCAGGCCCGGCCCCGTCGGCACCGTACCGGCCACGCCACCCACACCGCCCGGCACCTATGCCCCGGGCGCCTTCGGCACGCCGCCACCGGGCGCGCCACGCCCCGTCAACTGCGGCGCAACCGGCTGCCGGGACGCGGCCGGCACGCCATACAACGGCTCGAAGGTACTGATCAGCCCCACGGGGCGCCTGTGCAACAGCAGCGGCGGCTTCGTCACCTGCATGTGAGGGTTCGCACGGCTCCCGCCGCGCGCTACAATAGTCGTGAGTTGACGTTTACGTAAACGTCACAACCCACACAGACGAAGGAGACGAACCCTATGCAGATCAGCGATAACGTATTCATCATCACGGGCGGCGCGTCCGGACTGGGCGCGGCGACGGCGCGCATGCTGGCCGGTGCCGGCGGCAAGGTGGTACTGGCCGACGTGCAGGTGGAGGCGGGCGAGGCCCTCGCGCGCGAACTGAACGGCACGTTCGTGCGCTGCGACGTGACGTCCGAGGCCGATGGTCAGGCCGTTGTCGCCGCCGCCGTCGCGCTGGGCACCCTGCGCGGCCTGGTCAACTGCGCCGGCGTCGCACCGGCGGTGAAAACGGTGGGCAAGGACGGCCCGCATCCGCTCGACGTGTTCCAGCGCGCCGTCAACATCAACCTGGTCGGCACCTTCAATATGTGCCGCCTGGCGGCCGATGCAATGGGCCGCACGGCGGCGGCGGAACAGGGCGAGCGGGGCGTCATCATCAACACGGCATCCGTCGCGGCCTTCGACGGCCAGATCGGCCAGGCCGCCTATGCCGCATCCAAGGCGGCCGTGGCGGGCATGACCCTGCCGATGGCGCGCGACCTGTCCCGCAGCGGCATCCGCGTGATGACGATCGCTCCCGGCATTTTTGAAACGCCGATGCTGCTGGGGATGCCGGCCGAGGTGCAGGACGCGCTGGGCAAGATGGTGCCGTTCCCGCCGCGGCTGGGCAAACCGGACGAATACGCCCAGCTGGCGCGGGCCATCATCGAGAACGTCATGCTCAACGGCGAGACCATCCGCCTGGACGGTGCCATCCGCATGCAGCCGAAATAGAGTAGCATTCCGCTGTCGAGGAGCGCGCCCACCGCCTGCGGTCGGCGCGCTCGTTTTTTTCGCGGAGTGAAGATGAAAAGTTCGAAATCGCCGGCCCTGCTGGCAGCCCTGTGGTGCGCCTTGCCGCTCGCCGTCTCCCTTGCCGCCCCGGCGTGGGCCCAGGAGACGCGCCAGGCCGCGCCCGAAATCGCCACCGGCTACGCCGAAAAATCCGGCTGGACGGCCGAAAAATTCATGGTGGCGGCGGCCAATCCCCTGGCCACCGAAGCGGGCTACCGGATGTTGAAGCAGGGCGGCAGCGCCGTGGACGCGGCCGTGGCCACGCAGATGGTATTGACCCTGGTGGAGCCGCAATCGTCCGGCATCGGCGGCGGCGCCTTCCTGATGCTCTTCGACGGCAAGACCGTGCGCTCGTACGACGGGCGCGAGACGGCGCCGATGGCCGCCACCGAGCGGCTGTTCCTGGGCGAGGACGGCAGGCCCGTGTCGCGCGAGACGGGCATCGTCGGCGGGCGCTCCACCGGCGCGCCGGGCGTGCTGCGCATGCTGGAGATGGCGCACCGCCAGCACGGCAAGCTGCCGTGGGCCACCCTGTTCGGCCCCGCCATCGAGCTGGCCGAGGGCGGCTTCAAGGTCAGCCCGCGCCTGAACGCGCTGCTGCGCTACGACCAGAAGCGCCTGACGCGCGACAGCGTGGCGGCAGCCTATTTCTACGACGCGGCGGGCCAGCCACGCCCGGTCGGCTACCTGCTGAAGAACCCCGCGCTGGCCCAGGTGCTGCGCGAGGTGGCGCGCGGCGGGGCGGATGCCTTCTACAAGGGGCGCATCGCGCGCGACATCGCCGCCAAGGTTGCCAATCACCCTACCAACCCGGGCCTGCTGACGGCCCGCGATATCGCCGGCTACCAGGCCAAGGAGCGCGATCCCGTCTGCAGCGACTACCGCAAGTGGAAGGTGTGCGGCGCGCCGCCGCCATCCTCGGGCGGCATCGCCATCGCCGAAATGCTGGGCATCCTGGAGAGCACCGCCATCGGCGCCCACCCGCCCGTGGCCGGCGTGCCCGACGCCCAGGCCGTGCACCTGTTCACGGAAGCGGGCCGGCTGGCCTATGCGGACCGCAACCGCTACGTGGCCGACACGGACTTCGTGCCCCTGCCCGGACGCGGCGTGGCCGCGCTGATCGACAAGCGCTACCTGGCGCAGCGCGCCGCCCTGATCGGCACCCAGTCGATGGGCAGCGCGCGGGCCGGCACGCCGCAGGGCATGCAGGTGGCCTGGGGGCGCGATACGGCGCTGGACAAGCCTTCCACGTCGCACCTGGTGGCGGTCGACCAGTACGGCAACGGCCTGTCGATGACGACCTCCGTCGAGGATGCCTTCGGCTCGCGCCAGATGGTGGACGGCTTCATGCTGAACAACCAGCTGACGGACTTCTCCTTCGATGCGGCCGACGAGAACGGCCCGATCGCCAACCGCGTCCAGCCGGGCAAGCGCCCGCGCAGCGCCATGTCGCCCACGCTGGTATTCGACAAGGCCAGCGGCAAGCTGGTGCTGGCCACGGGCTCGCCGGGCGGCTCGGCCATCATCAACTACGTGGCCAAGGTGCTGGTCGGCACCCTGGACTGGAACCTGGACGTGCAGCAGGCCATCAGCCTGCCCAATTTCGGCAGCCGCAACGGCCCCACGGAACTGGAAGCGGGGCGCTTTCCCGAGGCCGTCGTGCAGCAGCTGAGGGCGCGCGGCCACGAAGTGCGCCAGTTCGACCAGAACTCCGGCCTGCAGGGCATCCAGCGCATCGTCCGCAATGGCCGCGATGCCTGGTTCGGCGGCGCCGACCCGCGCCGCGAAGGCATCGTGCGCGGTGAATGAGGGCGGGCTGACGGCGCGCGCGGCACCGTGTTGCGCCGCCACGCCACCGGGGCGAAAGGGCGGGGCCGGGAGGCTCCCGGCGGCACCGCTCCGTGTTACCCTTGGTAAATGGGAATGAAAAAGAAGACCGGTTTGATCCTGACCGGCGGCGGCGCCCGTGCCGCCTACCAGGCCGGCGTCCTGCAGGCCATCTCCGAGATCCTGTGCGATGCCGGCTGGCCGCCCGCCCGCAATCCGTTCCAGATCATCTGCGGCACGTCCGCCGGCGCCATCAATGCCGCGGCGCTGGCCTGCCGCGCCGACAATTTCGGCGAAAGCGTGCACAAGCTCTTCGACGTATGGTCCCATATCGCCGTCGAGCAGGTCTACCGGGCCGACTCGCTGGGCGTGCTGCGTTCCGGCGCGCGCTGGCTCTCCCTGCTGTCGTTCGGCTGGCTGCTGCGCAAATGGCGCGCCGCGCCGCCCAGCTCCCTGCTGGACAACACGCCGCTGGCCGACCTGCTGCACCGCATGCTGGACCTGCCGCGCCTGGACAGCGTGCTGCAGGAAGGCCTGCTGCACGCGCTGGCCGTCACGGCCTCGTCGTACACGGGCGGCCAGCACCTGACCTTCTACCAGACCGCCGCCGAGATCGCGCCGTGGGTACGCATGCAGCGCGTGGCGCTGCAGGACCAGATCGGCGTCGAGCACCTGCTGGCGTCGTCCGCCATTCCCTTCATCTTCCCGGCCACGCCCCTGTACCTGGGCGGGCGCCGCGAATACTGCGGCGACGGCTCGATGCGCCAGCTCGCGCCCATCTCGCCGGCCATCCACCTGGGCGCGACAAAGGTGCTGGTGGTGGGGGCCGGGCGGCTCACCGAGTCGCCGCGCCAGGTGACGGAATCGGCGCGCTACCCCAGCGTGGCGCAGATCGCCGGCCACGCCATGTCGTCGATCTTCCTGGACAGCCTGGCCGTCGACATCGAGCGGCTGAACCGCATCAACAAGACCTTGTCCGTGCTGCCGCCCGAGCTGTTGGAGAACACCCCCCTCAGGCCCGTGGAACTGCTGGTGATCGCGCCGTCCGAACGGCTCGACGACCTGGCCACGCGCCATATCGGCAGCCTGCCGGCGCCCGTGCGCACGCTGCTCTCGGGGATCGGCGCGACCGAGGCACGGGGCGCCGCGCTGGCCTCCTACCTGCTGTTCGAGGCCAGCTACACCAATGAGCTGATCCGCCTGGGCCAGCACGACACCCATGCGCGCCGCGCCGACGTGCTGGCCTTCTTCGGCTCATGAACATGCTGTCGCGCCGCCTGCTGGTGTGGTTCGTGGCCGCCGCGCTGCTGCTGGCGGCCGCGCTGGCTTCGGCCGCGCCGGCGCGCACCCTGCGCTTCGAGCAGCTCAACGTGGCCGACGGCCTGGCCCAGGAATCGGTGCTCTCCATCGCCCAGGACCGCCAGGGCTTCATGTGGTTCGGCAGCCAGGGCGGCCTGTCGCGCTTCGACGGCTACCGCACCGTGGTTTACCGGCATTCGCTGTCCGATCCCCACAGCCTGGCCGAGAACTGGGTGCGGGTGGTGCATATCGATCCGGTCGGGCGCATGTGGGTCGGCACCGATAATGGCCTGGACCGCTTCGACCCGCTGACGCAGCGCTTCACGCACTACCGGCCGGACGAGCCGGAGCAGCGCGGCAACGGCAATCGCCATGTGCGCGCCATCATCGACGACGGCACCGGCGGCCTGTGGGTCGGCACGGCCGACGGCCTGCAGCGCTTCGATCCCGCCACGGGCACCTTCACCGTCTGGCATAACGAGGTGGCCAATCCGCACAGCCTGCGGCACGACCAGGTCAATGCGCTGGCGCGCGACCGTGCCGGCCGGCTGTGGATCGGCACTCCGGCCGGCGTCAGCCTGCTGGTGCCGGGCGCCCAGGGCTTCCGCCACTACGCGGTGGCGTCGCCGTCGGGCCGGCCCCTGGCAGCGCAGGCATTGCTGGTGGACCGCGACGGCGCCTTGTGGGTCGGCACCCACGAGGGGCTGGAGCGCTGGCAGCCGGGCCCGGGCAATATCGAGCCGCGCCGCCAGCGCCTTGACGAAAGCCACGGCGTGCAGCCGGGCAGCGTGGCGGCCATCTTCCAGGACGGCGACGGCACCGTGTGGGTCGGCATGCGCAACCAGGGCCTGCTGCGCTGGCAGGGCGACACGGCGCGCTTCGTGCAGTACCGGCACCAGGTGTCGGACCCGCACAGCCTGGCCGACGATTTCGTCTCGGCCCTGTTCCGCGACCGGGTCGGCACCTTGTGGGTGGGCACCTGGTACAACGGCGTGAGCCGGGTCGACCTGGCCAGCGGCGGCTTTGCCCGGCTCGTCAAGCAGCCCGACCAGGCCCGCTCGCTCACCGACAACCGCGTGCTGGCCATTGCCGAAGCGGGCGACGGCCGGCTGTGGATCGGCAATAACGAGGGCCTGAGCCTGCACGACCCCGTCAGCGGCGAGAACACGGCCTGGCAGCTGCCCCGCGGCGAAGGCCGTATCGGCTCGCGCCAGGTCACGGCCTTGTGGCGCGGCGCCGGCAGCACGCTGTGGGTCGGCTCGCGCATGGGCGTGCACCGCTTCGATACGGAAACGCGCAGCTTCGGCCCCCTGCAGCTCTCGCGCGGCGACGCCGACACCGATGTCGTGCGCTACCTGCACCAGGACCGTGCCGGCATGCTGTGGGTGGCCAGCAGGGCGGGTCTGGTGCGGCTCGACCCGGCCAGCGGCGGCGTGCTGGTGTTCCGCCACGACCCGGCCGATCCGCACAGCCTGTCGGACAACGTGGTACGCCCGTTGCTGGAGGACCGCGCCGGCAACCTGTGGGTGGGCACCTTCAACGGCCTGGACATGCTGGACCACCGCACTGGCCAGTTCCGCCATTACCGTCACGACCCGGACGAACCGACCAGCCTCAGTCACAATGAAGTGCACTACCTGCACCAGGATGCCAAGGGCGTGCTGTGGGTCGGCACCGCCTCTGGCCTGAACCGGATGGAGCGCCAGGCCGACGGCAGCGTGCGTTTCACGCGCTACCTGCGCAAGGACGGCCTGGCCGACGACGCCATCGCCGCCATCCTGCCCGACCGGAGCGGCAAGCTGTGGCTGTCCACCAATACCGGCGTGTCCAGCCTGGACCCGGCCACGGGGCGCATCAACAACTACTCCGGCGTGGACGGCACCATCGAAGGCGCCTACTTCGACGGCTCGGCGCTGGCTGCGCAGGACGGCACCCTGTACTTCGGCGGCTTCAACGGCATCACGGCCTTCGACCCGGCCGCGATCCGCTCGAACACGATGGCGCCGCCCGTCGTCATCACGGACTTCCAGATCTTCAACCGCTCGCTGCGCCCGGGCCAGGAAGACGACGCCGGGCGGGTCGTGCTGCCACGGGCGATCGAGTACACCCGCTCGCTGGCGCTGGGCCAGGACGATTCCGTGTTTTCGCTCGAATTCGCCGCGCTGCACTATGCAGCGCCGCAGCGCAACCGCTTCGCCTACCAGCTGATCGGCTTCGACCGCGACTGGGTCAGCACGGACGCCGACAAGCGCTTCGCCACCTACACCAACCTCGATCCGGGCCAGTATGTGTTCCGCGTCAAGGCGGCCAACAAGGACGGCGTGTGGAGCGAGCCGGTGACCTTGTCGATCACCATCCTCCCGCCCGTGTGGAAAACCTGGTGGTTCCGCGCCCTGTGCGTGCTGTCGGTACTGGGCGCGGGGCTGGCACTGTACCGCGCGCGCGTGCGCGTGCTGAGCCGCCAGCACACGCGGCTGGAACAGCAGGTCAGCCTGCGCACGGCCGAAGTGGAAATGAAGAACCGCATGCTGCTTGAGCAGAAGCGCGAGCTGGAGCAGCGCGACGAGCGCCTCAGCCACGCGGCCCAGAAGGCCGAGGACGCGACGCGCCAGAAGTCCGAGTTCCTGGCCAATATGAGCCACGAGATGCGTACGCCGCTGGCCGGCGTGATCGGCATGCTGGGCTTCGCGCTGCGCGACGACAAGCTGGCCAGCAGCACGCGCGAGCAGATCGAGCGGGGCCAGGCCAATGCCCAGGCCCTGCTGTCGATCATCAACGACCTGCTGGACTTCTCGAAGATCGAGGCGGGCAAGCTGACGGTGGAACGGATCGATTTCGCGCTGGCGGCGGCGGTGGAAAACGTCGTCAGCCTGTTCGAGGAGCAGGCCGCCGCGCACAGCATCGACTTCCGCGTCGAATTCGGCCACGACCTGCCGCCCTTTGTCGTGGGCGACCCGACCCGGCTGCGCCAGGTGCTGGTCAACCTGGTCGGCAATGCCTTCAAGTTCACCCAGCGCGGCCAGGTCACGCTGCGGGTCGAGCACCTGGGCCTGGACGACGCCGGCTGCAGCAGGATCCGCTTCACCGTCGAGGACACCGGCATCGGCATCCCCGAGGAGGAGCTGCCACGCCTGTTCGAGAAGTTCGAACAGGCCGACGCCACCACCACGCGCCGCTATGGCGGCACGGGCCTGGGCCTGGCCATCTGCCGCCAGCTGGTGGAGCTGATGGGCGGGGTCATCGGCGCGGTCAGCACGCCCGGCGTGGGCAGCGTGTTCAGCTTCACCTTGCCCCTGTGCCGGGGCATCGCGCCGCCGCTGGTGCCGCACGTGCCGCGCGAGCCGCACAGCCACCAGCTGCAGGTGCTGTGCGCCGAGGATTTCCCCACCAACCAGATCATCATCCGCATGATGCTGGAGGAACTGGGCCACAAGGTCGACATCGCCGGCAACGGCGCGCTGGCCGTCGCCGCCTGCGCCCACACGCGCTACGACCTGATTCTGATGGACGGGCGCATGCCGGAAATGGACGGCCCCGCCGCCACGCGCCTGATCCGCGCCGGCGGCCCGCCCGAGGCGCCCGTGCGCGACCAGGGCCTGATGATCGTCGCGCTGACGGCCAATGTCAGCGAGGAGGACCGCAGCCGCTACCTGGCCGCCGGCATGGACGACTTCCTCACCAAGCCGATCGACGAACGGGCGCTGCACTTCCAGCTGGCGCGCGCCATCGAGCGCCAGCTGGCCCGGGGTGTGCCGCTGTCGCCCATGCCGGGGCGGATACAGGCGAATCCGCCGACGGTGGCCGAACTCGATGCGATGTTCGGCGTCGACACGCTGGGCATCAACCCCGCGGCCGACACGCCGCCCGGCCTGGCCGCTGCTTCCGCGCCGGCCGAGGCCCCCGCCGATGCCGGCCGCGCGGCCGCCGAAGCCTTGCGCCTGCGCCTGCGCGACGCCTTCATCGCCGATTTGCCGGGACGCCTGGACGAACTTGATGCGGCCCTGGCGGCGCTCGATGCCGACGCGGCCGGCCGCCTGTTCCACGGCATGAAGGGCAGCGCCGCCTACCTGCAGGACCAGGAGCTGCACAGCCTGTGCTCGGAACTGGAACGGGCCGCCGACCGCGCCCTGTGGCCGGCGATCCGGCACAAGCTGCCGCGCCTGCACCAGGTGCTGGGCCGGATCGTCGTGCCCTAATGTGTGCGCATTTACAGGCAGGCCGGGAGCGGGCATGATGGTGGATCAATTATTAGTGGCGTACGAAAAGTGTTGACGAAAGTTCTGGTGGTAGACGACGACGTCGTGTCGCGCATGATGCTGATGCACCTGATCGACAGCAGTGGCAAATTCGACATCACGGAGGCGGAAGACGGTTTCGATGCGTGGGGCCGCCTGCAGGCGGGCCTGCGCCCGGCCATCTGTTTCTGCGACCTGCGCATGCCGCGCCTGTCCGGCATGGAGCTGCTGCAGCGGGTGCGGGCCGATCCCGCCCTGGCGGGCCTGCCGCTGGTGCTGGTGTCGTCGGCCAGCGACCGCGCCACGGTGCAGCAGGCCACGCTGGCCGGCGCGTCCGGCTATGTCGTCAAGCCCTTCGAAGCCGATCATGTACGGGCCCACCTGGCCAGCCTGCTGGGCGGCGCCGTGCGCGACCTGCCGGCCGAGGCGCCAGCCGCCACCCAGGCCCGCCTGGGCATCGACGCACCGCGCCTGCAGGCCTACCTGGCCGGTTTCGAGCAGCAGCTGGCCATGGCCCCCTCCGATATCGCCGCCCTGATCGAGCGGGGCGACCAGCAGGGCGCCCGCGCCAGGCTGGAACGCATCGGCGCCGGCTGCGCCACGCTCGGCCTGCACGGCGCCCTGGCTGTCGTGCGCGGCCTGGAAGCGGCCCACTTGAGCAGCGCCGCCGTGCGCGCCGCGCTCGACGAGGTGCTCGATGCGCTCCAGCGCCAGGCCGCGCTGGTTCGTTGACCCGGTGCCGGGCCGCGCCGGTTCGTAGACCTTGCGCCAGGCCGCGCCGGTGCGTAGACCTTGCGCCAGGCCGCGTCGGTGCGTAGGCCTTGCGCCGGGCCGCGCCGGTGCGCCAGGCATTCGGCAAACCCCGGTTCGGCGCAGGTTTGCCTTGCAGTCAATATAGTTCAAGTTTAAAGTAAATGCTTCGCAGTCCAACCCATGCCGACCAGGGGGGATTCATGACCGGAGCAGCATCCACCGCCAGCGCACACACCGATCCGTTCGCGCGCGAACATCTGCCGCCGCGCGAGGAGTGGCCCGAGCTGCTGTTCGAACTGCCGGAACTGCAGTACCCCCCACGCCTGAACTGCGCCGTCGAACTGCTCGACCGGGCCGTCGCCGCCGGTCACGGCGCGCGGCCGGCGTTGACCGGCGCCAGGGCGGGTGCCAACGCCGGTGCCGACACCACCTGGACCTACGCCCAGCTGCTGGACCAGGTCGACCGCATCGCCCATGTACTGCGCGGACCCCTGGGCCTGGTGCCCGGCAACCGCGTGCTGCTGCGCGGGGCCAACACGCCGCTGCTGGCGGCCGCCATCCTGGCCGTGTTCAAGGCCGGCCTGGTCGCGGTGCCGACCATGCCGCTGCTGCGCGCGCGCGAGCTGGCCGTCATCGCCGAACGGGCCCGGGTCGACGCCGTGCTGTGCGCGGCCAGCCTGTGCGGAGAACTGGACAACGTGCCCGGCGTGCCCCGCCCGGTGTGCTTCGGCGCGCCCGAGCCGGGGCAGGAATCGCTGGAAGCGCTGATGGCGTGCCACGACGCCCCCTTCGCCGCCTGCGACACGGCCGCCATTGACGTCTGCCTGATCGCCTTCACCTCCGGCACCACTGGCGTGCCGAAAGGAACGATGCACTTCCACCGCGACGTGCTGGCCATCTGCGACTGCTTTCCCCGCCATACCTTGCGCGCAGGACCGGACGACCTGTTCATCGGCACGCCGCCGCTGGCCTTCACCTTCGGCCTGGGCGGGCTGCTGCTGTTCCCGCTGCGGGTCGGCGCGGCCGCCGTGCTGCTGGAAAAGCCCACGCCGGAGTTGCTGCTGGCGGCCATCGAGCGCCACCGGGCCACGGTCTGCTTCACGGCGCCCACCTTCTATCGCCAGATGGCGGCGCTGGCGCCCCGCTTCGACCTTTCCAGCCTGGCCAGGACGGTATCGGCCGGCGAGGCCCTGCCGCTGGCGACGCGCCAGGCCTGGCAGGATGCGACGGGACTGCGCATGATCGACGGCATCGGCGCGACCGAGATGCTGCATATCTTTATCGCCGCGGCCGGCGACGACATCCGCCCCGGCGCCACCGGCAAGCCCGTGCCGGGCTACCGTGCCTGCATCCTCGATGGCGCCGGCAAGCCCGTCGGTCCGGGCGTGGTGGGGCGCCTGGCGGTCAAGGGGCCGACCGGCTGCCGCTACCTGGCCGACGAGCGCCAGCGGGACTACGTGGTGGACGGCTGGAACCTGACGGGCGACGCCTACGAGATGGATGCGGACGGCTACTTCATCTACCGCTCGCGCACGGATGACATGATCATCTCGGCCGGCTACAACATCGCCGGTCCGGAAGTGGAGGACGCGCTGCTGCGCCACCCGGCCGTGGCCGAATGCGGCGTGATCGGCCGGCCCGACGCGGAGCGGGGCCAGGTGGTCGAGGCCCACGTGGTGCTGCAGCCGGGCCACGCGCCGTCGCCCGAACTGGCCTGCCAGCTGCAGGAATTCGTCAAGGCGCAGATCGCGCCGTACAAATACCCCCGTTCGGTCGTGTTCGCGCAGTCGCTGCCGCGCACGCAGACGGGCAAGCTGCAGCGCTTCCGGCTGCGCGAACAGGGAGGGGCGGCATGAATATCGTCTGCATCGGCGGCGGTCCGGCCGGCCTGTATTTCGCGCTGCTGATGAAGCGCCAGCAGCCATCGCACCGCGTCGTCGTCGTCGAGCGCAACCGGCCCTACGACACGTTCGGCTGGGGCGTCGTGTTTTCCGACCAGACCCTGGCCAACCTGGTGGCCGCGGACGAGGTGACGGCGCGGCAGATCCTGCAGGCCTTCAACCACTGGGACGATATCGAGGTGTTCTTCAAGGACGAGGTGGTGCGCTCGGGCGGGCACGGCTTCTGCGGCATCGGCCGCAAGCGCCTGCTGAACATCCTGCAGCAGCGCTGCGAGGAACTGGGCGTGGAACTGGTGTTCGAGACGGACGTGCTGGAGGACGAGCCGCTGGCCCGGCGCTACGAAGCGGACCTGGTGATCGCCGCCGACGGCCTGAACAGCCGCATCCGCACGCGCTACGCCCACACCTACCAGCCCCAGGTCGAGGCGCGCCAGTGCCGCTTCGTGTGGCTGGGCACGACGAAGAAATTCGATGCCTTCACCTTCGACTTCCGCGCCACGAAACATGGCTGGTTCCAGGCCCATATCTACCAGTTCGATGGTGCAACCTCCACCTTCATCATCGAAACGCCGGAAGAAGTGTGGCGCGCATCCGGTCTCGAGGCAATGGGCCAGGACGAAGCCATCGCCTTCTGCGAGCGCCTGTTCGCCGACCGGCTCGACGGCCACCGGTTGCTGTCGAATGCCGCGCACCTGCGCGGCTCGGCCATGTGGATCCGGTTCCCCCGGATCGTCTGCGAGCGCTGGGTGCACTGGCACGGCGGCGTGCCCGTCGTGCTGATGGGCGACGCCGCCCACACGGCGCACTTCTCGATCGGCTCGGGCACCAAGCTGGCGCTGGAGGACGCGATCGAGCTGGCGCGCGCCATCGGCGAGGCCGGCGGCGGCGTGGCGGCCTTGCCGGCGGCGCTGGCGGCCTATGAACAGGCGCGTTCGGTGGAGGTTCTGAAGATCCAGAGCGCGGCGCGCAACTCGATGGAATGGTTCGAGAACGTGCAGCGCTACACGGCGCTGGAGGCGCCGCAGTTCGCCTATTCGATGCTCACGCGCAGCCAGCGCCTGTCGCACGAGAACCTGCGCCTGCGCGACGCGCACTACGTGGCCGGCTACGAACAGTGGTTCGCCGCGCGCGCTTTCGCGCAGGCCGGCCTGCCGGCGCCGGACGACGCCGGCGGTCGCACCATCCCGCCCATGTTCACGCCGCTGCGGGTCAGGGAAGTGGTGCTGAAGAACCGCATCGTCGTCTCGCCGATGGCCCAGTACAGCGCCGTGGACGGCATCGTGGGCGACTGGCACATGGTGCACCTGGGTGCCCGCGCTCTGGGCGGCGCCGCGCTCGTGATGGCCGAGATGACGTGCGTGTCGGCGGACGGGCGCATCACGCCGGCCTGCCCCGGCCTGTACGCGCCGGAACATACGGCGGCGTGGCGGCGCATCGTCGAGTGCGTGCATGCCATCTCGGACGCGAAGATCGGCATCCAGCTGGGCCATGCGGGCGCAAAGGGCTCCACGCGCGCCATGTGGGACGGCATCGACCAGCCGCTCGATGCGGGTAACTGGCCGCTGCTGTCGGCCTCGCCCCAGCAGTACCTGGAAGGCGTGTCGCAAGTGGCGCGCGAGGTCTCCCATGACGACATGGCCCGCATCGAGGCCGATTTCGTGCGCGCCACCCTGGCCGCGCGCGATGCCGGCTTCGACTGGCTGGAACTGCACTGTGCCCACGGCTACCTGCTGTCCTCGTTCATCTCGCCATTGACGAACCAGCGCACGGACGCATTTGGCGGCAGCCTGGAAAACCGCTGCCGCTTCCCGCTGCGGGTGTTTGCCGCCATGCGCGCGGCGTGGCCGGCCCACCTGCCGATGAGCGTGCGCATCTCGGCCCACGACTGGGTCGAAGGAGGCATCACGCCGGACGACGCGGTGGCCATCGCGCGCCTGTTCAAGGCCACCGGCGCGGACATCATCGATTGCTCGTCCGGCCAGGTCAGCAAGCGCGAACGGCCGGCCTACGGGCGCATGTTCCAGGCGCCGTTCGCCGACCGCGTGCGCAACGAGGCGGGCATCGCGACGATGGCGGTCGGTTCGATCTTCGAGGCCGACCATGCCAACGGCATCATCGCGGCCGGTCGCGCCGACCTGTGCGCCGTGGGCCGGCCGCACCTGGCCAACCCGGCCTGGACCCTGGCCGAGGCGGCGCGCATCGGCTACACACCCGTGCCGTGGCCGCGCCAGTACCTGCCCGGCAAGCAGCAGATGGAACGCAACCTGGCGCGGCAGCAGGGGCAATTGAACGAGGGAAGAACGTGAGCGAAGATCAAGCGTGGGGCAAGCCCGACCTGGCCAGCCGGCTGACCGAGGACCATCACCAGTCCTTGCGGCTGTGGTTACGCATGCTGTCGTGCAGCATGAAGATCGAGAACGAAATCCGTTCGCGGCTGCGGGCCCGCTTTGGCATCACGCTGCCCCGCTTCGACCTGATGGCGCAGCTGGAGCGCCATCCGCAGGGGTTGCGCATGGGCGAGCTGTCGAAGCGCATGATGGTCACGGGCGGCAACGTCACCGGCATCGCCAGCCAGTTGGAACGGGAGGGCCTGGTGCGCCGCACGGCCGATCCGCGCGACGGCAGGGCCTTCGGCATCAGCCTGACGCCGGCCGGGCGGCGTGCCTTCGGCGACATGGCGCGGGTGCACGAACAGTGGGTCATTGAGCTGCTGCAGGATGTGCCGGACGAGGACAAGGCCGACCTGATGGCGCTGCTCACGCGCATGAAGGGCCACCTCGACGCGCGCCAGGAGGCGGTGCCGGACGGGGCGGACCAATCGCCGATTTGACAAAAATGAAATACAATGGCTGCCCTATCGCTGAGCTGCAACCGACCCGACATGACACCACTGCAAGCGGACACTTATCGCCAATTCGGCCGCCATGGTACCGGCCTGACACTCAAGGGCGCGCTGACCAGCCGCACGTTTCGTCCCGTTGTGACGATGCGCCTGTGCCAGGCCGTCCATCACCGGGGCGGCGCCGCCCGCGTGCTGCTGCCGGCCTGCAAACTGCTGCACAAATTCGCCACCCACCTGGCCGGCATGGACTTTCCATGGTCGACCCGGATCGGGCCGGGCCTGGCGTTGACGCACGGCTGGTCGCTGGTCGTCAACGGCGGCGCCGACATCGGTGCCAACGTCACACTGTTCCATGGCGTGACATTGGGCCGGCGCGACCGCATCGGCGCCGACGGCGCGCGTCACACGAGCTACCCGGTGATCGAGGATGAGGTGTGGATCGGGCCGCACGCCACCATCGTCGGCGGCGTGCGCATCGGTCGCGGCAGCCGGATCGGCGCCGGCGCGCTCGTCACCGAGGACGTGCCGCCCCATTCGGTGGTGACGGGCAATCCGGCGCAGGTGGTCAAAAGCGGCTGCACGCCGGACGTGTTCAACCGGGTGCCGCTGGGCGCAAACGAGGAATAGAACGCCGGTGCCGTGCCGGTAACGAGGGGGAAGCATGAACTACCTGCAGGGACAAGCACATGCGCTGCCCGGCCACGGGGCGCAACTGGCCGCCTACGCCGCGCGGCACTTCCTGTTCACCGTGGACGCCGGCGTGGCCACCTTGACCTTGAACCGGCCGGAGCGCAAGAATCCGCTGACCTTCGATTCGTATGCGGAGCTGCGCGACCTGTTCCGCGCGCTGGCCACGGCCGCCGACGTCAAGGCCGTCGTGATCGCCGGCGCCGGCGAGAACTTCTGTTCCGGTGGCGACGTGCACGAGATCATCGGCCCCCTGACGAAGCTGGACATGCCGGGCCTGCTGGCCTTCACGCGCCTGACGGGCGACGTCGTCAAGGCCATGCGGGCCTGTCCGCAGCCGGTGGTTGCCGCCATCGACGGCATCTGCGCCGGCGCGGGCGCGATGCTGGCGCTGGCTTCGGACATTCGCTTCGGCACGGAGCGCAGCAAGACGGCCTTCCTGTTTACCCGCGTCGGCCTGGCCGGCTGCGACATGGGCGCCTGCGCGCTGCTGCCGCGCGTGATCGGGCAGGGCAGGGCGTCCGAGCTGCTGTACACGGGGCGCGCCATGTCCGGCACCGAAGGCGAACGGTGGGGCTTCTTCAACAGCCTGCACCCGCCCGAGGGACTGCTGGCGGCAGCGCGAGGCCTGGCCCTGGAGCTGGCGCGGGGACCCACCTTCGCCCATGGCATGACGAAGAACATGCTGCAGCAGGAATGGAACATGGGCATGGACGAAGCCATCGAGGCCGAAGCGCAGGCGCAGGCCATCTGCATGGCCACCAACGACTTTCACCGGGCCTACCACGCGTTCGTGGCGAAACAGAAGCCCGTCTTCGAAGGGGACTGACATGGCGGACAAGGACTACCTGGATTGGCCCTTCTTCGAGCCGCGCCATGCCGCGCTGGCGCGCGAGCTCGACGCCTGGGCCGCAAGCGACGTGGCGCACGTGCATGAACGGCATGGCAAGGATGTCGATGGCGCCTGCCGCGATCTGGTGCGCCGCCTGGGTGAGGGCGGCTGGCTGCGCCACGCCGTCGGCGGCAGCGACGTGGGCGGGGCCGGCGATGCCATCGATACCCGCGCCATCTGCCTGATCCGCGAAACGCTGGCGCGCCATGAGGGCCTGGCCGATTTCGCCTTCGCCATGCAGGGACTGGGTTCGGGGGCCATCAGCCTGTTCGGCACGCCGGAGCAGCGCGAAAGCTACCTGCCCCGGGTGGCACGCGGTGAAGCCATTGCCGCCTTTGCGCTGTCCGAACCGGACGCCGGTTCCGACGTGGCCGCGCTGGCCTGCGCGGCCGTGGCGGACGGCGAGCATTACGTGCTCGATGGCGAGAAGACGTGGATTTCGAACGGCGGCATCGCCGACTTCTACGTGGTGTTCGCGCGCACTGGCGAGGCGCTGGGGTCGCGCGGCATCAGCGCCTTTGTCGTCGACGGCAATACACCCGGGCTGACCATCGCCGAGCGCATCGCCGTCATCGCGCCGCACCCGCTGGCGCGGCTGCGCTTCGAGAACTGCCGCATTCCCGCCACACGGCGCATCGGCGCGGCCGGGCAGGGCTTCAAGGTGGCGATGGCCACGCTGGACGTGTTCCGCACCTCCGTGGCGGCGGCTGCGCTGGGATTCGCGCGACGCGCGCTGGACGAGGCGCTGGGCCGGGCCAGGTCGCGTGCCATGTTCGGCCACAAGCTGGCCGACTTCCAGATCACCCAGGCCAGGCTGGCGCAGATGGCCACGGGCATCGACGCGGCGGCCTTGCTGACCTACCGCGCCGCGTGGCAGCGCGACCAGGGCCGCAACGTGACGAAGGAAGCGGCGATGGCGAAGATGACGGCAACCGAGACGGCGCAGCAGGTGATCGACGCGGCGGTGCAGTTGTTCGGCGGGCAGGGCGTCGTCAGCGGCGAAACCGTGGAGCGGCTGTACCGCGAGATCCGCGCCCTGCGCATCTACGAGGGCGCCACCGAAGTGCAGCAGTTGATCATCGCGCGGGAACTGTTGCGCGCGCCGGTGTAAGGAGATGGCGATGGAGTTCCTGCAACCGCCCGGCTGGGCACCCCCGAAGGGCTATGCCAACGGCGTTGCCGCCAGCGGCCGCATGGTTTTCGTCAGCGGCATGGTGGGCTGGGACGCGGCAGGCGTCTTCCACAGCGACGAGCTGGCCGCGCAGACGCGCCAGGCGCTGGAAAACGTCGTGACGGTGCTGGCGCAGGCCGGCGCCTTGCCGGAACATATCGTGCGCATGACGTGGTATGTCGTCGACCGGGCCGAATATCTGGCCGCACAGAAGGCCATCGGCCTGGCCTACCGGGACGTGATCGGCCGCCACTATCCCGCCATGTCGGCGGTGGCGGTGGTTGCGCTGATGGAGCCGCGCGCCCGGGTCGAGATCGAAGTGACAGCCGTGGTGCCCCGGTAGCGCGCGGGCCGGCGCCGGCGGGCGATGCTGCGCTGCAGCGGCGCTTTCCGCTACAATAGGCGTTGTAAGAATGTCCACCCCGGCCGTCCGTCCCACCACCAACGAAAATCAGCTTGCAATGAACGCTTTCACTTCCGCCGGGCAGGTAGAGATCACTGTCCTCGTCAAGGCCCTCAACGAAGAGCGCCATATCGAAGCCTGCCTGCGCTCGGCGCAGCAGGCGCTGGCCGCCATGCCCGGCATTCGTGGCGAGGTACTGCTGGCCGATTCCGTGTCCACCGACCGTACGGTGGCAATCGCGGCCGAAATGGGCGTGCGCATCGTGCAGTTCGACAATGCCGCCGACCGCAGCTGCGGCGCTACCTTGCAGCTGGGGTATCAGTATGCGCTGGGCCGCTATCTCTATGTGCTGGACGGCGACATGCAGCTGGTGCCGGAATTCCTGGGGCGGGCCCATGCCTACCTGCAGGCCAATCCCGGTGTGGCCGGTGTCGGCGGCCGCCTGATGGATACCCATATCCGTACCGAGGCGGACCGCAAGCGCAACGAATACTATGCCTCGCTGCGCACCGAGCAGGTGGTGTCGGCGCTGGGCGGTGGCGGCCTGTACCGGCGTGAAGCCATCGAGCAGGTCGGCTACCTGTCGAACCGGTGGCTGCCGGCCTACGAGGAAGCGGAGCTGGCGGTGCGGCTGCAGGCAGCCGGTTACCGGCTGGTGCGCCTGAGCGACCCGGCCATTCTCCATTCCGGCCACGCCGAAACGTCGCTGCAGATGCTGAGCCGGCTGTGGCGCAGCCGCCGTATCGATGCCAGCGGCATGTTCCTGCGCAGTGCGCTGGGCCGGCCATGGTTCGGGCGGGCAGCCCGGACGGTGTGGTTCGTGTTTGCCGCGCCGGTCGTGTATGCTTTCGCCTTCGCCCTGATGGCTGTTGCCGCCATCGCCGGCGCGCCATGGCCGGCACTGGTGGCGATACCGCTGGTGGCGTGGTGCGGCGTCATCGGCTTGCTGACCTGGAAGAAGCGCAACCTGGAGGGAGCACTGATCAGTGTGCTTTCCTGGCACATGAACACGGTAGGTGCCCTGCGCGGCTTCCTGCGCGGGGCGCGCGATCCGATGCAGGCGATTTCGTCGCGGGAACTGAGCGAGCAGGTGCGGGGATAGGCCTTCCGATGCCTTGCCGACAGTAACGCTCGTCATCCCGCTGCGCCACCGCCAACGCCTGGTGGCGCAGCGGGTCACTCGCAGCAAGTGACGCTGACGCAGCGTAGGCCATTGCCGCGCTCGCGGCGGGAGGCACGAACGCCGCACTGCTATCGACAAACGCGCATCCAGGGCGCGCCACCGCCAGCGCATACACCCATTGGACCGCACATTTGCGGTCCTTCGATACCGGACTGACACATCGGTGCCATCGCCGATGCGTTCGCATCAACAAAGCCCCAGCAACCACATCCTGCGAGCGGCGTCCCGGACGGCAGTCGTTGCGGCTGGCCCGCCACGGGAAGATTTGCATTGTGGAAGACATTACTGTTGCCCCGACCTGCAAGTATCGACTCGGCTTCTTCACCCCTGGCATAGGCAGGTGCTTCGACGGGGCCGGCGTCGGAGGAATGATTTACCCAGGTTTGCGCAAATCTCGGCACGCCCCAATCGCGATATTGCTGGACGTGGACCATTTCGTGCGCCCACAGCGCAGCATCGTTTGCCGCCCGGGCATCCCGGAAGACAACCGTATTGATTAATGCAATCGCTTGCGTCCGGCCGTTAAATCGCATCTGGGCAGTCTGGAGCGTGTTTTGCACGAGGCTCCAATTCGAGGTCCATCGAACGGAATCGATTAGTTCCCTGCTATGCCAGCGCAGCAGAAATCGTTTTATGTCATCCGGAATAGGCCGCGGGTCGTTCGCCAGGACGGCATTTCTTCCGGAGATTATCGATGCAATCACCGGAGTGTATAAAACCTGGCCGGGATTCTGGACCAGGCTGATGACCTGGTCCGGATTCTTGACTGCGAACTCCATGATGTCGCCTGGCTGGGGTATGCCTGTCGGGTTATACGAGCCGAGGGGATTGACGATTGCCCCGATCGGGTCATGCTTCAATTTTTCCGTATATATGCCGGGATCGGGCGGGCGGACCGGTGCGGGAAGTTGTTGCAGGATGCATCCGCTTTTTGGCAGGCATGCACACCGGCCGAGGACGCAGGCTTCGTATTCACAGTCGCCGCACGCGTAGCCAGGCAAGGAAAAAATCAACGCTAGAAAGAAAAAAAGCAACCGGACGGCTGCAGAAGTGATCGACATTTTATATCCCCTGGAAGGTTTATCCCTAGAAAAAAATGCGTCTACTCTGCGGCGTGGTTATCGCTGGCGCGTTGTATTTTTTATGTCCTGCTTGGATAACATAGCATATCGGTAGGGGGAAGCAAGATACTTGTCTGGCCGTGTTGTTATCCGTGGACGTGGATGGCAATACCGTGGAGGGCACTGCAGTGTTATCTCTAAAGTTATGTTGGCGCCGGCGCCGCCGCCGAATTCTTATGGCCCAGTTCGCCTATCGCCGGTTCCGTGAATCGCCGGCCAGCGACCCGCCGCCCCGAAGCGCCATTCGCGAGACAGGAGAGCAGGTGCGTTGCGGACAAGGCTGTCCGCCACCCATGCTGTCGCCTGGTGCTTTTACGATGCCGGTGAGGCAGAAAGCTACCAACAAACGGTGGCAACGAATTGCCGAGATGGACTGATGCAGGAAGGAGTGCGAAGGTGGTGCGGCAGCCGTGTCGTAACGGGCTTGGAAGGCAGTCTTGCGAAGATCGAGGCGACCTGCGATGCACTGGTGGTCCCCCCGACTGGAATCGAACCAGTATCCCACGCTTAGGAGGCATGTGCACTATCCATTGTGCTACGGGGAGGTCGCCAAGCGAGCGCAATTATAGCCGAGGGGCGGCAAAAAGTTATGTCGATCTGCACCGGCCCGGTACAATGGCGGTTTCACGCATCGAATCGCAGTCATCCCTCATGGCAGTCATCTCCCTCTCTTCCGCGCAACTGGCCTTCGGTCATCATGCACTCCTCGATCACGCTGAATTTTCCCTGGAAACGGGGGAGCGCGTGGGCCTGATCGGCCGTAACGGCACCGGCAAGTCGTCGCTGCTGAAGATCATTTCCGGCCGCCAGAAGCTGGACGATGGCCTGCTCGTCATGCAGCAGGGACTGAAGATTGCCTATGTGGAGCAGGAACCCCAGTTCGACCCGGACATGTCGGTGTTCGATGCGGTGGCGTCGGGCCTGGGCGAACTGCCGGCCCTGGTCAAGGAATACGACGCGCTGACGGGCCAGTTCGGCCAGGGCGACGATGATGCGCTGATGGAACGCATGCACGATATCCAGGTCAAGCTCGATGCGGCCGATGCGTGGAGCATCAACAACAAGGTCGAGCAGACCCTGGACCGCCTGAACCTGGGGCCGGGCGCGCTGATGAAGACGCTCTCGGGCGGCATGCAGAAGCGCGTGGCCCTGGCCCGCGCCCTGGTGGCGGCGCCGGACGTGCTGCTGCTGGACGAACCCACCAACCACCTCGACTTCACGTCGATCCAGTGGCTGGAAGGCTTGCTGCGCGACTTCAAGGGCAGCGTGCTGTTCATTACGCACGATCGTTCCTTCCTCGACAACGTGGCAACCCGCATCGTCGAACTCGACCGCGGCCGCCTGCTGTCGTATCCAGGCAATTTCTCTACCTACCAGACCCGCAAGGCCGAGCAACTGGCCGTGGAAGAAATCGAGAACGCCAAGTTCGACAAGTTCCTGGCCCAGGAGGAAGTGTGGATCCGCAAGGGCGTGCAGGCCCGCCGTACCCGTGACGAAGGGCGCGTGCGCCGCCTCGAGCGCTTGCGCGAACAGCGTTCCGTGCGGCGCGAGCAGCAGGGCCAGGTCAAGCTGGAAGTGACGTCGGGCGAGCGCTCGGGCAAGATCGTGGCCGAGCTGGAGAATGTCGACAAGCGCTATGGCGACAAGCAGATCGTGCTGAACTTCAGTGCCACCATCCTGCGCGGCGACAAGATCGGCCTGATCGGCGCGAACGGCGCCGGCAAAACCACGCTGCTCAAACTGATCCTGGGCGAGGAACAACCCGACAGCGGCACGGTCAAACAAGGCACGAAGCTGCAGGTGGCGTATTTCGACCAGATGCGGGCCCAGCTGAACGAGGAGGCCAGCCTGGCCGAAACGATCTCGCCGGGCAGCGACTGGGTCGAGGTCAACGGCCAGAAAAAACATGTGATGAGCTACCTGGGCGACTTCCTGTTCGCCCCGGAACGCGCCCGGTCGCCGGTACGCACGCTCTCCGGTGGCGAACGTAACCGCCTGCTGCTGGCACGCCTGTTCGCCAAGCCGGCCAATGTGCTGGTGCTGGACGAACCGACCAACGACCTCGATATCGAGACCCTGGAATTGCTGGAAGAATTGCTGGAGGACTACCCGGGCACCGTATTCCTGGTCAGCCACGACCGCACTTTCCTCGACAACGTCGTCACCCAGGTCATCGCCGCGGACGGTGGCGGCACGTGGCGCGAGTATATCGGTGGCTATTCGGACTGGGAGCGCGTGCGGGTCATGCCATCGGCCACGGCGGCCGAGCCGAAGAAGGGCGATGCGAAGGCGGCCAAGGCAGCGCCGGCGCCGGCCAAGGCGCGCAAGCTGAGTTTCAAGGAGCAGCGCGAGCTCGATGAGTTGCCTGGTGTTATTGCCAAGCTGGAGGACGAGCAGGCGTCGTTGAACATCCTCCTGGCCGACCCGAATTTTTACAAGGAAACGCCGGCCGAGGCCAAGCGCATCCATGGCCGCATCGCCGTCATCGAGGAGGAGCTGCTGGCTGCCCTGGAACGGTGGGAAGCCATCGAGGGCGGTAATGCCTGATTTACAATTGTTAAAATTTCCGTTGCGCACGATTTGTGCGGTACATCACGCCTAAGTTGTTGTAATATCTGCAAACTTAGGGCGCCGCGGGTGCCCTGTCGGAAAAAGATCGAGGCAGTTTGCGATGACAGCTCAGCAACCTAAACCACCCGGCGCCCACGAGGCGATCGGGGTTCCACCGCAGGCAGGGCAACGTGGCCAGTCGATGGCGCGCATCGCGCCGTTCGCAGCCTATATGGCGTTCATCGCCATCGCCGACCTGCTGGACCGGCTCGGCTGGTCCGCCCAGCAGATGCTGTGGCTCTATCCACTCAAGATCGCCGCCGTGGTGGCCCTGCTGGTTTTCTACCGGCGCCAGTATGTGGAACTGTTTACGGCGCGGCCGAGCCTGCGCGACGTGGCGGTGGCCAGCGTGGTGGGGGCCATCGTCTTCGTTCTCTGGATTAACCTGAACGCGGGCTGGATGCAGATTGGCGCATCGGCCGGCTACAACCCGGCCGGCACCGATGGCCGCATCGACTGGGTCCTGGTGGCATGCCGCGTTGCCGGCGCCGCCCTGGTGGTGCCCGTGATGGAGGAGCTGTTCTGGCGCTCTTTCCTGCAGCGCTGGCTGGCCAAGGCCCAGTTCCTCGACTGCCGTCCGGCGGAGGTGGGAGTGAAGGCCCTGGCCATCACCTCCGTCCTGTTTGGCTTCGAACATAACCTGTGGTTCGCCGGCATTGTCGCCGGCCTGGCCTACGGTCTGCTGTACATGCGCGCCGGAAATCTGTGGTCGCCGATCGTGGCCCATGCGGTCACGAACGGCATGCTGGCCGGTTGGGTTCTCGCCACCGGCAGCTGGACTTACTGGTAAAATTGCAACTTAGCTAACTCACCATTTATAACAATGTTCCGTTCCCATCTATCGGTTGGCCCGCGCCTGTCGCTCCTTGCTTGCGCTGCCATGCTGACCAGCGGCGGCGCAATGGCAGCGCTCAGCGATACCATCCACCCATTCGTTGCCATCGGCTATACCTACGACGACAACCTGTTGCGTCTGGGCGACGACACGCCTGCCGGCTTCCAGCGGTCGGATCGCGCCACGCAGGCCCAGGCCGGTGTCATGGTGGAGCGGCCATTCGGACGCCAGTTGCTCACGGGCACGGCGAAGGTGTCGCGCGTTACCTTCGACCATTTCAACCAGCTGGACTATAACGGCAAGGATTTCGACGGCGACCTGGCGTGGCAGATCGGCAACCGCTGGTCCGGCCACCTGGGCGGCAGCTATGTCGAGACCCTGACACCGTTCAGCGACACGTCGACCAGCCAGCGCAACCTGCGCACTACCCGGCGCGTCAATGCCACGGCGGCGTGGCGCTTCCATCCCAGCTGGCGCCTGCGCGGCGGCTTTACCCGCAATGCCTATGAATACGAGCTGCTGGCGCAACAGGTCAACGACCGCGACCAGGACCTGATCGAGTTCGGCGGCGATTACCTGGCCCGCAGCGGCAGTACCGTCGGCCTGGTGGCGCGCCAGATCAAGGGCAACTACAAGAATCCCCGCGTCGTCAACGGCGTGCTGCTGGTGAATGACTTCAAGCAGAACGAGTTGAAAGCCAGCATCAACTGGCTCTACAGCGGCGTTACCCAGGTGCAGGTGCTGGCCGGCTACGCGCGCCGCGAATACGACGTGTATTCGGTGCGCAATTCGAGCGGCTTCAACGGGCGCGCCTCGGCCAAGTGGGCACCGCTGGGCAAGGTCAGCTTCAATGCCGAGGCGTGGCGCGAGTTCTCCGCCGTGGAAAGCCTGATCGTCAACAGCAGCCTGAATCGAGGTGCCAGCGTGGGCGCCACCTGGGCCGCCACCGCCAAGATCCAGGCAACGGCAAGCCTGCGGCGCGAAAAGCGCCGCTTCGAACTGCTCGACGACCGCTTCTCCGATGTGGACGATGCCGACGACACCAAGTCGGCGCAGCTGGGCATGACCTACGCGCCCACCCGGGCGACGCAGCTGAGCGTCAGCCTGTTCCGCGAGCAACGCGAAGGCAGCCCGCTGGCCGGCTCCCGGGACTACCGCGCCAAGGGCGTTTCGCTGAACGCCACCGTACAGTTTTAATGAAATGAAATAATGACGATCAACGATATTCCCCTGATCTCCTTCTTCCAGCGCGTGCTGGATCCGCTCATCATCATGGGCACCCTGTATGCCTCGTCGATGCTGTTCGGTGAACCGTTTACCGGCTATTCGCTGGTGCTGATGATCCTGGCTTTCTTCATCTCCTCCGCCGTCTACCAGCACATCGATCCGTACCGCACCTGGCGCAGCGGCCGCACGCTGGCCTACTCGCGTGACGTGTTCGCCGGCTGGATCATCACGGCGCTGATCCTGGTGGTGTTGGGCAACGTCAGCGGCCTGGCCTTCCATTATGAAGAGCGCGTCGTGCTGGCATGGTTCTGCGCCACGCCGCTGATCCTGCTGGTGAGCCACCTGGCCGCGCGCAAGGTCGGCTCCGATCCGTCCGAGGCGAGCGAAGTGCGCTCCGTGCTGATCGTTGGCGCCAACGATGTCGGCATCAAGTTTGCCCGCACCATCGAGCGTTTCCCGAACCTGTTCATGCGCGTGCAGGGCTTCTTCGACGACCGCACGAGCGAACGCCACCCGGCTGAACTGAACCACCCCGTGCTGGGCAAGATGTCGGACGTGGCTGCCTATGTCCGTGAAAACAACATCAAGATGATTTTCATCAGCCAGCCCGTGTCGGCCCAGCCGCGTATCCGCAAGCTGCTCGACGAGCTGCAGGACACGACGGCGTCGGTATATTTCCTGCCGGATATTTACGTGTTCGACCTGATGCAGGCCCGCTTCGACAACGTGGGCGGCATGCCCGTCATCGCCATTTGCGAAACACCGTTTACAGGCTTTAACAGCCTCGTCAAACGTGCCAGCGATATTGCGCTGGCAACGGTGATCCAGCTGATGCTGTTGCCGGTCATGGTGGCGATCGCGCTGGCGGTGAAGTTGAGTTCGCCCGGACCCGTGATCTTCCGCCAGCGCCGCTACGGCCTGTACGGCGAGCAGATCTATGTCTACAAGTTCCGTTCGATGACGGTGACGGAAGACGGCAGCAAGGTTGTGCAGGCCACCAAGAACGACCAGCGCATCACCAAGGTGGGTGCCTTCCTGCGCAAGACTTCGCTCGACGAACTGCCGCAGTTCATCAACGTGCTGCAGGGACGGATGAGTATCGTGGGTCCGCGTCCCCATGCGGTCGCCCACAACGAGCAATACCGCAAGTTGATCAAGGGCTATATGTTGCGTCATAAAGCCAAGCCAGGCATCACCGGTTGGGCGCAGGTCAATGGTCTGCGTGGCGAGACTGAGACACTGGACAAGATGGAGGCACGCATCCGCTACGATCTGGACTACCTGCGCAACTGGTCGCTGTGGCTCGACCTGTGGATTATCGTGAAGACCGTGAAGGTCGTGCTGGCACGCGAAAACGCGCATTAAGTGAACCTTAAAGCCGCGCGCCGCGACAAATAAGCCTGCTGTAACAAGGCCTTGCTTGCATTACAATGCGAGCTGGAATTGTAAATTTGTACACCCCGCACGGGGCAGCGACGGCGCGCAAACAGTTGCTGTTTTGACTTTAGTCTGATATTTTTTGTAATATGCGTCCCGTTGCGTCGGCATTCCGCTACGGCGCAGACCTGGCACCGGAGGATTCTTTGAAAAACGTAAAAACTGTAGCACCAGGACAAACTCGTCGTTCCCGCATGATGGGTGTCGGCATGCTCGTGATGACTGCCGCCATTCTCACCGCCTGCGGCGACAAAGCGGAAAAAAAACCGGGCCAGGCCCTGGCCAGCGTGAATGGTGAAGAAATCACCGTGATGCAGCTCAATGACGAGCTCGGTCGCGTCAACCCGCAGGCCGCGCAGCAGGAAACCACGCGCAAGCAACTGCTGGACGCCCTGATCGACCGGCAATTGCTGCAGAGCGAGGCGGCCAAGGAAAAGCTGGACCGCGATCCGAAGGTGCTGCAGGCGATCGAACGGGCCAAGTCCACCATCGTGGCCCAGGCCTACCTGCAAAAGCGCATCGGCACCGTGGCGCGCCCGAGCAAGACGGAAGTCGAGGCATACTATACGCAGAACCCGAACCTGTTTGCCAACCGCAAGCAGTTCGACATGCGCCAGCTGGTGCTGGCCACCTCCGACGTCAACGACGATGTGAAGAAGGCAATCGATTCGTCCAAGTCGCTCGACGAAGTGGCTGCCTGGCTGGAAGCCCACCAGGTCAAGTTCGGCCGTGCCCAGCTGGCACGTGCCAGCACCGACCTGCCGCCTGAGCTGAACAGCCGCCTGCTGGCGATGCCGAAAGGGCAGATGTTCATCATTCGTGAAGGCGCCCGCAGCATGCTGATCGCCATCAACGAAATCAAGGACGCACCGCTGACGCTGGAACAGGCCGCACCGCAGATCGAACAGTTCCTGTTCAACAAGAAGAACAAGGAAGCCGCGGATGCTGCCATCAAGCAGCTGCGTTCGACCGCCAAGATCGAATACATGAACCAGCCGGCCGGTACCACGCCCGCGGCCCCTGCAGCGGCTACGGCCGCAGCGCCGGCAGCGGCCACGGCGGCACCTGCGGCCGACGCGGCTGCCGCTCGCGGCGTCGCCGGCCTGAAGTAACCTGCTGTCAATCATTATCGGTATAAGAGGAATTACAAAATGAAAAAAATGCTTTTGTGGGTTGCGGCGGGGATGCTGAGCCTGTTCATGGGGTCGGCCATGGCCGCCAACGGTACGCTGGGCCCCGGCGACGTGGTCCGGGTCGGCGTGTACGGCATGCCGGACATGACCGTCGAAACGCGCGTCACGCCGGCCGGCACCATCACCTTCCCGCTGATCGGCCAGGTCCAGCTGAATGGCCTGGAAATCCCGGTGGCCGAACGCAAGATCGCCGACATGCTGGAAAAGGGCGGCTTCGTCAAGAAGCCCCAGGTGTCGATCCTCGTGACCGGCCTGTCCAGCCAGCAGGTTTCCGTGCTGGGCGCCGTGCTGCGTCCTGGCCGCTACCCGATCGAAGGCCGCCGTACCGTGCTCGACATGCTGGCGCTGGCCGGCGGCATGAACACCGATGGCGCCGACTCCATCACGCTGATCCGCAAGCGCGGCACCAGCGTGACGAAGGAAACGCTGGACATCGTCGCGATGATGCGCAGCGGCGAGCTGCAGCGTGACGTCGAAATGACGGCCGACGACATCATCTATGTCGAACGCGCACCACGCTTCTACATCTACGGTGAAGTACAGCGTCCTGGCGCCTTCCGCCTGGAACGCCAGATGACGGTATTGCAGGCCCTGGCGGTCGGCGGTGGCCTGTCGCAGCGTGGCACGGAGCGTGGCATGCGTATCAAGCGTCGCGATGCGGACGGCAAGCTGCAGGTACTCGATGCCAAGCACGACGACCTGCTGCAAATCGACGATATCGTGTACGTCAAGGAAAGCCTGTTCTGACAGGTACCGATTTTTTTATCTCTGCGTCCTAAGGCGGTTCCATGAGTTTCTCGCAATTTCTACTAATCCTGCGCGCGCGCAAGAAGATCGTCCTGTGGACCCTTCTCGCCGCCGTGCTGCTGACTCTTGTGGCCAGCCTGCTGATGCCCAAGACTTACAAGGCTACCAACTCGCTGGTCATGAATTTTAAAGGCGTCGACCCGGTGACGGGACTGGCGCTGCCGGGCCAGCTGCTGCCTGGATTCATGGCTACCCAGATCGATATCATTGGCAGCAAGAACGTCGCGCTGCGCGTCGTCGACGACCTCGGCCTGGCCAACAATCCTGCCGTCATCGCCCAGTTCAACGAAGCGACCGGCGGCAACGGCACGGTGCGCGACTGGCTGGCCGACCTGCTGCTCAAGAAGCTGGAAGTCGAACCGTCGCGCGAAAGCTCGGTCGTCGGCGTCAGCTTCTCGGGCTCGGACCCGCAGTTCGTTGCCGCCGTGGCCAACGCGTTTGCCGACGCTTACCAGAAGGTCAGCGTGCAACTGCGCGTCGAACCGATGCAGCGTGCGTCGACTTACTTCAATGGCCAGGTGCGCGTGTTGCGCGACAACCTGGAAGCGGCGCAGAGCCGCCTGTCGAAGTACCAGCAGGAACATGGCATTGTCAGCGTCGACAACCGCCTCGACGTGGAATCGCAGCGCCTGAACGAACTGTCGTCGCAGCTGGTGGCAGCACAGGCCCAGCTGGCCGACGCGCAGTCGCGCCGCTCGATGGCCCGCAACTCGTCGGCCCAGTCGCCCGACGTGACGTCCAACCCGCTGATCCAGAACCTGAAGGTGAGCCTGGGCGCGGCCGAGGCACGGCTGGCACAGCTGAGCCAGAAGCTGGCACGCAACCATCCGGATTACCTGGCTGCCCGTGCCGAGGCTGACCGCCTGACCAAGGACCTGCGCGAGCAGATGAGCATTGCGTCGAGCAGCGTGAGCAACAACGCCACCATCTTGGGCGAGCGTGAAGCGACCCTGCGCGCCGCGCTGGCCGAACAGAAGGCCAAGCTGCTGGACCTGAACCGCCTGCGCGACGAAATGAATGTACTGCAGAAGGATGTCGAGAGCGCCCAGCGCGCCTTCGAAGCCACGTCGCAGCGCTCGTCCCAGACGCGCCTGGAAGGCCAGGTCAACCAGTCCGACGTCGCCGTGCTGAATCCGGCCGTCGCACCGACCAAGCCGGCCGGTCCGCGCGTGCTGTTCAATGTCATGCTGTCGATCATCTTCGGCAGCATCCTGGGCGTCGGCCTGGGCCTGCTGGTGGAAATGCTGGACCGCCGCGTGCGCTCCAAGAACGACCTGTCCGACGTACTGCAGCTGCCCGTGCTGGGTGCGCTGGACTGGAAAACGCGTCCGGCCCGCCGCTTCGCGTTGAGCAAACTGCGCCGCAACCGTGCGCTGGCCGCCTCTTGATATGGAGCACATCATGAATTTCCCCGCACCCGCTTCCGCAGCGGCGTCCCAGCCGCGCAGCGGCGACAGCATCGGCGCGCTGCTGCTTGCCTCGCGCAAGATCACGCCGGAAAATGCCGAACAGGTCCTGCGCCTGCAGAAGGAAACCGGCATGCGCTTCGGCGAAGCGGCCCAGCGTCTCGGCCTGGTAACGGAAGCCGACATCGCCCAGGTGCTGGCACGCCAGTTCGACTATCCCTACCTGCAGCCAGGCACCGGGCCTTACCCGGAACAACTGGTGGCAGCCTACCAGCCGTTCTCGCCGCAAGTCGAGACCCTGCGCGCGGTACGCAGCCAGCTGATGCTGAAATGGTTCGGCGGCAACCGCAAGTCGCTGGTCGTCATGGGCGTCAGCGGCGGCGACGGCGCCAGCCTGTTCACGGCCAACCTTGCCGTCGTGTTTTCGCAGCTGGGCCAGCGCACCTTGCTGGTCGATGCCAACCTGCGCCGTCCGCGCCAGCATGAGATCTTCGTGCTGAAGGCCCGCCAGGGCCTGTCCGACGTGTTGGCCGGCCGTGCCGGGCTGGAAGCCGTTACCGTGATCGAGTCGTTCGTCGACCTGTCCGTGCTGGGTGCCGGCACGCTGCCGCCGAACCCGCAGGAGCTGCTCAGCCGCGGCACCTTCGGCGCCCTCAATGCACAGCTGGAAAACCTGTACGACGTGGTGCTGTACGATGTGCCGACGGTGGCGATGGGATCGGACCCGCTGGTGGCCGCTGCCCGTTCCGGCGGCGTGCTGCTGGTGGTGCGCCGCAATCATTCCGCGCTGGCCGACGTCGCCGCGCTGCGCGAGCAGGTCGAACGCAGCGGTGCCGAAGTGGTGGGCGCCGTGATGGTGGACTTCTGATATGTCCGCAGCGATGCCACAGCCCCGTAGCGAGACCGTGCCGGCGGTACACTGGAAAAGCTTCCTGAGCGACTGGTGGCCGGCCGCCGTCGGCCTGCTCGCCATGTTCGTGCCAACCTTCCTCAGCCTGGCGAACGGCATGTGGTCGACGGAAAGCTACGCCCATGGCCCGATCATCCTGGCCCTGGCCTTGTGGTTGCTGTGGCGTCAGTGGCCGGACATGATGGCGGCGATCGGCGAGCCGCGCCCGAGCGCGGCCGGCTGGCCCTTGCTGGCCGCCGCGCTGTTCTGCTACGTCATCGGACGCTCGCAGGGCATCCAGGCCGGCGAACTGCTGGCCTTCGTGCTGGCGCTCGTGTCGCTGCTGCTGCTTGGCTGGGGCGGTCGCGCACTGCGCTTCCAGTGGTTCCCGATCTTCTTCATGCTGTTCATGATTCCGCTGCCCGGCCCCCTGGTGGCGGCGCTGACGATGCCGATGAAGATGGCGGTGTCCTATATGACGGAGCTGATCCTGTTCACGGCCGGCTACCCGATTGCCCGCAGCGGCGTGATCCTGCAGATCGGCCAGTACCAGCTGCTGGTGGCCGATGCCTGCGCGGGCCTGCAGACCTTGCTGACCCTTGAGGCACTCGGCCTGTTCTACCTGAACGTGGTGCGCCATACGGCGGTGCTGCGCAATGTCGTGCTCGCCGTGCTGATCATTCCGATCTCGTTCACGGCCAACGTCATCCGCGTGATCGCGCTGACGCTGATTACCTATTACTTCGGCGACGCGGCCGGCCAGGGATTCCTGCATGGTTTCGCAGGCATGGTGCTGTTCATCAGCGCGCTGATCCTGATCCTGTCCGTCGATACCCTGTTGCAAACCCTCGTCGCGCGTCGTGCGCGCCGGGCCGTCGGGAGTCCTGCATGAACCGCACAATGATGAAGGCCCTGGTGGCGGGTGGCCTGATGGTAATGTCCGCCGCCGGCGCGAAATACCTGACGCCCACGCAGCATATGTCGCAGATGCGGCCGGAGCGTACGCTCGAGCAGATGATCCCGACCCGCTTTGCGGGCTGGGCCGAGGAAAAGATGCTGGCCAACTCCGTCGTCGATCCGCAAATCGAGGAAGAGCTCAAGCGCATCTATACGCAGACGGTCAACCGTACCTATGTCAACGAGCAGGGTGAACGCATCATGCTGTCCGTAGCCTATGGCACGGACCAGAGCGACAGCAGCCAGGTGCACTATCCGGAAGTGTGCTATCCGGCCCAGGGCTTCCGCGTCACGTCGAACCAGCAAAGCAGCATCACGCTGGGCGGGGCGCGGTTGCCCGTGAAGCGGCTGGAAACGAATTTCCAGCAGCAGCGCTTCGAACCCGTCACCTACTGGACCACCGTGGGTGACAAGGCGGTGACGAATGGCATCGACAAGAAATTGGCGGAAATGCGATACGGCTTCAGCGGAACCATTCCCGATGGACTGCTGTTCCGCGTCTCGTCGATCGACCGCGAGTCGGCCAGCGCCTTCGCCGTCCAGGAGCAGTTCGTTCGCGCCCTCGCCAGTGCGCTCGACCCGGCAGCGCGGCAACGCCTGATGGGCATGACGCAGTAAAAGTCGCCGTGGTCTCTTGACCACGGCCGCACAGCATCAAAGGAATCATGTCGCTTGCAGCAAAGACTCTGACCGCGGTCACGAGCAATTACATCGGCACGCTGGTACGCGTGGTCGCGCAGTTCGGCGCACAGCTTGTCATCATGCGCCAATTGGGCCCGGAGCCGGTCGGCATGTTCGGTTACGTGACCCTGGCATTCGGCGTGCTGGCGCTGTTTGTCGACCAGGGCTTCGGCTGGTCGCTGATCCAGAGCGACTGGGACGAGGAAGAAATCAAGATCGTCCTGTCGCGCCTGCTGCTGGGCTCCTCGCTGGCCGCCGTTCTCGTGTACTGCCTTTCCTGGCCGGCCGAGTATTACCTGGGCGGCCTGGCGGGCAGCCTGTTCCGGTGGGCTGCGCCTTCTTGCGTGCTGATCGCCGTGTGGGGCATCGCGCAGGCCCGCCTGCGCAAGGATCTGCAGTTCGGTAAAATCCAGATCGCCAACACGGGCGCGTATATTTTCGCCACCCCGGTGGTGGGCGTTACGCTGGCCCTGCTCGGCTTTGGCGTTTGGTCGCTGCTGGCGGCCTGGTATGTGCAGTCGATCCTGATGGTCGCCATCAGCTACTATTACGCCCCACACTCGCTGAAGCTGGGCAATCCGTTCAAGTCGACGCGTGCCGGCGCCCTGGGCCGCCAGGTGGCGGGCATTAATATCGTCAACTGGTCGGTCGACAACGTCAGCGGCCTGACGGTCGGCGCCCTGGGCCCATCGGCGCTGGGCACCTTCAACGCGGCGCTGATGCTGTCGCGCACCCCGGCGGTGCAACTGGCCCAGACCTTGCAAAGCGTGCTGTTTTCCGCCGCGTCGGCGCTGGGGCAGGATGCCATCCGCCAGCGGCGCCTCTACTTGGGGGCACTGTCCGTGATCGCCCTGATTGCCACGCCGGCGTACGGCTATGGCATGACCCACAGCGACTTCATTATCCGCATGGTATTCGGTGCCAAGTGGATCGACGCCAGCGGCGCCTTCGCCGCGATGACGGTGGGCATGGTGGCGGTCGCAATGAATGCGCTGTCCGGGGCCATGCTGACGGCCAACGGCGGGCAGGGCGCCGTGCTGCGTTCCCAGGTGCTGTGCCTGGTACTGATGACGGTTGCCCTGCTGGTGGCAAATCACTTCGGCCTGGTCGGTGTCGGCCTGGCCATTTCGCTGGCATACGTCATTCGCCTGGTCTACCAGATGCGCGCCATGGCCGAACGGATCGATATCCATGCGGGCGCCTTTGTCGAAGTGATGCGCGGCCCGCTTCTGGCGGCCTGCGTGATGGCGATTCCGCTCGGCGCGCTGGCGCCTCGCAGCATTCCCGAAGCGGCCGCCGAGGGCCTGGCACTGCTGGGCCAGACGGGTGCCGTGCTGTGCCTGGTGGCGCTGTTCCCCCGCTGGTTCCTGTCGGACCCGCTGCGCGATGTCATGCAACGTTTCGGTCCGGGCGTCCGACTGCTCCGGCTGGTTGATCGATAAGCCGAATTTTTGAAGAGGGCCGCGGCTCATGGATAACTTATTTACATTTTTCATCTTCCCCCTGGTGGCCCTGCTGCTGGGCGTCGGGGCCGTCATCGGCATTGCCGTCGGCAGCGGCGTGGTGGTGCGCTTGCGGCGCTGGGCTCTGCCGACCTTGCTGACCCTCGTTTCCGTCGCCAGTATCGGTGCCGTCGTGGCAATGGGCCGGCGCCTTCGCCTCAGCACGGAAGGCCTGGAGAATGTCGGCCAAGCCGATGTGGCCGGTGGCATGGTCGGCAAGTTGCTGCTTGTTTCCGTGATTGCCTGTGCCGTCGCACTGTGCGCAGCCCGCCTGTTCGATCTGAACGGCAGGTTGGCCGCGGCAGGCCGCTTCCACAAGCGCGGCATGGCCAATCCCAGCGATATCGCCAAGGCCTTCATGTGTTTTTACGTGGCGTCGAGTATCCTGCCGATCTTTTTCGGCGTGCAGGATTATTTCCACGTCCGCCTGGTGTACCCGTTTTTTGTTTACCTGGCCATCTTCCTGTGGCTGCCGTTGCACGAGCGGGATCCGGTGAACGTCTGCAAGGTCATGACAGGCCTGATCGTCTTTACAAGCCTCCTGTTTGCTGTCGTACAGCCGGAAGCGGCAATCCAGCCCGGTTACGGCGGCCTGATTCCAGGATTTAACGTGCGGCTGCTGGGAACGACTACCCACGCCAATTCGCTGGGAGCGGTGACGTGCGGATACATTCTGCTTGAAATGGCCGAGCCCGTGCGCAAGCGCTGGATGCACCTGCTGCTGCTCGGCGGCGCGATCCTCTGCATCATCCTGTCGCAGTCGAAGACGTCGATCATCGGCGTGTTCGCCGGCGCTTCCATCATTTATGGCACGCGCATCTGGCACTTCTTCAACCGCAAGGGGCGCGACTACAACGGCGCCGGCGGGCAATTGCTTGCCCTCGCACTCGGCGTGGCATGTCTGATCATCGTTATCGTTGCCGCCGTGATGATGTTCGGCGACGGCAGCATGCTCAGGAGCCTGGAGCGCAAGCTCAATCCGCGCGCCGTGGGCGACCTCAGTTCCGGAACCGGCCGCCTGTGGATCTGGGCAGCCGCCATCGATGCCGGCATGCAGAATCCCCTGTTCGGGCAGGGTGCCGACTACTGGAACCTGGCAACACGCCTGCGCCTCGGCCTCAGCGGTGCCGCAACGGCGCACAACCAGTACCTGCAGGTGTTCAGCCTTTCCGGTCTCGTCGGGCTCGTGACACTGCTGATCTTCATGGGCTACCTGATCCGGTACGCCATCCGGGGAGCGAAGGCCAGCGGCAATGCCACCATTGCCATGCTGGTCGTGCTGCTGCTGAGAACCATCAGCGAGACACCGATCGCGCCAACAGTCATCCTGGCTGCCGAATTCTTCGCGACAACGGCTTATTTCATTTACATTATCGATCGCGGCGCCCGTCCGCGACGGCTGGCCACGGCCGGCATGGCGCAGCTGGCCGGAACGATGCCGCAGACCGCATTGCACTATCGTTAGAGTTTGCAGGCATGCCGGCCACGCAGGCGGCATGCCAAGCGAATGCAGTTCGTCCCGCAGCATGTGCCCAGAGGCATGATCGACAGGACACCCTATCCCTGCCTAAGACAGGGCAGTCAACCATGCCGAGGCATTCCGACATGATGTGTCCGATATTCGGCGTGGAATGAATTCAATTTTCTTAACACAGACCGATGGCAATATGCCAGCACCTACTGTGAAAACGACAAAAATTGCCATTTAAACTGTTTGAAATGCGCCACAGCGCATTGGAAAATTGCCTTGAGTAAATTGTGGCCAATGGTTTTCGTAGGGAAACCCAGTATAATGGCAGTAACAGAAATGTGCTGGGCACCAAGAAGAGTCATGCTCACGCCCTTAAAAACGGCCCGCGCAAGTCTCATCGCACGAAATCGTGCCCGCTCAATGCTCTTCGATGGAGATAGATAGATGAAGTTTTCCCGCACCTCGACGTTGCAGCTCCTATTCACAGCATGCACCGCAACGATTGGGAGTAATGCCAGCGCCGACTGGGCCGTGCATCCGGATCCGATGGTGATTACTGCCGCGCCCAAGGCTTGGACGACCCAGGTTGCGAATCCGCCCGTTTTTTCCTGGCCGCGCCACAGTAGCAATCCGCCATCTTATGTTCTTGAGGTCAAGAATGGTAGCACAGTATACAAGACTTATACTGCTACGCGCAACTGGCTTCTACCGTCCGAGCCCCTGGCGGACGGCACCTACACATGGCGTGTACGCCCGTCGAACAATGCCACCGCATGGTCCGATCCCCGTTATTTTTACGTCAATTCGCTGACGGCACGCTTTGTTGTGCCCGATGATGCCGTCCTGCGCTCGCAAATTGCCGCCAAGCCACATCCTCGTGCGATTTCCACCCCGCCTTACAGTGCGTGGCCGGCCGCGTTGAAACTGGAACGCGGTGCTGCCCTGACGCGCCTAAAGACGGAGATCGACTGGGCCACGCCCCGCCTCGCAGTCCCGAAGGACAGCGACTGGGCGCTGACCTCCACGACGACCGTGACGGCCCAGACGGCAGCGCAGATCGCCGCCGTACGCCAGGCAATCTTCGCCAACGGCCGCCAGCTGGAAGCTGCGTCGCTGCTGTACCGCCTGACGGGCGAGCAGAAGTACCTGACCGAGACGCTGGTGCGGGGCGACGCGTTGGCCGCGCTCGATGTCAATGGCGCGACCAGCTACGTCAGCCAGGACCAGGGCACCCGCGTGATCGCGCTGTCGCTCGCCAAGGCCTACGATGCGCTGAACGGCGCCCTGGACAGCACCCGCAAGGCCAAATGGTTGAGCATCATCGACCAGCGTACGACCGTCATCTATAACGACCTGTCGAACAACGCAGGTCGGATGGACCAGTACCCCTTCGACTCGCACGGCGGTACCAACCTGGCATATGTGGCACTGATCGCCACCTTGACCATGGGCGATATCGCCAATGCAACCAGGTGGTTCGATTTCTCGTTCCGCGCATCGGTGGCATCGACCAGCGTATGGAGCGGCCCGGAAGGTGGTTATGCCAACGGTACATCGTATGCCCAGTACAGCGCAGAGATCTTCCAGCAAGTTTGGCAGCCCCTGCTGATCGCCACCGGCGTCGACATGTTCTCCAAGCCCTGGTCGGTCGGCTTCATGCGCTTCTTGGCCCACTTTGTTCCGCCTGGCCAGAAACGTCACCTGTTTGGCGACGAGCAGGAACTCGTCCCGACCGGCTATGTGTTCAAGGGCTTTGCCGCCAATTTCTCGACGAACCAGGCCAACTGGTACTACAAGGCCATTCCTGGCGAAATGGAAGCGCTGAAGATGCTGCAGGCACCATATCCACTGCCCGTCACGAAAGCCGCGGGCACGGGAGTCATGCCCAACGCCGGCGTGTATCCGAGCATCGGCTGGGTCGCCATGCACAGCAGCATGGCCGATCTGAAACGTACTTCGCTGTACTTCAAGTCCAGTCCGTACGGTTCGTATAACCACAGCCATGCGGACCAGAATTCGTTCGTGCTGATGAAGTCGGGCAACGCCCTGCTGGCCCAATCCGGTTATTCGGATTACTTCGGTTCGCCGAATGCCGCCAACTGGTACCGCCAGACCAAGGCCCACAATGCCATTACGTTCGACGGCGGCAAGGGCCAGATCACGGACGGCTACACGCAGGAAGGGTACAACCGCCAGAAGATGTTCGGTGGCAAGATCACGGCGTTCTCGACGACCAGCACCCTCGACTATGCGGAAGGCGATGCGACGCCCACCTACGGCGGCGCGCTGAACTCGGCGATCCGCAAGGTGTGGTACCTGCGTTCCAGTAACGCGGCAGTCATCATGGACAAGCTGGTCGCACCGACGGCCGTGAAGTACGAATGGAACTTCCACTCGTTCTCGCCCATGGTCTATGACGCAGCCTCGAAAAAGGTCACGGTGGCCAGTGCCGATGCGACCGAGCGTGTCTGCGTGCGGCCGATCACACCGGCTTCCGTGAACTTCGAAAAACGGACGGCCGTGGTGGCGCCCAAGGCCGGCACGGTGGAAGATCACGGTGCCTTCGTCAGCCTGGCACCGGTTACGTCACAGGAATTCCTCATCCTGCTCGACGTCGGTTGCAAGAACCCTGCCGTACAGCTGACGGCAACGGCAAGCGGCCGTACGCTGAAAGTGGGCACCCAGACCTTGGCGCTGCCGAATTAAGCCTTGCGGCACGGCCGGATCGAGTGGCCGTGCCCGTATCGCCTCAAGAACCCCGTCATGCGCAGCATGGCGGGTTTTTTTTTGTCACGGATCCCTGTAAAGTTTCCTAGGCGCCATTCGTGCTCGGAAAGAAATTTATTTGTGTTAAGATTTTGACAGTACAAATGTTGTCCACTTGTATACACGTGCTTGGGAGCATGTTGCCGCGCCGGTTCCTACAGTGCGGGAACGGCGGATTTTGACAGCGCCGGCCTCCGCCGCAAAAAACAGTGCTGCACTGCGTCAAAATTTTTGTCATAATATTACGAGTTTGACCGGCTGGGGTGGTTTTGTCTGCCTCAGGGAACTATTCATCGGGGCATGTGCCCCGGCTGCCGCAAAGGCGGACGGGCCCCGATTCACCGCTTTCAATGGAATTCTTGGATGAGTTATCTAGATTGGCTTGAGAAACAGTATTACACGTACCGCAAGTACATTCCGGCACGCGTGCTGTATCACCCCGCGTATTTCGATGTGATGGGACTGCTCGACGCCAGCCCGGAAGTCAAGCGTGCCCAGGCCGATAACCGTCTGCGGCACATCCTGACCTCGGCCTGCACCCACGTGCCTTTCTACCGCAGCACCATCAAGCTCACCGCGGCGGAACTGGCCAACGAGGCGCCGCGCGACCTGCTGCAGCGCTTCCCCTTCCTGACGAAGGCGGAAATCATGAGTCGCCAGCGCGATTTCCTGGACGAGCGGCTCAATCCGAAATACCTGAACTATGTCACCAGCGGCGGCTCGTCGGGGCAGGGCATCGGCATGTGGCGCAACAAGCGCCTGGCCGATATCGAAAAGGCCTTCCTGACCCACGAATGGGGCAAGACCGGATTTACGTTCGACAAGAGCATGTACCTGCGCATCGGTGCCGATGCGCGCCGCCTCGCGCACGAGGACCCCACCCGCGTCATCGGCAACCGGCTGTTGCTGTCGCCGTACCATATCGAGCCGAAGCACCGCGACCACATCCTGCGCGCGTTGAACGAAGTCAAGCCGGCCTATGTGCACGCCTATCCCAGCTCGGCGTCCGCTTTGGCCGAAGTAATCCGGGACAGTGACCTGGACTTCAAGGTCAGGGCCGTCTTCCTTGTCTCCGAGCCTGTCACGCGACAGCAACTGGTGGCCATCGACAGCCTGTTCCACGCTCCCACTTCGATGAGCTACGGCCAGTCCGAGCGCACCAACCTGGCGTTCGCGGGCTTTCACGCCGGCCAGTACCAGCCGTACCGGTTCGAGCCCCTGTATGCCGTGACGGAAAACCGCATCGAGGGCAGTTCCGCCGAAATCGTCGGCACGTCGCTGTGGAACGATGTCATGCCGCTGATCCGTTACCGCACCAACGATTTCGGCCGCGTCGATGCCGACGGGCTGTGCGAAGTCATCGACGGGCGCGACCAGGAATTCCTCATCGACCGCACGGGCAACCGCATTCCCGGCCTGTCCATCGTCATCGACGAAGTGACCTGGGATTTCGTGCGGCTGTACCAGATCCGGCAAAAGACGCCCGGCGCGATCCGCCTGGCGGTGGTGGGCAAGCACGGCCCCCTGAGCGCGGAGCAGCGCGAGTTCGTGCTGGGCGCGCAGCTCAAGCGTTGGGGCACCTTCTTCGATATCGACCTGGAAGAAGTCCAGGATATTCCCCTGGCGCCGAACGGCAAGCGCAAGCTGGTCGAAACGCGCGAACGCGCCGCGGCCTGAACGGGCCCGCAGGTTTCAGGAGGCGCCTTGCCCCGTCGGGGCGCCCGGGATGGCCCGAGTGTCGAAGCCCAGGCCACGGTGCCGTGTGCGAGTTCAATGCTGTGATGAATGGATTATGAAGAAGGTCAAGAAGATTGTAATGCTGGGAACGAGCCTGGCGACAAAAGGGGGCATTGCCTCCGTCGTCCAGGTCTACCAGGACTGCGGGCTGTTCAGCCGGTTCCCCCTCCACTATATCGCCACGCACTGCGACGGCGGCGGCAAGGCCAAGCTGCAGATCATGCTGCGTGCCTATGTGGAATTGCTGGGCATGCTCATTGCAGGCAAGGTCGGGCTGGTGCATATCCATGTCGCCTCGCGGGCCAGTTTCTGGCGCAAGTACGGCCTGTTCCAGCTGGCCCACCTGTTCGGCGTGCCGTCCATCCTGCACCTGCATGGCGGCGGCTTCGCCACCTTCTATGAAAAAGAATGCGGTCCCGTCAAGCGCTGGCTGATCCGCCGGCTGTACGATAATGTCAGCCAGGTGCTGGTGATGTCGCAGCAATGGCAGGCCTGGGTGCGTGGTATCAGCAGCAATCCCCGCATCAGCGCACTGTACAACCCCGTCATCGCGGGACCGGCTCCGGCCGATTGGGCCGGCCGCGACGCGGCCTCCGTGCTGACCCTGGGACGCATGAACAAGGGCAAGGGCAGCTACGATTTGCTGGCCGCTGCGGCCGCCATGCCGCAGCCGGTGCGCCTGCTGCTGGGCGGCGATGGCGAACTGGAGCAGGTACGCCAGCGGGCCAACGAGCTGGGCATCGGCGACCGTCTGGAATTGCTGGGCTGGGTCGGCCCGGAGCAGAAACCCGGCTACCTGGCCCGCGCCACGCTGTTTGCGCTGCCTTCGTACGCCGAAGGCCTGCCGATGAGCGTGCTCGAGGCCATGGCGGCCGGATTGCCGGTCATCACCACGCCCGTTGGCGGCATCCCGGATGCCGTCACCGATGGCGTCGAAGGGTTCCTCGTGCAGCCGGGCGATGTCCAGACGCTGCGCGAGAAGCTGCAGCTGCTGCTGCAGGACCCCGAACTTGCCCGGCGCATGGGCGCGGCCGGCCGGCGCAAGATCGAAACCACATTCGCCAGCACGGTGGTCATGCCACGGCTGGAGCAGATTTACCTTGACTTGGGAAGTGCGCAGCGATGAGTACAGTTGCGTGGAAGATCAATCGTCTCCGATTGATGGGTGTGCCGGAAATCCTGTGGCGCGTGCAGCAGATGGCGCAGAAGAAGGCCAGCAAGGTTGGCTTCGGCCTGGTGGCAAAGGTCCCGGCGCCGTCGCTGGCGCGCTTTGGCGCGCCCTTCGTTGCCGGTGCGCCGCAGGACGTGGCCGCCTTGCGCGAAGCGGCGGACGCGGTGCTGGCGGGACGCTGGAACGTGTTTGCGATGAAGGGCATGAACCTGGGCTTCCCGCCCCAGTGGAACCGCGATCCGAAGACGGGTACCGCAGCGCCGATGAAGCTGGGCAAGGCCATCGACTACCGGCGCGAGTCCGTCGTGGGCGATATCAAATACCTGTGGGAACCGAGCCGGCACCTGGAACTGGTGACCCTGGCGCTGGCGTGGCGCGCCACCGGCGAGCAGCGCTATGCCGCTGGCGCCCGGCTGCTGCTGGAATCCTGGTTCGACCAGTGTCCTTACCCGATGGGGGTTCACTGGACCAGCTCGCTGGAACTGGCCGTGCGCCTGCTGAACTGGGCGTTTGCCTGGCAGTTGCTGGGTGGTGCGGACAGTGCCTTGTTCAAGGGCGAGGAGGGCACGCGCTTCCAGCGCCGCTGGCTCGATAATATCTACCGGCACTGCCACTTCATCCGCGGGTACTTCTCGCGCCACTCGTCGGCCAACAACCACCTGTTCGGTGAATACATGGGCCTGTTCGTCGCCAGCGTGCAATGGCCATGCTGGCCGGAAAGCGCGCGCTGGGAGGCGCTGGCCCGCCGTGGCCTGGAAGTCGAGGCCCTGAAACAGAATACCGAAGACGGCGTCAACCGGGAGCAGGCGATCTATTACCAGCACGAGGTGATGGACATGATGTTGCTGTGCCATCACATCGGCCTGGCCAACGGTGCCGGTTTCTCCGCCCCTTACCTCGAACGGCTGGAGCGCCTGGCCGAGTTCGTTGCCGCGCTGATGGACGTGGGCGGCAATGTGCCGATGACGGGCGACGCCGACGACGCCCAGATGGTGCGCCTGTCGTACGAAGGCGGCTGGAGCCCGTACCGCTCGCTGCTGGCCAGCTGCGCGCTGTTGTTCCAGCGGAGCGACTTCAAGCGCAAGGCGGGCGCGCTGGACGACAAGAACCGCTGGCTGTTCGGCGCCGATGCCGCGGCGCGGTGGCAAGCCTTGCCGACGGCCGGCGCCGAGCAGCCCGTCACGGCCTTCCCCCAGGGCGGCTATTTCCTGCTCGGCAAGGATTTCGGCACGCCGGACGAAGTGCGGGTCGTAATCGACTGCGCGCCGCTGGGCTACCTGTCGATCGCCGCGCACGGTCATGCCGATGCTTTGTCCTTCACGCTGTCGGCCGGCGGCGAGGAGCTGCTGATCGATCCCGGTACCTATGCGTATCACACGCAGAAGATGTGGCGCGATTACTTCCGCAGCACGGCGGCCCACAACACGGTGCAGGTTGACCGGCAGGACCAGTCCGAAATCGGCGGCAACTTCATGTGGCTGAAGAAGGCCAACGCCCGGTTGCTGTCGCACCAGGCGGACGGCGCGGTACAGCACTTCGAAGGCGAGCACGACGGCTACCGGCGCCTGGCCGACCCGGTCGGGCACCGGCGCCGCATCGAATTCGATGCCACGGCCGGGATGCTGGTCGTGACGGATGTGCTGGAATGCCGCGGCGAGCACGACATCGCACTGCACTGGCAGTTTGCCGAAGGCTGCACTGTCACCGTCGCCGGTGGCGGCCTGCGCGTCAACGGCCGCCGGCAGTCCCTGGCTATGACGTGCTCGTCGGGCAACGACGTGGAGCTGCTGCGTGGCAGCGACGTGCCGCTGGGCGGCTGGATCTCGCGCCAGTTCGACGAAAAGAGTCCGATCAGCACGGCCGTCTGGCACGCCCGCATCGCCGGCACGACGACGTTCGTCACGCATATCCGCATTGGACATGGCGGGACCCGTCAGGAATGAACGACCGGCGTGCTGACGCATGTCCCGGGAAAATCTTGTAGTCACAATTGTGTTGTAAAATGCATATTGGAATCGCTGTCACACTTGTGTTCCGGCGGCAGTCTTACTCAATTTCGTTGTAAAAATCGCACCGCCGCTTCACGTCGTGGGGCGACAGCCGCGATACGCAAGCCAGCCTTCGGGGCGCCGGGCGTGTCAAGCCGATCAGGTGCGATGGGCGTAGTAACACAAACATTTAAGGAGCAGTATCTTGAAAATCAGTATCTTCGGTCTGGGTTATGTGGGCGCCGTGTCGGCGGGTTGCCTGGCGACGGATGGCCATGACGTCATCGGTGTGGACCCGAACCGCACCAAGGTGGACCTGATCAACGGCGGCACCACGCCGATTATCGAAAAAGACATCGGGGAAATGATTTCCAAGACGGTGCAAGAAGGCAAGCTGCGCGCCACCATCGACGTGCGCGACGCCGTATTGAACAGCGACATGTCGCTGATCTGCGTCGGTACCCCGTCCCAGCTGAACGGCAACCTCGACCTGTCGCACGTGCGCAAGGTGTGCGAGCAGATCGGCGAAGCGATCAAGGAAAAGGACAGCTTCCACGTCGTCGTCGCCCGCAGCACGATGCTGCCGGGCTCGATGCGCGCCGTCGTCATCCCCACCCTGGAACAGGCCTCGGGCAAGAAGGCCGGCGTCGATTTCGGCGTCTGCAACAACCCCGAGTTCCTGCGCGAAGGCACGGCCGTCTACGATTACTACCATCCGCCGAAGACCGTCATCGGCGAGACCGACGAACGCGCCGGCGAGATGCTGGTCAAGCTGTACGAGAAAATGGAAGCGCCGATGGTGCGCACCGACGTCGAGACGGCCGAAATGGTCAAGTACACGGACAACACGTGGCACGCCGTGAAGGTGGCCTTCGCCAACGAGATCGGCAATATCTGCAAGGCCGTCGGCATCGATGGCCACAAGGTCATGGAGATCTTCTGCCAGGACACCAAGCTGAACCTGTCGCCTTACTACATGAAGCCCGGCTTCGCCTTCGGCGGCTCCTGCCTGCCGAAAGACGTGCGCGCGCTGACCTACAAGGCCCGTTCGCTGGACCTGGAACTGCCGCTCCTGGATTCGATCCTGCCGTCGAACCGCAAGCAGGTCGAGAAGGGCGTCAACATGATCGTCGACAAGGGCAACCGCAAGGTCGGCATCCTGGGCTTCTCGTTCAAGGCCGGCACCGACGACCTGCGCGAGTCGCCGCTGGTGGACGTCATCGAGCACCTGCTGGGCAAGGGCTATGAACTGAAGCTGTACGACAAGAACGTCAACCTGGCCGCGCTGACGGGCGCCAACCAGGACTATATCCTGAACCACATTCCGCACATCTCGAAGCTGATGGTGAACTCGATGGAAGAAGTGCTGGCCTTCGCCGACACCGTCGTCATCGGCAACGGCGCGGCCGAATTCAAGCAGGTTCCCGGCCTGTTGAAGGAAGGCCAGATCATCGTCGACCTGGTACGCATCAGCAAGGAGCAAAGCGGAGGTCAGTACGATGGCATCTGCTGGTAACACGATGCAGCGCGCCGGCCACGGCCGGCGTGTCCTGATCCTGGTCGAGAACCTGCCGTCGCCGTTCGACCGCCGCGTGTGGCAGGAAGCCACCACCTTGCATGCGAACGGCTACCAGGTATCGATCATCTGCCCGACCGGCAAGGGTCACGAGAGCCGCTACGAGGAAATCGACGGCATCCATATCTACCGCTACAAGCTGCCGCTGGAAGCGGAAGGCGCCAAGGGCTACGCGATCGAGTATTCGGCCGCGCTGTTCCACACCTTCCGCCTGGCGATCAAGGTCATGCGCGAGCGCGGCTTCGACATCATTCACGCCTGCAATCCGCCCGACCTGCTGTTCCTGATCGGCGGCTTCTTCAAGCTGACGATGGGCAAGAAGTTCGTGTTCGACCACCACGACATCAATCCGGAACTGTACGAAGCGAAGTTCGGCCGGCGCGATTTCTTCTACAAGCTGATGGTGCTGTTCGAGCGCTGGTCGTTCAAGACTTCCGACGTGTCGATCGCCACCAACGAGTCCTACAAGCGCATCGCCATCGAGCGCGGCGGCATGGACCCGGACAAGGTGTATGTCGTGCGCAGCGGTCCGAAGCTCGACCGCCTGCGCGTGCTGCCGCCGGTGGACGCGCTGAAGAAGGGCCGCCGTTTCCTGGTCGGCTATGTCGGCGTGATGGGCGCGCAGGAAGGCATCGACCTGCTGCTCGAGGCAGCCCGCTATCTGATCGTCGACATGAAGCGTACCGACGTGCATTTCGGCCTGGTCGGCGGCGGCACGTCGCTCGACCAGATGAAGGCGCTGGCCGTGAAGATGGGCATCGCCGACTACGTCACGTTCACGGGCCGCGTGCCGGACCAGGACCTGCTGGAGATGCTCAACACGTCCGACGTGTGCGTCAATCCGGACGTGGCCAACGACATGAACGACAAGTCGACCATGAACAAGATCATGGAATACATGGCGCTGGGCAAGCCGATCGTGCAGTTCGACCTGGTCGAAGGCAAGGTCTCGGCCCAGGAAGCGTCGTTGTACGCGGCCAAGAACGACCCGGTCGACATGGCCAGGAAGATCGCGGAACTGCTGGACGATCCGGTGCGCCGCGAGCGCATGGGCGCGTATGGCCGCAACCGCGTCGTCAACGAACTGGAATGGGAATACGAAGCACCGAAGCTGCTGGCAGCCTACGAGCGGCTGTATTCGGCCAATGCGCCGCTGCCCGGCGCGGTGCCGCCATCATACAAAGGAAGCTGAATGAAGATCCTGGTTACCGGAGGCATGGGCTACATCGGTTCGCACACGGTTGTCGAACTGCTGCAGTCCGGACATGAAGTCGTGGTGCTGGACAACCTGTCCAACGCCGATCCGTCCGTGCGCGAGCGCGTGACGAAAATCGCCGGCAAGTCGTTCGAGTTCGTCGAGGCCGACATCCGCGACCGCGTCGCCATGGAAGCGGCCTTCGCCGCCCACAAGGTCGACGCGGTGATCCACTTCGCCGGCCTGAAGGCCGTCGGCGAATCGGTGGCGCAGCCGCTGCGCTATTACGACAACAACGTGTCGGGCAGCGTCGTGCTGTTCGAGACAATGGCCAAGTTCGATGTCAAGTCGCTGGTATTCAGTTCTTCGGCGACGGTGTACGGCGATCCGGCCACGGTGCCCATCACGGAAGACTTCCCCCTGTCGGCCACCAATCCGTACGGCCGCAGCAAGCTGATGATTGAAGATATCCTGCGCGACCTGTACAAGGCCGACAGCAGCTGGCGCATTGCATTGCTGCGCTACTTCAATCCCGTCGGCGCGCACGAAAGCGGCTTGATCGGCGAAGCGCCGAACGGCATCCCGAACAACCTGCTGCCCTACGTGGCCCAGGTGGCGGAAGGCCGGCGCGAATTCCTGTCCGTGTACGGCGGCGATTATCCGACGCCGGACGGCACGGGCGTGCGCGATTACATCCACGTCGTCGACCTGGCCATCGGCCACGTGAAGACGCTGGACAAGCTGGCGACAGGTTCTGGCATTTTTACCTACAATCTTGGCACGGGCCGCGGTAACAGCGTGCTCGAAATGGTCCGCGCCTTCGAAGCGGCAAGCGGCAAGCAAGTCCCCTATAAGATCGTCGACCGGCGACCTGGCGACATTGCCGCCTGCTACGCAGATACGGCACATGCGGAGCGGGAACTGGGCTGGAAAGCCCAGTTCGATATCGCTCGCATGTGCACCGATGCATGGCGCTGGCAATCCTCACCGAAATAATTTCAAGGGGTTACCGATGAAAGCAATGATCCTCGCAGCCGGCAAAGGCACGCGTGTACGGCCATTGACTTACGAACTGCCGAAGCCAATGATCCCGATCCTGGGCAAGCCCGTGATGGCCTACCTGGTGGAACACCTGGCCCGCTACGGCGTGACCGAAATCATGGTCAACGTCAGCTATCTGCATGAAAAGATCGAAGAGTATTTCGGCGAAGGCCACCAGTTCGGTGTCCAGATCGGCTATTCCTTCGAGGGATACACGAACGACGACGGCGAAGTCGTGCCCGAGCCACTGGGCTCGGCCGGCGGCATGAAGAAGATCCAGGAGTTCGGCGGCTTCTTCGACGAAACCACGATCGTCCTGTGCGGCGATGCACTGATCGACCTGGACCTGAAGTCGGCCCTGTTCGAACACCGTCGCAAGGGCGCCCTGGCGACCGTCATCACGCGCGAAGTCCCGCTGGACAAGGTGTCCAGCTACGGTGTCGTCGTCAGCGACGCGGACGGCCGCATCACGGAGTTCCAGGAAAAGCCGTCACCGCAGGAAGCCAAGTCCAACTGTGTCAGCACCGGCATCTACATCTTCGAGCCGGAAGTGATCGACCTGATTCCGACCGACCGTCCGTTCGATATCGGCTCCGAGCTGTTCCCCCTGCTGGCCGAGAAGGGCATGCCCTTCTACAGCCAGACGCGCAAGTTCAACTGGATCGACATCGGTTCCGTCAAGGACTACTGGGAGGTGCTGCAAGGCGTCCTGCTGGGCGAAGTGGCCAACATGGCGGTGCCCGGCATCCAGGTCGATGAAGGCCTGTGGGTCGGCCTCAATACCAGCATCGACTGGAACGACGGCACGAAGATCGAAGGTCCCGTATATATCGGTTCCGGCGTCAAGATCGACGCGGGCGCCACCATCATCGGCCCCACATGGATCGGTCACGGCAGCCACATCTGCAGTGGTGCCACGGTGACGCGCAGCGTGCTGTTCGAATACACCCGTGTGTTACCGGATGTTACGCTCGACGAACTGATCGTCTTCAAGGACTATAGTGTCGACCGGGCCGGCGAGATGAAGCATGTCTCCGAATACGAGTCGGGCGAATGGGCCAATGCGCGCGACCGGCGTGCCGGGCGCCGCCCCCATCACGAACCCACTGCAGAATTACACCACTTACCACAGAAAAAAGCATGAAGATATATCCCGTTATCCTGTCCGGCGGCGCCGGCACCCGCCTGTGGCCCCTGTCCCGCGCGGCTTTGCCGAAGCAATTGCTGCCCCTGGTCAACGACAAGACCATGTTGCAGGACACGGCACTGCGCCTGAACGGCCGGCCGGAACTGATGCAGCCGCTGATTATCTGCGGCAATGAACACCGCTTCCTGGTCGCCGAGCAGCTGCGCGAGATCAAGATCAAGCCCCTGGGCATCCTGCTGGAACCGGAAGGCCGCAACACGGCGCCGGCCGTGGCCGCTGCTGCCCATTTCCTGAAGGCCCGGGACCCCGAGGCCGTCATGCTGGTGCTGCCGGCCGACCACGTCATCACCGACGCGGACGCCTTCTATGCGGCCATCGGCCGTGCCGCCAAGCTGGTCGAACACGGTTCGCTGGCCACCTTCGGCATCGTGCCGACGGGGCCGGAAACGGGCTACGGCTACATCAAGAGCGGCGAGCCGCTGCCGACAGGCGACGAGTGCTTCAAGGTCGAACGCTTCGTCGAGAAGCCGGACCGCGCCACCGCCGAAGGCTTTGTCGCCGCCGGCAACTACTACTGGAACAGCGGCATGTTCCTGTTCCGCGCCGACGCCTACCTGAAGGAACTGGAGCAGTTCCAGCCGGCCATCGCGGCGGCGACGCTGGAAGCGGTCAACAAGGGCTACAGCGACCTGGACTTCTGCCGCCTGGACGAAGCGGCCTTCGCGGCCAGCCCGTCCGACTCGATCGACTATGCCGTGATGGAACACACCCGTCACGCCGTCGTCGTGCCCGCGTCGATCGGCTGGAGCGATGTCGGCTCGTGGTCCGCGCTGTGGGAAGTGCAGGAACGTAACGACGACGGCAATGCCTGCCGTGGCGACGTCTACCTCGATGGCGTGAAGAATTCGCTGGTACGCGCGGAGAGCCGCTGCGTCGCCGTGATCGGCCTGGAAGACATCGTCGTGGTGGAAACCAACGATGCCGTGCTTGTCACGCACAAGGACCAGGTCCAGCGCGTCAAGAACGTCGTTGAACACCTGAAATGCCAGGACCGTACGGAACACCTGCACCACACCAAGGTGTACCGTCCATGGGGCTGCTACGAAGGCATCGACATCGGCGAGCGCTTCCAGGTCAAGCGCATCACCGTCAACCCGGGCGGCAAGCTGTCGCTGCAGATGCACCATCACCGCGCCGAGCACTGGATCGTCGTCTCCGGCACCGCGAAAGTAACGTGCGGCGACACGGTGAGCCTGCTGACGGAAAACGAGTCGACCTATATCCCCATCGGCATGAACCACCGCCTGGAAAACCCGGGCAAGCTGCCGCTGCACCTGATCGAAGTGCAGTCCGGCGGTTACCTGGGCGAAGACGACATCGTGCGTTTCGAGGACGTCTACCAGCGCACTTGAACCTGGCCTCCGAGGCTGGCGGGTATAATGAAAACGGAAGCTGCGGCTTCCGTTTTTTTTCGTCCTTTTTGTTCCCTTTCTGATCCAGGAGCCTCCACATCGTGCGACTCATTCTTTCGGCCCTGCTGCTGGCGGCCGCGCACGCCCATGCGCAAGGCCCGGCAGGCGGCCTGCAACCGTCCCAGCTGGCGCTGGTCATCAACGACGATGAGCCGAACAGCGTCGAGATCGGCGAGTTGTACCGCGTCGCACGGGGCATCCCGGACGCCAATATCGTCCATGTCCGCATCCCGAACCGGCCGAAGAAGCTGGACGCCGAGCAGTTCGAACGCCTGCGGCATGATATCGACAGCAAGCTGGGCCCCAATATCCAGGCAGTGCTGATGGTGTGGACCGCACCGTACGCGGTGGAGTGCAACGGCATCACGGCGGCCTATACGCTCGGCTTCGACGCCGACCAGTGCGCCAAGACCTGCCGGCCCGGCACGCCCAGCACCTATTTCAATCCGGCGCCGGGCGTGATGCCGTCCGACCGCAGCATGCGCCTGTCGATGCTGCTGCCGACCGAATCGGTGGAGCAAGCCAGGGCGCTGATCGAGCGGGGCAAGGCGAGCGGCTTCCGGGTTCCCACGGCGGGCGCGTATTTCCTGATCACGGGCGACAAGGCCCGCAACAGCCGCGCGCAGTTCTTCCCGCCGTCAGGCGCCGTGCCGAACCGCAAGCTGACCATCCACCGGCTGCGCGAGGACTATATCGAGGGCAAGCGCGACATCATGTTCTACCAGACCGGCCGCGTGCGTGTCGACAAGCTCGACAGCCTGCAGTTCCTGCCCGGCGCCCTGGCCGACCACCTGACGTCATTTGGCGGCGACTTGCTGGGGGAAGGGCAGATGAGCAGCCTGAAATGGCTGGAGGCGGGGGCCACGGCCAGCTACGGCACTGTCAGCGAACCGTGCAATTACTGGCAGAAATTCCCCAATCCGGGCGTCCTGCTGCGCCACTATCTGCTGGGGGCGACTGCCATCGAAGCCTACTGGCGCAGCGTGGCCTGGCCGTCCCAGGGCGTGTTCATCGGCGAACCGCTGGCCGCGCCCTATCGCCGCCGCTAGCCGCGCTGGCGCAGGCGCCGACTCATGATTCAGCATTTTCGGCGGCAAAAAACAGCGGTCGTCTTGGCAGATGAACCACACTGCCGACCCATCCCATAGTAAAATGATGAAAAAGCAATAGAATGACGGCGCTTAGCGCGACGATGCAGTCTGATCGTCTCACTTGCTGCCCTCGTTGCCCCGATGCCGCCTCGTCTGCCGAGCGCTGCGTCGGCTGCCGGCGGCACCGCCGCCGGCGTGTCTTCGGGGCTGCGCGGGCAGGGCCCGTCACGCCAGACAGCGTTGCCGCCATGGCCTTGCCGCCTGGCGCCGCAACCGGGATCGTACCGATCGGGACGTTTGATAGAGCAAAAAGTCCTGCAATTAAATAAAGCGCGCGCCGTTCCATGTATCTTGCGTCGTGCTACACAGCAATTCAAGCGTATCCATCCAGGAAAATTTATGAAAATAGCATTGTTCAAGACCTCGCAGCATGAAAACGAGCGACGCCTGCCGATCCATCCCCTGCACCTGCCCCTGATTCCCGAGGCACTGCGCAAGAACCTCGTGTTCGAAGCCGGCTACGGCAGCGATTTCGGCTTCAGCGACGACTATTTCAAGCAGCACGGTGTCGAAATGAGCGACTACGCTTCGCTGTTCGGAAAGTGCGAGATCATTGCCATGCCCAAGCCCCGCGTGTCCGACCTGGAACGGATGACGGAAGGCCAGACGCTGTTCGGCTGGGTCCATGCCGTGCAGCAGCGTCCCATCGCCCAGAAGGCAATCGACAAGAAGCTGACCTTGATCGCCTGGGAGGCAATGCACCACTGGAGCGCAGTGGACGAAAAGCAGATGCACGTGTTCTACACGAACAACGAGATCGCCGGCTACGCGGCCGTGCTGCACAGCCTGCAACTGCAGGGCATCGACGGTTTCTACGGCCCGCGCCGGCGCGTGCTGATCCTCGGTTACGGCTCAGTCAGCCGTGGCGCCATCCACGCCCTGCACGGACGCGGCTTCAACAATATCCACGTCTTCACCCGCCGCCCGTCGCACCTGGTTGCACACAAGAATCCGGACGTCTATTTCGGCCAGTACTACAACGACGCAGACGGCAAGCTGATGGTGCGCGACTCCGAGGGCCGCGTGCGTCCCCTGATCGAGGAAATCGCCGAAGCCGACATCATCTGCAACGGCATCCTGCAGGACCCGCTCGACCCCGTGATGTTCGTCGAGCCGGAGACGGTGGGCCGCATGAAAGAGCGCTCGCTGATCATCGACATCAGCTGCGACGAAGGCATGGGCTTCCCGTTCGCCCGTCCCACGACGTTCGACGAACCGACGTTCACCGTTGACCGTGGCGTCACGTATTACTCGGTGGACCACACGCCGACCTACCTGTGGAACGCCACCACGCGGGAAATCTCCAACTCGGTGCTGCAGTACCTGGACTTGCTGAGCCAGGGGCCGGATGCCTGGGAATCGAACAAGACCATCAACCGGGCGATCGAGATCAAGGACGGCATCGTCAAGAATCCCGCCATCCTGAAGTTCCAGAACCGTCACGAGCAGTACCCGCACGAGTACAAGAAGGGCCTGTAAGGGCGCAGGCGGAGCATGCCGGCCACGGTAGTGCTCGCGCCAGCCTGCCATCCCGCCACGCCGGCACTCTGCCGCACGGCCCTCCCATCGCGCCATCACGCGCGCCAAGCACAGGATTAGTCCGTTCGGACTAATCCTGTGTCATGAACCCGTCATGCCGTCCCGATAATATGTAAGTAATAACATGCAATTACTTTCATTAACATCGCAGGGAACTCCATGACCATTCACGCCACTCCGCGCGCCACCCCGGGCCGCCTGACCGTCCTTGCCGCCATGCTCGCCGGCCTGTCCGCGCCGGCGCTTGCCGCATCGAACGTCGTCATCAGCCAGGCCTATGGCGGCGGCGGCAACAGCGGCGCCACCATCAAGTCCGACTTCATCGAACTGTTCAACCGGGGCGACGCGCCCGTGGCGCTGGACGGCTGGAGCGTGCAGTACGCCAGCGCGGGCGGCTCCACGTGGCAGGTCACCAACCTGCCGGCCGTGACCTTGCAGCCGGGCCAGTACTACCTGGTGCAGCAGGCGTCCGGCAGCGGCGGCACCGTCGCGCTGGTGCCGGACACGGTCGGCACCATCCCGATGAGCGGCAGCGGCGCCAAGGTGGCCCTGGTGCGCGGTACGACGGCGCTGACGGGCGCCAATCCTGCCGGCACGGCCGTGGCCGACCTGGTCGGCTGGGGCGCGGCCAGCGGCTTCGAAGGCACGGCGCCCGCAGGCGGCACCGGCAACAGCACTGCCGTGCTGCGCAACGAGGCCGGCTGCATCGACACGGACAACAACAGCGGTGACTTCACGGTGGCCGCGCCGACCCCGCGCAACAGCAGCGCGCCCACCAACCAGTGCGGCGTCGTGCCGGTCCGGCCCATCGTGCCGAACTGCCCGGCCAGCCTGGGCGTGGCACAGGGCTACGCCGGCGTGGCCATGCTGTCGGCCAGTGACGCGGACGGCATCGTCAACGGCGCCGTCATCACCTCAGGCGCCGTGCCCGGCATCGCCCTGGTGAACTTCGCCGCCGCCAATGAAGCGGGCGCCAGCGCCAACGCGCGCCTGGAAGTGTCGGCCAATGTGCCGCTGGGCAGCTACCCGGTGACGATCCGCTTCGTCAACGACCAGGCCCAGGAAGCGTCCTGCACCGTCAACGTGGCCGTGCAGACCCTGGCCGCCGTCACCCGCACGATTCCCCAGATCCAGGGTGCCGGCGCGGCCAGCCCGTATGCCAACACGAGCCAGACGACGCAGGGCGTCGTCACGGCCAAGGTGGCGGGCGGCTTCTTCCTGCAGGACGCCAATGGCGACGGCGACCCCGCCACGTCCGACGGCCTGTTCATCTACAGCAGCAGCGCGGCGGACAATGTGTCGGTCGGCCAGCTGGTGCGCGTCACCGGTACCGTCGTCGAATTCACGCCGAACGGCGCCACCCGCTCGTACACGGAAATGAAGGACGTCACGGCGGTCGTCGCCCTGTCGGGCGGCCACAGCGTTGCACCGGCCAATATCGCCTTGCCGAATGCCCGCCTGGATCAGGTCGAAGGCATGCTGGTGCGCTTCACCGGCCCGCTGACGATCTCGCAGACGGCCTACGTGGGCAGCCGCGGCGAACTGACCCTGTCGTCCGGCCGCCTGGAAATCCCCACCAACCGTTACGCGCCCCGTTCGGCCGAAGCCCAGGCCCTGGCCGCCGCCAACGCCGCCAACCGCATCGTGCTGGACGACGGCCTGTTCACGACGCCGACGACGATCCCGTACATCGGCGAAGGCCCGACGGTGCGCGCCGGCGACACCGTCAGCGACCTGACGGGCGTGGTCGACTTCGGCGCGCTGGGCGGCGGCGGCGCCGGCTTCAAGCTGCAGCCGACGGTGGCCCCCGTGATCTCGCGCGACAATCCCCGCGAAGGCGCGCCGACGCTGCCATCGGGGAACGTGAAGGTCGCCAGCGCCAACGTGCTGAACTACTTCACCACCTTCACCAACGGCGCCAACGTGGCCGGCCAGACGGGCCAGGGCTGCACCATCGGCGGCAGCACGAGCCTGTCGAACTGCCGCGGCGCGGACAACCTGGCCGAATACATCCGCCAGCGCGACAAGATCGTCGCCGAACTGAAGGGCATCGACGCCGACGTGGTCGGCCTGATGGAAATCCAGAACGACGGCGACTATTCCACCGGTGTGCTGGTCGACAGCCTGAACGCCGCCTACGGCGCCACCGTGTACGCCGTCGTGCCGAAACCGCCGGCCACCGGCACGGACGCCATCCGCGTGGCGATGATCTACAAGCCGGGCAAGCTGGCCCTGGTGGGCACGGCCAAATCCGATGCCGACGGCATCAACAACCGTCCGCCGATGGCGCAGACCTTCCAGGCCACCAACGGCGGCAAGTTCAGCCTGGTGGTGAACCACCTGAAATCGAAGGGCGGCTGCCCGAGCGGCGGCGGCGTCAATGCCGACAACGGCGACGGCCAGTCCTGCTGGAACGGTACCCGCGTGCTGCAGGCCCAGCGTCTCGTCAACAGCTTCCTGCCGCAGGTGGTGGCGGCGGCCGGCGATCCGGACGTGCTCGTCATCGGCGACATGAATGCCTATGGCATGGAAGACCCGATCGCCACCATCACGGCGGCCGGCTATGTGAACCAGCTGGAACGCTTCATCCGCCCAACCGGCTTGCCTTACTCCTACGTGTTCGGCCACGAAGCGGGCTATCTGGACCACGCGCTGGCCAGCAACAGCCTGAGCCCGCAAGTTGCAGGCGCGGCCGAATGGCACGTCAATGCGGACGAACCGGAAGTGATCGACTACAACACGGACGGCAAGCCGCAGGACCTGTACAACGCGCTGCCTTACCGCGCGTCGGACCATGACCCCGTCGTCGTCAGCCTGAACCTGCTGCCGTCGGCCGTGGACGTGACGGCAGGCATCCAGAAGATCAGCTCGGGCCTGACCTTCAACCGCGCCACGGGCCTGTTCACGGGCACGGTTACCCTGGTGAACAAATCCGGCGCCACCCTGAATGGCCCGCTGCACCTGGTGCTGAACGGCCTGACCACCGGCGTGACCCTCGTCAATGCCAGCGGCAGCAAGGATGGCGCGCCCTACGTCACCAGCAACGCCAGCCTGGCGGCCGGTGCCTCGGTGACGCTGCCCGTCACCCTCCGCAACCCGAACAAGATCAACACCTCGTACTCGGCGGCCGTCTTCAGCGGCGCCTTCTAAGGACAGAACCATGAATCGTTTCGCACAATCGTCTTCCCTGCGCGCCGCCGTCGCCGCGCTGGTGCTGGCCATCTCCAGCGGCATGGCCAGCGCCGACACGACCCTGGCCGTGTCGATCGACACGAGCAATTTCGGCCAGGCTTCCGGCTGGCTGGACCTGCAGTTCAACGGCGCCGGCGACAGCGAGAGCCCGGCCGCCACCGTCACCTTGACGAACTTCAGCGGCTTCGACGCGCTGGCAGCGGTCGAGACGGCGGGGCAGGTGAGCGGTTCGCTGGCCACCGGCTACGTGATCGGCAATGGCGACAGCTTCAACGACCTGTTCCATGCAGTCGGCTACGGCAGCGTGCTGAGCTTTAACATCACCTTCAGCGGGGACGCCAACCTGTCCGTCGACATCGGCCAGTCCGTCTTCAGCGTGTCGGCCTTCGGCGCCGACAAGACCACCTTGCTGGGCGGCTCGTCGTCGCCGGACGGCAGCCTGGCCAGCGTGACGTGGACACCCGCCACGACGGTGGGTGGCTTCGGCACCACCGACGTGGCCACCTTCTCCAACGCGGCCACCATCTCGGCCGTGCCGGAGCCGTCGTCCTGGCTGATGCTGGGCATCGGCGGCATGCTGCTGGCCGGCGTGGCCCGCGCCCGCCGCGCATGACGTAACGTCCTGATGCAGTAACGCAGTCACGCGGCGCCTCGCGCCGATAAAAAAACCCGTTGCAGCGATCACGCTGCAACGGGTTTTTTTACGTCGTCAGGGCCTTCAGAACGCCACGCGCAAGCCCGCCGTCACATTGCGTCCGGCCAGCGGCGCGGCGTCGCGGATGAACGACGTGTGGCTGAACGCCAGTTCATCCGTCAGGTTGTTGATGCGGGCGTACAGCTGCGCCTGCTGGCCGCCCAGGCGCAGTTCGTAGTGACCGCCCAGGTTCAGCATCGCGTAGCCGTCCGTGGCCCGCTCGAACGGGCCCACCTTGTCCTGCTTGCCGACCCGCACCAGCTCCACGTTGCCGTGCCAGGCCTGCCAGTTGCCGTCCAGGCGCGCGCCGATGCGGTGGGCCGGAATGCGGGGCAGGTTGCCCGCGCCGTCGTCGAATTTCGCCCGCACGTAGTCGCCGAACAGGGTGGCTGACAGGGCCGGCGACAGCTTGTGGCGCAGCTCGCCCTCGATACCGGTGAAGACGGCATCGCGCTGGGCATATTCGATCAGCTGGAAGCCTTCGTGGTTGTCCAGGGTGCGGCCGTAGATGTAGTCGTTGACCCGGTTGCGGAAGGCGCTGACGGAGAACGTCGTGGCGCCGGCGAACTTGCGCAGGGTCAGGTCGACGTTGTTCGACGTTTCCTTCTTCAAGTCCTGGTTGCCCACTTCATAGGTGCTGGTGGCCAGGTGCACGCCGTCGGCATACAGTTCCTCGGCCGTCGGCAAACGGTGCGTGCGGGCCACGGTGGCGCCCAGCGAATACTGGGGTGCGAACTTCCACACGGCGCCGGCCGACACGGATGTGCCGCGTGCCTTGCGGCTCTCCAGCCCCGTGGCGTCGACGTCGATGTCCTGCCACTCGTGGCGTGCGGCAGCCTCGAAGCGCCAGGCATTCAAGCGGTATTCCTCGGTCAAGAAGGCGGCGTGTTTTTTCGTTACCGTCGGCGGCACATAGGCCTCGTCGCCAACCGCGGAGAAGTCGCGCCGGCCCGTCTGCAGGCCCAGTACGCCGCGCCACCCGCCCAGCGGCAGGTGTTCCAGTTCGACCCTGCCGTCGCGGGCCTTGTTGACGAAGGTGGTGGCCACGACGCCGTCGTCGATCTCGTCGTGACGGTAGTCCGTGTAGGCGGCGCGCACGCGCAGCCGGGAGAAGCCGGCCAGCGGATTGCTGTATTCGCCCCGCACGTCCCACCGTTCGCTGTCGAGCTTGACGACCGGTGGCGGTTCCTCGCCATGCTCGTGCTCGTGATCGTGGCCTTCTTCCTCTTCCTCGTGGCTGCCGCAATGGAGGTGGTCGCCATGCGGGTGGCAGCCGCCGAATTCGTGGTTGTGGCCGGGGATGCCGTACTCGCTGCGCTCCTTCGTGTAGGCCACGCCCAGGTAGCCGCGCGCGCCGATCCACGACAGGCCCACGCTGCCGCTGGTCGATTCGCGGAAGCTGCCCGTCACCGTGCGGCCGTCTTCCCAGCCCTTGCCGACACGGTAGTCGCCGGCATCGCGCCGGGCGCCTTCCGCGTGCACGGCCACGTTTCCGAAGCCGCCCGTCACCTCGAAGGCGCCGGTCTTTTCATCGGCGGCCGAATTGCCGCGCAATTCCATGCTGCCTTCGATGGGCTTGACGGGCATGGCCGTCGGGATCTTGCGGTCGAGGATATTGACGACGCCACCCACGGCGCCACTGCCGTAGGCCAGCGCGGACGGGCCGCGCAGCACTTCGATGCGTTCGGCCAGCAGCGGCTCGAAGGCCACTGCATGGTCCGGGCTGATGGTGGAGGCGTCCTGCACCTCGGCGCCGTCGGACAGGATCTTCACGCGCGGGCCGTCCATGCCGCGGATGACGGGACGTCCGGCGCCGGCGCCGAAGTGGGTGGACGTGATGCCGGGCTGGTTCTTCAGCGTGTCGCCCAGGGTCGACTCGCGTTCGCGCACCAGCCGGTCGCCGGCCAACGCCGTGACGGGCGTGATCATGTCGTCGCCCAGCAGGCCGAGGGCGCTGGCCGAGATGACGACGGTGGAGGCGCTGTCCGGATCGGCAGCCAGACGGCGGGTGTCGGCCTCGGCTGGGGCGGCATGCGCCGTCAGCGGTGGGACAAAGGCCAGCAGCAGGGCAAGCGCCAGCGGCGAGCGCGTGCAGGGGAGGTGGGACATCGGCTTTCCTTGTTCAGTTGATCGTCGCGGCCCGGACGGCAGCGTTCGAAGTCCAATAATGATAAGTCATTATCAATATTGGCTCAAGGGGGTGCTGGTTGCCCGGCCGCCGCTCGTGTATCCTTCGTCCATGCAACGCAATACACGCCAGAAAACCGCCATCCTGCACGCCATCGAACAGGCGCGCCGGCCCCTGTCGCCGCCGGAAGTGCTGGCCGCCGCCAGTGCCGACGTCAGCCAGCTGGGCATGGCCACCGTCTACCGCAACCTGAAGTCGCTCGTCGAGGACGGCGCCGTCACCGTCGTCACCCTGCCGGGTGAAGTGGCGCGCTACGAGCCCGTGGCCATCGGCGCCCACCACCATCACCATTTCCAGTGCACCGTGTGCCAGCGCGTGTTCGACGTGCATGCCTGCCCGGGCAACCTGGACAAGATGGCGCCACCCGGCTTCTCCGTCGAACGTCACGAAGTCACCTTGTACGGGCACTGCCCGGACTGCAAATAATCGCCTGAACAAGCGCCCCGCGCATGACCGCGTGAGCGCTTTCCTTCACCATTAACGATAATGGGTTATCATTATCGAATTGACGAAGGAGAGCTGCGATGAATGAACTGCTGGCGGTGGACGGCATGATGGTGATGTTCCTGCTGGGCCTGCGGCACGGCCTGGACCCGGACCATATTGCCATCGTCGATTCGATGACCTACCGGGATACGGAAAGAGATGGAAGGCGGGCCATGCGTGCCGGCACGCTGTTCGCCCTCGGCCATGGGCTGGCCGTGACGGCGGCGGGCCTGGCCCTGCACGGCATGCGCGGCGACATCGTGCCGGCGCCATGGCTGGCGGCGACGTTCGAATGGCTGCCCGTGGCGCTGTTGCTGCTGGTCGGTTCGCTGAACCTGAAGGGCCTGCTGCGCGCCCGCGAGTTCCGGCCGGCCGGCTGGCTGGGCTGCCTGGTGCCGCGCCTGAAGGACGGCGGTGCGGCAACGATGTTCGTCGTCGGCATCCTGTTCGCCCTCGTGTTCGACACGGCCGGTCACCTGGCCGCGCTGGGCAGGGAGGGCAATGGCGTGACGACGGCCATCCTGCTGGGCATCGCCTTCACGGCCGGCATGGTCGTCGTCGACGCATTCGACGCGCGCATGGTGGGCCGCCTGCTGGCCCGCTCGGGCCCGGCGGACGTGCTGCGCTACCGCCGTTCGGTGGGCTGGCTGATCGTCATTGCCGCCTACGGCGTGGCGGCCTATGGCATCGCCAGTGCCGCCTGGCCCGCGCTGGCGCTGGGCGAGGATGCATTGACCCTGGTCGGGCTGCTCATGGTGGCGGCGATGGCGCTGTTGCCCCTGTTGCAGCGTGGCGCACGGCGGGCGACAGCCGGCGGCTGACGCGCACCGCGCCGAGCGGGGCGCCGTGCAGCCACAGGAAGATCGCCGTCGCGGCGCCAGCACCGGCCAGCTGCGCCAACACGAACGCGGGTACATCGGCCAGGCGTAGCGCACCGGCTGCGCCGAAAGCCCTCGCCAACGTCATGGCCGGGTTCATGAAGGCCGACGAAGAAGTAAACCAGCACGCCGCCATCACGTAGGCCGACACGGCAAACGGCGCCACGACGGGGCGCGAGCGCCCGCAGCCGATAAAGACGCACAGCAGGCCGAAGGTGGCGACGAACTCGCCCAGCCACTGGTTTGCGCCGGTGCGCACCGCCTGCGTGGCCACCATCAGCTCCAGCCCGTACATGCCGTGCACGGCGGCCGCGCCGGCCATGGCGCCAAGCGCCTGGACGCCGATATATGGCGCCACGTGGCGCACGGGCAGCGCGCCGCGCCATGCTTGCGACAAGGTCAGCACGGGATTGAACAGGCCCCCGGAAATGCCGCCGAAGGTGAGGATCAGCACGGCCAGCCCGGTGGCGCCCACCAGCGCGCTGACCAGCAGCGCCAGCGCGGCATCGCCCGCCGCCAGGCGCTGCGCGGCAATGCCGGCGCCGCCGCCGATCGCCAGCAGCAGGGCCGTGCCGACCAGTTCCGCCGCCAGACACTTCGCCAAAGCCATCGTCATTCCTGTCACCGTCGCATTCGAAGCGCGTACTGTAGAGCAGGGCGATGTGTGGCGCTATCAGGGGCGGGCTATACCCGGTATCAGTGGCCGTGACGAGTCCAGGCAACGATTTTGCATTCCGCGCATGCAACAACTGTCGCGAGCCCGCGTGCCGGAACAGTCGTCGTTCGTTATCAAAAATGAGCCGGTGAGCGATACAGCGCTACCCGACGTCGGCCGGCTTGCTGCCGATCAGCTTGCACCCGCACTCGGTCGTGCACCCTTCGACCGCGACCGGTACGCCATTGACGGTGAAGGACTGATGGGCAGTGACAATCTTGTTGACGCCATGCGGTTTGCCTCCAGGGTAGACCTGCGGGCAGGCCACCTTGTCCCCGAGCCTTGCAATGGCACGCCCACGAATATCATGGTTTGGCGAGCCGCTGATGACGGTTCCGCCATGGTCGGTCTTGTCGCCCACCGTGATGATTTTCAAAGGCATGGCGCTCTCCCTGTCATTTGGTGATGTCAGTAGCTCGGCGGGCCGTCCGGCTCGGGCTCGATGGTGCCCTGGATGCCGTTCCATGCGGGCAGTTCCGCGGGAGGTAGTGGCAGCACTTTGTCCAGTCGGGTCAGTTTCAGGTCGGGATTTAGGTCGAGTGCCTGGTAGATTTGGTGATACCGGCTTTCACGCTCCGGATCGGGCAAGATATCGAGTTCTTTGAGCGCCGCCTGCTCTTGTTTGTCACGCAAACTCCACTCTTTACTGTCGAAAAAAAACATCAAAGATACTGCAGCTTCTTTGCTGCCGAACCGCGTCCCCGCCTGATAATACTCCAGTGCCGTCCTAAAATCCTTTCGAAGTTTTGCTGACATTCCCAGGTCGTAGGCGGCAGGGCCGTGGTCCTGCCTGTACGCGCACATTACGATCGCTTTCTCGGCATCTCGGCGTTCGGCCTTCAGGTACGCGCTCGCCAAAGCCATCTGCGCTTCCGGACTGCCAAGCTCCGCCGCCTTCCGGTAATAGGCCCAAGCGATTTTGTCATCCTGAGCAGCGCCCCCGTAGCCATGCTCGTGCGCGACGCCGAGGTCGTAGTAGCCCCAGGCTTGGCCGGCCGCGACGGCCGAGCGCAGGATTTCCACCAGCTTGTCCGCATCCGGATCGAGCACGTGGTTCTTCTCGAGGGGACCGAGGCCATTGCGATAGAAGTAGGCCATCAATGCGCGTGCACCCCAGTCGCCCTGGTTTGCGGCGGCCTGCACGTCGTGCAGGATGCCGAGCGCTTCCTGGCGCGTCAGCTGCCACTCGATCTTGCTGCGCCACAGCTTGCGGGCATTGATGTAGAGCCGGTAGGCGGCCGGATCGCGCGTCTTCGGCATCGTGTCCTTCCAGCGTCCGCAGGTCGGGATCGGGCCGTTGACATCGAACGCCTGCAAGCCGGCGGGAATGGTATGCATCCTCAAGTACTCCAGATGTTTGGCAAAGGCATAGACCCCTGCCGCGGCAGCGAGCGATGCGCAGACAAAAATGCACCAGCGGCGAAGAGGGGGCATGGTTGAAAAGTGGGATCGGAATGTGCGAAGGCGGAAAAGCGATGACGTCAGTAGCTCGGCGGGCCGTCCGGCTCGGGCTCGATGGCGTCCTGGATGCCGTTCCATTCGGGTAGTTCCGCAGGAGGCAGCGGCAGCACCTTGTCCAGCCGGGTCAGTTTCAGGTCGGGGTTGAGGTCGAGTGCCTGGTAGATCTGGTGATACCGGTTTTCACGCTCCGGATCGGGCAGGATTTCGAGTCCTTTGAGCGCAAGCTGATCCTGCCTGTCACGAGAACTCCAGTGCTTAGTGTCAAACATAATTCGTAGCGCTACCGCAGAATCCTTGCTTCCGAACCGCGTCGCCGCCTGATAATGCTCCAGCGCTGCGGCAAAATTCTTGCGAAGCTCAGCATAGCTTCCGAACTTATCGGCTGCAGGTCCATGCCTTTGGTTATACGCGCAAGTTATCATCGTCTCCTCATCATCGCGACGGCCGGCCTTTAGGTACTCGCTTGCCAACGTCATCTGCGCTTCCGGGCTGCCGAGCTCCGCCGCCTTCCGGTAATAGGCCCATGCGATCTTGTCATCCTGCGCGGCACCGCCGTAGCCATGCTCGTGCGCGACGCCGAGATCGTAGTAGCCCCAGGCCTGGCCGGCCGCGACGGCCGAGCGCAGGATTTCCACCAGCTTGTCCGCATCCGGATCGAGCACGTGGTTCTTCTCGAGGGGACCGAGGCCATTGCGATAGAAGTAGGCCATCAATGCGCGTGCTCCCCAGTCACCCTGGTTCGCGGCGGTCTGTACGTCGTGCAGGATGCCAAGCGCTTCCTGGCGCGTCAGTTGCCACTCGATCTTGCTGCGCCATAGCTTGCGTGCATTGATGTAGAGCCGGTAGGCGGCAGGATCGCGCGTTTTCGGCATCGTGTCCTTCCAGCGTCCGCAGGTCGGGACCGGACCGTTGACGTCGAACGCCTGCAAGCCGGGGGGAATGGTATGCATCTTCACGTACTCCAGATGTTTGGCAAAGGCATAGGCCCCTGCCGCGGCAGCGAGCGATGCGCAGACAAAAATGCACCAGCGGCGAAGAGGGGGCATGGTTGAAAGAGGGTTCGAAACGCGGTGAACGTGCGGTAGCAATGACGTCAGTAGCTCGGCGGGCCGTCCGGCTCGGGCTCGATGGCGTCCTGAATGCCGTTCCATTCGGGTAGTTCCGAAGGAGGCAGCGGCAGCACTTTATCGAGGCGAGTCAGTTTCAGATCGGGGTTGAGGTCGAGTGCCTGGTAGATTTGGTGATACCGGCTTTCACGCTCCGGATCGGGCAAGATTTCGAGTCCTTTGAGCGCAAGCTGATCTTGTTTGTTGCGCAAACTCCATTTTTTGCTGTCAAATATGATCCTCAGCGCTACCGCAGAATCCTTGCTGCCGAACCGCGTCCCCGCCTGAAAATACTCCAGCGCTGCCTTAAAATCCTTGCGAAGCTTTGCTGAGATTCCCAAATCATAGGCCGCTGGGCCGTGACCTTGAGCGTACGCGCACATCACCATCACTTCCTCGGCATCGCGGCGTTCGGCCTTCAGGTACGCGCTCGCCAGTGCCATCTGCGCTTCTGGGCTGCCGAGCTCCGCTGCCTTTCGGTAATAGGCCCAAGCGATTTTGTCATCCTGAGCAGCACCCCCGTAGCCATGCTCGTGCGCGACGCCGAGGTCATAGTGGCCCCAGGCTTGGCCGGCCGCGACGGCCGAGCGCAATATTTCCACTAGCTTGTCTGCATCTGGGTCGAGCACTTTGTTCTTCTCGAGCGGACCGAGGCCGGACCGGTAGAAGTTGGCCATCAATGCACGTGCTCCCCAGTCGCCTTGGTTCGCAGCAGCCTGCACGTCGTGCAAGATGCCGAGCGCCTCCTGGCGCGTCAGCTGCCACTCAATTTTGCTGCGCCATATCTTGCGTGCATTGATGTAGAGCCGGTAGGCGGCAGGATCGCGCGTTTTCGGCATCGTGTTTTTCCAGCGTCCGCAGGTCGGAATCGGGCCTTTGACATCGAACGCCTGCAAGCCGGGGGGAATGGTATGCATCTTCACGTACTCCAGATGTTTGGCAAAGGCATAGGCCCCTGCCGCGGCAGCGAGCGATGCGCAGACAAAAATGCACCAGCGGCGAAGAGGGGGCATGGTTGAAACAGGGTTCGAACGCGGTGAACGTGCGGTAGCAATGACGTCAGTAGCTCGGCGGGCCGTCCGGCTCGGGCTCGATGGCGTCCTGGATGCCGTTCCATTCGGGTAGTTCCGCAGGAGGCAGCGGCAGCACCTTGTCCAGCCGGGTCAGTTTCAGGTC
>NZ_WNKZ01000160.1 GCF_009720835.1 Pseudoduganella buxea
GAGGCAGCGGCAGCACCTTGTCCAGCCGGGTCAGTTTCAGGTCGGGGTTGAGGTCGAGTGCCTGGTAGATCTGGTGATACCGGTTTTCACGCTCCGGATCGGGCAGGATTTCGAGTCCTTTGAGCGCCGCCTGCTCTTGTTTGTCACGCAAACTCCACTCTTTACTGTCGAAAAAAAACATCAAAGATACTGCAGCTTCTTTGCTGCCGAACCGCGTCCCCGCCTGATAATATTCCAGCGCTGCCCTAAAATCCTTTCGAAGTTTTGCTGACATTCCCAGGTCGTAGGCGGCAGGGCCATGGCCTTGAGCGTACGCGCACATCACCATCACTTCCTCGGCATCGCGGCGTTCGGCCTTCAGGTATGCGCTTGCCAGTGCCATCTGCGCTTCCGGACTGCCGAGCTCCGCCGCCTTCCGGTAATAGGCCCATGCAATCTGTTCATCCTGCGCAGCACCGCCGTAGCCATGCTCGTGCGCGACGCCGAGATCGTAGTAGCCCCAGGCTTGGCCGGCGGCGACGGCCGAGCGCAGGATTTCCACCAGCTTGTCCGCATCCGGATCGAGCACGTGGTTCTTCTCGAGGGGGCCGAGGCCGTTGCGATAGAAGTAGGCCATCAATGCACGTGCTCCCCAGTCGCCCTGGTTCGCGGCGGCCTGTACGTCGTGCAGGATGCCGAGCGCTTCCTGCCGCGTCAGCTGCCACGCGATCTTGCTGCGCCACAGCTTGCGGGCATTGATGTAGAGCCGGTAGGCGGCAGGATCGCGCGTCTTCGGCATCGTGTCCTTCCAGCGTCCGCAGGTCGGAATCGGGCCTTTGACATCGAACGCCTGCAAGCCAGCGGGGATCGTGTGCATTTTCAAGTACTCCAGATATTGTTGTAGAAAATAGGCACCTGCTGCGATTGCAATCGAGGTGCCAGCGATCAAGAGCCAGCGAGGTATCGGGCGTCTCATGTCAGATCACCGGCGGGCCGGGTTGCCTATCGACGTGGAAGGTGGCGATCTGGCCTTTCAGGGGACCGGCATTCGCCATCGCATTGGCATTCTCCCGCATCAGCTCCAGCCACTTATTGAAGGTTGTTTCCATATCCCCAAACTGCGCCGGCCCCTCGGCACCCGTGCACTGCTTGAACAGCTTTTTGCGCAAGTCAAACGCCACGTCCTTGGCCTGGCTCAGCAAATTGAGCTCGCTGTCCAAGGCCATGCTGCGCACGTTCAGGTTGGCCGAGCCGACCGTGAAGGCAGCATCATCGACAATCGCCACCTTCGCGTGGATATAGGTCTCTTCGTAATCCCTCGGGGATTTCGGCGCCTCGGCACCGCTCCACATCGAGGCCATCAGAGCCTTGATACCGCGTTTCTCGAGCTCCGCCGCCGTAATCGGCGCCTTTGCCTTGCCCCGCTTGGCGCGCTTCAGCGCTTCCTCATGCTCCACCTTCATGGTCTCGCTTCTTCCCAGCTGCAGGGCAACGTCATAGGTCGCCAGGTCCATGCCGTCGGTTTCGGGTGTGGAGGTCAGGATGAACACGTAGATCGGCTTGGTGTAGCCCGCGCTGCGCAACTTCTCCACGCACGCCGTCAGGTAAGTTGCCCACTCCTCGTACTGGATATACTGGTTCTGGATGAAGATGTAGTGATGCGTGAGCCGGGTCAGGTTGGCGTAGCATTCCTTGATCGACTTCTCCTGGTACGCCGGGTACGTGCGCAACAACTGCGCGCTGTGGTGGCAGTCCTTCAGGGCAAAATCGGCAGCCTTGAAGCGACTCCTGTCCTGCACGAGAGGATGCACTTTCACCGGCTGTTCAGTCGCGGCCTTGGCCGCAGCCGCCTTGACCGCCAAGCCTGCCGGCGTCATCCAGATCGCATTCATCAAGGACGACGTGGCCTGTTCGGACTCGGCCCAGCCCGTGCAGAAATTGTGGTTCATGTCATACAGGATGGCGCCGCGCACGCGCAGCGACACGTCCTGGTACGGTTTCGCGGTGAACCCGTATTGCTTGATGAATTCCATCAGGCGCTGAGCCTTTCGCCGCGACGGTTGGTCAGCTTGTCCCATCATCGATCGCATTTGCCGCTCGTACCAGTCCTGCGCTTCATCCGCGGCAGCCGCGAGCTTGCTGTCCCACTCAGCCGGATTCTTCTTGTACAGCGTTTCGCGGCGCCGGTCCTGGAAACGATGATCGACGGTGTCCCAGAAGTCGGTCGTCGAGTTATGCCCCATCACGTAGCCGATGGCACGCGCCGGCGTTTCGTAATCGATCAGGATCATCTTCTGGTGATGGGTGGGATAGATGGAGCCGGCCCGGCCGTCGATTGGACTGATCTTGTACTTCTCGCCGGCCAGCGCCGAGTCCCGAAACTTCAGGGCGACTTCACGGGTATGCAGCACGATTTTCGGCACCTTGTTCGCGAAGATTTCATCGAACCATTCCCGGTTATACCGGTCATGCGTTTCGCCGTAGTAGCCTGCGTAGGCGCCGATGGTGGGGACACGGGTTCCGTACAGGCCAGGATTATTTTTCTGGATAGCGTACGAGGCCGCATTGTCGTGCCACAGCAGCAAGCGCACCGTGACCGGATTCTCCTTGCGGGTCGCGATCTGCTTGAGCAGGTCGCCGTAGCGTATGCCGTCTTCGGCCGAGCCACCACGGACGAGCACCATGCCCGGGTCGAATCCCCAGGTAATGATGTCCACGCTGCGCCGCGCTGCGAGGAGGTCGATGTGGATGCGCTTGAACACTTCCTCGCCGCAGACGAGGGGCACGATCTGGCAGTGGTGCCGCGCCAGGTAGGTCTTGTGCTTCCTCGTCCTCACCCACCATGGCAAGGACAGGCATTCGTAAGGACCTACCGCCTGGTTGTAGCAAAGCTCCTGTGTGTAAAGTCCTTCGTTTTCTGCCATGCCCATTCGCTTCCCCTTGTTGGATGACCGCTATCGGCGGCTGGAACTCATGCTTGCTCGCTGGACCAGGGACTGGCGTCGATCCGGTCCTGGTTCAGCGAATGTTCGTCGTCCGTCAGGGCGCCGCCCGGATTCTCGTAGCCGTGGTATCCCAGGCCCGCATTCTGTTCGTGCTGTTCTTCGTAGGCACTGGCAGCGATAGCGAAAGACTGCCCGGTTGGAAGCTCGACCTTGTACTTCGCGGCGGCATCGAGCTCGTGCGCGAACTGGATATTTCCCTTGTCGTCGATGTGGCCCTGCTCGACCATTGCCCCGTCCTTGAACAGTTTGAAGGGCAAGCCGGCACTGGCGCGCCCTGCGGTCTCGGCGTGGCTGCCGACGTGCAACGCGGCGCGGCCCTTGCTCAGTACGTCGGCCACGGCCGGCATGTTGATAGCCATCTCGGCGTTCTTTGCACTGGTCAGGTTGTGGTGCTTCGCGTGCGCGATGAAGTTGCCGTTGGTACCGTGTTCGATCACGCCGGCGGCAAACTTCACGTAACTGCCACCACCGTTGATGACGACCTCCTCCTTCGCACTGATCGTGATCCGGTTGGCCGTGTGCGTGATTTCCAGCTTCGCCAACAGCTTGATGTTGTCCGACAGCGCCTGCAGGTCGATGTCGCCAGCGGCGGCCACCATCTTCATGCCGGCCTTCTGGACGAACAGCCGTAAGGACTGGCGGACGCTGGCAAAGAAATGCGTTCCCACCGCCAGAGAAAAGCTTTTACCTGTCGTAAGCGCCGTGTGGCGGTCGCTGGAAACGTGGGTGTCGCCGGTGGTCGTGGTGGCGATACCGGCGGCACTTGCGAGCACCAGGTGCGGCTTGGCCAGTTCGGGAAAACCGCCCGGTTTCGAATCTTGCCCCTGGATCACGTCGTTTTGTGATTGCAGCAGGGATGCCACGGCATCCTGATTGTCGGCAGCTTCCTGTGCACCGTTTCTCTGTGCGATTTCCGCCAGCAGTTGATGCTGCTCGGCAGCCAGGGCAAGCCGTCTCGTCGTTTCGTCCATGTCCTTGATGGGCCCGCGTGCGGCCTGCCGCGCTTCCGTTGTGATCAGCAGCCCCTTGGCCGCGCGTGCCACGCCGTGCCCGTCGGTACGCAGCTCCCAGCCTTCACCGCGTGCGTCCTTGCGCCCGCTGGTGTCCTCGATGCGCGTGATGTGGCCAAGCGACAGCTGGCTGCACTGGTGATCGCTTTTCAGCTGCGCCTGGATCTGGTCTTTCGTGTCGTCGAGGACAAGGTGATTGCCGCGAAAGCCGCCTCCCAGTTCCCGGCTGCGCAGGCCCGCAAGCGATTGCTGCTCCGGCAGCGCCCACGGCGGCATGTGCATATGGTTGTAGAGCGCACCGAGCACGAGCGGATGGTCGATATTGCCGTTGGGGTAGACGACGGCCACCTCTTCGCCGACTCGTGGCAAGCGGATCTGTCCGAACTCACTGCCGGCTGCCGGTGTCATGACGCGAATCCAGGGCGAGCTCTTTTCATCAAAATTGCCCAGCCGGTCCCAATTGAAACTGCAGCTTGACTCTTCCGTAGCCATCCGTATGGATATCGGCGCCTGCCGGGCCGACGACAATTGCGGTATGCAGACCCGTATAGAGAACTGGCTCGCTGTTGTAATTGCGGCCGGGGCGCCAGCGGAGGTCCTCGCGGATACACGTAAAGCGGTTCTTATAGTGGGAGAGGGCGCCTGAACCGGCCTGATAATTATTCGATATTTCATGGTCGACGCACAGGATCAGGTAGCGGCGGTCCTCGATACTGCCGTACAGCTCACCGTCGTACTGTCGTGCGCGCATTGCGGCGCTGAAGTGGCGGCCGAGCTTGAACGTTCGGCCAGGCAGCACGCACCGTCCATTGCCCGTCGCCTCGAAGTACTGCGTGTCCTTGTCCGCCTCGTCCATGCGCCGGGCCGCCAGTTGTTCGCCGTCGCCATGCATGCGGAAACCATAGGCGCCGGTGTCTTCGTAGACTTCATAAGGAAAGAAATCGCCTTGCCGGTTGACGGAAGGCGCTTCGACTCTTTGCACCCTGGGATTCTTGTAATCGAACGATGCCAATGTCGTCTTGCCCGAACCGATGCGCCGAATGGCGGACCAGGCGTGAATGCCGTCGTCCTCGCGTGAGCCGCCCTGGTCGTGGAACGGGATTACGTATGCTTCCTCGTCGATCGGCTTGGACAGGGTGCTGTTATCCGAGATCATCAGCGTATGGCCGTCGGATCTGTGTTCGTACCAGTAGTGCAGGCCCAGCGCTTCCCAGCGCCGGTGCAGGTGGTTGTAGTCGGTTTCGTTGTACTGGTTGGCGACAGTCAGCCTTGACTCGTCGATTTGAACCATCTGCCAGTCGGCCTGCTGATAGTGCTGCAGGGTTTCCGCTGTGATTTCGAGCACGTTTTTATTGTGGAACGACCTGCTGTCCTTGCGCAGGCGGGTGAATGCGAGCCACGGTTCGAGCACCATCTGATAAAAGGCGAAGCCGCCATCGCTGCGCAGGAAGCGGAATTCGGTGATATAGCCGTTGAAGTAGCGCAGGCTTCCGTCTTGCAGGACCAGGGAAATCGTTACCATCCGCCCCATCAGCGTCTTGAGCGGGATGCGCGGGTCGTCCGACAGCACCTCGATATCGAAGCGGAAACTGCGCGACACTTCCTCATGGGCGAGAAGTTTGTTGGGCAGAAGGATTGCCGGGGGTGCATCGTTCAACGGGAAGTCGAGCCGCATGAGCCGCTTGTGTTGAGAGGCGCCGCTGAACGCCGACTGCGCGGCGCCGGCCGCGATTCCCAAGCTTCCGCTCATTGATAGTCTCCGATAGGCGCTCGGCACGGCCGCAGCTTCAGTGAAAATACTTTGAGTGGCTACAGTACCCCGGCGTCCATGATGAGATATTGCCTCAAGTCAATAATTTCCTGCTTCCTCGGTGTGTTGTTCAATGACCGTTCGACTGGCTTTCAGCGGAGCCAGGCAATATGGTTTGTTAAGGTCACGATAGCCGACCGGTCGCGTCTTCGGCTAGCTGGCGAACCGCGCGTGAACGTGTTCACTAGCGCCCCGCCTGCAGCAGGTCCAGCTTCTCGCGCAAGGTGGCGGCCGACAGTTCGCCCACGTGGCGCAGCCGCAGCCGTCCTTTTGCGTCATAGAACAGCGTGGTCGGATAACCGAACGAGTCGGTGCGGGTGCCGAGCTGCCGGGCCGGGTCGAGCAGCACATTGTCCAGCTGGCCGTGGGTGGCCAGGAACGGCGCCACGACGTTGGCCGGTTCGCCCTGGTTGACGAAGACGAAGCCGATGTCCGGGTGCGCCCGCTGGGCCGCCTGCAGCACCGGCATCTCGCGTCGGCAGGGCGGGCACCACGTGGCCCACAGGTTGATGACGAGGGGCCGGCCGACGAAGCTGCGCAGGGCCACGGGCGAGGCATCCATGCGGCGCACTTCCACGGCCGGCAGCGGGGCGCCCGCGGGCGTCAGCGCCTGGTTCAGGGCGGTGCCGCCGAACCACAGGGCGCAGCCGGCCACCGTTGCCGCCAGC
>NZ_WNKZ01000161.1 GCF_009720835.1 Pseudoduganella buxea
TGCCGCAAGGCCGGCGCCGCCGTCGCCGGCGTCGTCGCCGTGGTGGCGATGGCGGCGTGGTGGCAGTCGCTGGCGCCGTCGCACGGGCGCGACTGGGCCGACGACGTGGCCCGGCTGCTGGACGCCGATGTCCGGGGCGACGTGGTAACCCTGCGCAATGTGCGCAATTTCGACTGGGAAAGCGAAACGCGCTACACGCCCCGGTGGGAAACGCGGCAGTACGACCTGCGCCAGCTGGCCACGGCCGACCTCGTCATGTCGTACTGGATGGGGCCCCATATCGCCCACACCCTCGTGTCGTTCGGCTTCACGGATGGGCGCAGGCTCGTGTTTTCGCTGGAGATCCGCAAGGAGCGGCAGGAGACGTTCTCCGCGCTGGGTGGGTTCTTTCGCAGCTTCGAGGCGGTGCTGATCGCGGCCGACGAGCACGACATCGTCCGCACCCGCAGCAATGCCCGGGGTGAACAGGTCTACCTGTACCGGCTGCGCGCCACGCCGGCGCAGCTGCGCACGGTGTTCCTGGCCTACCTGGCCGAGGCGGCCCGCCTTCAGCGCGCGCCAGCGTTCTACAATACCTTGACGAGCAACTGCACGACGATCCTGTACGACCTGGCCCGGCAGGTGGCGCCGGACCTGCCGCTGGACTACCGCCTGCTCGCTTCCGGCCACTTCGCCGAGTACGCCTACGACCACGGCGCGCTCGCGCCGGGCTATCCGTTCGGGGAACTGCAGCGGCGCGGCCATATCAACGGCCGCGCCCACCAGCCGGGCGCCGATGCCGATTTTTCCCGCGCCATCCGGGCTGGCGTGCCCGGCATCCCGGCACGGGAGTGGCGCTGACGGCAAAAACGGCGCACGCGGCGCCGTTTACTGACCCCGGCATCACCGGGGCGGGATCTGGTTGGCAGGCCAGGGGCCTGCCTCCCATCAGAACTGGTTCATCGTGTTGTGCGCGCCGCCCGCCTTCAGGGCCGCTTCGCCGCTGAAGTAATCCTTGTGGTCGTCGCCGATGTCCGAGCCGGACATGTTCTGGTGCTTGACGCAGGCGATGCCCTGGCGGATTTCCTTGCGCTGCACGCCTGCCACGTAGCCCAGCATGCCCTGCTCGCCGAAGTATTCCTTGGCCAGGTTGTCGGTCGACAGCGCGGCGGTATGGTAGGTCGGCAAGGTGATCAGGTGGTGGAAGATGCCCGCTTCCCGTGCCGAATCGGCCTGGAAGGTACGGATGCGCTCGTCGGCCTGGCGGGCCAGTTCCGTCTCGTCGTACTCGGCGCTCATCAGCTGGGTACGGTCGTAGGCGGACACGTCGGCACCTTCGGCCTTCATCGCGTCGTACACCTGCTGGCGGAAGTTCAGGGTCCAGTTGAACGACGGGCTGTTGTTGTACACCAGCTTGGCGTTCGGGATGACCTTGCGGATTTCCTTGACCATGCCGCCGATCTGGGCGATATGGGGTTTTTCCGTTTCGATCCACAGCAGGTCGGCGCCGTTCTGCAGCGACGTGATGCAGTCCAGCACGCAACGCGCTTCGCCGGTGCCCTGACGGAACTGGAACAGGTTGCTCGGCAGGCGTTTTGGACGCACCAGCTTGCCATCCTGCTTCAGCACGACGTCGCCGTTGCCCATCGTGTCCAGCGTGACTTCTTCCACGTCCAGGAAGCTGTTGTACTGGTCGCCCAGGTCGCCCGGCTCGCGGGTGAACGCGATCTGCTTGGTCAGGCCGGCACCAAGCGAGTCGGTACGTGCCACGATCAGGCCATCGTCGACGCCCAGTTCCAGGAAGGCGTAACGCACGGCGCGGATCTTGGCCAGGAAGTCTTCATGGGGCACGGTGACCTTGCCGTCCTGGTGGCCGCACTGCTTCTCGTCCGACACCTGGTTCTCGATCTGGATGCAGCAGGCACCGGCCTCGATCATCTGCTTGGCCATCAGGTAGGTCGCCTCGGCATTGCCGAAACCGGCGTCGATGTCGGCGATGATGGGCACCACGTGGGTGACGAAGTTGTCGATCTTGTCCTGGATCGCGGCGCGTTCCTCGGCCTTGGCGGCGTCCAGCTGGCGGAACAGGCCGCCCAGCTCACGGGCATCGGCCTGGCGCAGGAAGGTGTACAGCTCGCGGATCAGGTCGGCGACAGCCGTCTTCTCGTGCATCGACTGGTCCGGCAGCGGGCCGAACTCCGAACGCAACGCGGCGATCATCCAGCCCGACAGGTACAGGTAGCGGCGGTCGGTGCTGTTGAAGTGCTTCTTGATCGAGATCAGCTTCTGCTGGCCGATGAAACCGTGCCAGCAACCCAGCGACTGGGTGTACTTGGACGGGTCGGCATCGTAGGCGGCCATGTCACGGCGCATGATGCCGGCCGTGTAGCGGGCGATGTCCAGGCCCGTCTTGAAACGGTTCTGGGCACGCATGCGCGCCGCCGATTCCGGGTTGATGGCATTCCAGGCGCTGCCTTCCTTGTCTTTCAGGCTGGCGATGGAATCGATATCGGTTTGGTACTGGGACATGATGTGGCTCCTGGCATAAGTGAATCGAAATTTTTGGCTTGCATGGCGCGCCGTGTCCGCTTGCAGAACCTGGCGCCCGATGACTCCATGATAGAGCAAGTCGGGCATAACTCCTATGTCTTATATAAGAGTTTAAAGAAATGTTTTAAACGTTGAAAAACAACGGCTTGCAGTCGTCATTTCATGATGCGCAATGCCATTTTGCGGAACGAGATATGTTTCCATGAATCAGCACGAAGTTCATCCCACATCATGAAACGCCATCCGGTGCCGTGAAATGCGCACGCGGCGAGGCAGGATCACTTGGACACGGTGGCCTGCCCCGGCATCAGGATCTGGATCGCGCCGCCCCAGGCGCACATCAGCTTGGAGTCGGCCGTCAACGCGGGCACGCCGCCGATCAGCAGGGCTGGCGCCCCGGGCATCCAGGTGCCGGCGGGAACGGGAATGCACGGCGCCGGCGTGGGCACGCCCAGCGCCGCCGCCGTCAGCGCGATTACCGTGGGGTTGCTCATGCTGGTACACATGGCGAACGGCGGCACGTTGACGATGGGCGCGCAGTCGGCGATCGTGGCCGCCGGCGCGCCTGACGTCATCGTGCCATTGGCCGGCAGCACGGCCAGCGCCGAAGGCGCGACGCCGAAGCTGCATTGCAGGGTGGCGCCGGCGCATACGCACAGGGCCATGGCTACCCGCCCAGCGACCGCCCAAGCGGGTCGAAGCGCTCCGGCGGGCCCACCAGCACGCCGGCGGCGTAGCAGCGCCGCTCCGCCACCGCGCCGTTCGGGTGCAGGCGCTGCCACGTGCCGTCCGGCTTGCCCCGCACGAAGTGGCCGTATTCGAACAGGCGGCCATCCGGATAGAAATCCTGCTGCAGGCCGTGCACCAGTCCGGCGCGGTAATGGGTGCGCCGCGTCAAGGTGCCCTCCGGCGCATAGAACTCGGCCTTGCCATCGAGCTTGCCGTCGACGTAGTGCAGGCGCGCGGACGGGCGCTGCGGCCCGTGCAGCATGACGCACTCGCCCTGCTGCACGCCGCCGGCGAAATGCATCAGTGCGTGCGGCTCGCCGTGCAGGGCGATGCGCAGACCGCCGTCGAGCAGGCCGTCGCACATGGCGCCGTCCATCCGCACCGTGCCGTCCGGCGCGACCAGGGTGAATGCCTGTGCCGCCATCGTCCCTCCCTGTCCTTATCAATTGACCTTGACGAGGCCACCCTTGAGCGCGAGCATGGCGCCGCCGTCGATGTTGTGGCTGGCGCCGGCCTTGCTGTCGATCGACATGCCCGCCTCGTGCTTCATCGACGTGCCGGCCTTGCAGGAAAGCGACGTGCCCGCTTCCAGCGCCATGCCCGTGCCGGCCTTGCCGGCCAGCGAAGCGCCCGCCTCGACCTGGAGCGCGCCGCCCGACTTCAGCGTGATCGAACCGGAAACATCGATCATAAGGTCGCCCGTCACCGTCAGCGTATACGCCCCCGCCACCGTCCGCGTGAAATCGGCCTTGTTCTCATGCTTTTCCGCCCCGTGCACGGTGACGGTGCGGCTGCCCTGCACCGTGCGGGTCTCCTGCCCGGCCACCTCGGTAACGAGTTCGCCTTCGGTGACCGCGATGCGGCGGTTGCCCTTGACTTCCACGCTCTGGTCGTTGCCGACCTTGCGCCGCTCGTCGTGGCCCACCGTGCAGGCGGCGTCGTTCAGCACCTCCGTGTTCATGTCCTTCTGGGCGTGCAGATACAGTTCCTCGGCGTCGGCCTTGTCGTCGAAGCGCAAGGCATTGAAGCCGCCCTGCGCGGAGCTGGTCCGAAAGCCGCTGCGGGTCCACTCGGCCGGCACCGCGAAGGGCGGCGGCTGCTCGCCGTTGTAGACGCAGCCCGTCACCAGGGGCCGGTCCGGATCGCCGTCGAGGAAACTCACCACCACTTCCTGGCCGATGCGGGGAATGAACTGGCCGCCCCAGCCCTTGCCGGCCCAAGGCTGCGCCACGCGCACCCAGCACGAGCTGTTCTCGTCGCTCTTGCCCAGCCGGTCCCAGTGGAACTGCAGCTTGATGCGGCCATGCTGGTCGGTCCACGCCTCTTCGCCGTCCTTGCCCACCACCAGCGCCGTCTGGGTGCCGTGGATGCGCGGCCGGGGCGTCGTGCGCGCCGGCCGGTACCGGCCGTCGGCCGGCAGGGCCGTGAAACGGTTGCGGTAGGCATCGTGGGAAGCCTCGTGCGCCACTTGCTGCAGCACCCAGTCGGCATTGGCGTCCTCGCGCGGGTGGTCGGCCAGCGTGAAGCGGTGGCCTGGGGTCAGCGCGCGGCTGTCGCTGGTGCCGCGAAACATGCGTGCCCCGGCCGTGAGGGCGTCGACGCGCTTCTTGACCAGCGCCGCACCGACGGGCTCCTTGTCGTAGCCGCCCGGGTATTCGCGCCTGAGCGCCGCGCCCTTGCCGGCCTGCGCGCTGGCCACCAGGGGGTGAGGATGAAGGAAGTTGAAGTCCGCGCCCTGAAAGCCCGTGCTGCCGGCGGCCAGTTCCACCTCGCCCGACAGCACGGCCTGCAGTTCCCGTCCCTGCACCTGCCCGGCGCGGAACGGAATCGACGCTTCGCCCGGACAGGCCGGCGCCGGCGCGCAGCCGTCGTCCAGCACCAGCACATGACGCCCCGCCTCGTGCCTGAAGTAATACGCGATGCCTTCTTCCTCCAGCAAGCGGGCGACGAAGGCGCAGTCGCTCTCGCCGTACTGCACGCAATACTCGCGCTTGGCATACGTCTCGCCCAGGTTCATCTCGAAGTCGGCATACGGGCAGCCTTCGAACACTTCCTGCACGATCTCGGGAACGCTGCGGTCCTGGAAGATGCGGTAGTCGGACTGCAGGGTCAGCCACCACAGCCACGGGCGCAACTCCAGCAGGTAGCTGGGCCCCTCGATGCCGCCCGGTCCCTGGCAAATGCGGGCACAGCGGCCGTCTACCTGGCGCACGGCATGGGCCGCGCCCAGGGTAATGGTGACGTGGCCGCCGATGGCGCCGGCCAGGTCCAGGTTCGCATCCGGGCCGCTGCAGGCCAGCTCGAAATGGAACAGGCCGTCGCGCAGCTCGGTGCCGTCCAGGCGGTGCACGAACAGCCGGTCGAGCGGCGCATCGGCCTGCAGCGCCAGGGTTGTCGTGCGGGTGTCGAAGTGGTCGGGCATGAGGGCGTTGGGCTCAGTCGTCCAGCGGCGCGCGCAGCAGCAGCTGGCCGATCTCGTTGTTGTTATAGGTCAGCTCGGCGATCAGGGCTTCGAATGGCAAGGCGCCCCAACGGACGGCCCGGCGCAGCAGCGCCGGCACGGGACTGTGCGGCTCCGTCGCGGCCAGGTAGTCGGCCACCTGCGCCAGGCGACGGTAGGCATCGGCGCGGCCGGAGATGATGTCGCCGGCCGGGACGGCGACGGCCTGGCCCTCCCGCGGCTCGGCCACC
>NZ_WNKZ01000162.1 GCF_009720835.1 Pseudoduganella buxea
CCCAGGGCCGAAGAGAGTTGTGCCAGCAGGTCCATCAGGGCAACGTGATGGTCAGGTTGGCCGCGCGCGGCGCCATCTTCACGACGTCGCTGTAGGCATTCATCTGGTTCTGCGTGTTGCGCGACAACCTGGCGCGCAGGCCCACGTAGCCCAGCACGCAGATCAGCGCGAAGACGGAGCACAGCACCCACACGGGCAGGTCGCTGCGCAGCTGGTGCTTGACCTGGTCGGGCCGGTCCGCATGGGGTGCGAAGCCGCCGCGCTTGCCCTTCATGTGGGCGATCTCGTCGCCCAGGCGAGGACCTAGGTATTTCACTAAGCAAAGAGATCACCTTGATCACCTGTACTACGCCGTCATGAATCAGGGTTCGTTTCTCTCGTCTTTGGTCTTTGATCTTCGGTCTTTTGGAGGCATTAGAACCTTGCACGCTCGTTAGACTTACAGTCCCACTCTCACAGACTTAGCCCTTGCAAATATTGATCAGGCAACAGAGCCAGCCCAAACCCATCGTATTTTTCGTCCTAGATGCAACGGTAATATTTCTCCAGCCACAACCTCGATCGCTGCACCAAGTTCTGACTCCGCTAACCATCTACCGCCAAACGGCGCCACACTTCCGCTATCTGCGCACACCATTTCCTCAGTCGCGATGAGCACTGGGGCTGGGGAAGCGAGCTGCACCGGCTTTGAGAATCGATAGCCTTTCTCCTCATCAGGGACGGTTCCGTCTTCATAGCGCTTGTCTTCCCAAAGCAAGCGCCAAACCGTATTAACTTCGTTGCTACCGTTTTCTGTCTCAATTTTAATCTTTGGGGCATTTGAACCGCCGTGAAGGTAGTTCATGCAGCCAACGATCTTAAAAGGCGGGCGCGGTTTTGGCGTCCGCGCAATTAAACTCAGTAGAGACGATTTCGGTACATCGACGGGCTCCCAGATTCCGGAACAAGGCGTGTATTCTCCAGTGCGCACAAAAATGCTATCGAACGGGTTGGGAACTTCCGCCAAGTTTTCGGGAAACCAAGTCGACTCAAGCTCCTGCTGCAACCATTTGCCATACCAAAGAAGGGCAGGGTCTTCAATATATCTAGATTCAAGAATTATCTGCCCACACTCGCCCCACGCTTGCGCCAGCGAATCAACAGCTAGGCAAAACTCTGGCCACAGAGGCGTATGTTTTTTTATGGTGTTTTCGCCCATGCTGATGCGTTGAAGCATCTGGATCCAGTGATCGAGAATTCGCCCGGCCATCTCGAACTCTCCATTGCTATCAAATTTAAAGACCTTTTTGTCGCCTTTGCTGAGCCGTAAAACGCCGGCTTCACAATGAGCCAAGCACTTAGCAATTAAAGCATATTCAGCCATTGGTATGGAAGTATCTTCGTTCCATCCATTATCATCCGCCTGTTGCACGCTCTTCTCAACGACGGACATCCACTCACTATAATATTGAAAAATCCGGGACCAAGCAGTAACTGAACTCACGCGCTTGAGCCAGTAGAAAATTTGCTTTCGCTTCAGTTCTGAAAGTTCAGAAACGGTACTGTTTACATTTGTCATTGTCACGGCCTGATAATTACCTTGTTATTGTCTTTCGCGGCTTTTTCGCGACTTGCGAGCCGTGCAGTCTGAGTCGCAGGAACGCCCAGGTCACGGGAATAGCCCCATATCCCGTTAGCATCGATCCAACCCGTTTTGTGGAATGTGAACTCGAGTCCCGTTGTCGCATCGATTACGGGGCCAGGGTCGACGCCATTAATGAAATCCTCACCCATCTTCCGCAAGGCATCAGCAAATGATTTCTCTAAGAAAAAGAACGCCTGAGTCGCACCACCTGGAAGATACTGGCCAGGAATCTTGTTGCCGAACTGTTCTGAAACCGTACCAACGACAGCTTTCGGCCCGTTATAACCTTTCACCTTTGCCGTAACGTAAAAACCATCGCCATTAAAGCTGTCGAGCACCGCCGCGTATTCCCGCCACTCCTTTGCAGTTCTTGGCGCGCGGCCAACGCCCCACCAGCCACCTGATGCAGAGGCTGCATCTACTGGGACGCCATGAGTCGTGCGAGCTGGGCCGAAGAATCTGAAGATTTGTTCGCCATCGTTAAGTTGGCGGTTCACCATCTTTCCAGCGAATGCAGCTATACTGTTAAATTGGCCAGTCTTCGCGTCAGGGCCACCGTATTTCATGTCAGGATACCCTGGGACGTGTGTATAGTATTTTGCTATCTCGCCAGGGTCTCTATGATTAGCGGGATTCTGTCTGAATCCTCCCCTGGTACTTCTCGCAGGCAGCGCACCCTGTTCAATTAATCGCCGCTCTTGAGTTAACGTTGTTACTCGTTGGCCAGTTGCCACCTCGTGCAGCGTAACGCGACTGGCGGTCTCTCCACCTGATCGAATATAGGCTTGTATTTCTCGGAGTTTCTGATCGAGTTCCTTTACCGCAATCGGAATCATCTCGGTACCTTTTTTGCGAACATCTGCAATGCCGCCGCGAAGTGTTTTTATGCGCGTAGTTAAACTTGGAAATGAGTCGCCCAGTCGGCTGCCAGCTGCAGCCAAGGTCTTGTCAAGAGTACCCATTAAATACCCAAATTTCTCCAGCAACATCGTCTTATGGTCAGCAATGCGCAGCGCGAGCATCCATTTTTGCGCATTTTTTTGACCGATCCTGTTAAGAAAATCGATAATCTCGTTTGCACCGTCAGCGTTATGGCCAATTTTCATTGCTGGTGTTAGGTGCTCCGCCTCAAGAGCGATCTTCAGGATTATCCTGCCGGCGCCTTTAATGACACCTCCGATTACCGGGATAAGCGCAAATAATAAAACAATAAGAAAGACCCATTGCCAAGTCGAATTACGTTTCTCCTCATCATCGACCATCCCAATGACGACGGCGATGAGATCACGCACCGCCGTTGCATCACCGACTAGCGGAATCATGCCAATAACCGCATCGACAATGATTTGGCTTAAACTGGCCTTTTCGTTGAACGCTCCCTGGACTGTTCCCCACGTCCAGCTCCCGACGTCCACGCAAACTGCCTTAAAGTAGCTGGCGGTCCAGCCGGCTGGAGGATCTTGAACCTGGCTCATTTATACTTGTTCCTTGTCCACCGACACTGGCGTCATCACTGACGTGCCTGTCTTTAAATATTTGTCTACTAAGCTTTCTATTTTCGCTTCAGAGGGCGCCGGATCATAGTTGGGCATAGGTGTCAGATCGACGCGCTCAAATGCGCCAGGCATTGGGCCATAACTTACTGTCGCCGAGCCCCCGGGGACATCTGGGATAGCGGCGCGCCCCTGTGAGTCGAGCTTTCCTTTGCGTTCCGTGCCATCCGCCAGTGTCACAACGTACTCAGCTCCGGCGAGCGGCTGGTCATCGTGATAGCGATGATCCAAGTACAGCGTATTTAGTGGCAGTTTGTCATCAGGGAGCAACGGTAGATCGACCGCCGCGCTTACTCCCCCATCAAACACATGCTTCCCACCCTTAACCGTAAAATTCCCCGGACAAGCAAACGTAATATCCCCACCCTCCAACGTGATGGACGACTGCCCAGCCTGCAAAACGATCTTCTGATTCGCCTTGATCTCGATGGAGTCGTTCACGGAAATCACCGTCACAGATTTTTCGGCCACGATCTCCAGCTGATCCGTATGCGCCTGTAACGACACTGGTCCATTTGCAGCAATGGCCTGAATCCCGCCGGAGTGCGTAAAGAACGACGCGGCGTTCGCAGCAACCGACGACACCGTATGCGCGGCAGTCATCTGCACATCGCCCTGGGTAATCCAGCGCAGCTGCTGACCGGCGAACAGCACGGTCGATGCCGGTGTCGCCCAGTTGATGCTGGTCGGCGAGTCCAGGACAACAATCGGTGCACCGAATTTCTCGACTGGTTGCGATGCATCCAGCTCACGCGAGCCGCTATGGGCCTTCGAGGCTCCCTGGCCGTTGACAGCGCCGCTGAATTTCCCCTTTTGTTCGGGATCGAGCAGCGCGACGAAATCCTTGTGCGCTGTTGCCGCGTTCTTGCTCACCAGCGCATTCTGCGCGGTGGCGGCATCGCTGATCGTCTGCGCCAGTTCTTCGGCGGCCTTGAATCCTGCCAGCGCCTCGGATGCATCCATCTGCGTCGACGTGACACTGGCACCTTGCGCCGAGCGGGCGGAAGTCGTCAGCAGCACGCCTTCGCCGCCGCGCACGATGGCCCAGGCGTCGGTGCGCAGTTCGAACCCGGCACCGCGGTAGGCGCCGCGTTGCGATGACGTGGGGGATTGCTGGATCAGGTAGCCCAGGTTCAGCTGGGTCGCCGCGCTGCTGGTGGCCAGGCGCATGCGGACCTGGCCTTGCGTGTCGTCCAGCTGCCATTGATTGTAGCCGTCACCGCTGAAGTTGTGGCTGTGGATGCCCGACAGGGTGCCCGGGTGGTTGGCGCCCGAATCGACGCCGGCCGAGAAGGGCGGCAGGTCGGCGCCCGTGTACAGTTGGGCGACGACGACGGGGCGGTCCATGTCGCCTTCGATGAAGTCGACCAGCACTTCGGTGCCGATGCGTGGGGTGAACTGGCTGCCCCAGTTGGGGCCTGCCAGGGCTTCGGCCACGCGTACCCAGGTCCCCGAGCGTTCGTCGCCGGGGGCGTTGCCCGTTTCGTCCGTGTTGTGGGCCATGCCGCCGGCGTTGGCGCCTTCGCCGCGCTGCCAGGCGAACTGGATGCGTACCTGGTGATCGCGACCCGTGTGGGCGACGGCGTCGGCCAGGCCGACGACGATGGCGGTCTGCGGCCCCAGGGCGGTGACGGGATGGGCGGCAGCGGCCGCGCGCGGCACAATGGCGACGGCGTCGCGCACGCAGCCGAAGCGGTTGCGGTAGGTGCCGTTCTCCACAAGATCGGCATTCGCGGCGGTCTTGATCTGCGCCTGGAAGTTGTTGCGGGCCTCGTGCTCGACCCACAGGGCGACGAAAGCGTCGCTGCCCGGGCCGTAGCGCTCGTGCTGGGTCAAGGTGAAGGCGTGGCCCGGGGCCAGGCGGCGCACGGCGCCTGCGCCTTCGAACAGCTTGTTGTCCAGTTCCAGGGCCTGCAGCATCAGGCGGCTGTGCGGATCGGCCGCGGCGCCGTTGTCAAAACCGCTGGCAATCCTTTCGAGCTTGTGGCGCGCCTGGCCGTCCGGGCTGTCGGGGTCTTCCCCCTGCGGCTGGTCGTGTTCGAAGCGCCAGTTCAGGCCTTCCGAGGCCAGCAGGCGCGTGAAGAATTCCAGGTCGCTTTCGCGGTACTGCGTGCAGATGGTGCGCGTCGGCTGGTCCTGACTGATATCGAACTCGAAGCGCAGTTGCGGGTAGTCCGACAGCAGCTCGGTGACAATGTCCTGCACCGTCTTGTCCTGGAAGATGTAGCTGTCGCGGCGCAGGCGCAAGAGGGCGAGGGCCGGCTCCAGACGCAGGCGATAGCGCGCCACGCCGCCGTTCGCGCCCAGCCAGGCCGCCTCGGTGCACAGGCCGTGCCATGCGCGTCGGCTGCCGTCCGGCTGCAGCAGGGTGACCGTCATTTCCTCACCGATGAACTGGTCCAGATCGAGGCCGGTTGATGTGCTCAGTGCCTGTACGTCGACGT
>NZ_WNKZ01000163.1:0-4647 GCF_009720835.1 Pseudoduganella buxea
GACGGCTGTTCGAAGGATGTGCCTCGCTGGCCGATTGCCTGGCCATCATCGAGGCACGGGGCGCGCGCCTGCGCCGGTGCCCGCACTGCGACGGCGACAAGCTGTATCGCCACGGCATCCTGCGCGGCCTGCAGCGCTACCGCTGTCGCCAGTGCCACAGGTCCTTCAATGCACTGACCGATACGCCGCTGGCGTTTATCCGCCTGCGCGAAAAATGGTTGCCGTTCCTGCAGTGCATGTTGGGTTCGATGACGGTACGCGCGGCAGCGGAAACAACCGGCATTCACCGCAACACGAGCTTTCGCTGGCGCCACCGCTTTCTTGCCATGGCCAAGGACGATCGGCCCAAGCCCTTGAGCGGCATCGTCGAGGCCGACGAAACGTATTTATTGGAATCGCAGAAAGGCTCCCGTCACATGACGCGTCCGCCCCGGCGGCGCGGCGGCCACGCGAAAAATCGCGGCATCAGCGGCGAACTGGACTGCATCCTGGTGGCGCGCGACCGGCAAGGCCGCACTTGCGATTTCGTCCCGGGGCGCGGGCCCGTCACGGTGGCGCAGTTGCAGCAGCATTTGTTACCCGTGCTGGACAAGGCCGTCCTGCTGGCCACCGATGCGGCGACAGCCTATCGGGAGTTTGCGAAAGATCACGGCATCGCACACCGGGCCGTCAATCTGCGCCAGGGCGAGCGGGTGCTGGGGGAAATCCACGTCCAGAACGTGAACCGCTACCACGCCGTTTTCAAGACCTGGCTGATCCGCTTTCACGGCGTGGCCAGCCGCTACCTGCCCCACTACCTGGGCTGGATACACGGGCTCGACTGTCGTCACCTGAGCACGCCGCAGCAATTTTTACGGGCTGCATTGTTCCCGGCAGGAAGCTAAATGCCGGTGAGACAGTTCACCGCGACCGGGTGACAGCGCCTTTTTTTCGTGCCCCAGCTGAAGGGCAAACTTCACAACCGCGCAGGAGCAGTTCGCCAGGCCGGTCGCGCAGCGGTGTGCCCTGCTGGCAGCGATAACGTCGGATTGCTCATCTTCCAATTCAGGCGCATACTTGGCGTTGCAATAAGATCATTATTGTCGTCGTCCGTCGAACCGACCTTGCCCTGCAAGCCACCAGAGGTGCACGCATGCCCAATGAACTGACCGCCGCCGTCGCGGTGTCGCTGCCGTCCCATTCCGGCGTGGCCCGGATGTACCAATCCGTGCACCTGGCGGACGCGTTCGCGATCCGGCTGCCGGCAGGCGCAACGCATGACCCCGAAGTCCTGGCGCGCTTCATTTTCTCCAACCAGCCAGCCTGGGTGGCGACGCTGATGCGGGTACGGGACAGCATCGTCGCGCACTTCGGCCTGAAGACGGGGGCGGTGCTGGCGGTGCTGGCTGATGCCCACAAGGCCGAACGGGTCGGCATCTTCCGCATCTACAGCAGCACCCCGGCGGAGATCGTCGTCGGCGAAGATGACCGCCATCTGGATTTCCGCCTGTCGGTCCTGTGCCAGGGCACGCCGGACACTGATTCCCTGCTGACGTTGTCGACCGTCGTGCATTGCCATAACCGGCTGGGCCGTACTTATATCCTGCTGATCGCGCCGTTCCACCGCTTGGTTGTCAAGGCCAGCTTGCGCCGCGCGGCGCGGATCGGCTGGCCTCGTGCCGGTGCGCCGGTCACCGTCTAAACCTGCCCCGAGCGGCCCGGCCACCAACCACCCTGACACCTTCATCAGCCTCCCGGCAGCCGGCAATCGTCCGTTTCCGGCTGTAACTTTCAGTCGATTTTCTTCTTCTACTTTTACCGTTCTTCCTGTGCGCCTCCCCTGGGGATATCGCTGCACGGGGCCGCCATGCGCCTTCCCGAAAACCGCGCCGTTGCTGGATTTGACTCGGCTGTTCCGGCTGACAATCTTGCCAGAAAATCGAGTTGTGACCTCACGACAGTCACTCACAAAACAGTTCCGTACGGCAAATAGTACGATATACTGGCAGCCGTAAAAGTTGCTCTCAGGAATAACTTAGTTATAAGGAACACCACAAAGTGCCGTACTTGTTGGCGAACTGGACCGATTATTTAACGACGGCAACTTTGCGGTCGCTCTGTACTCGGCACGGAAGCCGATCAGGTGCCGCGAGGTGCCGGCAGAGGGCGGGGCGAGCATTAAAGTAAACCCGGTAGTTGCCGTTAAGAATCAAAACACCCTGTCATCGGACGGGGGAAGTATCCACAGAATCAGGCATTTCGCCACCCAGGTAGAGAACGGGGCCAAGGATGGCTACGTTTCAATTTGAACATAGACATACGCCGCACCCAAGGAGAAATAAATGAGTTTCGTCACCAACTTGAGCACCCAGCAGATCGCCGCGCTATCGACTGAGGACATTATTGCCATCGGCACGGCGGACATCGTTGCGCTGAACTCGGACCAGTTCCAGGCTCTGACGACGACTCAGATCGGTGTGCTGCAGACCTCGCAGGTGGCTGCCCTGACCACCACGCAATTGGCCTCCGTGATCACGACCAACCAGGTCGTGGCTCTGACCTCGAACCACGTGGCTGCCCTGAGCACCATGCAAGTGGCGAGCCTGTCGACCAACGCCGTCGTGGCGCTGGAAACGGGCGATTTCGCCGCCCTGAAGACCGGTTCCATCGCCGCCCTGACGTCGACCCAGATCGCCGCCGTAAGAACCGAGCAGATTGCCGCAATGGGTACTGCCCAGATCGCCGCGCTGTCGACGGCCAACCTGGCCACGGCGCTGACGACCAACCAGGTCGTCGCCCTGACCACTGCCCAGGCCGCCGCGCTGACGACGGCACAAGCCGCCGCGCTGAGCACGAATGGCCTGGTGGCGATGGAAACGGCCGACCTGGCCGCGCTGAAGACCTCCGCCGTTGCCGCGCTGACCACGACCCAGTTCGCCGCCCTGACGACGAACCAGTTCGGTAACCTCGCCACCAACCAGATCGCCGCGCTGACGACGAACCAGTTGGCCAACGGCCTGACGACCAACCAGGTCGTGGCCCTGAGCTCGAACCAGCTGAGTGCCTTCAACACCGCCCAGTTCGGCGCGCTGTCGACCACGGCCGTTGCCGCCGTCGAAACGGCCGATATCGGTGGCCTGAAAACCAATGTGATTGCCGCCCTGAAGACGGCGCAACTGGCGTCCCTGACGACCAACCAGATCGGTGCCCTGGGCACCGGCCAGGTGGCCGCCCTGACCACCGGCTCGATGCAGGCCCTGACGACCAACCAGGTCGTCGCCCTGTCGAGCAACCAGGCATCCGTGTTGAGCTCGGCGCAAGTCGGCGCCATGAGCACCGAAGGCGTAGCCGCCATCGAAACGGCCGACCTGGCCGCACTGAAAACCGGCACCATCGCCGGCCTGAAGTCGAACCAGCTGGGCGCCCTGACGACCAACCAGGTCGTCGCCCTGACGACGGCGCAAGCTTCGACCTTGAGCTCGGCCCAAGTCGCCGCCCTCAGCACCAACGGTGTCGCCGCGCTGGAAACGGCCGACCTGGTCGCCCTGAAGACGTCCAGCATCACCGGCCTGACGACGACGCAATTCGCCGCCCTGACCACCAACCAGGCCGCCAATCTGACCACTGGCCAGATCGCCGCCCTGACGACGAACCAGCTGGCCAACGGCCTGACCACCAACCAGGTCGTGGCCCTGAGCTCGAACCAGGTAGGTGCCTTCAGCACCGCCCAGTTTGGCGCGCTGTCGACCAATGCCATTGCCGCCATCGAAACGGCCGACATCGCCGGCATCAAGACCAACGTCATCGGTTCGCTGAAGTCGGCGCAGGTGGCTGCCCTGACGACCAACCAGATCGGCGCGCTGAGCACCAACCAGGTGTCGGTACTGTCCACCGCCGGCCTGCAAGGCCTGACGACGAACCAGGTTGTCGCCCTGTCGAGCAACCAGGCCGCCGTGCTGAACTCGGCCCAACTGGCCTCGCTGTCGAACGACTCCATCGCCGCGCTGGAAACGGCTGACCTGGCCGCCATCAAGACGGCCGCCATCACCGGCCTGAAATCGAACCAGCTGGGCGCCCTGACGACCAACCAGGTCGTCGCCCTGACGACGGCGCAAGCCTCGACCTTGAGCTCGGCCCAAGTCGCCGCCCTGAGCACCAACGGTGTCGCCGCGCTGGAAACGGCCGACCTGGTTGCGCTGAAGACCTCCAGCATCGCTGGCCTGACGACGACCCAATTCGCCGCCCTGACCACCAACCAGGCTGCCAGCCTGGCCACCGGCCAGATCGCCGCCCTGACGACGAACCAGCTGGCGAACGGCCTGACGACCAACCAGGTCGTCGCCCTGAGCTCGAACCAGCTGGGTGCCTTCAACACCGCCCAGTTCGGCGCGCTGTCGACCAACGCCATCGCCGCCATCGAAACGGCCGATATCGGTGGCCTGAAGACCAACGTCATCGCTTCGCTGAAGTCGGCGCAGGTGGCGGCCCTGACGACCAACCAGATCGGCGCACTGAGCACCAACCAGGTGACGGCACTGTCCACCGCCGGCCTGCAAGGCCTGACGACGAACCAGGTTGTCGCCCTGTCGAGCAACCAGGCCGCCGTGCTGAACTCGGCCCAACTGGCCTCGCTGTCGAACGACTCCATCGCCGCGCTGGAAACGGCTG
>NZ_WNKZ01000163.1:4738-5511 GCF_009720835.1 Pseudoduganella buxea
GGCCGCCATCAAGACGGCCGCCATCACCGGCCTGAAATCGAACCAGCTGGGCGCCCTGACGACCAACCAGGTCGTCGCCCTGACGACGGCGCAAGCCTCGACCTTGAGCTCGGCCCAAGTCGCCGCCCTCAGCACCAACGGTGTCGCTGCGCTGGAAACGGCCGACCTGGTTGCGCTGAAGACCTCCAGCATCGCCGGCCTGACGACGACCCAATTCGCGGCCCTGACCACCAACCAGGCTGCCAGCCTGGCCACCGGCCAGATCGCCGCCCTGACGACGAACCAGCTGGCCAACGGCCTGACGACCAACCAGGTTGTCGCCCTGAGCTCGAACCAGCTGGGTGCCTTCAACACCGCCCAGTTCGGCGCGCTGTCGACCAACGCGATTGCCGCCATCGAAACGGCCGATATCGGTGGCCTGAAGACCAACGTCATCGCTTCGCTGAAGTCGGCGCAGGTGGCGGCCCTGACGACCAACCAGATCGGTGCCCTGGGCACCAACCAGGTGGCCGCCCTGTCGACCGGTTCGATGGCCGGCATGACGACCAACCAGATCGTCGCCCTGTCGAGCAACCAGGCCTCCGTGCTGAACTCGGCCCAGATCGGCGCGCTGGCAACGGAAACCGTGGCCGCGCTGGAAACGGCCGACCTGGCCGCCCTGAAGACCGCGACCATCGCCGGCCTGAAGACGCAGCAGGTTGCCGCCCTGACGACCAACCAGGTCGTGGCCCTGACGACGGCGCAAGCCAATGCCCTGACGACGGCCCAAGCCG
>NZ_WNKZ01000164.1 GCF_009720835.1 Pseudoduganella buxea
CTGTTGATTGTTAAAGAATTCTGCCCTAAGGCGCTTGCTGCTGGTCTTGCGACCCCGACAAATCGTTGTGTTTGTCAGCAGCAGAGAGATGAGATTATGCGGTGTTTCGTGCAGCTCGTCAACCCCTTCGATTCCAGCGCCTGGCGCTTTCATCTACCACCGCTTCGTTTCGTTTTTCACGCTACGCTGCGGCAGGGACAGAACTATAGCAAAGCGCCGGGCGCTCGGCAAGTGCTATTTCTCCCAAATCATCGTGCGCTGATAGTTCGGATCGGCACGGATCTCTTCTTCCGTGAACGGTAGCCGCGGCACTTCCTTGGCGGTATACAGGCCGAGCTGATCATTGTAGCGGCTCGATACGGGATCGGTCGACTGACCATAGGCCAGCAAGCCGTGGGCGACAACGCCGGCGTTATCGAAAGCGACCAGCTGGATGTAACTGGTGCCCCAGGCAACGTTGTCATATCCCTGCGCCGTCAATGGCCCACGCATATGCAGGGCGTTATATACCCCATCGCTGTCGCCGATTCCGCCGTGGACGGGAATGATGGCGCCGCCGACGCGTTGATACTGATAATCGCCCAGCCGTGCATCCAGCGCGACCCCAAGTGAATCCATCCGATTGGCGGCGGCACGCAATTGGACCAGCATCGGCGCGAGCGCTGCCGGTGCGATACCTCGCGGCGTGTGCACCGGGTCGGCCGGGTCGAAGGGGATGCGCCATAGCGCGGGTATCTCCGCTGCCTGGCGCCAGAACTCCCGGAACAGCAGTGCCCCCCGGCTGTCCACGTTCACCTTGCGATCCCACGCAGCCAGCGCGGCGCAGGCTCGTCGCATGACGGTGTCGCTCGCTGCGGCGCAACCTGGCAGCAGTTCGGGCAATACCAACTCGGCTGCCAGAACGCGGTTCGAGAACAGCAGCTTGCGCAGGTCGCTCAGGTCGAGGCGGCCACGTTGTGCCAGGGCGTCGTCCAGCTGGGCAAAGCCAAGCCGCGTGCGCAGTTGCTGCTCCGCATCCACAGGCCCATACAGGGGCGAGAAACCCAGTGGCGGCGGCCCGCGCAGCAGCTGCTTGCTGTTGCTCAGCCAATAGCTTTCGTTGGAATTGGCCACATAGTCGCGGCGTATCAGCCTTGGTGCATTGCCGGGGCCGAATATGCCGGCGGGCGCGTCGCTATCCCGGCCCCAGTGACAGGCGCTGCGCGCGCCGTCGAAGGTCAGCAGCGGCGCAAACAACAGGCAGTTCGACATGAACTTGTCCGCGCTCATATGCGGTACGACGCTGCTGTCCATGAACAGTGCGTTGCCGTCACGGTCGGCCGCGATCGTGTTCACCCAGGGCAGCCCCAGCACCCGCCCCAGTTCCGCCTGCAGCCTGGGCACGCTGTCGGCCTTGCCCATGGCGATCCATTGTTCGATCGAGCGCGTATTGTTGCGACTCGGGTCCGCGAAGACGAGCACATCGTCGCTGCCGATCGGTATGCCGGGCGCGGCCATCAGGATGCCCAGCCGGGTCTGGAAAAACGTCTTGCGCCGCGTGCGCACGGAGCCGTCGGCCTGCCGCAGCTGCACATCGACGACACGCTCCGTCATCCGCTCCGGAACGCCGTCGACCAGGTAAGTGCGCCCTGTCGGGTCGCTCCTGTCGCGCGGCAGCCTGAAAGTGGTGAAGTGCCAGGATTTCGTTACCGTATGGGTCCAGGCCACGTTCTCGTTGAAGCCGATAACGACGATCGGCAAGCCGCCCAAGGTGACGCCCATGGCGTCGTACACGCCGGGCACGGTCAGGTGGGCTTGGTAGAAGCGGTCCGTACTGAACCAGGGATAGTGTGGATTGGCCAGCAGCATGCCCCGGCCGTTGACGGTGGCATCGCCACCCAGGGCGATGGCATTGCTGCCCAGGCCTTCGTTGTGCCATCCGATTTGCGGCATTGCCGCAGCCACCTGCGCACGGGGAGTATCGTCACGCGCCGCGGCCACGATCAGCTGGGGAAACAACTCGCCCGATGCGTGGATCACCTTTTCCGCGACGAGCAAATATACATCGTCGATGGTCATCGGCTTGACCCACGTGGCATCGCGGCAGGCCTTCGGCAAGGCATTGCGATGGTCGCGCAGATACTGGTTATAGCCCGCGACATAACCTGCCAGCAGATCGCGCACCTCGGTGCTAGCGGCGGCATATCCGGCCCGCAACTGGTCCAGGTCCAGGTAAGCCTTGAAGAAAAAATCGCTTTCTTCATTGCGCACTTCAAACCTGTGCATGTTCAGGTAATCGATGGCGACACTGTATTCGCCGTTGCGTGACGGCGTCAGCGGCGCCTCGCCACCGAAGTACAGCGAGCGTTCGCCCCGCACGGTCAGCAGGCTGTCGGCCAGCATGCAGATATTATCCTCGGCGTAGGCATGGGCCAGGCCGAAACCGATGCCGGTGAAGTCATCAGCGCGCACGTGCACGACCCCGTGGGAGGTACGCGTGACTTCTGCGCTGAACGTGCGGCTGACGGGGCGATGGTTGCTGTCACCACACGCGGCAAGCAGTACCGCGTACATGGTAGCCGTCAGTAACTTTTTCATGGCCGCCCCCGATGAGTCAACAGTCATCATCGCGCACACCCTGCATGCGACATTGACTGCCCTCAAACGGGATCGGCCCCAATTTCAGCCGCGCCCGCTCGCCGGAAACATTCCGGCCGCTTTGTGGCGAGCGCGACCGGACCAGTCCTTACTGCTTCTGGACCAGCACCTTGCTGCGGTAATTGCGGTCGGCGCGGATCTGCGCATCCGTGAAAGGCAGGGTGACCAGGGTTTCCTTGCTGAACAGGGGAAGTTGATCGGCATAATATGGCGACAGCGGATCGACCGACTGGCCATACACGAGCAGGCCCTTCGCTACTGGCCCGGCATTGTCGAAACCGACCACCTGGATATAACTGGTGCCCCAGGCGACCTCTCGATAACCCGTGGCCGTAAGCCCGCCAGCCATGCCGATGGTATTATACGTACCGTCGGTATTGCCCATGCCGCCGTGGATGGCAATGCGCTTGCCATTGCGCGTCACCGTCTGATAATCGCCCAGGCGGCCATATAGCTGCACGCCCAGCGACTGCAGCTTTTGTGTTGCTGTGCGCAGCGCCTGCAGCATCGCCGGGGCCGCGGCCGGGGCCAGGCCGCGCGGCGTGTGCACCGGATCGGCCGGATCGAAGGGCACGGCCCATTTATCCGGGATCGCTTCGGCGATATTCCAGAACTCGCGGAACAACACGGCGCCGCGACTGTCGACATTGGCTTTCTTATCCCAGCTGGCGAGCACGCCGCAAGCGGTCAGCAGACGCGGATCGTATGCCTTGTAGCACGCCGACAGCAAGCCAGGCAGGACCAGCTCGGCCACATGCACGCGGTTGGAAAACAGCAGGTTCTCCAGGTCGTTCGGCCGCAGGAAGGCGTTATCGGCCAGCGCCGATTCGAGTTGCACCAGGCCGATGCGCGTGCGCAGCGATTGCTCCCTGCCCGGCGCGCCATATAGAGGCGAATAGCCATACGGCGCCGGCCCCGTCAGCGGTTGCCTGGCGTTCGACAGCCAATAACTATCGTTGGAATTGACGACATAATCCTGCCGGATCAAGGCCGGCGTATGGGCCGCGCCAAATACACCGGGCGGAGTATCGGGATCGCTGCCCCATTCGCAGGCACTGCGGGAGCCGTCGAATCCCAGCAGCGTGGGCACCAGCATGCAATCGGACGCGAAACGCTCTGGCGCCATATGCGGCACGGCGCTGGCATCGAGATACAGGGCGTTGCCTTCGCTGTCCGCCGCCAGGGTATTTACCCATGGCAGCCCGGTAATGGCATTGGCGCTGTGCTGCAGGGCCGCGACATTGGCCGATTGGCCGATGGCCAGCCACTGCTCGGCGAGCCGGGTATTGTGGCGGTTCGCATCGGCCAGCACGAATGCGCTGTTTTCGGTCCAGCCGATACCCGCGGCGGGCATGACGATGACGACACCGTGTTTGCTGGAATAGAAGGCCCGATGTTTCGTCACCACCGTACCGTCCGCTTGCAGCACATCGACGGTGACCTTTCGCTCGCTCATCTTGACGGGCGCGCCGTCATATAAATACGTGGTGCCGGACGGGTCGGCGGAATCGAGCGTCAACAGGTAAGTCGTGAAATGCAGCGCCTCGGTGACGGTGTGGGTCCACGCCAGGTCCTTGTTGAAACCGATCGACACCATCGGCAGGCCGCCCAGGCTGACGCCCATCGCATCGTATTTGCCGGGCACCGTCAGGTGCAGCTGGTAAAAGCGATCGGTACTGGTCCAGGGGTAATGAGGATTCCCCAGCAAGATGCCTTTGCCGTTCGCGCTGGCATCGCGGCCGATCGCAATGGCATTGCTGCCGACACCGGGTGCGATGCCACGCGGCAGCGGCTTGACGGCGGCCGGCATGCGCGTGGGGCGCACGGGCGGCGGCGCGGAGAGGTCGCGCGATGCCGCGACAATCGCCTCGGCAAATGCTTCGCCGGTGGCGTGAATGGCTTTTTCGGCGATGAGGAGGTAAACATCGTCGACGCTGATAGGTTTCACCCACACGGCGCCGTGGCAAGCCTGGGGCAGGCGGGCGCGATTATCGGCCAGGTAGCGGTTATAGCCGTCCGCATAACCGGAGAGCAAATCGCGCACTTCGACGGAACCCGATGCGTAGCCGGCACGCAGCTGGGCCAGGTCCAGATAGCCTTTGAAGAAGAAGTCGCTGTCTTCATTGCGCAGCGTGTAGAACAGGTCCATCGCGGCGCCATATTCGCCGTTACGCGGCTGGGTTGCCTGGGCATCGCCACCGAAATAGCGCGAGCGCTCGCCGCGAACGGTCAAGAGCGTGTCAGCCAGCATGCAGACATTGTCTTCGGCATAGGCATACGCCGCACCGTAGCCCAGGCTGCGATAATCGTTGGCCTTGACGTGCACGACGCCGTGTGTGGTTCGCGCCACCTCCGCCTGGATGGCTGCCGCCCCGGCCTGCGCTGCACAAGCCGCCGCCACCAGCAATCCCACCGCATGTTTCCTCATCCTAGCCTCCGTTTTAGTTATAAAAACGATATCTGAACGACGAGGATACCAATGACTTGCAGCTTTGTGCCGTGTTATCTAAAAAGAATTTTCTGGCAGATGGATGGGGAAATTGGGAGACTGGCCGCTGCGGACCGGCCGAATTTGCTTTCCTTGGATGGGCGGTACAAGGCGAAAATGCGCCAGCAGCGGGCGCGGAAGATTCAAAGCCGGGCAGTGCCTGGCTGGCGATGGAGCAGCCTTGAATGCAAAAAACCCCCGACCAGATCACTGGACGGGGGTTTTTCTATATAACAGCCTGACGATAACCTACTTTCACACTGGTTGCAGCACTATCATCGGCGCAAAGTCGTTTCACGGTCCTGTTCGGGATGGGAAGGGGTGGGACCGACTTGCTATGGTCA
>NZ_WNKZ01000165.1 GCF_009720835.1 Pseudoduganella buxea
GCTCCCGCTCCGGCAGCTCCCGCTCCGGCTCCGGCTGCGACCGCGACCGCGACTGCGGCTCCCGCTCCGGCAACTGCTGCCGCGGCGGTGGCCGCGCCGGTCGCCAGCGGCGCCATCAACCGCCACGCCCTCGACGCGATCCGCGCGCTCAACGCCGACAAGGGCGAGGCCCTGGTCCAGCGTGTCATCAATGCCTTCGTGGCCGACACCCCGGCCCATCTGCAGACGCTGCGCACGGCCCTGACGGAGGGCGATACGGCCGCCGTGCGCCGCGCCGCGCACAGCCTGAAATCGTCCAGCGCCAATGTGGGCGCGGACACCCTGGCCCAGTTGTGCAAGGACATGGAACAACTGGGCCGCAACGACACCACTTCCGGTGCCGCTCCACTGCTGACCGGCATGGAGCGGGAATTTCACGCGGTGCGCAAATCGCTTGGCGCAATCCTCGTTAAGGAGATGTAGATGACGGCACTTCCCCCCTCCCGCGGCACGGTGCTGGTTGCGGACGACGACCCAGTGATGCGCCTGTTGATGCTGGAGATGCTGGCCCAGGTCGGACTCGACGCGATCGAGGCGCCGGACGGCCAGGCCGCCGTGGCCAGCTTCGAACGGCACGCGCCCGACCTGGTGCTGCTCGACGTCGAGATGCCGCGCATGGACGGTTTCGCCGTCTGCCGGGCCATCCGCGCCTGCGAGCGCGACCGCAACACGACGGTGCCCATTATCATGGTCACCGGCGGCGACGACCTGGAAGCGGTGACCCAGGCCTACGAATGCGGTGCCACCGACTTCGTCTCGAAGCCCATCAACTGGCCCATCCTGGGCCACCGGGTACTGTACGTTCTGCGCGCCAGCGACGCCATCGCGCGCCTGCGCATCGCCGACGCGCACAACCGCGCCGTGCTGGCGGCCATTCCCGACACCTTCTTCCGGCTCACGCCCGAGGGGTACTACGTCGACTACGAACAGGGCCACGACCCGGCCACCGTGCTGACGCAGCAGCAGTGCGTCGGCCGCCATGTGCGTGACGTGCTGCCCGCCCCCATCGCCGAACGCGTGATGGAACAGGTACAGCAGGTGCTGGGCACGCAGTCGGTGCGCTCGGTCGACTACGAACTGGAATGGGAAGAGACGGTGCATCACTTCGAGGCGCGCCTGGTCAGCACCGGTGCCGGCGAAGTACTGGGGCTGGTGCGCGACATCAGCGAACGCAAACGCACCGAGGAACAGATCCGCCGCCTGGCCTACTGCGACAGCCTGACGGGCATCCCGAACCGCCAGGCCTTCCTGGAAACGCTGGAGCGCGAACTGGCCCGCTCGCGCCGCGAGAGCCGCAAGTTCGCCATCCTGTTCATGGACCTCGATTCGTTCAAGCGCATCAACGACACGCTGGGCCACGACGTGGGCGACCTGCTGCTGAAGGTGGTGTCGGAGCGGCTGCACGAAACCATCCGCCCCGGCGACGTGGTGGCGCACAGCGATTTTTCCGGCACCCTGGCGCGCCTGGGCGGCGACGAGTTCACCATCATGATCCCGGACCTGACCAGCGTGCAGGACGCCCTGGCCGTGGCGCACCGCGTCAAGGATGCCATGCGCCGCCCCTTCCACCTGGACGGCCACGAGATCTTCGTCACGGCCAGCATCGGCATCTCGCTGTACCCGGAGGACGGCGAGGACGGCACCTCGCTGCTGAAGTATGCCGACACGGCCATGTACCACGCCAAGAACTGCGGCAAGAACAACGCCAAGCTGTACAGCTCCGCGCTGACGACGCAGATCATGAGCCACGTGAAGCTCGAAGTGGGACTGCGCAAGGCGCTGCAGCACAATGAGCTGTACCTGCAGTACCAGCCGCAGATCGACGTGCGCAGCGCCCAGGTGGTGGGCGTCGAGGCGCTGGTGCGGTGGCGCCATCCGGAGCTGGGCATCATCCCGCCCAACGACTTCATTCCGCTGGCCGAGGAAACGGGCCTGATCGTGCCGATCGGCGAATGGGTGCTGCGCACGGCCTGCCTGCAGGCGCGCAGCTGGCACCAGCAAAGCAAGCGCGCGCTTCGCGTGGCGGTGAACCTGTCGGCGCGCCAGTTCAAGGACGAGAGCCTGGCCCAGACCGTGCTGGCGGTGCTGAACGAGACGGGGCTCGACCCGCGCCTCCTGGAACTGGAGCTGACCGAAGGCACGCTGATGGACGACGCGCTGGCCACCCTGGCGACCCTGGAACAGCTGCGCGGGCTGGGCATCTACCTGTCGATCGACGACTTCGGCACGGGCTACTCGTCGATGAACTACCTGAAGCGCTTCGACGTGCGGGCGCTGAAGATCGACAAGAGCTTCATCAGCGGCCTGCCGCAGGATTCGGAAAACGCGGCCATCACGCGCGCCATCATCGCCATGGCCCATGGCCTGAAGATGGCCGTCGTGGCCGAGGGCGTGGAAACGGGCGAGCAGCTGTCGCTTCTGGAGCAGTTCGGCTGCGACATGGCACAGGGCTACCTGCTGGGACGTCCGCAATCGCAGGACGCCATTACGCAGATGCTCAATTCCCCCAGCTGCGCCGGGGCGCCGTGACATGTGCCGGGCCAGCCTGTTCCGCGCTGTGGGCCCGGACGAACTGGCGGACATCCGGCGGCTCGGGTACCTGCGCAATCCGCCGGGCATCGTGGTCAAGTATTTCGCCGTGACCAGGGCCCAGGCCATCTGGTTCGCCCGCCAGGCGGTCGCAGCGTTCGGCGATCCCCCTTACGCAATCATCCAGGTAGAAACCGTAGTAAGCTACCTGCCTAAGATTAGCGTCGATCGCGGCATTCGCATCGTCGTCCTGGACGATAACGACCTTGCCGGCCTGAAACCGCGAATCATCCGGTACAACGTCGCCTGACGGAGGACGCCATGGCAAGTTCAGCACACAGCAACGCCGATGCAACGATCAAGGTGCGTTTCCGCGCACCGGAACAAGGCGGCCGCGCACAGCCTGCGGGCGGACGCTGGTTCGGCTGTCCGATGGTGATCCGGGGCGAAGGCTTCGACTGCCGCCTGCTGTTGGACGGCAAGACCCTGGAACCGGAGCGCTGGTACGAAGTACCCGTGAAATTCCTCAGCAGGGAGCAGGCCGACACGGTGTTGGCCGTTGGCCAGGCCATCACCTTGTGGGAAGGAAAAACCATCGCCGAAGGCTTTATTACGGGCATCGATCCCGTACCGGCGGAGACGCGGCGGGAACCGGCGCCGCAGGTGTGAGGCAGGCGACCGGGTACTGTGCCTACGTACCGTGCTTAGGTACCGTGCCCAGGTACCGTGCTCATGTACTGCGCCGGTCCAGCATGGCGCGGGCGATGGTGCCCGCGTCCACATATTCCAGTTCACCACCGACCGGCACGCCCCGTGCCAGGCGGCTTACCTGCAGCCCCCGCGCCTTCAGCATTTCGCTGATGTAGTGCGCCGTGGCCTCGCCTTCGTTGGTGAAATTGGTGGCCAGCACCACTTCCGTGACGGTGCCGTCGGCCGCGCGGCCCAGCAGCTTTTCCAGGTGGATGTCCTTCGGGCCGATGCCGTCCAGCGGCGACAGGCGCCCCATCAGCACGAAATACAGGCCCTTGTACGTCAGGGTCTGCTCGATCATCACCTGGTCGGCCGGCGTTTCGACGACGCACAGCAGGCGCCGGTCGCGCGCCTCGTCGGCGCACATCTCGCACACATCCCGCTCCGTGAAGGTATTGCACAGCGCGCAGTGGTGCACCGCCTCGACGGCCTGGTACAGCGCGCGCGACAGCATGGCCGCGCCTTCGCGGTCGTGTTGCAGCAGGTGGAAAGCCATGCGCTGGGCCGATTTCGGCCCCACGCCAGGCAGGCGGCGCAAGGCCTCCGTGAGGAACTCCAGCGACTTGGCCATGGTCAGTGCTGGCGGAAGGCGGCCAGCACGTCGGCCGTCATCGTCGGCACGAATTCCGTGATCGTGTAGCTGGCCGCGCCGGCCTGCCGGAACGGGTCCAGTTCGATGATGGCCTCGATATCGGCGCGGCTGTCGGCCGTGGCGATGATGATGCCGCCCGTACGGGGCACCATCCGGCCCGACATCAGGAACACGCCGTTGGCGTACTGCTCGCGCAGAAACTCCCGGTGCGCGGCCAGCAGCGCATCGATCTCCTCGGTGGGTTTCAGGTACGTAAGCGCGATGACGAACATGGCAGCTGGCCTGGTGACGCTCAGAACGGCATCTTGAAGCCGGCCGGCAGGTTCAGGCCGGCGCCCAGGCCGCTCATCTTCTCGGCGGCGGTGGCTTCGGCCTTGCGCACGGCGTCGTTGAAGGCGGCGGCGACCAGATCTTCCAGCATGTCCTTGTCGTCGGCCAGCAGCGACGGATCGATCGAGACGCGCTTGACGTCGTTCTTGCACGTCATGACGACCTTGACGAGGCCGGCGCCGGACTGGCCTTCGACTTCGATCAGCGCCAGCGATTCCTGGGCCTTCTTCATATTGTCCTGCATTGCCTGGGCTTGTTTCATCAGGCCGGCCAGCTGGTTCTTCATCATGATGGGTTTCTCCGAATGGTAAATAGGTATTTTAGTGGGCGGGCGTGATTGGCGCCACGATGGAGCCGGGCACGACGAACGCGCCGAACTCGCGCACCATGCTTTGCACGAAGGCATCGCCATGCACGGCGTCGTCGGCCTGGCGCTGGCAGGCTTCGCGGTGCACCTGCTGTTCGGCCGTCGTCGTGTACCACACGGGGCCCAGCTCGGTTTCCACGCGCACGGTGCGGTTGAAGCGTTCCGACAGGGCCGCCGTCAGTTTTTCCACGTTCGGCGGCGAGCGCCACGTGTCGATCGGGCAGCGCAGCCGCAGCAGCACGGCATCGCCGTCCTCGGGACCGGCCACGGTGCAGTCGATCAGTTCGGCCTGGGTCGCCAGTTGCTGGGCCACGCCCCGCAGCGGCAGGTGGGCCGCCAGCAGGGGCCAGTTGCCATCCCAGTCCAGCTCGGGCACGGGCGTGATGACGTAGGCATACGGTGCCTGCGCCGGCTGGGCCTGGCGCACCGGTGCCGCTGCGGCGGGCGCGCCGGCCGGGGCCTGGGCGGGTGCGGGCTGGGATACCTCGCCGCGCGCGGCGGGCGTGGCGCTGTCGTCGGAAAACTCCGTCACCCATGGCGGCAGGTCGTCTTCTTCCGCCACCCGCTGTTCCGGGCGCGGGGGCGCCTGGCGCGCCTGCGCCTGTGCCTGGGCTTGGGGCGGTGCTTCCAGCACGGCTGCTTCACCCATCGTCAGGCCGGCGGGATCGTCTTCCCACGGCGCGGGCCGGGACTGGCGTGCCTGCGGTGCGGGCGGTGCCATGCCCTGGACCGGGGCAGATGCCGGCATTGCTGGCGGCACGGCCGAAGCGGGCTCGTCGACCGGTTCCGTGCGCATCGGCGGGCGGGCACCCGTTCGGGCCGCCAGCAATGCCGGCATCTGCCCC
>NZ_WNKZ01000166.1 GCF_009720835.1 Pseudoduganella buxea
GCTTCGGCTTGTTTCAGGATGGCGATGATCTGGCTGTCGGTAAAGCGGGACGTCTTCATGTAGAGCTTTCTGTTCTTAAGTAGAAAATTCTACTTCTAACGACGCTCTTTTTGTGGGGGGATTACCCGCTGGCGCGGCGCCCCCTGCCGGACTCGCCGGCTTCACGAATTGATGGACCTGTTAAAGCACAACCACACAGCCGGTTCCGTCACATGGTACAGGACCTTCTGTTGTTGTACCCTGGCAGTCGTGCGCCCGCTGATTACGATCCGGAAATTTAAACAGTCACGCGAAAGGTGCAGACTATTATCTGCCGTCAGCGAGCCACGGAAACCGGGCAGACACCTAATGGACAGCTATGTGTTTAAGCTGAGATATGTGGCTTCAATTGGGTCTGGAACCAGCGCAAGGTTTGCACATCCGAGACTGCCGCTGATCACGCCACTCATACGATGTCGCTGTGCTTGAGATTCCCATGAATGATCAATCCCGCCGTTGAATAGTAACGTGCACGTGACACGCTCAAACGGTACATCATCTGGCAGACGTTCGGGCCACGCTCCTCCGCCGATAATGATGCGGTACAACGTCGTCGCTGGGTCTTCCCCGCTGACGTTAGCGTCCTCTTCCATCAGCTGCTCCAGCTCCGGTGGAATAGAGACAATGATTGGATTCATCATTTCTGCAATCGTACAATACGAACTGTACATTCGCGCACCGTCGGAAAACGTCACGCGTACCACACTCAAACCCATGATTTTCTCCCTCAGAAATTTCTGCAAACTCCACAGAGCCATCGGCATTAACGACCTGAAATATTCTTGAGATCACAATGGCCGCTCTTCCCTCTCTATTGTTTCGTTGATTATGTATGCTTTTTGATATCATCATAGCGTCTGGCCGATTTTCAAGAGAAACACATCGCGCACCTTGGTTAGACTAACGCTCCTAGTTCCGGATGAGTTTGTTTGAAAACCACAACCATGCGGACTGCTCGCGACATTAGGCGAATCCACGATGCATTGCCATTGGAATTCTTCTACTCATTCTGACCTCACATGACGTAATGTCAAGCTGTACAGTCACGTCGACGCGAGTGATGCCGCTGGATCCGGACCCACATTGCTAGACAACTGGCAATGTATGTCGTGCCGCTGGCAGACTGCGACATTGAGATAGTCAGACACGCTAGTGCGGCCGAGAGAAGGTATTCGAGCCCTTCCATGCTATGAGCGTCGTTCTGTCGCCAACACCTCAATAAGCGCGGGCGAATCCCATGCCCTCTCACAGTATTGAATGCAGTATCGGGCGCTGCGCTATTAGTGCGAACAGACAAATAATGCTGCATAACACGGCGTATCGGACCATCCAGCGTTACCTCCGTCACTGCTCAGTACGTCCTTGATCCAGAATGCTTTTGTTAAAAACTAAGCAAGCAGGTGCGCGACCAGAACGCACTCCGTCTTGTGGAACAGCTCTCCCATGGCAATGATCGGCTGCAAAGCTGCTGCAACACCGGCTGCGACAGCTTGACACCCAAGAAAACTGTGTGATGATGATATGGCCTCGCCAATCGGTGGACTGAAATCCGGCAGTCCTTTTTTAGCCGGCAAATTGTGTTGCGTTGGAATTATCGGCAAGTTACCGCACGAGCTTTTATCCATCATGCTGACCGGAGCGGAGGTAGCATGGTTGTCGATCTTCGTTGGCTCATTACGTTTGCAGAGGCTTTCGAAACGTTAATACCCGGGGCGGATGGAAGTGCCCAAGGCCGCTTGATGTGGAGGGACCTTAATGACGTTGAAAAAGCGGAACGCAGTAGGAACCCAATGCTTGGGTACGCGGATGCAAGACGCGAACTAGAAGGAATCTGTCACGGGCTGGAAAATCTATAAACCGCGCCATACTTAGTTATTCGGGGTTAAAATCATCATCAGTTGGGGGGTAGCAAATTGCTTCACCTACGAGCCTTCCGTGCCCAGGGTCGGGGAGCCGAATTACTTGTCATTGCTGAATAGCAAGGAAAAATGAGGCTACGTGGATGATGTGCAGTTACCGTGCCTTCTTCGGCGGCAAGAACTCTACGGGTACGAACCAGGCTCCAGTAGTGGGGGGGATAGATGCAGCTGGCACTTTGCTCCCGTTAAATTGCCGCACCGGTAGTGCTCCCTGGCGGCCGGCCGCTCACGTACATGACATCGAGGTTATATGAACGACGATCTGAACAATGCCTTGAGCAAAGCTGACCGCGACTTGCTCGTGGCCGGACTTCAAGCGCTCTGGCGGGAGCGGACGCATGCGCTCCACGTGGCTGAAACAGCATCAGCAATGGCGGGAAAGTCGGCGCCTGCCCCAGACGTGTTTGGCATCGCCGAAGTCAGTGAGGCTCTTCGTCGGTTCGGTGCTGCGCCAGCGCTGTAAGCTGATGACAGTAATCGCATCAGAGCGCAAGTGTGCGCCAACCGAACGATATGTCGACGTTCGCTGTAGGCCCGTGCGCCTGGTCTCTATGGATCGATCATCCAGCCCAGCCACCTTGCCGGGAAGCTAGGAATTGAAGACGTTTAAGTGCTTGCATGTTTTTCCTCGGCCTTTCTATCGATCGAGCCGCGCTGGACGCAACTCGACTGGACGTAACTCGACCTGTGCCGCATCGAACCGAATGCGCACGCGCTTACGTTGTTCATCCAGGTACGACACCTCAAACGACTTGGTGTCGCCTGCGAAACGAACGAAATTCATAGCTGGCGTGATCTCTAACGGGCTACTCGAATCTAATCCGAGTTCCAAAACTGCCTTGCCGGTCTTTACCTCAATCGTGCACTCGTCCCCGTGCGTTGACGCGCACAACGAGAACGGCACATGGGTAAGTTGCACCCGTCCCCGACTACCATTACCGCCGACGTCTACGATTACTCGGGGCGCATAAAGAGTTGAGTGCTTACTCAAATAGACGCCATCGCGTACCGCATGAGACTGGTACACATTACAGGTATGGCGTCCACATCGACCGTGAAGCCATGAATTCGCGGGTGGTAACCTGTACTCCGGAGACTCGGGCGTAGCAGCCAACGCTGACCAGGAGCCTGCAACGACCGGTAGCAACAGCACGCTGCCGATCAAGATTAAACGCGGTAAATTAGGCATCATCCAGTTTCCGACATTTTTCCTTGGCGATCAGGCCGTCTGCGATGTTGCAGGTCCGGTGTCGGACATCACGCGTTCCAAGTGGTCGATCGCGTCGCGGACGATTCGATCCTTCCAGCCCTTGCCGGTGTAAGCAGTGGCCGTCGCGCCCTGCCGTGGCTTGCCGTAGCCGGTGCTGAAAAGCCGACACTCGAAATCGACGGTCATGAACCCTCCGCCGATCTCTCGCGGACGCATAAAGCAGACGCAATGGCTATCGGCCAGCCATTCGTGCTTCCAGCCCTCGTTCTGCTCGTGATACCCCAGTTCCTCAGCCATATCGTATTCCTTAACCAGTTACAGCGCGTCCCACACGCGGGCGAAGTCCACCTCGACACGGTGACCTTCGATGCCGCTGGGAGCTTCGTAATTCAAGAACGCGTCCATGTACGCGTCGCCCCATTCGAATTTGTATTGCTGTGCGATGAACATTACGATCTCCTGGTTTTCCGGGTCATTCGTTGTCGAACCGTCCCTTCGCGTCATGCAGCACGTAAGCGCCCTCGGTATCCGGTCCAAACCGAACCTCTACCCAGTCCAGTTCGTCACCGTCAGATGCCAGCCAGGAGCGGAAAGTGTCGCGCTTCGTATCCGCGAGGTCCGACCTTTCATGACGTTCCTTGCTCCCGTCAGGGCAAACAAGAATCGATTGATAGCTATGGCCGGCCGCTTCACTCGGGCCGAGGACTTGCAGTCCCAGCGAACGAGCCATAGCAGCTGCCGCCGAAATACGAGTGCCTTCGTTGCTCGTTACGACAATGGCGTTGTGTACGATTGTGCCCATGAGTCCTCTTTACGCTGACGGCCGGCCAGCTACGGGCGCCGCCAGGCGCGGGTTTTCCTTGGGCTTACACGCCCCATTTGACACGTAGTTCGGCCAGCCGTTCGCCGCGGTGCCGCCGTTCGACGTGCGCGGCATCAGCGGGCTCGATCTGTTTACCGAGCGTCTGCGATGCCGCCAGGGTCGCGTCGTAGTTCTCGATCCTCTGTGCCAGATCGATCATTTCGGTGATGTCGATTTTCAGGCTGTCCAGCAGCATGTCCGTGCTCCTAAAAATCGTTTATACAGTTTTCTATCAGTCGCGGATCGGATCGTTCGGGAGCCACATCAAGGCGCCGTTAGATTCGGTACCGGCGATCGCGGTCCAGCTCTTTCCACCTTCATCCACAGCGATGCAACCGGGCTGCCAGTGCTCCGGGTTCCGCAGCTCGTTGACCCAGCTCTGCACCTCGCCGGCGAACAACACGACAACGCCGCCCCGGCCGATGTAACCCCACTGCTCACGCCAGCGCCGCGCTGTGTCCATATTGCCTGTCGTCGTCGACACGATTTTTCCTTGTTAGATGCGCTGGTGCGTTCTCGTGCGGATCGCAATCGCTGCGCGCTCCAGGTCTGTCGTTGTCGGGATGCCGACGTTGAGCACTTCAAACTGGGCAGGATTCTGCTCACTTTGCAGCAGCAGAACAAAGCCTCGTGGCTCGAACTGAAGCTCACCGCGTCGGATGTGACCGGCAATCGCTTCCAAGCTATCAGCCAGTTTTGCACGCTGCCGTTCGGCAGCGGTTCCAAAATCGACGGTCGTTATATCGCCCACGGCTTTTCCTTGGCGCCGGCACCGGCCAACTGCGGCCGCAACCTGGCGCGATTTGTTCAGTTTCGCGGACGCGAAAATCGCGGTACGCTGTTCCTTCCGGATCAAGCAGCGGCCGGGGTTACGGCGTTGAGTCGAGTTCGTTCACCCCTGTCCCACCGCTGAACGTGCCCGCCGCACTCGCTGCAAACTCCTGCGGCGACCGTATAGTCCACGCGGAGCCACCAACAGCCGTTCGCGCAAGCGCGCTGATCGTGACAGCCGCATCCGATGCAGTATGCGACTCCTGGTAGGCGACGGTAGTTCACGGTTTTTTCCGGTGCAGTTCAGTGGCGCCGCGTAAGCAGCAAACCATAGGCGACTATCGTGACGGCTGCCGCTGCCGCCGGTCCGAGCAAGAGGACCCAAATGCCTGCTTCCACCCAGCGCGGCAGAAACAGGTGTACCGCTGCCATGATGAGCAATGGTAACCCTACGGCGACAACCCCATGGGTGCGCTCTGAATCGCCACGAGTTTCCTAGACACTCGCGAGCCGCTTGAAATACTGCTTTTCATACTCGACCGGCGACAAGTCATTGCTGAAGCTGTGCCGGCGCTTCGGATTGTAGAACATCTCGATGTAATC
>NZ_WNKZ01000167.1 GCF_009720835.1 Pseudoduganella buxea
ATTACATCGAGATGTTCTACAATCCGAAGCGCCGGCACAGCTTCAGCAATGACTTGTCGCCGGTCGAGTATGAAAAGCAGTATTTCAAGCGGCTCGCGAGTGTCTAGGAAACTCGTGGCGATTCAAAGACCCTCGTCGGCGCGGCCGTGCTGGCACGCGAGGCCAAGGCGCCCGGCTTGTTGAACAAGCGCCTGACCTATACCAAGGCGGACCTGGTGACGTATTCGCCCGTAACGGAACAGCATGTCGCCACCGGCATGACGGTGGCCGAGCTGTGCGCGGCGACGATCCAGACCAGCGACAACACGGCGGCCAATGTGCTGATGAAGGAGTTGGGCGGCCCGGCGGCCATCACGGCATATGCCCGCTCGATCGGCGACTCGAGCTTCCGCCTGGACCGGTGGGAGACGGACCTGAACACGGCCATTCCCGGCGACGAGCGCGATACGACGACGCCGCTGGCGATGGCGCGCACCTTGCAGAAACTCTTTGCCGGCGACGCCCTGCCGCCGGCGCAGCGCCAGCAGCTGAAGGACTGGATGCTGGGCACGACGACGGGCGACACGCGCATCCGCGCCGGCGTGCCGCCAGGCTGGCAGGTGGCCGACAAGACGGGCACGGGCAGCTACGGCGTGACCAACGACATCGGCGTCGCCTACCCGCCCGGCGGCGCGCCCGTCGTGCTGGTGGTCTACACGCATGGTGCGGTGAAGGATGCCGACAGCCGCAGCGACATCGTGGCCGCGGCAACCCGGACGGCGCTGGCGGCGCTGGCTGCCTAAACACTAGCGGGGAAAGCTCCCCGGCAGCAGGATGTCGCGGGTGACGTCGCGCACGTCGCGCAGGCCGCAGAAGGCCATCGTGATATCGAGCTCGGTGCGGATGATCTCCAGGCAGCGCGTCACGCCCGCCTCGCCCATCGCACCGAGGCCGTACAGGAAGGCGCGGCCGATATAGACGCCACGCGCGCCCAGCGCCACGGCCTTGATGACGTCCTGGCCGGAGCGTATGCCGCCATCGAGGTGCACTTCGATGGCGTCGCCGACGGCGTCCAGGATGGCCGGCAGCGCCGCGATCGACGACTGCGCGCCATCGAGCTGGCGCCCGCCGTGGTTGGACACGATCAGCGCGTCGGCGCCGCTGGCCACGGCCAGGCGTGCGTCTTCCGGGTCCATGATGCCCTTGATGATCAACTTGCCGCCCCAGCGCTGCTTGATCCATTCGACGTCGCGCCAGGACAGTGTCAGGTCGAACTGCTGCGCCGTCCACGACGACAGCGAGGACATGTCGGCCACCTTCGGCGCATGGCCGACGATATTGCCGAAGTGGCGGCGCGAGGTGCCCAGCATGCCCAGGCACCAGCGCGGCTTGGTCGCCATGTTCACCAGGTTGGGAAGGGTCAGGCGCGGCGGCGCGGACAGGCCGTTGCGGATATCCTTGTGGCGCTGGCCCAGCACCTGCAAGTCCAGGGTCAGCACCAGCGCCGAGCACTTGGCCGCCTTGGCGCGGTCGATCAGGCGGCTGATGAAATCGCGGTCCTTCATCACGTACAGCTGGAACCAGAAGGGTTTGGTCGTATGGGCCGCCACATCCTCGATCGAGCAGATGCTCATCGTCGACAGGGTGAACGGCACGCCGAAACGTTCGGCCGCGCGCGCGGCGAGGATTTCGCCGTCGGCATGCTGCATGCCCGTCAAGCCCGTGGGCGCCAGCGCCACCGGCATCGCCACCTGCTGTCCCACCATCGTCGTGGCCAGGGTGCGGTTCGACATGTCGACGGCCACGCGCTGGCGGAACTTGATGGCCTTGAAGTCGTCCTGATTGGCGCGGTAGGTCGATTCGGTCCACGAGCCGGAATCGGCATAGTCGTAGAACATGCGCGGCACGCGGCGGCGAGCCAGGCGCTGCAGGTCGTCGATGCAGGTGATGGTGGTCATGGGGCGGCGAGATCCTCGTTGTCGGACATGTCAGGGATCATCCGGCATTTCGCCACCCTTGCCAACCACGCAGCAGGGGTTAACGAAAAAAGGGCCAGATCTCGCGATCTGGCCCCTCTTCTTCCATCTGGTGCGGCTGGCAGGAATCGAACCCACGACCCCTTGGTTCGTAGCCAAGTACTCTATCCAGCTGAGCTACAGCCGCAAAACTTCCACTACAACATACTACTGGAACTGCTTCACCGCGACTTCCGCCGGCGGTGGTAAAACTGGTGCGGCTGGCAGGAATCGAACCCACGACCCCTTGGTTCGTAGCCAAGTACTCTATCCAGCTGAGCTACAGCCGCAAAACTTCCACGATTATAACAGGCAGCGGACCAACCTCATCGCACGACCTGTCATCTCGATACTTCCATACTGCTTTTACTGCACGCCGGTCGACTTCCATCGTCCGGCAAATTCTGGTGCGGCTGGCAGGAATCGAACCCACGACCCCTTGGTTCGTAGCCAAGTACTCTATCCAGCTGAGCTACAGCCGCAATTTTTTGCAATCTTCTTGCAATCAAGCGAGTCGGCATTTTACAGCATTTCTTTCGGCTTGGAAAGCTGGATTTTTCATCCATCGTCTCGTTCGCTGCTTGCGCCGCCAAGTCGACCTTTCCGGGCCGGAAGCTGTCGCCTCCCCTGCCTGCCTTCCGCTGCGCCCTGTGACGTTTGCTGCGAAAGGAGCAAGATTATAGGGGCGGCCCGCGCCATTGTCCAGAGCAAAATGCGGGGCGCGAAATGCGTCGTGGCCCGGCCGCATTCCGGCGGCCTTGCCGGCCCCATTCTGCGGCCCGGCGCCGCGGCATTGGTGTACGATGCACCATCTTTGCTATCAGTTTAATACGGAGTCGGGACAGCGATGACTGCACAAGCCTGCACCAGCATTTCCACGCTGGCCGATCACGACTGGTCGCGCACGGCCATCGGCGAGCCGGACAACTGGCCCCATACCCTGCGCCTGACGGTCGACATCATCCTCAACGCGCCACTGCCGATGGTGGTGATGTGGGGCCGCGAACAGGTCATGCTGTTCAACGACGCCTACGCCGCGCTGGCCGGCATGCCGCACCAGCAGGCCCCCGGTGGCAAGGTGCCGGCGATGCAGCCATCGGCCTGGAGCTGGAATGCGCTCGCCATCGAGCAGGCCTGGGACGGTGCCGCACAGGTCTTCGCCGGCGCGGCCCTGCACCTGTGGCGCCAGGGCGGCATCAGCGAACACCATTTCGATCTGTATTACACGCCGCTGCGCGATGCCGACGGCGCCGTGCAGGGCATCCTGTGCACCTTGGCCCCGCCCACCGGCCTGGGCACGGTGGCGTCAAGCGGCGCGCTGCGCATCCTCGTCGTCGAGGACAACCTCGATGCCCAATACCTCGTGTGCGAGATGCTGCGCGCCTTCGGCCACGAAGTGGAAGCCGAGGCGAGCGGCGAGGCGGCGCTGGAGCACCTGCGCCGGCGCGGGTTCGACGTGCTGTTCTCCGACGTCAGCCTGCCCGGCATCTCCGGCGTCGAACTGGCGCGCCGCGCCGTGGCCGAACTGCCGGCGCTGCAGGTGATCTTCGCTTCCGGCTACGGCACGGGGCTGACGCAGCAGCTCGAATTTGCCGCCGAGGCGATCCAGAAGCCCTACGAGATCGAGCAGTTGCAGGCCATTCTCGACCGGGTCGCGGCGAAGGTCGCCGGCCGGCGCTAGCGCCCGCTCCCTGTACCGCCCGGGCGGGAGCCAACCGTGCGGGCGCGCGCCCCGGCGTGCCGCTACAATCATCCCGAGCAGGCCGCACGGCCTTCCGACAATCGCTGCGACTAATTCATGATTTTCTCCCCCGGGCCCGGTGCCGGCCCCAACTCCGACGATGACACGCTGCGCTCGACACTGGAAGCGAAGGAAGCCCTGCGCCAGTCGAACGAGCAGCTGCGCGCCGTATTGGGGAGCATCACGGACGGCGTCGCCCTGATCGAACCGAACTGGCGCATCAGCTACCTGAACCGCCCCGCCGGCGAGATCCTGTTCCCGTCCGGGCGCGAACACGAGGACGTCACAGGCAGCACCTTGTGGCAGGCCTTTCCCGAACTGGCCGGCACCGTACTGGAAAAGCAGTTGCGCCAGGCCATGGTGCGGCGCCAGGACGCCACCTTCGAACTGTATTACCAACCGCGCCGGCGCTGGCTGGAAGTGCGCGCCTACCCGTTCGGCACGGGCCTGACGTGCACGCTGCGCGATATCGGCCAGCGCAAGGAGGACCAGCACAGCCTGCGCGAACACAGCAGCCGCCTGCAGGTGGCGCTGGCCGCGGGCAAGCTGGGCGACTGGACCTGGCTGGCCGCGACCGACCATATCGTGCTGGGCCAGCGCGCCGCGGAAATCTTCGAATTGCCGGCCGGCCAGGACACCACCTGGGCCGTGCTGCGCGACCGCGTCGTGCCGGAAGACCGCGAGGCCGTGCAGGCCGCCTTCCTGCAGGCCTATACGGCGCGCGGCGACTTTTCCATCGAGTGCCGCATCGGGCGCAGCGACGGCAGCCTCGCCTGGCTCTCCGTCGTCGGCCACGGCAGCTACAGCGACACGGGCCAGCTGCTGGGCGTGAACGGCATGGTGCAGGACATCAGCGAGCGCAAGGTGGCCGAGGACACGTTGAAGCACAGCGAAGAGCAGCTGCGCGCGCTGGCCGATTCGATTCCCCAGCTGGCCTGGATCGCCCACCATGACGGCCGCATGGCATGGTACAACCGCCGCTGGTACGAGTACACGGGCGTGGACCCCGAGCTGCCCCACGACGACGCCTGGCGCGAGGTTCATGCGCCCGATTGCCGCGAGCCGATGATGGAGCACTGGCGCGAGTCGATCGCCTCGGGCCAGAGCTTCGAGATGGAATTTCCCATCCGCGGCGCGGACGGCCAGTACCGCTGGTTCCTGACCCGGGCCAACCCCGTGCGCGACAGCAGCGGCCAGATGCTGCGCTGGTTCGGCACCAGCACCGACGTCGACCAGGTCAAGCGCGCCCAGGAAGCGTTGCGCGACGAAACGAATATCCTTGAACTGCTCAACAGCACGGGCAACGCGCTGGCGCGGCACCGCACGCTCGAACCGCTGCTGCAGGAGGTGACGGACGCGGCCACCCGCATCACGGGCGCCCGCTTCGGTGCCTTCTTCTACGGCAGCGGCGAACGCTCGCTGAAGCTGTCGACCCTCATGGACCCGCTTCACGGGCCGGCGCGAACGCTGGCTGGACCGCATCGTCAGCCGCCTGACCGGCTGGCACCTGCAAACCAGCTATGCGCAG
>NZ_WNKZ01000168.1 GCF_009720835.1 Pseudoduganella buxea
GCTTCGGCTTGTTTCAGGATGGCGATGATCTGGCTGTCGGTAAAGCGGGACGTCTTCATGTAGAGCTTTCTGTTCTTAAGTAGAAAATTCTACTTCTAACGACGCTCTTTTTGTGGGGGGATTACCCTACGTCGAACAAGTTGTTGGCGAGATTGCCGGTCAGATTACTGGGGCGTGCAAGTGTTTCCTGTGTGAAGCTGCAATGAGCGGTGGTGCCGCTCCCATCCCTGTCGCCCCCAGCTCACCAGTCGCGCCAGGCCGGCGTTCATCATCTTGCGAGTTCTTTCCGAACACAAATGTATGCATGTGCATCGTAAAGGAAGGGTCGGGATGGACAGGACCAGGGCAGCCCATATGCGCGACTGAGAAAACTTCTGGTCCATGCAGTTGTCCTACGCCACAAGGGTTTATGCCTGGTACGGTCAAGATGAAACGATGAGGCCTAACGATCTGAACCGTTTTCGGCAATGCGGTCACAGTCGATGTGACCGAGATTGCATCAAATGCTGACCGAGGTTGTGAACAACAAACTAGAACGGTAAGGTGGCTTGCGATGTTCCTGTGGACCGCCCTTGACGTGAAACTGTGAGAGCAGTGTACGAGCATGGGCGCCCTCAAGGCGCTTCAGCAACGGACAGTCGACCATCATGGCCATCGCCGTACAGATCCCCGATGGGACATCGTGCGAGTCAGCAGCGCCGCCTTCAAGTACTAGCCTCATGGCGCCAAGCACGCAGCTGGTCCTGTCGCTGAACGGAGGCAAATGGCACCAAACGGTCGCGCTTGTCTTTGCTAGCCACACCTTGCACAGGTAGGTCTTGAGCGGTCCGCGGCCACGGTCTGGTGGGTCTGGCGCGCCACCAGCCCCCGTTGTTCCCGGTTCTGAGCAGCCTCGGCATGCATCGCGCCCGGCCCCGGTGGCCTTCCCGCCGATGAGGCACATACCGGAAGAGCGCCGGCGGACGATGGTCGACCAACAGTGGATCAAACTGGCGCACTCGGCATTCTTCTTCATGCAGCTCGTTACCGGCGCCTTTATGCTTTACGCCGACATCTGGACTGGCACCGGCAAGGAAATGGTCGTCATCTGCGCGCTGGTGTTCGGCGTGGCCATGAGCAACAACAGCATCCTCGGCATGTTCACGAGGTTGAAGGTGCCCGGGGCTTGATCTGGTCCCGCCATGGTCATCGGGGGACACAGCGGCGGCCAGTGTCGCCCCACGGCTACGCGACCGGCGTGCCATGCTATTGCGCCAGCATGACATGCCCTGGATATGAATAGTTCAGCCATCATTTACTACAGACCTGGTAGGCGCAGGCGTTGGATCGCCTAGGTTGAGCTGGACAATGTAAGCGCTTAGCAATTCGCGCCCGCAGCGATAGCGCTTGTCAGCTAGCTGTCTTGCCGATAGGGCGATAGAATATTAGCGCTGACGAATGCGTACAACGATGAAAATTCACAATGAAAGCATGCAAAGTGAGCATTGTCATCGAACAAGCCGCCTCAGGCGGGCATACCTGGCGTACGCAAGTGCCCGTATCAAACCCGGGAGCGATCATGGCGGCCCTTCGAGCTGCAGGGCTCCCTCTGGCGAACGCATCCGACATTGCGGAGGACGAAAGCAGCCAAAGCCAGATCGTCTGCGTCGCCGACGTTCGTGACGACACTATCCATGCGCTAGTCACTACACCGACGGGATTGGTGTACCGGTTTGAACCAAGCGATTTTGAACGCGAGTTCCGGGAGTTCGCGGCACGCAACTACTATTGGGTTACCTACGCCATGGCTGACCGTGAACGTCTGAGTCGGATGACAGAAGTGCCGACAAAGATAATCAAAGGCAGAGCGCTGGCGCGCGGCAAGGCAGAGCGTGTTGGCTGCTCCCTGGACGCGTTATTGCACCTTGTTGCGGCGGGTGCGCGACCTTCGCAATCCGAACTCGTCTGAGCTACGTTACGCGCTGTATGACACAACTCCTGCAATGACGGCGATTCAGGTCAGTGCCAGATCGGTTTGAAGACACAAGGGGGATGTGACCAGCAGTGCGAGCAGGCCCTCTCTCATTAAACCAGGATGCAGAGCGCAGCGTGTTGTTTTGGATCTCCCGCCGGCTCTCGCTGGGCCAGCCCATCACGAAGTGATAGGACTAAAAATTATGTTGATACGTGTACACAGCATGGATGACACTATGCTAACGAAGTTAGTGAGCGAGACGCAAGTAGATGCGTTACGCGTGATAATCATGGCTGAGTCGAGAGAGGAAGAAGCGCGTAAGCGCGGGCGGACCTGGACCAAGGGAGTTGTGCCATTCTTTGCCCAGAAGCTGATCGCTGCTGCTAAAGACAATATGTCGAAGGACGAAGTCGAAATGCACGCAGCTAACGCTGCGATGGCAGCATGGTTATGCGACTCGATTTACGACGGCGTAACTGCGGAGGCTTTTACTCGATCCGACATTGTATTCACGCTTCTTCCGAATGGCGCAGTGAAGTATGACCGCGTGCGTGTCTCAAAGGTTTAGGAAAACATCGATGAATCAAGAATCCGTAGCCATTGAGAATATGTTTGCCGAAGGCTCGATGACCGCGCGGCCGGTACCGCAGCCGGAGGGGGGGGCTGGTGTAGCGACCGATGCGACGGCTGCAGTGACAACTGCAACAATCGCAGCTGCTGGCGCGGGCTTAATTGCCGCTGGTGGGACCGGCCTTGCTGGACGAGTCGCGGCCATCGCTAGTGAGGAGGTAACCGGGGCAATTTCTGCGACCACCGCGCCGGCAGCTTTGATGGTATTAGTTGGCCTGGCAATTGACGGAGCATCCGGCTGACATGAAGGCTGCTGCGGATCCAGTAGGCCAGTGCACCATCGGCACTTGGTAGACATAGCGCACCATGCCGGCGGCATCGAAGCTGGATGGGGAGGCGATGGCATGCACAGAGGAAGAGACGCGGGGGGCCGCGGTATCTGCCAGGCGATCTGGTGCCGGTAGCATACTGATCGAGGAAAAGCAAGAGCATGAATACGACGTACTTGGAAGTGACGGACGCTACGGAGAACTTCATCCGCGAGCTGTCTGCGAACGACGATCCACTGCCACTGGTCGAACTGAAGGTACGCCAAGCAATCGCGGAGGCTGCAGTGAAAACTTGGTACGAAGAAGCGGAGGGCCTGGCACGGCGTGAGGTTCACGATTCGGAGCGCCAACGGCTTGACGAACTCGCGTTCGAGCTGCACGCCGCCGCACGCGTAACCGGTTAGAAAACCCACAAACAGCTTTACCGATTTTTACTGGATTGAGATGGCAATACGCGGCGTTTCAACGGGCCGGGTGGACGCTTCGAATGTGCACTAGTAGAGCATGGACATCGCGTTGTTGACGCCCGAAGCCGCTACCAACCTGCGAGGCCAATCCCTTACTTTCACGTTAGACGAAATCAAATTCGTGGGAACCGTTACTGCGGCCGTTCGCGAGCTGGCTCACAGTGCGGCGGGCCAGGTACACCTAAGTTGAAGGAAAAGAGATGGAATCGTGGACGATCCGAATCGAGGATGCAAATCTTCAAGGGAGCACATTTGCCCTTCAGAGCAAAGGCGATTGCTACCTTTCGGCGAACACTAAACTGGTGGGCTTCGACAAGGCGCTTGCCGTGTCTAGCGAAGAGTTAGCGCAGCGATTCTTAGACGCGCTGATGCCTACGATGCGTCGCCGTCATGGCCAGGATGTGACCTTGTCGATCGCCCACTGCGTGCACTCGAAGAAGCGGCCACTGGACGACGTGCTGGTCATGGCCAGGATTGAACAAGCGAGCTTCGCACCGAACAAACGCCCGTTAGGGACAAAGGAAAACTTTCAAGGCCGAGCATGTGAGCATGGAGAAAATGGGCGTTAGGCGACGCGGGTAAACGTCATGTAAGACGGCATCGACGGGCGAGGTCAACAGGTCAGGCGCAGCGCATGCGTTCATGCATTTCGATGGCGTCGTGGGCAAACGCCTTGCTGACGGCGCTATGCCCGTCGCCGTAATTGAACCAGCCGTGCTTCTCGTTCAGCTAGTGCAACTGGGCCGGGTGCCAGGTAGGTCTGCGTTGCGCTCACCATCTGCTCCTCGTTGTTGTTGGCCGGCGCCGCCGGCGGATGTGGGGTGCCGGTTACGTCTCCGGCGCGGCTGGATGCCGCCGTAACATCTTTAAGCATGGCCTCTGGTGAAGCGCGTTGGCCCGTCGGTGACCCTCGTTTCAGGTTAGCCCGGCGCGCCAGCGCTGTTCAGCTTGGCCGGCCGACGGTTAGTCGTTGATGGCGGCTTCGATCAATTCTGCAGTCGTCGCGAAGGCTTCTGCTTCGTCCATCGTTTTCGCGTCCACGATGTCGAATTTGGCGCCGGCGAGCTCGTCGTCGAGCTTGCGCAGGTAGGCAGTGGCTGCCGGATCGCGGCCGACTTGGACGAACAGGATGGTCAGTGCGTCATCGGTTTCTTGCCGTTGCGACTGTTCGATGATCGCCCTGGCGGCGCCGGCCTTGTCGTCGGGTACGCCGTCAGTGAAGACGATGATGAAGTCCTTCTTGTCGGATTTCCCCGCCAGTTTGAACGCTGCCTGCAACGCTTCGGTCAGCGGCGTGCCGCCACGTGGAGCGCGGGAGGCGAACACTTCGCTGACTTTGTCCGCCGTCACGCCTTCATGGGTCGTGATCTGGGGGCCGCCGAATGTGACGATGTCGATTCCGTCACTGTCCAGCTTGCCCAGGTCGCGGGCGAATGCGCAGACGGTCTCCTGCATGTATTCCCAGCGGGAACGTCCGTTCATGTCTTCCGTGCTCATGGACCCCGATGCATCGACGACCACGATGAAGTCGAACTCGGTCAGTTGGCTACTTGCGACTGCTTGGTTCATAACTACCTCCGTTTTGATTTCTCGCTCTTTGGACCGGTGGCGAGAGTCCCGTAAAATCTGCACTAGATCGATGCGGTATGCATCGACTAGACACGATTCAGATTTGTGTTTGGTGTATCGGTGTACAGGCCATCGGTTGGCCGGAAAGGTGCGGCCTGGATGCTGTAACTAGCGTGGCGCGTTAGTTTGAATCGCCACGACTATCGTAGACACTCCTGAGCCATAATGTCGGGCACAAGGAGAAGATATGAGCGGTAAGCGGTACACAGAGGAATTCAAGATTGCAGCGATCAAGCAGGTGGCGCAGGGCGGT
>NZ_WNKZ01000169.1 GCF_009720835.1 Pseudoduganella buxea
TCAGCGGAGCAAGCTCCCTGTTACCGTTCGACTTGCATGTGTAAAGCATGCCGCCAGCGTTCAATCTGAGCCAGGATCAAACTCTTCAGTTTAATCTCTGTTTTTCCGATACTGCTATCGGAGGTCATCTACTCAAGAATACTGACGATTCCATCTTTCGATGGTCACGTTTTAATTACTTGTGTAGACGTTTAATGCTATATTTTGAGCATCGAGACCGAAGTCTCGGGCACATCACATCAAACGCCCACACTTATCGACTGTTGATTGTTAAAGAATTCTGCCCTAAGGCGCTTGCTGCTGGTCTTGCGACCCCGACAAATCGTTGTGTTTGTCAGCAGCAGAGAGATGAGATTATGCGGTGTTTCGTGCAGGTCGTCAACCCCTTCGATTCCAGCGCCTGGCGCTTTCATCTACCACCGCTTCGTTTCGTTTTTCACGCTACGCTGCGGCAGGGACAGAACTATAGCAAACGATTCCTGCTCCTGCAAGAGGGGCGGCACGCTTTTCTTTGGCAGGTTATATTAGTTGCCAAATAATCCACCCATCATTGTCCATGCACCGTTTCTCCCGCCCTGCCATTACCGCTGCTGTCGCCGCAGCCTTTCCCTTCGCGGGCGCCTATGCCCAAGCTATCAACGACGTCGTCGTCATCACTGCCAGCCGGATCGAGCATGTGAGCCAGGAAATTCCCGCCGCGATCGACGTTATCGATGCGTCGCGCATCCGGGACGCACAGATGCGGGTCAACGCTTCCGAAGCGCTCGTCGCCGTCCCTGGCCTGGTCGTGCAGAACCGCCAGAACTATGCGCAGGACCTGCAGATTTCGTCGCGCGGGTTCGGTGCCCGTTCAGCCTTCGGCGTGCGCGGCGTGCGCCTGATCGCGGACGGCATCCCGGCCACGATGCCCGACGGCCAGGGTCAGGCCGCCACCTTCAACCTGGATCGCGCCCAGCGGATCGAGGTCCTTCGTGGCCCGTTCTCCGCGCTGTATGGTAATCACTCCGGCGGCGTCGTCCAGCTGTTCACGGAGGAAGGCAAGGCACCCGCCTCCGTGGAGATGTCCGTCATGGGCGGCAGCGACGGTGCGCGCAAGGCCGATGTCAGTGCGCAGGGCCGTGAGGGCACGCTGGGATATGTAATCGACCTGTCCCGCTTCGATACCGATGGCTACCGCGATCACAGCGCGGCACGGCGCGACCAGTCATTCGCCAAGCTGACGTTCGAGCCGGACCAGCGCAGCAAGCTGACGATCGTGGCCAGCGGCTTGCGCCAGAAGGACACCCAGGACCCGCTCGGCGTGCAGTGGGCGACCTACCTGCGCGATCCCCGCGCGGGCGAGACCGACCCTGCCGATACGGCCACGCCGAAGCGCACGTTCGCCGAACGATACGACACCCGCAAGAGCATCGACCACCAGCAGGCGGGCGCCAGCTACGACGTGCATTTCGGCGAGAACCGGCTGCACCTGATGGTCTACGGCGGCAACCGCGAAGTGGTGCAGTACCAGGCCTTCTCGCGCGCGTTCCAGGCGCCGGCGTCCCACTCGGGTGGCGTGGTGGACTTCGACCGTGACTTCTACGGCGCGGCCGTCAGCTGGCGTGACGTACGCCGTTTCGACAGCGGCGTGCTGCGCACAACAGTGGGCCTGGACTACGACCGCTCCAGCGACGACCGCAGGGGTTTCGAGAACTTCGTCGGCAGCCAACTGGGCGTGCGCGGCGCACTGCGGCGCGACGAGAATGATATCGTCTCCAACCTTGACCCATACCTGCAAAGCGAATGGCAAAGCGGCGCGTGGCGCCTGACGGGTGGCTTGCGCCACAGCCGCGTGAAGGTCGAGGTGGACGACCACTTCCTCGCCAATGGCAACGACAGCGGCGGCATGACGTTCTCGCGCACGACGCCCGTCGTCGGCGCCCTCTACAAGGTAAGCCCGGCGGTCAATGTGTATGCCAGCGCCGCGCGAGGCTTCGAGACGCCGACCTTGAACGAATCGTTCTACTCGGGCACCGGCGGCGGCTTCAATTTCGGGCTGCGTCCCGCGCGCAGCACGCACATGGAGGCCGGCGCCAAATTCCGGCTGGCCGAGTCGGCCCGCGTCGACGTGGCGCTGTTCCAGGTGCGCACGCGCGACGAGCTGATTGTCGATGCGGCCAGCGGCGGACGCACCAGCTACCGCAACGCCGGCAAGACGCTGCGCCAGGGCGTCGAGGTGTCGTTCGATGGCGCGTGGGGCAATGGCTTCACGGCGCGCGCCGCGGTGACGGGCCTGCGCGCCATCTACGATGAAGCCTTTGGCAGCGTCGCCGAAGGCAGCCGCCTGCCCGGCGTGGCACGCGCTACCGCATACGGCGAGCTGGCGTGGAAGGAAGCACAGGGACGGTACGGCGCGGCCATCGAGGCCCTGGCCAGTGCAAAGGTCTACGCGGAAGACACCAATCGCGAGCAAGCGGCACCGGGTTACGGCCTGCTGAACCTGCGGCTGCAGGCCGAGCAACCGTTGCGAAACTGGCGCATCCGCGAATTCGTGCGGCTCAATAACCTGCTCGACAAGACGTATGTCGGCTCCGTCATCGTCGGCGACACCAGCAAACGCTATTACGAAGCCGCGCCGGGCCGCAACTGGCAGGCGGGCTTCACCGCGCAGTACCTGTTCTGACGTCGCGGCGCACGATCAGTAGCTGGCGAGGTGCTTGCCGAACTTGATGAGCCACAGGCGGCTTGGTCGTTCGCCGTCCGTCCCCGGCGCAACGCGGATCGTATTGGCAGCGTTGCAGCCCACCGCGCCGCTGGTCACGATCGCGCCGGCGGCATCGACGTTGCACTTCGTGACATCGGCATCGGCCACCGCTGCACCCGACGGTGTAAAGACTTTCGTCTTCATGCCGAAGTCATTGTCGTTGGCGATGGCCAGTGTGGTGGCGTCGACGACCGTCAGCCCTTCCGCCTTCTCGGCCAGCCAGCCGATCGCGTTCAGGTCGAGCAGCCGGGTTTTCTTCAGCGGCACTACCTTCGACCAATCGGCGCCGTTGACGGCACTGCCGGCCATCGAGCTCTTTTCCAGGTCCGACGTGTCGGCATTGAATGCGGCGCCGGCGATATCGGTGGCGGCTCCCACCTCGACCAGCATCAGGCGGTTGAAGACACGTCCTTTGGGATCGGCGCCCTGCTCGATGACGATGAACTTGCCGTTCCCCAGCGCGACCACGTCACCCAGCTTGGCGTTGCCGGTGCGGCCATCCTGGTAGTCTGCCGCGTCGATGGGGTAAGCGTACATGCGAGTGGTGACGCCGGCGGCCGGGTGGAACTCGATCCAGCGCGTGAATCGGGCGTAGCGCTCGACCTGCTCGTTCTTGCCGGTGACGGCGTAGTGTGCCGTGCCGTCGCTCAAGGGGCTTTGCAGGAAGCCGTGCAGGCGGTCGGTGGAGGTGTCGAGGCTCAAGCCTTCCATGCCCCGGTTGGCGCGGCGCTTCGCGAAGATCTTCGGCAGGCCAGTGCCGGGCGCATGGCGGCTCTGGATCATGCCAGTGGCGGCATCGACCTTGACGATGAAGGGACCATATTCGTCCGAGATCCACAGGGCGTTGCGCTTTTTGTCAAAGGCGATGGCTTCGCTGTCGATACCATTCGCGTTGAAGACTGCCTTGCCGGCGGCGTCGAACTTCATCGCATCCATCACGGGTATCTCGGCGGAATTGCCGAGGGAGCCTTCAGGGATGGGCAGGCCGGTGCTGTTGACGGCGGCCGACACCTTGATCGGCATGACGGCATTGAGCACGGCGCCCGCCTTGCCCACGGTGATGATGCCGATCGACGGCGTGAAGCCTGGTGCCGGGAAGATCTTGCTGCCGGTGATACCCGAGCCGCCCAGCGGCGGCACGTTCGGTCCGTCGCCATTGGGACCGCGATCGGTCAACCCGTAGAATTCCAGGTCGCCATTGGCGGCCACGCCCTTGAAAGCGATGGAGGAACCGAAAGACGGCAGGAAGCCCAGCGGGAAGTCTTCCTTCACCTTCGCATTGCTACCCTCGTACGGGATGTGGAATTTGCTGTCCGCCTGGATCTGGTAGCGGGTGACGCTGACGTCGACCGCGCCCTGCGTGAATTTTTCAGCGAAGGGGCTGTTCATGCTGGCGGCCAACGTGTTTTCGAAATGCTCGCGGACCAGCATGCGGCGGTCGGCGTCCACGGTGCGCGTCGCATAGCCGGGACCTGCCGCCGTCAGGGTGGCCGCCAGCGCCGCATTGAAGCTGTCGGCGGAGGCGCTGAAATCCAAGTTGCGGCCAGCAAGGGCCATGCGCACGCCGGCGCCGAACTTGATGCCGTTGGCGGGGGCGCCGTCTTCGTCCAGCAGCTGCAGGGCGAGCAGCCGGTTGACGACCTTCGCATCCGTGACGTCGGTACTCGCTGCCAGCTGCAGCGGCGTCAGCGTGGCCGCGCAAGGCGCGCTGCCCAGGTTGATGCCGCCCAGCGTGAAGCCGACGGCATCGCCTTCCGTGCAGGTGAAACCGCCTTTCGCCGAGGTGATGGCACGTGCCGAGCTACCCGACACGTACTCTAGTCCTTCGACTGCGCTGTCCAGGAAGACACCGCTGACCTGGGCCCTGGCTGGCAAGGGTGCGGCTGGATCGTCGTCGCTCCCTCCCCCGCAGGCGCTGAGGGCGACGGCGAGTGACAATACGGACAGGCGTGGCAGCATGATGCGTTCCTCTTCGGATGAAAGAGGCGCAGTGTACGGCCGAGGCATGACCTGGTGATGACAGCGCTAAGATGCCGTTCTTCTGGTTAAAGGCGGCTTCGAATGCAAGAAAACCCTCAACAGATTACTGACGGGGGGCAAAGCCAGGCAATGCCAGGCTGGCGATAGAGCAGCCACCAATGCAAAAATCCCCCAACAGCACGCGCCATTCGGAGCGAAGGCAGGCCATGCCTGTCCGAGCAAAGCCACTGAATGCAAAAATCCCCCGCCCAGATCACTGTACGGGGGGCAAAGCCAGGCAATGCCGGGCTGGCGATTGAGTACTCGGAAATGCAAAAAACCCCTGCTGGCGTTAGCCAACAGGGGTTTTTCTATATAACAGCCTGACGATAACCTACTTTCACACTGGTTGCAGCACTATCATCGGCGCAAAGTCGTTTCACGGTCCTGTTCGGGATGGGAAGGGGTGGGACCGACTTGCTATGGTCATCAGGCAT
>NZ_WNKZ01000016.1 GCF_009720835.1 Pseudoduganella buxea
TCGATCCGCTCAAGCGCTTTGCTAACAAACTCGCGCCTTACTGGCGCGGCATCCTCGCGCGCGTGCGCTGGCCGCTGCACACCGGACAATTAGAAGGCATCAACAATCGCATCAAAGTCATGAAGCGAATGGCATACGGTTACCGTGACAGTGAATTCTTCTTCCTGAAGATCAAGGCTGCGTTTCACGGAAATCCGTGAAGAACCAAAAAATATTGCCGGTGCTTGACCTTCCCATTTGGGAAGCTCTAGGCTTGCCTGAAACACAAATGTAGTAAAGATATTAAGAAATGTAATAAACCCCACCGCACAACAACCTCAGGAGGCAGTTCAATGGTGTCCGTCACTTTTCGAATCGAGATTCTTCCAGCAACGCCAGCCGGCCAGGCGGGGTTCGCATGAACCGGCTCCATGCCTACCGCGACGCCGGGCGTCCGCTCGCCGCTCCCGCCGAGGACGTGTCGACGCTGCTGGCCGCCGCGTTGCAGCCGGGTGCGCAGCTGTCGCGCGTCACTTCCGCGCTCGAGGCAATACTGGCGCTGACCGAGCGGGGACTCGCGGGCGATGCGCCGGCGTATGCCCAATACCAGTCCTTGCTGCTGACCTTGCACCTCCCGGGTGAAGCGCGTACGGAGGCGACCCGCCGCTGGATGGCCAGCCAGGTCTACTCGGTCGAAGACCGGTTCGCGCCGGCCCTGCCCGACTACTCCCCGGTGAGCGTCGCGCTATTCCGGGAACGGGTCGATGCCGAGATCGCCGCGCGCAGCCGGGTAAGGCATCCGATGTCGCTCCATCTGTTCGAGGGCACGCCGCCGCGCGAGGATGTCCGGTTCTTCCTGCAGCACCACTGGATCCGTTCGTACAATTTCTACAGCCTTCTGGCCGAGCTCGCCTTCCGCTTCGAGGCCATCGAAGATGCATCGGTCTTCTATCGCAATTTGTACGGAGAAGCAGGCGCGGAAGATCCAAGCCGCTCGCATCCGGCCCTGCTGTCGCACCTGATGACGTATTTCGACATTCCGCTGCGGATCGATTTCGCCGGCCTCCACCCGCTGGAGAAAGCGTACCTGAACAATCGCATTCGATGCGTGCGCCACCCCGACGTGGCCTGGGGCCTGGCCCTGCTGTACGCCGTCGAATCGGTCAGTTGCGTCAACCACCGGCGCATCTACGAACTGTTGCAGCGCATGGACGTGCCGGCCGGGCCCAGCGAGTTCCACCGCCTGCACGGCACGCAGGACGAAATCGATACCGAGGAAATGTGGGCCTTGATCGCCAGGTTCGCGCCGGACGAATCGTTCCAGCGCCAGTTCATGCAGTCGCTGGCGCGCCACTTCGCCATCAACCACGCCTACTTCGACATGTTGTGGCAGCAAATGCCAGGGCAGTCGAGCCGCCAGGCCTGAGCGCTGTTGCCCATATCCCGCAGACAAAGGAAAACACATCATGGCACATCAAAATCATTCGCTGATTCAATTGCAGGAGCTGGAGTCGAAGGGTGCGCGCGTCGTCGCGCAGGCACTGGCGCCGGACGCCTCGCCCAGCCAGGTCGAGACCGCGGCGGCCATGCTGCGCGAGCTGACGGTGGCGGCCCACCAGGGCGACAGCGCGGCCATGGCCGAGTACCAGCAACTGCTGTACATCCTGTCGTTGAGCGACGACGTGGCAACGTCCGCCACCCGTCGCTGGCTGGCCAATGCCGTCTACCGCGTCGAGGAACGCTTCATTCCTTGCGCGGACGTGTCCACGCCCCTGTCGGAAGCAGCCTTCCAGGAACGCCTGGAGCGCGAGATCGCCGCCCACTCCCGCGCCAGGCACCCGATGTCCCAGTATGTCTTCGCCGGGCTGGCGTCACCGGCGCAACTGCGGGTCTTCCTGCAGCACCAGTGGTTCCGCACGTTCCGCCTGTATCGGGACGCGGCCGATTTGCTGGTGAACCTGACCGACGTGGACGAAGCGGCGGCGCTGGCCCGCTATCTGTATGGCGAGCTGGGCGAGGAAGACGAAAAACGCTCGCACCCGCGCCTGCTGGCGAAGCTGCTGGGCGCCGTCGGGCTGGAAGGCGATTTCCAGGCCATCTCCACCATGCCTGAGGAGATCGCTTACCTGAACAACCGCGTACGCAGCTTCCGCAACCCCGACGTCGGCTGGGGCCTGGCGGTCTTCTATGTCACCGAACTGGTGGTGCCGGGCAACCACGAAAAACTCTATCACGCCCTGCTGCAGGCCGGCGTCAGCGAGGACGCGGCCGAGTACTACAAGATCCACATCAGCCTCGTACCGCCCCGGGCCAAGCGGGAATGGCAGCTCATTGCACGCCGCATCGGGGACCGGGCGTTCCAGGAATCGTTCCTGACATCGCTGGCACGGCATTTCCATTTCGAAACGGCGTACTACGACGCCGTCTGGAAAAAAATGCAGGGCGTGAAGTGAACCCGACGCCAACCCGTGCCGACGACCATGCCAAGCCATATCACTGAATCGCGTATCCATGGGGGCGCCTATGCCGCGCCCGACTTCGCAGCCGTGTTCTCCGATGCCAACCAGGTGCAGAAGTGGCTCGATGTCGAACGGGCGCTTGCGGCCACCCAGGCGGAAATGGGCATCATCCCCGACGAAGCGGCGCGCCAGATTGCCGGCGCGGCCAAGGTGGAACGGTTCGACCTGGACCGGCTGGGCCGGGAAAGCATGGAGACAGGACACATCCTGGTTCCCGCCATCCGCGCCCTGGCCGCTGCCTGTTCGAACGGGTGCGGCGAATACGTGCACTACGGCGTGACGACGCAGGACATCCTCGATACCGGCCTCGTGCTGCAGATCAAGGAGGCCTGGCAGCTCGTCCTGGGCCGCCTGCAGTCGATCCGGCGGCACTTGAGCGCCCTGGCCGAGCGGCACAAGCACACGCCGATGGTGGCCCGCACCCACGGCCAGCAAGCCTTGCCCACGACGTTCGGCTACAAGGTCGCTGTCTGGATCGACGAGCTGGACCGGCACCTGGCGCGCTTCGACGAAGCCTACCCGAGGGTCATGGTGGGCAACCTGACGGGTGCCGTGGGAACCATGGCCTCGTTCGGCCCGCAGGGCTTCGACATCCAGCGCCGGACCCTGGCAAGGCTCGGCCTTGCGGCCCCCGCGACGAGCTGGCACAGCGCCCGCGACCGCATCCTCGAGGCGGCATGGCTGCTGGTGCAGGCCTCCGTCACGCTGGGCCGGATCGCCAACGAAATCTATCACCTGCAGCGCACCGAAATCGACGAGGTGCGCGAAGCATCGCGGCCGGGCCAGGTCGGCAGCAGCACGATGCCGCACAAGCAGAACCCGTCGACGGTGGACTTGATCAGTGCGCTGTCGCGCCTGGTCCGGGCCCAGATGGTCGCGCTCACCGACGCCGCCTTCCAGCTGCACGAGCGCGACGGCACGACGTGGCGCATCGAGTGGGCGGCCCTGCCGGAACTGTTCATCTACGCCGGCGCGCTGCTCACGCGCATGGACGAGGTGCTGGGCGCCGGACTGCAGGTGCAGGTCGAACGCATGCGCGCCAACCTGGACCTGTCGGGCGGCCTGGTCCTGTCGGAGCGGATCATGCTGGCGCTGGCCGCCAGGTTCGGCAAGCAGAGCGCGCATGAACTCGTGCACGAGATCTCGCTGGCGGCCCGCGAAAGCGGCACGGCCTTCCGTGACGCCCTGCTCCGGGACAAACGCCTGCAGGGCTGCTTCGCACCGCAGGAACTGGAAGCGCTGCTCGACCCCGCCACCTACGTCGGGCTGGCGGCGGAAATGGTCGATCTGGTCACGGGAAGGACCGCACACGCCGTCCCGGCAGCGACGCCATCGATGAAACGCCATGTCAATCCGTCTCAGTTCGTGAAAGAAGGTATGCAATGAATTCGCAAACACTGGACCTTGTCGTTCACTCCCTGTTCACCGCCCTGCCGGACCATGGCAGGCCGGACGCCGCCGGGGAGGAGGATTGCCTGCATGAGCATAGCCACATCCTGGACTCGAAAATCCACGGCGGCGGCTATGCCGGCCCGGTTTCCCGCAAGATCTTCTGCACCCACTGTCGCCTGCAGCGATGGCTGGACGTGGAAGTCGCGCTCGCCATGGCGCAGGCCGACGTCCACCTCATTCCACGCTCGGCCGCGCTGGAAATCGCCCGCGCGGCAAGCCTGTCGAAGATCGACATGGGCCAGGTCGCCGCGGGCGTCGCCGCCACCGGCCACTCGCTGATGCCGCTGCTGAGCGCGCTGCAGGCGAACTGCAGCCCGAGCGCGCGCGAGTATGTCCACTACGGCGCCACCACCCAGGATGTCCAGGATACGGCGCAATCGCTCGAGATGCGCGACGTGCTCGACGCGATGGATGAGGCACTCGACGCGCTGCTGCAGAAGCTGACGGTCCTGGCAGGCGCCCACCGCAACTCGCTGATGGTCGCGCGAACCCACTCCATCCCGGCGCTGCCCACCACGTTCGCGCTGAAGGTGGCCGGCTGGATCGACGAGCTGTTGCGGCACCGCGACCGGTTGCGGGAGGTGCGCCAGCGGGTGCTCGTCGCCCAGCTGTTCGGCGGCGTGGGCACGATGGCAGCCTTCGGCACCGGGGCCATGGCCTTGCTGAAGGGCTTCGCGCGCCGCCTGTCGCTTGAGGTGCCGCTGGCGGGCTGGCACGCGTCGCGCGACCGCGTCGCAGAATTCGTCAGCACGCTGGCCATGACCACTGCTTCCCTGGCCCGCGTGGCGGACGAAATCCGCACCTTGAACCGGTGGGAAATCGGCGAAGTGGAGGTGGGCTGGACGGCGCAGCAGATCGGCAGCAGCACCATGCCCCACAAGCGCAATCCGGAAGGCTGCGAACAGGTCGTCGTGCTGGCCCGCCTGGCGAAGGCGCAGGTGGTGCTGGCGCTCGATGCGATGATCCTGGAACACGAACGCGACTACCGCGGCACGCGCCTGGAGTGGTGCGCGGTGGCCGACGTGTCCCACTACGCCTTGATGGCGCTGTCGCTGGTGACCGATACGATCGGCGGCCTGACCGTCAACGACGACAGGATGGAAGGCAACGCGCGCGCGTTCGCCGAGGCCATCTGCACGGAGGCGCTGACGTTCGAGATGGCGAAAAAACTGGGCAAGAGCAGCGCGTACGAAATCATCTTTGAAATCAGCCAGGCTTGCCAGCGCGACCGGATCTCGATCCGCCAGGCGGTCGAATCCGATCCAAGGGTGAGCGCCGTGTTGGACCAGGCGACGCTGGCGCGCCTGTTCGAACCGAGGAGCCACCTCGGCATGTCCGAAAAGATCGTCGACAACGTGCTGGCCAAGGCAGGCAGTCGTTATTGACGAGAGTCAAAGCAAGAGCGCAAGCGCACCGCGCCGAGAGATCGGCCGCACCCCGCGGCCACACTGTACATCATGGAGAAGTGAATGACAAAGATCGTCGAGACGGATAAGGTAAAAGTCCAGCAGTTTTCCGCACGCATCATGGAGGATTACGGCAATACACTGCGCGGGGCGATGCTGTATATCGGTGACCAGCTCGGCCTGTTCAAGGCGCTGGCCCACGGCGAGTGGGTCACGCTGGAAGAACTGGCCCAACAGACCGGCTACAACGCGCGCTACCTGCGTGAATGGCTGGGCAGCATGGTGACCGGCACCTACGTGGCATACGACCGCGAGACGCGGCGGTACCGGATGCCTGCCGAATTCGTGCCGGTGCTGGCGGACGAGGATTCGCCCTACTTCGCCGGCGGCATCCTCCAGCTGAGCGTGCCCTTCGTCAGCATGGCGCCGAAGGTGATCGACGCTTTCCGTAATGGCGGCGGCTGCCCGGAAGAGGCCTTCCCGGTCGAGACGTGGGAAGGCATGGAGCGCATGACCATGCCCTGGTACAAGCACTACCTCGTCCAGCACTGGATTCCATCGCTCGATGGTGTCGAGGCGAAGCTCAAGGCGGGCGGCAGCATGCTCGATTTCGGCTGCGGCAGCGGCCTGGCGGCGATCATGGTGGCCAAGGCCTTTCCCGAAGCGCGCATCGTCGGCTGCGACTTCCACCTGCCCTCGATCGAACGGGCCCGGGCGAACGCCGAGGCCGCCGGTGTCGGCGACCGGGTGCAGTTCGAAGTGAGCGATTCCGATGCGATCGCGGGCCAGAAGTTCGACTTCGTGACGACCTTCGTCGTGATCCACGACGCGACGGACCCCCAGCAGATGCTGAAGGACCTGCGCAGCGCCACGGCCGACGACGGCACCTACCTGATGGTGGAACTGAACCTGTCCGAGGAACTGCACGAGAACATGAACCTGTTCGGCCGGGTCATGTACCCGCAAAGCACCCTGTACTGCATGACGTGCTCGCTTTCGCACGGCGGTGCGGGCCTGGGTGCCTGCATGGGCGAAAGCCGCGCAAGGAAGATGGCCGAGGTCGCGGGCTTCAGCCGCTTCCGCAAGGTGCCGTCCGAATGGCCGCCGATGCCTGCGCTGTTCGAACTGAAGCCTTGAAGCACGCTGCCCGGGATTGCAGCGGTACGCTATCCCGGGCATGAACCGGTCAGGCATCCGGCCGGGGCCCCTGCTCTGTCGTCTTCGTCGATGCGCGCCGCAGGCGCGAGGCGTTCGCGATGACGGAGACGGAACTCAAGCTCATCGCCAGTGCCGCGATCATCGGCGACAGCAGTTGCCCCGTGACGGGGTACAGCACGCCGGCGGCGAGTGGAATGCCCAGCGCGTTGTAGACGAAGGCGAAACCGAGGTTCTGGCGCATATTGCGTACCGCATCGACGGAGAGCCTGCGCGCGACGGTGATGGCCCGCAAATCCCCCTTCACCAACGTCAGGTGCGCGCTGTTGATCGCCACGTCCGTCCCGGTCCCCATCGCAATCCCCACGTTCGCCTTCGCCAGCGCGGGCGCGTCGTTGATGCCGTCCCCCGCCATCGCGACGATGGCGCCCCCTTGCTGCAGCCGCTCGACCAGGGCCAGCTTGTCGTGCGGCTTGACCTCGCCAAAATACGCCGCGATACCCAGTTTCGCGGCGACCGCGCGCGCGGTCGTGACACCGTCACCCGTGGCCATGACCACCGTGATGCCGTCGGCACGCAAGGCGTGCAAGGCTTCGGCCGTGCTGGGCTTGACGGGGTCGGCCACGGCGATGATGCCGGCCAGGCGCCCACCCACTGCCAGGTACATGACGCTGGCGCCCTCGCGCCGCCTTGCTTCGGCCTGGTCCGCGAGCGGCGCCCAATCGACCCCGTCCGTTTCCATCAGCACCGTGTTCCCGAGGATCACGCGATGTCCCTCGACGGCACCGCGCACGCCGATGCCGCTGGCCGATTCGAAGGTGTCGGCTGTCGCCAAGGACAGCTGCCGGCGCCTTGCTTCGGCCACGATGGCATGGGCCAGCGGATGTTCGCTACCCTGGTCGAGGCTGGCGGCGATACGCAGCACCTCGGCCTCGCCGAACCCCGCCGCGGCGACGACACGGTCGAATGCCGGCCTGCCTTCCGTCAGGGTACCGGTCTTGTCGACGATCAGCGTATCGACCTTGCGCAGGTCCTCGATCGCCGCCGCATCCCGGAACAGCACACCCTGCGTCGCGGCGCGGCCCGTGGCCGCCATGACGGACATGGGTGTCGCCAGGCCGAGGGCGCACGGGCAGGCGATGATCAGGACCGCCACGGCATTGACGAATCCGAACGCCCAGCTGGGCTCCGGGCCGAGCAGCCCCCAGGCGACGAAGGTAACCAGCGCGATCGCCACGACGACGACGACGAAGTAGCCGGCAACGGCATCGGCCATGCGCTGCATGGGCGCGCGCGAGCGTTGGGCCTGCGACACCATCTGGACGATCTGGCTCAGCATCGTATCGGCGCCGATCTTCTCGGCCCGTATCACCAGGCTGCCGCTGGTATTGAGGGTGGCCCCGATCACGCGATCGCCCTGCCGTTTCGTCACGGGCACGGGCTCACCCGTGAGCATGGATTCATCGACGGCGCTTTCGCCATCCGTCACGATACCGTCCACCGGCACTTTCTCGCCGGGCCGCACGCGCAAGGCGTCGCCCACATGCACGTGCGCCAGTTCGACATCCTCCTCGCTACCGTCGGCGCGCAGCCGGCGGGCCGTACGCGGCGCCAGGCCCAGCAGCGACTTGATCGCGGCCGACGTCTGCGACCGCGCCCGCAGCTCCAGGATCTGGCCCAGCAGGGTCAAGGACACGATGACGGCCGCCGCCTCGAAATACACCCCGACCCTGCCATGCATGGCAAAGCTGGGCGGAAACCAGCCGGGGCGCACCGTGGCGACAACACTGTAGCCATAGGCGGCAAGCACGCCGCAACCGATCAGCGTCCACATGTTCGGGCGCCCATTGCGCAGCGACTGCGCCCAGCGCACGAAGAACGGCCAGCCCGCCCACAGCACCACCGGGCTGGCCAGCGCCAGTTCGATCCAGTTCTGTCCAGCGAGCCCGGCGGGAAACAGCAGGTGACCGAACATGGCAAGAACGAACACGACGGTCGTCAACGGCAGCGTCCACCAGAAGCGCCGTCGAAAGTCCGCCAGTTCCGGCCCTTCCTCGTCGTCCAGGGCGGGAAGTACCGGTTCGAGGGCCATGCCGCATTTCGGGCAGCTACCGGGGGCGCTCTGGCGGATTTCCGGGTGCATGGGGCAGGTGAAGATGGTTTGCGCGGGGGCGGTATTGGCTGGCGTGGCCGGGCCGGCATCGCCGCCGCCGTGGTCGTGCGCTGGATGGGTGGGTGGGTCGGTGTGCTGGTCGGTGTGGTGCTGGTGCCGTGGCATGAGTGGTCTCCTGACGTTGACAGGATGCGCCGGACAGCGCTTCCTCGATGATTGTCAGTTTGGACCTTCCCATGACTGGCGGGTCAAGTGCTGTCTGCCGTACGCGTTATTTTGCCGTTGACGTTCGAAGACTTGCGCTTCGCGCTCGTCTTCGGAGTTGGTGGCTGACTTGGGTTTGAGGGCGTGGCGAAGTCACGCGTTCGAAGACTTGCGCGTTCGCGCTCGTCTTCGCAAGGTGGTGGCTGGGTTGCGTTGGAACGGAGTGACGAAGCGCGCCCTCGGCGCGCCGGGCTGGCGCGGGGCGCCAGCAGATGGGCGATTCGGAGAGCCTCGCGCTGGGAAGCGCTCGTCTTCGAATCCCACCGTCTGCCGTCCAGACAAATAAAAAAGCCTCCCGCAGGGGAGGCTTTTTTATTTGTTCTGGCGGAGACGGTGGGATTCGAACCCACGATACAGGTATAAGCCGTATGCATCCTTAGCAGGGATGTGCCTTCGGCCACTCGGCCACGTCTCCTAGTCGATTGCTCAACTATCGTCTTTTGCTCTGCATTTCTGCGTCACATCCGACGACCGTCATAGTAATTGCCCGGGCCATTTTGGTCAAGGAAACCGACGGTTTTTTTTTGAAATATTTACTCTTTGTCCAGTTCGAACGCCTTGTGCAGCGCGCGCACGGCCAGCTCCATGTACTTCTCGTCGATCAGCACGGAAATCTTGATCTCGGAGGTGGAGATCATCATGATGTTGATGCCCTCTTCGGCCAGCGTGCGGAACATGTCCGAGGCCACGCCCACGTGGCTGCGCATGCCGACGCCGACGACGGAGATCTTCGACACCTTGGCGTCGCCGATCAGGGTGGCGAAGCCGATTTCGTCCTTCTGCGTGTTCAGCGCTTCCAGGGCCTTGTTGTAGTCGTTGCGGGAGACCGTGAACGTGAAGTCGGTCTTGCCTTCCACCGACTGGTTCTGGATGATCATGTCCACTTCGATATTGGCCGCCGCGACGGGGCCCAGGATGTGGTACGCCACGCCCGGGCGGTCGGCCACGCCCATGACGGAGATTTTGGCTTCGTCGCGGTTGAAGGCGATGCCGGAGATGACTGCTTGTTCCATATTGGTGTCTTCCTCAAACGAAATCAGGGTTCCCGAACTGGCTTCCTCGGCCAGGTCCATCATCGGGTCGGTCAGCGACGACAGCACGCGGGTCGGCACGCGGTAGTTACCGGCGAACTCGACGGAACGGGTCTGCAGCACTTTCGAGCCCAGCGACGCCAGTTCCAGCATTTCCTCGAAGGTGATCGCCTTCAGGCGGCGCGCTTCGGTGACCACACGCGGGTCGGTCGTGTAGACGCCGTCGACGTCCGTGTAGATCAGGCATTCGTCCGCCTTCAGGGCGGCGGCGATGGCGACGGCCGACGTGTCCGAACCGCCCCGGCCCAGGGTGGCGATATGGCCGTTCTCGTCGACGCCCTGGAAGCCCGTGATGACGACGACCTTGCCGGCATCGAGGTCGCGGCGCACGCGTGCGTCGTCGATGGACTGGATGCGCGCCTTGGTGAACGCGGAGTCGGTTTTAATGCCCACCTGCCAGCCGGCATACGACACGGCTTGCTTGCCGATCGCCTGCAGGGCCATCGACAGCAGCGCCACGGACACCTGCTCGCCCGTCGAGGCGATCATGTCCAGTTCGCGCGGGTCGGGCGGATTCTGCACTTCCTTGGCCAGCGCGATCAGGCGGTTCGTCTCGCCGGACATCGCGGACGGTACCACGACGACCTGGTGTCCCGCATCGTGCCATTTGGCGACACGGCGCGCGACGTTCTTGATACGGTCCGTCGAGCCCATCGACGTACCGCCGTATTTGTGAACGATTAAAGCCATAACTTGCGTTTTCCACTCGGTTGAAGTAAGGGAGCCCTTTACTCTACATGCTGCGATGCAAAACGACAAGTCAAAAAGCCAATATCCTCATACAGTTCCGCGATAAGCTCATGCGAAAAACGGCTCAGTCGACAAATATTATTCGGTCACCCAGCGCATTGCGATGCAATCGTTGCGGCCCTGCTCAATCCGGTGGCAGTCCATGCCGATACCTGCGGCATATAACAGCTGTCCAGGAATGCCTACTACGGGGAGGCGGCCCCGTTCCCAGGACGGAATGTCGAGCGCCTGGTAGTGCTGTTTCAGCCCCCGCGTGGGCCGGTTGGGCGCCAGTTTCAGGCGTTCGCCGCCGCGCCGGAACGAAATCGTCAGCAGTTGCGTGCGCAGCCATTCGCCGGCGACGCCCTGTTCCGCCGGGTCGAAATGCAAGGTGCCGCCGTAGTCGGGAAAGGCAATCGACGCCTCACCGTTCCACTGGAAATGCTGGAACGGCGCGTCCTCGAAGATGTCCTCGCGGGTGCCGGCCAGCTCGCGCCGTTTCGGGTCCAGGTACAGGCGGCCTTTGTAGCGCCGCACTTCGCGGTCCGGGTGCGTCACGAGCAGGTTGGCGTCGTGGCGCGCTTCGAGCAGCTGCGTCGTCATCTCGGCCAGCCAGCTGGCCGACGGGATGCGGATGCCCGTGACGGTAAACCAGTGCCGCAGCAGGTTGTTGCGGCGGTCTTCGGACAGCGCGCGCAGGGCTTCGACATCGAGGCCGCCGCCATCATCGGCCTGCCCGTCTTCGCCGCGGTGCAGGCAGGCCTGCAGGTCCTGCTGCGCCAGTTCCGTCAGCAGCCGCTGCGCCGCCTGGGCGTGCGCGGCGCTGCGGGCGAATCGTTCCTGGTAGCCGGGGAAGGCCCTGGCCAATGTCGGCATCACCGTGTGGCGCAATGCATTGCGGGCATAGCGCGTGTCCGTGTTCGATTCGTCGTCGATATGGGCCAGCGCGTGCTCGCCCGCGTAAGCTTCCAGCTGCGCGCGCGACGCCTGCAGCAGCGGGCGGGCCAGCACGATATCGAGGCTGCCCAGCAGCGCCGGCGCATGGTTCGATGCATCCATGCCGGACAGGCCGGCCGGCCCCGCGCCGCGCGCCAGCTGAAGCAGCATCGTCTCGGCCTGGTCGTCCAGGTGGTGGGCCGTCAGCAGCACGTCCACGCCGCGCTCGCGGCACAACTCCCCCAGGGCGGCATAGCGGGCCTGGCGCGCCGACGCCTCGACCGACTTGCGGTCTTCCAGCGTAACGCGGCGGGCCGTGAACGGCACGCCCAGCGCCATGCACTGCGCGGCGCAGTGAGCTTCCCACGCATCGGCGTTGGGGCTCAGGCCGTGGTGGATGTGGAAGGCATGCAGGGGCACGCCGTTGGCCCTGGCCCAGCCGGCGGCCAGGTGCAGCAGCACGGTCGAATCGAGGCCGCCGCTGTAGGCGACGGCGACGGGCCCGCCATGCGCGAACGCAGCGGCCTGGCGCTCAAAAAGGACAACAACATCGGACTTCATCGAATCTTTCCATAAAAATGGGGACAGACCCCATTTTCCAAGAAATGTTTCTCGAAAAATGGGGTCTGTCCCCGATTTTGCGGCAACGTTTTCGTTGCCTTATTCCTGCGGCGTCGTTTCCTTGAACTTGCCGTAGCTGAGCAGCTTCTTGTGGCGGTTGTCCAGCAGCTCCTTCGTCTTCATGCCCTGGAACTGGCGCAGCGAATCGGCCAGTGCGCGTTTCAGCAGGCGCGCCATTTCCTTCGGGTCGCGGTGGGCGCCGCCCAGCGGTTCGTTGACGATCTTGTCGATCAGGCCCATGGCTTTCAGGCGGTGCGCCGTCAGGCCCAGCGCCTCGGCCGCTTCGGCGGCGCGCTCGGAGGTCTTCCACAGGATCGACGCGCAGCCTTCCGGCGAGATCACGGAGTAGGTCGCGTATTGCAGCATCAGCACGGCGTCGCCGACGGCAATGGCCAGCGCGCCGCCGGAACCGCCTTCACCGATGATGGTGGCGATCAGCGGCACCTTCAGTTCGGCCATCACGTACAGGTTGTGGCCGATCGCTTCGGACTGGCCCCGCTCCTCGGCATCGATGCCGGGGAAGGCGCCGGGCGTGTCGACGAAGGTGAAGATCGGCAGGTTGAATTTTTCCGCCACTTTCATCAGGCGCATTGCCTTGCGGTAGCCTTCGGGCTTGGGCATGCCGAAGTTGCGCATCGCGCGCTCCTTCGTGTCGCGGCCCTTCTGGTGGCCGATGACCATGCAGGGCTGGCCGTTGAAGCGGGCCAGGCCGCCGACGATGGACTGGTCGTCGGCATAGGTGCGGTCGCCGTGCAGCTCGTGGAAGTCCGTGAAGCATTCGTTCACGTAGTCCATCGTGTAGGGACGCTGCGGGTGACGCGCGATCTGCGCGACCTGCCATGGCGTCAGCTTGGCGTAGATGTCCTTCGTCAGCTGCTGGCTCTTCTTGGCCAGGCGGTCGATCTCTTCCGAGATGTCGACGGCCGAATCGTCCTGTACGAAACGCAGCTCTTCAATTTTGGAATCCAGTTCCGCGATCGGCTGTTCAAAATTGAGGAAAGTGGTTTTGGTCATTGGTCCTCCGAGAGTATGAATCCGCGCGGCCCGTGTTACCGGGCCGCATGGTTTCGAATTGTCGTCATTCTACCGGACTTGGCGCCGCGACCGGATCAAGACTGCGCCACAAATACCATGTCGCAACTGTCCGGAACGGTTCCCAGTTGGCCGCCACTTCACGCGCATCGCTGCGCGAGACGGGCTCGCCGGAAAAATAATTGTGGCTGATGCCCGCGATCAGGCGCGGGTCGTCCAGCGGCAGCACGTTCGGCCGCAGCAGGTTAAAGATCAGGAACATCTCGGCCGTCCACCGCGTGATGCCGCGAATCTGCACCAGCTCGGCGATGACGGCTTCGTCGTCCATCTGGTGCCACTGGGCCGCGTGCACCTTCTTCGCCTTGAAGTTGTCGGCCAGGTCCAGGATGTATTCCGTCTTGCGCTTGGACAAACCGCATTCGCCCAGCTGCACGGCGCCCGCCTTCAGCACCGATGCCGGCGTGAATTTCGGACACGCCGCCAGCAGCTTTTGCCAGGCCACGTTGGCGGCCTTCGGCGTCACCTGCTGGTTGACGATGGAGCGCGCCAGGGTGGTAAACGGGTCGTCGTGGCCGATCAGGTGCAGGTCGCCGAACTGGGGAATCAGCCGGTTCATGATGCGGTCGCGCCGCATCAGTTCGAGCTTGGCTTCTTCCCAATAGGCCGGCACCACCAGCTGCCGGCCGCCGGCAGCGCTGTCCCTGGACTGGAGCACCATTATGCGCGGCGCCAGGTCGTCGTGCCGTCCGGCTTGTCTTCCAGGACGATGCCGTTCGCCAGCAGGTCCGCGCGGATCTTGTCGGATTGCGCGAAGTCGCGCGCCTTCTTCGCCGCCGCGCGGGCCGCGATGGCTTCGTCGATCATGGCCGCGCCGATGGCGTCCGTGGCACCGGCCTGCAGGAACTCCTGCGGCGTGCGCTCGAGCAAACCCAGCACGCTGGCCAGGCCCTTGAGCTGGCGCACCGCCACGGGCGACTTCGAGCGGTTCACTTCCGAGGCCAGGTCGAACAGCACGGAGACGGCGATCGGCGTATTGAAGTCGTCGTCCATCGCCTCGGCGAATCGCTTCGCGTGCTCTTCGTTCCAGTCCAGCGGCTGGCCGTCGCCCAGGATGCCAGCTTTTTCCGCGCCGTCGAGCGAGGTGTAAAGGCGTGTCAACGCGCCGCGCGCGTCATCGAGGTGGGCGTCGGAATAATTCAGGGGGCTGCGGTAGTGGGCGCGCAGGATGAAGAAGCGCACCACCTCGGCATCGAATTTCTTCAGCACGTCGCGGATCGTGAAGAAATTGCCCAGCGATTTGGACATCTTCTCGTTGTCGACGCGGATAAAGCCATTGTGCACCCAGTAGTTCGCCATCGCGTGGCCGAACGCGCCTTCGGACTGGGCGATCTCGTTCTCGTGGTGGGGGAACTGAAGGTCGGCGCCGCCGCCGTGGATGTCGAACTGTTCGCCCAGGGTGGCCGAGCACATGGCCGAGCACTCGATATGCCAGCCGGGCCGGCCCTGGCCCCATTTCGAATCCCATTTGACTTCGGCCGGTTCCGTTTCCTTGGACGCCTTCCACAGCACGAAGTCGAGCGGATCGCGCTTGCCCGTGTTGACGTCGACCCGTTCGCCGGCGCGCAGGTCGTCCAGCGACTTGCCGGACAATTTGCCGTAGCCGTCGAAGCCGCGCACGGCGTAATTGACGTCGCCGTCCTCGCCCTGGTAGGCCAGGCCCTTCGCTTCGAGCTTCTCGATAATCGACAGCATCTGCGGCACATACTCGGTGGCATGCGGCACGTCCGTCGGCGGCAGGATGCCCAAGGCGGTGGTGTCTTCATCCATGTACGCCTCGAAGCGGGACGTCAGCGCGTGGATCGATTCATTGTTCTCGACGGCGCGGCGGATGATCTTGTCGTCGATGTCCGTGACGTTGCGCACGTAGCGCACGTCGAAGCCCGATGTCTTCAGCCAGCGGTAAATCACGTCGAACGCCATCATCATGCGCCCGTGGCCCACGTGGCAATAGTCGTACACCGTCATGCCGCACACGTACATGCGGACCTTGCCCGGTTCCATCGGTACGAATGCCTGTTTTTCGCGCGCCAGCGTGTTGTAGATCTTTAAATTGCTCATCGGACTCTTATTCTGCTGTGACCGGCCACCGACGACGGCAATGCGAAACCACGGCCCCGGCTTCATGCCGCGCCACTGTTTCGCTGTGCCCCGGGATTGGCCGGACCCTCTGTAATATTAGTTCTTCTTTGGTGACCTGCTTTCCATTCCAGACGGTCTAGAATGGAAGCCGTCGCCAAGTATAGCATTGATAAAATGCCTCCGGCCTAATCCACAACCCAACGGAAAGTAAAAGAACATGCGTGCTAAACCCTTATCCATCATCGCGGGATGCGCTGCCCTGCTGCTGTCCGGCGCCGCCCTCGCCGCCGGCCCGCAGGTGTCGCTGAAGACGACGGCGGGCGAGATCGTGCTGGAGCTGAACCAGGAAAAGGCGCCGAAGACGGTGGCCAATTTCCTTGCCTACGTGAAAAGCGGATTTTACAAGGACACCATCTTCCACCGCGTGATCGACGGCTTCATGATCCAGGGCGGCGGCTATACGAAGGACCTGAAGTCGAAGCCGACCCGTCCCCCCATTCCCAGCGAATCGAAGAACGGCCTGAAGAACGAGCAATACTCGGTGGCCATGGCGCGCATGGACAATCCGAACTCGGCCACGTCGCAGTTTTTCATCAACGTCGCCAATAACGAAGGGCTGGATTACCCCAACTTCGACGGCGTCGGCTATACGGTGTTCGGCAAGGTCATCCAGGGCCAGGAAGTGGTCGACAAGATCAAGGGCGTGCTGGTGGACGACAAGACGCCCATCTTCCAGAACGTGCCCGTCACGCCCATCGTCGTCAAGTCGGCCACGATCCTGAAGACGCCGATCAAGCGGAAGGCACCCGAGCAGCCGGCACAACCGGAGGCGGCCACGGACAATGCGCCGACGCCGGTGCCGCCGGCGCAGTAAAATAGCGTTTTGCCATCGTCTGCTGTAATATCGCTGCCCCTGACTCAACCAAGACCACAGGACCACCATGACCACCATCACCATCACCACCAACAAGGGCAAGATCGTTGCCGAGCTGGACGCTGAAAAAGCACCCAAGACCGTCGAGAATTTCCTGGCCTATGCCAAGGCCGGCCACTACGACAACACCATTTTCCACCGCGTTATCGACGGCTTCATGATCCAGGGCGGCGGTTTCGAACCCGGCATGAAACAGAAACCGGCCGACACCACGGTCGAAAACGAAGCCAAGAACGGCCTGAAGAACGAGCCCTACACCCTGGCCATGGCCCGCACGTCGGCACCGCACTCGGCCTCGGCCCAGTTCTTCATCAACGTCAAGAACAACAGCTTCCTCGACTACCCGGGCCAGGACGGCTGGGGCTATGCCGTGTTCGGCGTCGTCACCGAAGGCAAGGAAGTGGTCGACGAAATCCGCAAGGTGAAAACCACGCGCAGCGGCATGTTTGCCGACGTGCCGGTGGAAGACGTCATCATCGAAAAAGTCGAAGCCGCGTAAGTCTTTCCTGATCCTGTCTTGATTCTTTTCATTTCAGACCTGCACCTGCAGGAAGACCGGCCCGTCCTGACGGCAGCGTTCCTGCGCTTCGTCGACGGGCCGGCCAGGTCGGCCCGGCAGCTCTACCTGCTGGGCGACCTGTTCGAATACTGGGCCGGCGACGACGACCTCGCCACCCCTTTCCACCAGAGTATCGTCACCGCCCTGCGCGGCCTGTCCGATGCCGGTGTCGCTCTCTTCTGGATCGCCGGCAACCGCGACTTCCTCGTCGGCGACGCCTTTGCCGCCGCCGCCGGCCTGACCCTGCTGCCGGAAACCTGGGTCATCGAGGACCATGGCCGCCGCATCGTGCTGGTCCATGGCGACGCCCAGTGTACCGACGACGTCAACTACATGGCCTTCCGCGCCCAGGTACGTCAGCCGGCCTGGCAACGGCAGTTCCTCGCCATGCCCCTTCTTCAACGCAAGCAGATCATCGCTGGCCTGCGCGACAACAGCCGCAAGGACCAGGCGGGCAAGAGCTACGACATCATGGACGTGACGCCGCAAGCCGTGGCCGACGTGTTCGCCCGGACGGGCGCCTCCGTCATGATCCACGGCCACACGCACCGCCCTGCCCTGCACGACGTCGACGGCAAGCAACGCTATGTGCTGCCCGACTGGGAGCCGGAAGCCGTGCCGCCCCGGGGCGGCTGGATCGCCATCGGCGACGATGGTGTCATCGCCCGGCATGCGCCTGACGGCAGCGTGCTGGCGTGACGTTGTAACGCTCAGCGGCCGTCCGGCCAGATGTCTTCCTCGCGCCACCCCAACTCCGCGAAATCTTCCGCGCGCAGGTCCGCCTCGCCGCTGGCATAGAACTCGTCCAGCTGGGGCGGTGCCACCCGGGTGCCGGCCAGCATTGCATGGATCTGGCCACGGTGGTGTACCTGATGCTGGAACAGGTGCGCCAGCAGCCGCTGGCGCGTGTCGACCTGGACCCGATCCGTGCGCAGGATCGTAACGGGCCGGTCCAGCGTGGCGTCCGTCAGGGCCGCGCAATACCCGATCAATTCGATGTCGCTCGCCTTCTGCGCGCGCCACACTTCGGCGCACGTGGCGTACGGCGCCGGCGGGCGGAAAAAGCTCTGGTAATCAGGGTGGGGCGGCTCACCGTCCCGTTCGCGCAACAGTGCATCCATATAAAACTGCTGGACGGTGACGATGTGGTTCAAGGTTGCGCCAACTCCCGGAAAGAAGTTCGTGCGCGTCATATCCTCGAATTCCGGCTGGCTCAAGGCGCTGCAGGCGCGCAGCAGCCGGTGGTCGGACCAGGCATTGTTACGGGCCTGGGCCAGCAGATAGCGCGACAGCATATCGGACGGCAAGGCGGCCATGCGGCTCTCCCATGTGGAGGAACTGACCGCAAGCTTACCCCAAAGCGGACAGGGAGCGAACATGGACGAGGACATCACCCCGGCACTGACGGAACGCCAACGAAACGAACTCGATTACCACCGGCACCACGCGCGCCAGCACGAGCACATGGTGCGCCGGCCGTTCTCCTTCGACGTGCTGGACCGGCCCGGGCGGCGCTGGTGGAATGCCTACTGGCAGATGTATGCCTACCTTACAACCCTGGACCTGCGCGGGCGCCGCGTGCTGGTGGTGGGCTGCGGCTTCGGCGAGGACGCGCTGCGCCTGGCGCGCCTGGGCGCGCACGTCCATGCCTTCGACCTGAGCCCGGATTCGCTCTCCATCGCGCGGCGCCTGGCCGAACGGGAAAACCTGGCCGTGCAGTTCGCGCAAATGCCGGCCGAGGCGCTGACCTACCCGGACGATTTTTTCGATTGCGTGCTGGCGCGCGACATCCTGCATCATGTCGACATTCCCGCCGCCCTAGCCGAAATCCGGCGTGTGGCGCGCCCGGGCGCCCTGTTCGTCGTCAATGAAATCTACTCGCATTCCGTGACGGACGTGATCCGCCGTTCACGCCTGGTGGAAGGCTTCCTGTACCCGCGCATGTGCCGGTTGATCTATGGCCCGGGCCAGCCCTACATCACGGCGGACGAGCGCAAGATGACGCAGCACGATATCGCGCTGGTGTGCACCATCCTGCCCCGACTGGAACTGTCGCGCCACTTTAATTTCCTCGTCACACGCATCCTGCCCGAGAGCTCGACGCTGCTGGCCCGTATCGATCGCCTGCTGCTGCTGGCGCTGCGCCCCGTGGCCGACCTGTGTGCCGGACGCCGGCTGTTCGCCGGGCGCATCGTCAAGTAGCGGTACCCTGCTGGGCGGGTACGCTGGCGAAGGCTGCCTCCAGGCGGTGCACCAGTGGCAGGTTCATCGCGTGGGTGTGGCGGTTCCAGTGATCCATCGTCGATTGCAACTCGTTCTGCAGCCGGTGCGCCAGCTGGTACTGGCGCGCGCCGGCCGCCCAGATGGCGAATTCCGCCTTCGCCTCGAAGCTGCCGAAGCGGTCGACGGTCGCCTCGAACTCGGCGCGCGCGGCGGCATCGTCACCAAGACCGGCATGGGCTCGCGCCAGCAGCAGCCCCACCTGCTCGGCGCGAAAGCCGGCATCGGCACGGCGTATCGTTTGCAGGTGCGCGAGCGCCTCGGCGTTGCGCCCGCAGGCCAGGTTGGCGCGCGCCGCGCCCAGGCGGATCTCCGGATCGCTGGCGAACGGGCCGTCCAGGCAGGCTTCGTAGGTTTCGGCCGCCTCGATCGCCTCGCCCGACTGCAGCAGCGCATCGGCCAGGCGCATGCGGTGCTGCGCCGTCGGCGTGAAGTCGAAAGCGGCGCGCGCGGCGCGCAGCTCGCGGGTCGGGTCGAGCAGCTGCGCCGCGCCGGCAACGGCCTTGCCGGCATTGCGCTGCAGGCGCGAGGCCGGCAGGTAGATGCCAAAGAAGTAGACCACGCTGCCCAGCAGGGGGAAGGCAAAGAGGATCATCAGCCAATACATCTGCTGGCGGCTGCGGACCGCATGCACGGCAAAGAACAGGGCGACCAGGACATGCAAGCCGATACCGAGGACGGGCATGGCGACTCCGACGAAAAGGGACGAGTGCCGATTGTAGGCAATCGCGGCGCGGCCGACAACCGCGCGCGCCCCATCCCCTGCAGCTTGCGTGATGCTACCTGGCCGGCGCCGGCTCCACCCGTACCGACAGGCCGGTCGGCGTCGTGCGGATGGCCGTGGCAATGAACTGCACGCCGCCATAGCGCAGGTCTTCCGGCTTGAAGCTATAGAGCGGCACGTCGCGTACCATGCGGTCGATGACGACATTGCCGGCCGCCGTCAGCTGCCCTTGCAACGCGCCGTCGACGCCGTCGATGGCGAAGCGCTCGATGCGGGCGTCGGCCAGCACGACGGCATTGCGCACATTGTCCACCAGCAGGCGGCCGGACAGCATCACCGTGCCTTGCAGGGCGCGGCGCACCAGCGGCGTCGACGCCGACACGTCCGTCTCCAGCGCCACGCGATCGTTATCGCGCTGCAGCGACAGGCGGGGCCGCGACAGCTCCAGGTCGAACACTGCCAGCGCGCGCTGCTGGATCGGGAAGCGCCCTTCCAGCTGGCGCTGCAGCTTCGGCAAGGGAATATCGACGTCGCGCGGGCCGGCCAGGCCGGCGCAGCCCGACAAGACGGCGCCAACGGCCGCCAGCGCCAGCAACTGGCCCACGCGCCGGCGGCCGGCATGCAACTTGATGTTCATGAAGCGTCCTTTTGATTTTCGGTCAACGGCGCATGATAGCGCACCGGGCGCAACCGGGAGAACGGGCCACGGGGACGTCCCGCGCGCGCCGTTTCCCGTACAGTAGCGGCATGAGCCAATCGACCTTGCAAGCCTCCCCTTCCACGCCTGCCACGCCCCTCATCGGCTGTGCCGGCTGGTCGCTGCCGGGCGCCGCGGCGGAACACTTCCCGGCCGCCGGCAGCCACCTGGAACGCTACGCCGCCGTGTTCAACTGCGTGGAGATCAATTCCTCGTTCTACCGGCCGCACCAGCCCAAGACGTATGCGCGCTGGGCTGCCGCCACGCCGCCCCACTTCCGCTTCGCCGTCAAGCTGCCCAAGGCCATCACGCACGAGGCCCGGCTGGTGGGCGTCGACGACGCCCTGGCCCGCTTTGCCGGCGAGGCCGGCGCGCTGCAGGAGAAGCTCGGCTGCATCCTCGTGCAACTGCCGCCCAGCCTCGTGCTGGACCCGGCGGCCGCCGGTGCCCTGTTCGCCGCGCTGCACCAGCGCTTCGACTGCCTGCTCGCGTGCGAGGCGCGCCATCCCAGCTGGTTCACGCCGGCAGGCACGCAGCTGCTGCGCGACAATGGCGTCACGCGCGTGCTGGCCGATCCCGTGGTGGGCTACACGGGCCCGTTCGAGCCGACGGCGCCGCAGGCCTATGTGCGCCTGCACGGCAGTCCCCGCATCTATTACTCGGCCTACGACGCGCAGCGCCTGGCCGACGTGCACGCATGGCTGAAAAATCAGCAGCAGGCCTGGTGCATCTTCGACAATACGGCGGGCGGCGCGGCCGTGCCCGATGCACTGGCCCTGATGGGTATGTCAGAATGAGGGGATGATCACGCTGCGCAATGTCGACCTGAACCTGCTCAAAGCCCTCGACGTCCTGCTGGACGAACGCAATGTCACGCGCGCCGCGGCCCGTCTGGCGCTGACCCAGCCGGCCCTGAGCGGCATGCTGACGCGCCTGCGCGAAAGCTTCGACGATCCCCTGTTCGTGCGGGCCCAGCGCGGCATGGTGCCGACCCAGCGCGCGCTCGACCTGGCCCGGCCCGTCAAGCAGGTGCTGGCCGAGATCGAGGCGCTGCTGCAGCCGCCCGTGTTCGATCCGGCCAGCGCCACCCTGACCGTCACCATCGTCGCCACCGATTACGCGCTGCGCGCCGTCGCCCTGCCTTTCGTGGCGGCCGTCAAGCGCCAGGCCCCCCATATCCGCGTGGCGCTGATGCCGGTCGAAAGCAGCGTGACGGTGCTGCCAAGGCTGGAACGGGGCGAGATCGACCTGGCCCTGATGACACCGGAGCACACGTCGCCGGAGCTGCACGCGCGGCGCCTGTACGACGAACGCTATGTGTGCGCGATGCGCGCCGATCACCCGGCCGCGCGCGAGGAGCTGACCCTGGACCGCTTCTGCGCGCTCGATCACGCGCTGGTGTCGTACACGGGCGGCGGCTTCGCCGGCGTGACGGACGAAGCGCTGGCGCAGCTGGGCCGCACCCGCAATGTGACGATATCGGTGAAATCATTCCTGATCGTGCCGGAACTGCTGCGCACCAGCGACCTCGTGGCCGTGGTGCCGAGCCGGCTGGTAGCGGGGCTGGAAGGGCTGGCGGTGATGGAGCCGCCGCTGCCCGTACCGGGCTTCACGAAACTGGTCGCGTGGCACGAGCGCACCCACCGCGACGCCGGCCACCGCTGGCTGCGCGAACTGCTGTTCGCCACCTGCGGCACGCCGGACTGAGGACCCGCCCTTACTCCTGCACGCGATAGCGTTCCAGCCAGTGCGCGTACGGCGCCGGCAGCACCCACGACGGGTCCTTCAATTCCAACTGTTTCGCGGCCTGGTAGGGGTAATGGGGGTTGGCCAGGTGGGCGCGGCCCACCATCACCAGGTCCATCTGGCCGTTGGCGACGACCCGTTCGGCGATATGCGGCGCATCGATGCCCCATGACGACGCCACCGGCAGTTCCGCCTCGCGCCGCACCCGTTCGGCCACCGGCGCCAGGAAGCCGGCACCCCATGGGATATTCGCCTGCGGCGTCGAGAAGCCGACGCTGACGTTGAGCATATCGAGCCCGCCCGCGCGCATCTGCTTGACCAATGCGACCGATGCGGCCAGGGTCTCTTCGTCGCGCCCGTCGTACTCGATGACGCCGAAGCGGGCCGTCAGCGGCAGTTCCTGCGGCCACACCTTGCGCACTGCCGCCAGGGTCTCCAGCAGGAAGCGGCTGCGCCCTGCCAGGCTGCCGCCGTATTCGTCGTCGCGCCGGTTGGCGTCGACATTGAAGAAGCTCTGCGCCAGGTAGCCGTGGGCGAAGTGCAGCTCGAGCCACTGGAAGCCGGCCGCCAGCGCGCGTTGGGCGGCGGCGACGAAGTCCTGCTGGACGCGCGCGATATCGTCGCGCGTCATGGCGCGGGGCACCTGCGGCAGATTGGCGCCGAAGGCGATGGCGGACGGCGCGATGGTTTCCCAGCCGCGCGCGTCGCTTGCCGCGATATGGTCGTCGCCTTCCCATGGCCGGTTGGCGCTGGCCTTGCGGCCCGCATGGGCGATCTGGATGCCCGGCACGGCGCCGGCGGCCTTGATGCTGGCGGCAATCTGCGCCATGCCGGCCGTGTGCTCGTCGCTCCACAGGCCCGTGCAACCGGGCGTGATGCGGCCTTCCGGCGACACGGCGGTCGCCTCGACGATGACGAGGCCGGCGCCGCCGCGCGCGATCTGCGCGTAGTGCACCTGGTGCCAGTCGTTGACGAAACCGTCGGTGGCGCTGTACTGGCACATCGGCGGCACGGCGATGCGGTTGCGCAGGGTGACATCCTTCAGGGTAAACGGGGAAAAGAGTGCGGACATAAGGTTCCTTGTTGGCTTGGTTTGTCTGAAGCGTGCCCAGGGCCTTGGCAAGCATTGCTGCGGGGGCCAGGCCGTCGATCCCCGCCGCCGTGGTGGAAAACGATGTCTGACACGTCGGCGTGATATGCCGGCTGCCGGCCACGCCGGCATGTCGTTCAGCTGGGCGCAGGCGTGGGCAGCGGTGAGGCAGGCCACGGTGATTCACTGGAAACGTCGTTATCGGTCGTGCCGGACAGGCAGGCGGCGAACCAGACGATGGCGTGCTGTACTTCGGGCTTGTGCTGTGGTTCGCTCACTGCGCTGTCCTGCCGGGGTAAGGGAGAGCGTCATGGTGCGTTGCAGCGAGACATAAGTCCAATCGTCAATCCGAATCCTATGCATCAGGAAAAATGATATCAGAATATGGCTCGGGTCGCTGACCGGGCCGCAGCCGTCCAGGGAAGGCCGCCCCGGGTCTCAAACCCGAGTGGCACTTCGCCTGGGATGTCATTGCTGGTTCAGCGCAGCACCAGTCCGGTCTTGGTAAGCTGCACCCGATCGGCGTCGGTCTTGAGGAGCTGCTCGAGGTAGCTCTTGGCGGCGCGCTGCAGGTTGCGCGCCACCTGCGCATCGGGTCGTTGCTTCAACCCATCGCGCGTGAGCGCCATGTAGGTTCCCAGGATGGCCATCTGCTCGTAGAGTTCCTGCTTCTGCGCGTCGGAGGTGTGCGCGAAGGCACCGTTGCTGGCCAGCGCCAGGCGCATTTGATTTACCAAGGCCTGGAAGTTCTGGTCGGGGAAGTCGACGTCGCGGTAGGCCATGTAACTACCCGCTATAAACGCCGCCACCGCACCGCCCACATCATTGCGTGGAATGCCGAACTGCGCCTCGATCTTGCGATAGCCCGAGAGCAGCTCCTTGAACAGCGCCTCCACCCTGGCCCGCTGGCCGGGAGGATAGGACGCCACGAGAGCGCGGGCTGGCGGCACGCCGGGAACGGCGGCGAAGGACACCGGCCGCGGCAGCCGGCCTTTTGCCGCGCCGTCATTGGAGCGGCCCAACGACTGCTCCACCGACTCGCCGAAGATCGTCTTGTGGCTCTTTTCCAGCCGGCCCATCATGGAAGGGATGGCCATCTGGTTGGCGAATGTTCCGGCGTCCATCATGAAGGGCGTATCGGCCAAGGCGACCTGCCACACGAGCAGGCCGCCCGCCAATCCGATCCCGAACCGCACGATGTTCCCATACATACGAAACCTCCTTGAACGACGAAAAGGCCCCTCTGCCGGGGTTGCAGGCGGAAGCGGAGCGGAATCCTGGCAAACCATTGCGGCCACCGACGCCACGCAATTCTTCGCATTGATCGACTTTCGCGTGCGAAAGTGCGCTGGTCCGTCTCAGTTCAGCTCAATCGCCACGAGTTAGCTGGACACTCGTGAGCCGTTCAGAATGCCTTCGCTCGAACGCTACTGGCGAAAGCCTGTCATTCAATCCATGACGGGCTCCGGCGTGCGCCATACCGCCAGAAACCTGGCCGTATCCGCGGCTGCACCACTTCGCCGGCGCCGCCCCGGGACCGGGCAGTGCTGTTCGTGCAGCCGCGGGGGCAGCTCGGTTTCATACATGTCGATGGCGCCGGCGCTGCGCGGGTCCAGCCGCCGGTTCAGCTGCAGCTCGCCCATGATGAGGCCCCGCTGCGAAACGCGGCTTTTCCGTTTCAGCAGACTCTGCCTTCACTGCAGGTACACCATCGAATTGATCCATGGCGGCCATGATGGCTTCGACGATCCCGGTATCGGAACTGTTTGCACTACTGCCAGGCTCCATCAGCTTATGAAACACCGTGTACACCTTCAATGCTGTCAGCGCCAGCTGCACCGGATTAAGCGGCAGGACCTGCGGCGGAAACAGCTTGGCATTCTGCTTGAGGAACATGGCCGCTGCGCGTACTGCTTCATGCTCCAGGCGATTTGCATCGCCGGCATATGTGAAACGCCAGGCCTTTGCCTGCGCGGAAATTCCAGCCTGCACTTTTTCGTCGAGCGTGATTCCAGTTGCGGCAAAAATGCGGCAGTCGTAATCACGGCAGGTCTGGGGCCGATCTTCATAGATGGAGCATCTGTCATCGACCAGCATGGGACAGCGCCCCTTATCGTCGTACCCCATCAGGCGATGCCCCTTGGCAAGGCCTGGCACAGGAAACAATAATTGCTTGGGAATCCGGTTCAAGCTGCGGATTTCATCGGCTCTGATGTGAATAAACATCGACGAACGGCAGCATGCATTGCATTCGTTGCAGGGAACATCGGCGCCGATATCGCGCGCCTGCTGTGCGCTGCGTGTATGCTGCAACCATTGTGAAAATTCGCCGGCCGACGCTTCCGGCAGCGCCCGCGATTTCTTTATTGCAATACGTCTTTCATTCATATCATAATGATTTTGGCAGGAATAAGCCTGATCCGACAGAATATTCGACGTATATGCCTGTGCCGGTCAGGCAAACGACCGCCCGCAGGGAAAACCCTGCCAGATAATGCGTGGAGTTTATAGAAATTTAATTCTCTGTCAAGGCGCCGAGCGCACCCACTTTATACTGATTTCCCGCAGCTAAACTACGGGCGTCTTGGAGAGAAAACCAGAGCAATAACATGGGGGCCGCCTTAATTCATTGCACGGCGCAGTCGAAGAACAGAACCGAAGGGACAGTGCAATGTCTGGACACCAGCTCCCGAACGTCGTGGCGCCCCGGTGTCCACCGCGACGGTGGACACCCCGCCCATGAGCTGGGATCGGCCGATCAACTCTCCCATTGCAACTTCACCGTCACCACCCGGCTGTTCCCCGGCAGCGCGCCATTGGCGTCGGACGTGGCTCCCACCGACAGCGACCGCCCATGCCGGGGAATATGCCGGTACAGCAGCGAGCGGTGCCGCTGCCGTTCCTGCCCTGGCTCCAACCCCGCGAACCAGGGCCAGTTGCCGCTCTCCGCCCCCGGCAGGTCGCCGGCCAGGCGGCTGGACGACGTATTCTGCACGATGGCCCGCAGCGAGTCGCGCGCCGTGGCGTGCAGCGTGCCGACCCAGCGCCAGCCGTAGTCACGATAGTCCTGGCGCGAGCGGTGTCGCACCCACGAGCGGTTCCACCGGTGGTCCGATTCCAGGCTCCAGCCCCCCGGCAGGGGCAGGCGCAGGCTCGCTTGCGCCTCCAGGGTGCCGCCGCGGCCCACGGCATCGGCGTCGACGTCGAGCTGGCGGCCCACCGTCAGCTCGCCGGCCAGCTTGACGAGCCATGGGAAGGGCGAACTCTCCACGCCGATGTAGACGACGGGCGTGCGGTGCAGCCGGCCGCCCGGACCGGCCCGCTGGTGGTCGATGCCGAGATCGGCCCACAGCCGGGTCTGGCGCGGGCCATACAGCCAGAAACCGGGCCGTATCCACCGTTGCACCACTTCGCCGGCGCCGCCCCAGGGACCGTGCAAGGTGCGCTGTTCGTGGATGCCCAGGTGCAGTTCGGTTTCATACGTGTCGATGGCGCCGAAACTGCGCGGACCCAGCCGGCGGTTCACCTGCAGCTCGCCCTTGACGAGGCCCCGCTGCGGCACGAAGCCGTTGTCGTTGACGAAGTTCGCCGTGATGGCTTCCAGCTGCAAGGCATTGGCCCAGTCTCGTGTCAGCCAGTCCGCCTTGGCCCAGGCGTGGGCGCCCTGCTCGCCGGCGCCCCGGCTTGGAACGCCACTGTCGGCGAAACGGGCCGTGTTCTGCGAGCCCATCAGCGACCATGCGACCTGGACTGTACCGCCGCTGCCGGCCTCCCCGCGCCATTGCCCGTCGACGCCTGCCACGGTGTCGCGCCCGCCGTCGCCATAATCGCGCGCGGCCAGGAAGGCGCCCGTGACGGTGCTGTCACCGTGCAGCCGGCCCCGCAGCAGGGCGACGGTGCTGCGCGCCGTGTTGACATACTCGTCGGTGGCATACGGGCTGCCGCGCAGCACGACGCCGCCCGGGTCGTCACCGGCCGTCAGGGCCGTGGCGTCGCTGGCGGCACCCCGGAACGTGGCGCGGGCGCCCCAGGCGGGGTCGGCGATGGCGCGCGAATAGAAGGCGGGCAGGCGCATGCCCAGCACGTCCGAGCTTTCCAGGAAGAAGGCGCGCTTCTCCGGCAGGCTCAGTGCAATGTCCGTGGTGCCGGCACTGGTGGGTTCGTCGATCTCCACCTGGGAGAAATCGGGATTCAGGGTGGCATTGAAGACCCAGTCCGCGCGCGGGCGGGCCACGATGTCCAGGCCCAGGTTGGTGTCGCGTGCCTTGCCTTCCGGTCCGCGGCTGCGCCGCGTCGTCAGTTCCGGGCGGAAGGACCAGAAGCCCTGGTCGCGCACGGCCGGCAGGATGCCGTCGAGATTGTTGATCTCGTCCATCTCGGCAATGAAGCTGAGGGCATTCTTGTCCAGCGGGCTGGAGAGCAGCAGCATGCCGCCCGCGCCCGGCACGGAGCGCTCCACCATCAGCCGCCACGGCTTGGCCGCGCCGTGGGGAAAGCGCAGGCTCGACAGGGGCCAGCGCAGCTCGATGCTGTAGCCGTCGTCCAGTCGCCGTACGGCGCTTTCGACGGGGAAATCCGGCCCCAGGTCTTCCTCGTCCTCGTCGGCCCGGTAGATGCCGTCGCCCTGCACACCCGCCACGTTGACACGCACGAACTGGGCGGAGCGGCCGTGGCCCGTGGGGTCGATCCAGATGCCGACATAGTCCTGGTCGCGTGCCACCTTGTCGCGGCGGGCCAGGGTGCCCAGCGGGGTCTCACCGGGCGGGTGCCACGCGCGGATCGCGAACACGAGCGCCTGCCGGTCCATGAAGACACGCACTTGCGTGCGGTAGCCGTCGGGCGCCAGCAAACCGTCCTCGGGCTGATACTGGTAGAAGCGGGAAACGGCCGCTGCGCTGGCCCAGGCGCTGTCGTCCAGCAGACCGTCGATGACGGGCGGCGGCATGCCCTCGACGATGCCGGCGGCAATGCCGTCATGGCCCGGCAGGCGTTGGGCCGGTTCGGCCGCGACGTGCGGCACCAGGGCGATCAGGCTGTAGAGGGCAAGGCGGCGCAGGACGCGAGTGGCAAGGGACAACGAAGGGCTCCAGGGTGGGTCGGGAAAACCAGGCGCATCTTATCCTCTTGATAATACGCTGGCAATCCCGACCGCCCTCCCCTCCGCCCTTATGCCGCCAGTCCCGGACGGGGCGCCAGGTAGCGGTCGAAGCTGTCCGGCGTTACCAGCTCGCCGAACTCGACCGAACGGTGGGCGATATCGTGGTAGGCCCCCACCAGGCCCATTTCGCCCCGCTCGATGCAGCCGCGCAGGTAGGCGCTGCTTTGCAGGATCTCGGCCAGCGAGTTCTCGACATTGCGGCGCGTCACCTGTTCCAGCAGGTGCTTGTCCGTCGTGCCCACGTGCGGCACCGAGCATTGGCACTGGCGGATGGCCGTCTGGATCTTGCCCGTGATGGCGCCGATGCTGTGGGCATGCTCGTTCTTCAGGGCCAGGCCGATGGCACCGCAGCTGGAATGGCCTTTCACGACGATCAGCTTGGCACCGAGCTTATGGGCGATTTCCAGGCTGCCGACGATCTCCTTGCTGATCACGTTGCCGGCAATGCGAATCGTCAGCAGGTCGCCCAGGCCGGCATCGAAGATGATTTCCGGCGACGTGCGCGAGTCGATGCAGTTGACCACCACGGCCATCGGATGCTGGCCGCCGGCCGTCGCATCGGCCTGGTGCAGGTAGTATTTCTTGATCCACCGCCCCGCCTTGAAGCGTTCATTGCCATCGCGCAGCAGCTGCAAGACGTCCTCGGGCGAGAGCCGGGTCTGGGTTTCCTTGTCCAGCGCCGTGACGAACTGGATCGGGTCGCTCAACTGGTATTTGTCGCGCAGGCCGACGATATTCAACTGCACCTTGCGCTCGGCCGCCACGACGCGGTAATCCTGGATGGTTTCGAGCACGTCATGGTCGATGAAATCGGCATTGCTGGCATCGATCAGCACCTTCGCACCTTCGGGAATATCCCACAGGGCCGTCTTGATGGTGGCCTTGTTCAGGAACGATACCTGGTTCGGCAATTCCATCTTGATGACGTCCCCGATGTGCAGGCGGTACTGCTCGATCGAATAGGGATTGCGGAAATTGCTGCGCATCAGGTAGAACAGGCTGGTGCCCAGGCCGATCAGCACACCCATCAGCAGGTCCGTCATGACAATGGCGGCGACGGTGACGGCAAACGGCACGAACTGCGACCAGCCCTTGCCGAACATGTCGCGGAACAGCGAGACCTTGGCCAGCTTGTAGCCCGTCATGATCAGGATGGCGGCCAGCGCCGACAGGGGAATCAGGTTCAGGAGCGGGCTCAGTACCAGCACGCTGGCCAGCAGCAACAGGCCGTGGAACACGGCCGAGGCCTTGGTGCGGTTGCCGCTGTGGATATTGACGGAACTGCGCACGATGACGGACGTCACCGGCAGGCCGCCCAGCAGGCCGGCAAAGATATTGCCGACGCCCTGGGCCACCAGCTCGCGGTTCGGCGGGCTTTCGCGCTTGTGCGGATCGAGCTTGTCCACCGCCTCCACGTTGAGCAGCGTTTCCAGCGACGCCACGATGGCGATCGTCACGGCGACGACCCATACGTCGCTGTTGGCGAAATGCTGCCAGTCGGGCAGGCGCAGATAGGAACCGAGATTGGCCGTGTCCAGCGGTGGAATATCGACCAGGTGGCTCTGTCCAATTGCCAGTTGCGGCACGTATTGGCCGAACAGGATATTCAGCAGAATCCCCAACGCCACGACAAACAAGGGCGCAGGCAGCAGCTTGATTTTACTCAAGGGTGTTTTATCCCAGTACAACAGTATCAGCATCGACAAGGCCGCGATAACGACGGCGCCCGGCGTGATGAATTCGAAAGCGTTCAATATACTGGAGAATGTATTTTCTCCGTTGGCTTGGGCGAATGAAAAATCGTCCGCCGCCTTCGGATCGTAGCCGATCGCGTGGGGAATCTGCTTCAGAATCAACAGCACGCCGATCGCGGCCAGCAAACCCTTGATGACATTCGACGGTACGTAATTGGCGATGAAGCCGGCGCGAAATACGCCCATTGCCAATTGCAGGAAACCGGCGATCAGCGTGGCCACCAGCAGGACTTCGAAGGCGCCCAGTTTCGTGATCGAAGCCAGCACCACGGCGGCCAGTCCGGCGGCCGGGCCGCTGACACTGGTGTGGGAGCCGCTGAGCAGGCCTACGACAACGCCGCCGATGATGCCCGAGATAATCCCCGAGAACAGGGGCGCGCCGGAAGCCAGTGCAATGCCCAGGCATAAAGGCAGGGCAACGAGGAAGACGACGATGCCGGCCGGCAGGTCATGTTTAAGTTGGTTGAGTGTCATGATAGTTCGTGGCCAATAAGGTTTGGATTAAGTTATCAGTCACGCGCCACGGGGCCTCCGGAGGATAACCGGAATTGCATAGGCGTGTACGGGATCGGCCGATGTGAGATCACCTTGTCATAACTGGGGTCAGCACCCGCCGGTTACCGTTTGAATGGAACATCGCCATCGTATATCACCGCGGCGCGGCAACATAAGCTGCAAATGCTATCAGGAACGGTTACCGGAACGGAATCGGCGAAATCAATATAACACGCTGTTTTGGCGAGACAAACACATTGCAATATTACGTTACAATAGCTTCAATGAAACACGCATTTCAATGCGGACAAGGCTGTTTCCTTTTATTAGTCTTATCAAAACCGTCTGTGCATACGTATTAACCGCACCAAGACGTCATTATCCCGATAATATATAACCGTTATTCACTTTAAATATATCTCCGCTTTTACGGCGACCCGGATTTCGATCGCCTTTAATGGCGGGGCGTATTGCCAGCAGCTCATCCAGCTGGACTTTCCAACAGGAAACCTTCGTAAACACTTTGTTTTCGTTTCCGTGTGCCTACCACGTCACCGCGGCAGAGATGCCCGCCGTGGCGCCCGGTGCACCCAAACCCCATCACTAGCCGATTGCAAGCGTTGCGAAGATGCCGCATTGGCGCGCCTACCTGTCAGAGTTGACAGGTTCGGGGCCCAGGAAAAATCCCTTGCGCAGCGATTTTTTACTGTTATAGTTCACTACAACACCAGTTACATAAATCACCGACACTGGAGGAACCATGTATGTGGAATGACAAGACGCCGATCTACCGCCAGCTCAAGGAGCGCGTGATCGGCATGATGCTCGACGGCGCGCTGAAAGCCGGCGACCCCCTGCCCTCGGTACGGCAGGTGGCGGCCGACTTCCAGCTCAACCCGATCACCGTCTCCCGCGCGTATCAGGAGCTGGTGGACGAAACCTTGGTGGAAAAACGGAGGGGGATAGGCATGTATGTGACGCAAGGAGCTGTGGAAAAACTGCTGGCCAGCGAGCGCGAGCGCTTTGTGCGCGAGGAATGGCCTGCCATGGTGGAACGCATCCGCCGGCTGGGACTGGACCCGGAACAGCTGCTGCGGGCGGCCGGGGGTGCCGCATGAGCGCCGTCATTACTGCCCGCGACCTGCGCAAGCGCTACGGCAAGCGCGTCGCGCTGGACGGCACCAGCTTCGAGATCCAGCCGGGCCGCATCGTCGGCCTGATCGGACCGAACGGGTCCGGCAAGACCACCACCCTGAAAGCCATCCTGGGCCTGTGCCGCTTCGACGGCGAACTGTCCGTGCTGGGCATGGACCCACGCAAGCAGCGCGATGCCCTGATGAACGACGTCTGCTTCATCGCCGACGTCGCCATCCTGCCGCGCTGGCTGAAGGTCAAGGACGCCATCGACTTCGTGGCGGGGGTGCACCCCCGCTTCGACCGCGACAAGGCCGAGCGCTACCTGGCCAACACCAAGCTGACGCCCAACCTGCGCGTGAAGGCCATGTCGAAGGGCATGATCGTGCAGCTGCACCTGGCGCTGGTGATGGCCATCGACGCCAAGCTGCTGGTGCTGGACGAGCCCACCCTGGGCCTGGACATCATGTACCGCAAGCAGTTCTACCAGCACTTGCTGGAGGACTATTTCGACGAACACAAGACCATCGTCATCACCACGCACCAGATCGAGGAAGTGGAGCACATCCTGACGGACCTGCTGTTCATCCGCGACGGGCGCATCACCCTGGCCGCGTCGATGGACGAGATCGGCGAGCGCTACACGGAGGTGATGGTCGAACCCCAACAGGCCGCCGCAGCCAATGCGCTGCAGCCGATGACGCAGCGCACCGTGTTCGGCAAGCCCGTCATGTTGTTCGACGGCGTGCCGCGCCAGCAGCTGCAAAACCTTGGCGAACTGCGCACGCCCAGCGTGGCCGACCTGTTCGTCGCAAGCATGAAAGGGAGCTACGAATGAAAACGATGCAATGGCTGATCCGGCGCGAATACTGGGAAAACAAGGGTTCGCTGGTGGTGGTGCCGCTGGTGCTGGCGGCGCTGATGATCGTGTTCACGGCCGTCATGGCGCTGAAGGGCCAGAACGCCACGTTCAGCATCAATACGCCCGACGGCACCGTGTCCAGCGCCGACGTGCTGATGGGCGTGCGCCAGCAGCGCGTCGTCGCCGAGGTGATGGCGACGGCCTACCCCCTGGTGGCCGCGCCCCTGTACCTGGCGATGGCCTTCACCGTGTTCTTCTACTGCATGAACAGCCTGTATGGCGAACGGCGCGACCGCAGCCTGCTGTTCTGGAAGTCGCTGCCCGTGTCGGACACTGCCACCGTGCTGTCGAAGGCGGCGCTGGCCCTGCTGCTGATTCCCCTGGGCACCCTGGCGCTGGCCCTGGCGACTGCCCTTGTCATCACGACGATCGGGCTGGCCGTGCTGGCCGTGAACGGGCCGAACCTGATGCCTCAGCTGCTGGGCTCGGGCCAGCTGTGGCTGACGGCGTTGAAACTGGTTTCGCTGCTGCCCGTGTACATGCTGTGGGCACTGCCGACCGTGGGCTGGCTGCTGATGGTATCGAGCTGGGCCCGCTCGAAAGTGTTCCTATGGGCCGTCGGCACGCCGCTGATCACGGCGGCGCTGCTGGCCTGGGCCAACAAGATGGGCGGATTGGCCATCGATGTCGAGTGGCTGTTCCAGAACGTCATCAGCCGCCTCTTGATCAGCGTCGTGCCGGGGTCGTGGTTCAGTGTCGACACGCTGCACGTCGCCGTAGAGAACGCGGGACGGGCGACGCGGCACAACGATCCCTCGGGCGTGCTCGACGCCATCTATACGCAATCGTGGGCCGCGTTGGGCACGCCGCACTTGTGGCTGGGCGTGCTGGCGGGGGTCATGATGATCGGCGTGGCGATCTGGATGCGGCAGCGCCGTGAGGAAGTTTGAGGAGCCGCTGATTTGTTCGCGGAGGCGAACTTGCGTTGAAAAGAGCGCTGTCCGCTCCCGCCCGCCCGCGTGAAACCGACGCCTCTCCAGCTCATCAGTGTAAGGTTTTTCTTACACGGCTGTTCGGAATACACCGATGGGCGAGTAGGAAGAAGCTTGGGATAATGTCGCCATTCAGCCAGCGCCAGTTCCGCTACCCGTGGAACTCGCGTTGGCGACTTATTTGAAGGGTGGCAATACGATGCAAATAGTCGACCAACGTTATCTGGACAGCGCCAACCGCTACAGTACGGAACCTTGCCTGCTGAGCATTCTCGACCTGGGCGAGGCGACGCCCGCCTGCCCTGCCACGATGGAGGAACTGCGCGAGCGCCTGGCCAAGGTGCTGCCGGGCCTGCGCCGCGGCCGCAGCCTGATCGGGATCGTCGGCGACGAAATCGTGCCGGAGGAGCCGGATTCGCCCTGCCAGGGCATCGCACTGGCGCGCCTGATCCAGAGCGTGGCGATCGAGCTGCACCGCCTGACGGGCGACGAAGTGATGGTAGGCTTTGTCGGCAGGGTGCCGAAGATGCAGGGGCGCTACCGGCTGATCCTGCCGTTCCGCTGCGGCACCGTGGCGAACGCGGCCCTGACCCTGGCCATCGGCCTGATCGACGCGCTGCTGCGCGACGTGCCCTACGACCTGGAAGCGGGCCTGGCCGAACTGCGCGCCATCGCGGCCGCAAACCAGCCCGACCCGGGCCCGACGCCGACGCCGTCTATTCGAATTGCCGCTTGAATACTTCGAACTGCTCCGCCAGCGCCGCATAGTCGGCGCGCAACTGCTGCACTTCCAGTTCCAGCTGCGCCACGCGGTCGCCACGTGATGCGCCCCCAGGCGCCACGGAGGCCGTTCCATAGCCGGCCTCTTCCCGCACCAGCGATTCCTCGCCGCCCAGCAACTGGCCGTAGCGGGGCTCCTTCGTGCCTGGCGCCAGTGCCAGCTTCGCCACGAGCGGCGGATATTTATCGATCAGGAACTGCAGCACCGTTTCTACGTCCGGCACGGACTTGAATTCATGCAGCCGGCCCGTGCGCGTGCGGATTTCGCCGGCGGTCTGGTGGCCGCGCAGCATCAGCACCGTCAGCACGGCCAGCTTGTCCTGCTCCAGGGTCCACTTGATGCGCATGCGGTGCTCGTACTTCGTCACGCGCGCGCCCGCCGCCGTCACGGCATTGACGAGGCGGCGCTCGGCCAGGCGTGCCAGCACGTCGGCCACCGTGTCTTCCGAGATTTGCATCACGGGATCGCGGCTGGACAGCTGGTTGCAGCCGTTCGTAATGGCGTTCAGCGACATCGGGTAATTGTCCGGCGTCAGTGCTTCCTTTTCGGCCAGCACGGCCAGCACGCGGACCTCGAACGGGTCCAGCACATCGGACGCTGCGCTTGCGGCTTCGGTCATCTTGGTTCCTTCATGTTCGGCGATGACACATTATCGGCGATGCCATGCTCTTCCAGCAATGCCGCCAGGCGTACCAGCGTACCGGCCAAGGATCGGCGCGGTTCGGCATGACACCGCAGGCCGCGCGAGAATGAGGCGCCGCTTGCGCATCCTTGCTGGCGATGCGGGCCACGTAGCTGGCGCGGCGGCCCGGCCATTGCAGGCGGGGGCCGTGCGTTCGACGATGCTGCGGATATCCTGGTGCAGCGGGCGGAACCTGGCTGCTCCCACGAGCTGGTTTGTTGCCCGAAAAATGGGGTCTGTCCCCATTTTTCGAGCAATGTTGCCGTGAAACAGGGGACTGTCCCCGGTTTCAGCCTTCCTTGGCGATGCGCTGGCGGCGCGCTTCGTACAGGCAGACGCCCGACGCGACGGAGACGTTCAGGCTTTCGACGGAGCCGAACATGGGGATGCTGACCAGCATGTCGCACGTTTCGCGCGTCAGGCGGCGCATGCCCTCGCCTTCCGAGCCCATCACCAGCGCCGTCGGGCCCGTGAAGTCGGCATCGTACAGGCCTTTTTCGCCGTCGTCGGACGTGCCGATCAGCCAGATGTCGCGCTCCTTCAATTCGCGCAGGGTGCGCGCCAGGTTCGTCACCGTGATGTACGGCACGGTTTCGGCCGCGCCCGATGCGACCTTGGCGGCCGTGGCGTTCAGGCCGACGGCGCGGTCCTTCGGCACGATCACGGCGTGGGCGCCGACACCGTCGGCCACGCGCAGGCAGGCGCCCAGGTTGTGCGGGTCGGTGATGCCGTCCAGCACCAGCAGCAGCGGCGGGCCGTCGATGGCGTCGAGCAGCTCGTCGAGGTTGCGGACCAGCGCCAGTTGCGAGGCGAAGGCGATGACGCCCTGGTGGCGGCGGGTGCCGACGATCTTGTCGAGGCGGGCCGAATCGACCGGCATCACGCGCACGCCGAGCGACTTGGCATTGGCGATCAGGTCTTTCATGCGACGGTCGTCGCGGGTGGCGTCGACGAAGATCTCCTCCACGGAAGCAGCTTCGTGGCGCAGGCGCGAGGTCACGGCATGGAAGCCGAAAATCATTTTATTCTTGGACATGGGACGGTTTCTGCTGGTTTGCTGAAGATTTTGCTGACTGAGCCGGAAAATGCGGCCCACAAGTAAAGCGCCGCGGATCGACCGCGGCGCCCTTTGCGACTATTTTACGTTACTGCCGATGCCAGGGGCGCATCAGCGTTTTTTCTTGCCCTTGGCGGCACCGCCCGCGCGGGGCGAAGCGGCCGTGGCCGTCTTGCTGCGCTTGGCCGGTGCCGTGGCCTTCGACTTCGGCTTGGCGCCGCTCGTGTCGAAGCCCTTGCCGGCGGCCGGTTCGGCCGGATAGCGCACCGTGATGCTGGGCCCGGCGGCGGGCTGCTCGGCCCGGGCGCCACCCTTGCCGGCGCCCTTGTCGTTGCGCTCGCCGTTGCGGCCACCACCACCACCACCACGACGCGAGCGGCGCGGTGCGTCGCCTTCCGTCGCCACTTCGTCGTCGAAGGTGGCGCGACCACGGCCCTTCTTCGACGGCGGCGCGCCGGCGGCCATGCCGGCCGTTTCGCTTTCCGGCAGGCGCAGGTCGATCTTGCGCGATTCCAGGTCGACCCGCACCACCTGCACGGTGACGCGGTCCGTCAGCTGGTAGCGCTTGCCGGTGCGCTCGCCGCGCAGTTCATGGCGGGCATCGTCGTACTGGAAGTAGTCGGCGCCCAGGTCCGTCACGTGTACCAGGCCCTCGACGAACAGCTGGTCGAGCTGGACGAAGATGCCGAAGGTGGTGACGCCGACGATGATGCCGGAGAATTCCTCGCCCAGCTTGTCCTGCATGAAGTAGCACTTCAGCCAGGCTTCGACGTCGCGCGACGCTTCGTCGGCGCGGCGTTCGTTGGCCGAGCAGTGCACGCCCAGCGCGTCCCACACGGTCAGGTCGCGGGCCTGCTTCGGTTCCTTGCCCTCGGCCTTGTCCTTGACCTGCTGGCGGCGGGTGGCGTTCGAGATCGTCGTGTTCAGCACGCTCTTGTCTGCCACCTTCGGCTCGTACTTCTTGCCTTGCAGGATGGCCTTGATGGCGCGGTGCGTCAGCAGGTCGGGATAGCGGCGGATCGGGCTGGTGAAGTGGGCATAGGCCTCGTACGCCAGGCCGAAGTGGCCGATGTTGTCGGGGCTGTAGACTGCCTGCTGCATCGAACGCAGCAGCATGGTCTGCAGCAGGTTCGCGTCCGGCCGTTCCTTGATCTTCTTCATCAGCTCGGCGTAGTCGCGCGCGGCCGGCGTATCGCCGCCGCCCAGCGACAGGCCCACCTGCTTCAGGAACTCGCGCACCTGGGTCAGCTTTTCCTTGGTGGGCGCGGCGTGGATGCGGTAGGTGCCGGGGTGCTTGTGGCGCAGCAGCAGGTCGGCCGCGCACACATTGGCGGCCAGCATGCATTCCTCGATCAGCTTGTGGGCGTCGTTGCGCGAGCGGGGCACGATCTTCTCGATCTTGCCGGCCGGGTTGCAGACGATATACGTCTCCGTCGTCTCGAAGTCGATCGCGCCCCGTTCCAGGCGCGCCTTCAAGAGCGCCTGGTAGACGGCGTACAGGTCCTGCAGATGCGGCACGATATACGGCTTCTTCGCCGCTTCCGGCCCCTTCGTGTTGCCCAGGATGGCGGCCACTTCCGTGTAGGTCATGCGCGCGGCCGAATGGATCACGGCCGGATAGAACTGGTAGGCCTTGATTTCGCCTTCGGCCGTGATGACGGCATCGCACACGAGGGTCAGGCGGTCGACGGCGGGGTTCAGCGAGCACAGGCCGTTCGACAGTTTTTCCGGCAGCATCGGGATGACCCGGCGCGGGAAGTAGACCGACGTGCTGCGCTCCAGCGCATCCGCATCGAGGGCGTCGTTCGGCTTGACGTAGTGGCTCACGTCGGCGATGGCGACGATCAGGCGGAAGCCCTTGGCACGGCCGATCTTGACGGGCTCGCAGTAGACGGCATCGTCGAAGTCGCGGGCATCTTCGCCGTCGATGGTCACGAGGGGCACGTCGCGCAGGTCGACCCGCTCGCCCCAGTCGGCTTCGCGCACGACGTCGGGCAGCTTGCCGGCCTGCTTGACGGCGGCATCCGAGAAGATGTGCGGCACGCCGAACTTGCGCACGGCGATCTCGATTTCCATGCCGGGGTCGTCCATGTCGCCCAGCACTTCGACGATGCGGCCGACCGGCTGCTTGAAGCGGCCCGGCTGCTCCGTCAGTTCGACGCTGACGATCTGGCCGCTCTTGGCCTTGCCGGGCGAACCGGCCAGCAGGATGTCCTGGCCGATGCGCTTGTCCTCGGGTGCGACGATCCACACGCCGTTATCCTTCAGCAGGCGGCCGATGATATGGGTGTTGCCCCGCTCGACCACTTCGACGATCGACCCTTCGGGCCGGCCGCGCCGGTCGAAGCCCGTGACCTTGGCGAGCACCTTGTCGCCATGCAGGACCTTCTGCATTTCCCGCTCGGTCAGGAACAGGTCGTCGCCCGGTTCGTCGGGAATGACGAAGCCGAAGCCGTCGCGGTGTGCGCTGACCCGCCCGGCCACGAAGCCGGAATGGTCGGCCAGCACGTAGAAACCGCTGCTGTCCGACCGGATCTGGCCGTCGCGCTCCATGGCGGACAGGCGCCGCGTCAGCACGGCATGGGATTCGGCTTGCACTTCGAGCGACATGGCAAGCGTACGCAGGTCGAGCGGTGCATTCGCGCTACGGAAGAGAGCGAGGATTTCCTCGCGGCTGGGGATGGTATGGGCTGTCTGGTTCAAAACTTGTTCTTTGATCTTATTGTCAGGTGTTGGTTTGAATGGTGGCACGGCTAGTGTACCGGAGGTCAGGCTGTTTGCCTAACGGCGCGCCAATCGTGGCGCCCGTGCGGCACGGGTCGGCACATGCGGGAAATGGCCCGTCGAATGCCGTTGGAAATACGCTCCTGGATTGCCCTTTGACATTCAAAAATATTGCTCTATAATCTCGTCTCTCGCAGCGATGCGGGAGCAGCAAAGATGGTGAAGCACGGAGCGGATGTGCAGTGTGGAATGAAAGTTCATCTGGCGCAAAACTCTTCGTGGCACTATAATAGCAGAAGCAAGTAGCAACATCAGTGCCCACGTGGCGGAATTGGTAGACGCGCATGGTTCAGGTCCATGTGCCGCAAGGTGTGGGGGTTCGAGTCCCTCCGTGGGCACCACTCTACCGGATACGCGTTGCAGCCTTCGGGCTGGATCGCAGGAAGCGCCGCACGCCGTTGCCCGGCTCGCGGCGTTTTTGTTTTAGTGTGAAGCAGTAAGTTGTGCAAGCATTGCCCACGTGGCGGAATTGGTAGACGCGCATGGTTCAGGTCCATGTGCCGCAAGGTGTGGGGGTTCGAGTCCCTCCGTGGGCACCACCCGGCTTTCCCGGGTCCGCAGTCAGTAGTTTGTAGCTCGTTTCAGCGTTGTCAGCAGTTGTTGTTAGCAGCATCAGTGCCCACGTGGCGGAATTGGTAGACGCGCATGGTTCAGGTCCATGTGCCGCAAGGTGTGGGGGTTCGAGTCCCTCCGTGGGCACCACTCTACCGGATACGCGGCCCAGCCGCAGGGAACGCCGCACATCTTCACGGATGTGCGGCGTTTTTCGTTGGCGCTGTCATCTGGCGGTCCCGACCGTCGGACTCCTTGACAGTCGCGCCTGCTTTCGCCCGCATCCCATGCAGGAACGGACTCTCTCCCAGCGATAGAACGGCTGTGCATGCTTTTTGCGTGCTGGGCTTGCGTACAACATCCACGGGAGCCTGACATGAAGACCTTTCTCAGCGCCATGACCTTGGCGGCAGCGGCCGCCGGCAACGCCCTGGCGGCACCGACCTTCAATTTTTCCTTTATCCCCGGCACGTCGTTGCAGGCGCAGCAAGGCTTTATCGACGCGGCGGCGCGCTGGTCCAGCCTGCTGGACGACAATGTCACCGTCAACCTGACCGTCGGCTTCAATCCCCTCGACCCGGGCATCCTGGGCCAGGCCCAGTCGGCCCGGCAGCTGTACAGCTACAGCACTTTCCGCGACGCCCTGGCGGCGGACGCCACTTCGACCTTCGACACCACGGCCGTGGCCCACCTGCCCTCCGGCAGCAGCTTCAATATGCTGCTGAACCGCACGGCCAACAATCCGAACGGGCCGGGCAGCAGCGCGCCCTACATCGACAGCGATGGCGACGCCAACAATTCCTTCGTGCGCATCGCCACGGCCGAGGCCAAGGCGCTGGGCCTGGCGGTCACGCCGCCGCAGGTGGATGGCTGCATCGGCAGCTGCGACGGCTTCATCCAGTTCAGCAGCAACTACGCCTTCGACTTCAACCCGCACGACGGCGTCGATGCCGATGCCTTCGATTTCGTCGGCGTGGCCGCCCACGAGATCGGCCATTCGCTGGGCTTTCTCAGCGGCGTCGATATCCTCGACTTCAACTCGACCCCGCCGGACATCTACGACGACGACGAATTCACGTATGTAACGGGGCTCGACATGTTCCGCTACTCCGGCGCCAGCGCCGCCGAAGGCGTCATCGACTGGACGGCCGACGGGCGCGACAAGTACTTCTCCCTCGATGGCGGCGCCACCGTCGGCCCGCAGTTTTCCACCGGCGCGCTCTACGGCGACGGGCGCCAGGCCAGCCACTGGAAAGACGACCTGTTCATCGGCCTGATGGACCCCACGGCGGGCATGGGCGAGGTACTGCGCATCAGCCCGAACGACCTGGTGGCAATGGACGCCATCGGCTGGGACGTGCCGGCCATTCCGGAGCCGTCGTCGATGGCGATGCTGGCAGCGGGCCTGCTGCTGCTGGGTGGGCAGGCCCGAAAAGCGGGCGCATTTCGCAAAAGCACAAAATGACGGTTGACCGATCCGGTCCGGTACATTAAGATGCGTGCCTTCTGTTGCTGAACAACGCAACGGAACTGAAAGACAGGGCCCACGTGGCGGAATTGGTAGACGCGCATGGTTCAGGTCCATGTGCCGCAAGGTGTGGGGGTTCGAGTCCCTCCGTGGGCACCAAGTCCTGTCTTTTGGAGTAATGAGTTGCAGTGCCCACGTGGCGGAATTGGTAGACGCGCATGGTTCAGGTCCATGTGCCGCAAGGTGTGGGGGTTCGAGTCCCTCCGTGGGCACCACTCTACCGGACACGCAGAGAACGCCGCAAGCTTTCAGGAGCTTGCGGCGTTTTTTCATTGGGCGCGCCGCCCGCATTCGCTCCCGTTCCCAAGCGCGTCGCGCCTCCACGGCGCCTTGGTCTACACTGGGCCATCGGCAACGAACGGACATGCCATGACGCAGTTGAACCTCCCCGCCGCACTGCGGACGATCCTTATCGTCAGCGCGGCGGAACACGCGGCGCTGGCGCAGGCGCTGGCCCGGCAGGAATTGCAGGTGAAGGTCGTCCACCGCGGCGACAGCGCACTGCAGGCGCTCGACCACGGCGGCATCGCGATGGTGCTGCTCGATGCGGCGCTGGCCGGCAGCGCCCGGCTCGAGCTGTGCACCCGCCTCGTGCAGGCCGATCCCGCCCGCGTGCTGCCCGTGCTGATCCTGTCGGCGGCCCCGTCGGACGAGGAACGCGCGCGCGCGCTGGAGGCCGGCGCGGCCGGCTACATCCGCCTGCCCTGCGACAGCGCCGACATCGTCGAAAAAGTGCTGGTCGAACTGACAGTGCGCCATGCCTGGCCCGGTCCCGCCAGCGCTGTCCCCGCGGGGCCGGCCCTGCCGGACATGCGCACCCTGGAAGTGAACTACCACACGCTGCTGGCCGGCTCGCCCGACGCCATCATGCTGTTCGACGCGGCGCGCGGCACGCCGGTGGACGTCAACCGCAATGCCGAGCGCCTGTTCGGCCGCGACAGCACGGAGCTGATGCACCTGCGCCTGACGGACCTGTGCCCGCCGTTCCAGCCCGATGGCGTGCCCTCCTCCGAAGCCGTCGAGGGCCTGCTGCACAAGGTGCTGGGCGGCGAGGTACGGGTCTTCCCGATGACCTTCCAGCACAGCAGCGGACGCCATGTCGATTGCGAGATCCGCCTCGTCATGCTGGAAAAGGACGGCATGCGTCTGCTGCACATGCGCCTGGTCGACGTGACGGGCCAGCGCATGGCCGAAGCCCTGCGCGCCGGCCAGAACGCGCTGCTGGAAATGGTGGCGCGGGGCGCGCCGCTGGACGCCATCCTGGACCGCCTGCTGCGCCTGGTGGAAGCGCAGGCGCCGGGGCTGTTCAGCACCGTGCTGCTGCTGGACGAAGACGGCGTGACGATCCGCGCCGGCGCCGCCCCCAGCCTGCCGGCCGACTTCATGGCCGCGCTCGATGGCCTGAAGATCGGTCCCGATGTCGGCTCCTGCGGGACCGCCATGTTCCGGCGCGAGGCCGTGGTGGCGGCCGACATCCAGCGCGACCCGCTGTGGGAAGACTACCGCGAGCTGGCGGCCAGCCAGGGCCTGCGGGCCTGCTGGGCCATGCCGATCATGCGCGACGAGCACACGGTACTGGGCTCGTTCGCCATCTACTACCGCGACCCGCGCCTGCCTCGCGCCGAGGACGAACGGCTGATCCACGTGGCCGTGCACCTGGCAGGCATCGCCATCGAACGCACCCGCCGTGAGGCCGAACTGGAACGCCACCGGAGCCACCTGGAGGAACTGGTGGCCGCGCGCACGGCCGAACTGCGCCGCGCCAAGGAACAGGCCGAACAGGCCAATGCGGAGCTGGCCGCCGCGCTGGACAACCTGCGCATGACGCAGGACGAACTGGTCAGGCGCGACAAGCTGGCCGCGCTGGGCGCGCTGGTGGCCGGCGTGGCCCACGAACTCAATACGCCGATCGGCAACAGCCTGACGGTGGCCAGCGCCATGGCCGAACGGGTGGCCGCGCTGCGCCAGCGCGTGCAGTCGGGGCTGCGACGCGCCGAGCTGGAAAGCTACCTGGAGCAGGCCGACGAGGCCGACGGCGTCGTGGTGCGCAACCTGGCCCGGGCGGCGCGCCTGATTACCAGCTTCAAGCAGGTCGCCGTCGACGCGGCCAGCTCGCAGCGGCGCCAGTTCCGCCTCGACGAATTCATCGCCGAACTGGTGCTGCCCCTGCATGCGGCCACGCCGCAGCCGCGCCCCACGGTGCAGCAGCGCATCGCCCCGGGCCTCGTGATGGACAGCTATCCCGGCCCGCTGGGCCAGGCCATCTCGGCCCTGTTCGAGAACGCCGTCATGCACGGCCTGGCCGAACGCCATGACGGTACGGCGGGCGTCATCACCCTGGCCGCCCAAGCGCAGGATGGCGGCGACATCGCCCTGTCCGTGACCGACAACGGCGCCGGCATCGCGTCCGAGCACCTGAGCCGGGTGTATGATCCCTTCTTCACGACGCGCCCCGGCGCGGGCGGCTCGGGCCTCGGGCTGCACGTGACGCACAATATCGTCACGGGCGTGCTGGGCGGGCGCATCGCCGTGCGCAGCGCGCCCGGCCAAGGCACCACCTTTACCATGACCCTGCCCGCGATCGCGCCATGACGACCTCTGCCCTGCCCCGCCTGCTCGCTGCCGCCCTCGTGTGCGGGTTCCTCCTGCTCGCCCTGCTGCCCGCCGCCCACGCCGCGCCGGCACCGTGGTGGCTGTGGGAGAGCGTCACGTCGGGCGACAAGGTGTGCTCCCAGACGCCACTGGGCAAGGGCTGGCGCAAGCTGCTGGGACCCTATCGGGATTCCCGTTGCGAGAAACCCTTCCGTACCAGATAATGAATCCATAACAACAAGATCCGCCAAGGGTCGTGCCTGCTGAATCATCCTGAAGTCCCATCTTTTTCGGAGGAAGACACATGTTTCAGAACCCAGAGCAGTTTGCCCAAGCCACCAAAGCCCTGTTCGAATTCCAGCTCGAGACCTTCAATTCGCTGACCAGCAAGGCTGTGCAGGGCCTGGAGCAGGTCGTCCAGCTCAATATCAACACGGCCCGCAGCGGCATCGAAGACAGCCTGGCGCGCGGCCGCGAGATCAGCCAGGCCGCCGATCCGAAGCTGGCCATGGCGGCTGCCAGCGCCAAGATGCAGAACCTGACCAACCTGGTCGGCTACAACCAGCAGCTGAGCCAGATCATCTCCGAAATCCACAACGAATTCACCCGCGCCGCCGATGCCCACCTGGCCGAGGCCAAGAGCAACCTGTCTGCCCTGATCTACGACGTGACGAAGAACGTGCGTCCCGGTTCCGAAAACGCCGTCGAAATCGTCAAGGCCGCCATCGACAATGCCTTCAAGGGCTACGAGCAGGTAACCACAGCCACGCGGCAGGCCGTCGCCGCCTTCGAGGAACAGCTGGCCAGGGCAGCCCAGATGGCGGACCAGAAAGCCGCGGCCGGCGAAGCGGCCGAGCCGACCAAGCACTAAGCCTGCCAGCCTTACCCCGGCGCAAAAACGCTGGGCAAGCGGCGGCGAACGCGATAGACTGTATATAAATACAGTTCCGCGCTCGCCGCCGCTTTTGTTTTTGCCCTTGCCGCTCCCCTGCTTATTCTGCCTACCCTGCCTCCTCCGCTCGACCGCCGCCCGTCCATGAGACCCGTACTGGAAAACCCGCTGTACTACCTGGACAACTTCCACCGGGTGCTGGCCTGGATCGGTGAACGCTACAGCGACCTGCTGGACGACGAAGAGCAAGGCTTCCTGGCCCGCTTCCCCACCCTGCCGCAAAATGCCCGTGCCCTGTTCGTGCGCATGGTGATGCGCAAGGGCCGGCTGTTCCGCGCCAGCAAGCTGGCCTACGACGAAATCGGTTGCCCCCGCGCGGCGGCCGCGCCGCTGGCGGAGCTGGGCTGGCTGGAAGCGGATCCCGCTGTCACGCCCGACGAGCTGTTCGACCTGTTGCTCAAGGCCGAGCTGGCGCAGGTGCTGGCCCGGCTGTGCCCCGATGCCGCGCCGGCCCGTGCGGCCCGCAAGGGCGAGTTGCTGGACGCCCTGCGTGCGGCCCGGGCCCAGGCACAGCAGGTGTCGCAGTGGTGGCCCGATGGCGAAGATGCGGTCTGGCACATCGCCGCCCAGCCCCTGTGCGACCGCTTGCGCCTGATCTTCTTCGGCAATTACCACCAGGACTGGACGGAATTCGTGCTGTCCGACCTGGGCGTGTTCCGCTTCGAAAAAGTTGACTTCGCCGACTCGGCCCGGGCCTTCCGCACCCGCCGCGACATCGATGAGTATCTGGCCCTGCATGCCTGCCGCGAGCGTTTCGGCGCCGGCGAGGACCCGCTGGCCGTGCTGGCCGACGTGCCGCCGGCCAGCAGCGACAACGAATGGCTGTGCGGGCGCCGCCACAAGCTGCTGTTCCAGATGGGACAGCAGATGGAAAAGCTGCGCGACTGGCCCGGCGCATTGGCCGTCTACGGCGATTGCGGCTGGCCCGGCGCACGCGCCCGCATCATCCGTGTGCTGGAAAAGGACGAGCAGCATGGCCCGGCGTGGGAACTGCTGCAGCGGGCCCAGGCGGCGCCTGAAAGCGAGGCGGAACGCCAGCAACTGCTGCGCATCGCGCCCCGGCTGGCGCGCCGGCTGGGCCACCCGGTCGGCGCCACGCGGCGCGCCGCCGTGGACCGGCTCGACCTGTGCCTGCCGCTGCCGGGCCCCGACTGGTGGGTCGAGGGCGTCGTGCGCGACCACCTCGCCAGTGCCGAGGCGCCCGTGTTCTATGTCGAGAACACCCTGATCAACTCCCTGTTCGGGCTGTTGTGCTGGGATGCCATCTTCGCCGCCGTGCCGGGCGCCTTCTTCCACCCCTTCCACCACGGCCCGGCGGACCTGCACAGCGCCGACTTCGGCCGCCGCCGCGCCGACCGTTTCGCCGCCTGCTTCGCCCGGCTGGGGGACGGCAGCTACCGCGACGCGATCCGCGCCAACCGGCGCGCCAAGGAAGGCATCTCGTCGCCGTTCGTGCACTGGGGCGCGCTGGACGACGACCTGCTGGAACTGGCGCTGGACTGCATCCCGGCGCCGCACCTGCTGGCCGCGTTCCAGCGTATCCTGGCCGACATCAAGGAGAACCGCACGGGTTTCCCGGACCTGATCCGCTTCTGGCCGGCCGAGCGCCGCTACCAGATGATCGAAGTGAAGGGCCCGGGCGACCGGCTGCAGGACAACCAGCTGCGCTGGATCGACTACTGCGCGCGACACCGGATGCCCGTGTCGGTGTGCTACCTGCAGTGGCAGGAATCCGTACAGGCATGAGCGCGGCATGAGTGCGACCTACACCGTGGCCGTGCGGGCCCTGTGCGAGTTCACCGCCAAGACGGGCGACCTGGACCTGCGCTTCACGCCGTCGCCGACGGCCCAGGAAGGCATCGCCGGGCACACCGTCGTGACAAGCCGGCGCGACGACGACTACGAACGCGAGATCGCGCTGGCCGGGGACCATGGGGCCCTGCACGTGCGCGGCCGCGCGGACGGCTACGACCCGCGCGCCAATCGCCTTGAGGAAATCAAGACCTTCCGGGGCGATCTGGCCCGCATGCCGGCCAACCACCGGGCACTGCACTGGGCCCAGGTCAAGGTCTACGGCCACCTGCTGTGCCAGGCGCGCGGATTGGCTTGCGTCCGCCTGGCGCTGGTGTACTTCGATATCGCCAGCCAGAAGGAAACCGTGCTGGTGGAAGAACACGACGCGCCCGCCTTGCGCGCTGTCTTCGAACGCCAGTGCGATGCCTTCCTGGCCTGGGCCGAACAGGAACTGGCGCACCGCGCCGCGCGCGACGCCGGCCTCAAGGCGCTGCGTTTTCCCCATCCTTCGTTCCGGCCCGGCCAGCGCGAACTGGCCGAAGCCATGTACAAGGCCAGCTCGCGCGCCTGCGCGCTGCTGGCGCAGGCGCCGACGGGCATCGGCAAGAGTATCGGCAGCCTGTTCCCCCTGCTGAAAGCGGGCGCCGAACATGGCCTGGACAAGATCTTCTTCCTGGCCGCGAAGACGTCGGGCCGGCAGATGGCGCTCGACGCTGTCGCCACCATCCGCGCCGCCGCGCCCCTGCTGCCCCTGCGCACCCTGGAGCTGACGGCCAAGTCGAAAGCCTGCGAGTTTCCCGACAACGCCTGCCATGGCGACGCCTGTCCGCTGGCGCGGGGCTTCTACGACCGGCTGCCGCAGGCACGGGCGCTGGCCTTGCAGCAGCCGATGCTGGACCGGGCCGGCGTGCGCGCCGCCGCGCTGGCGCACGACGTCTGCCCCTACTACCTGGGCAGCGAATTGGCACGGTGGGCCGACGTCATCGTGGGCGACTACAACTACTACTTCGATGTCTCGGCGCTGCTGCATTCGCTGACGGTGATGAACGACTGGAAGGTGGCCGCGCTGGTCGACGAGGCCCACAATATGGTGTCGCGCGCGCGCAAGATGTATTCGGCCGAACTGGCGCACGGCAGCCTGCGCGCGCTGCGCAAGACGGCGCCGGCGGCCATGAGGAAGGCGCTGGACCGGGTGCACCGCCAGTGGCTGGCTCTGGAAAAGGACCAGGGCGATACCGACTACCAGGGTTACGCGGAACTGCCGGAAAAATTCATGCACGCGCTGGGGACGGCCACGAGCGAGATCGGCGACTACATGGCCGAGAACCCGGCCTGGTTCGACGCCGACGTGCTCGATTTCTATTTCCAGGGCCTGCACTTCGCGCGCCTGGCCGAGAGCTTCGGCAGCCACTCGCTGTTCGACATCACCATCGAGCGGCGCGGCAGCAAGCCGGACTCCACGCTGTGCCTGCGCAATATCGTGCCGGCGCCGTTCCTCCAGCCGCGCTTCGCCCAGGCCCGTTCGGTGGCACTGTTCTCGGCCACCCTGAGCCCGTGGAACTACTACGCCGACACCCTGGGCATGCCGGCCAACACGGCCTGGGTCGACGTCGACTCGCCGTTCGTGGCGGACCAGCTGGCCGTACACGTGGCAGGTCACATCTCGACGCGCTACCAGCACCGGGAGCGCTCGCTGGCGCCGATCGCGACGCTGATGGCCGAACAGCATGCCCGCGAGCCGGGCAACTACCTGGCCTTCTTTTCCAGCTTCGACTATATGGAAAAGGCCGCCGACCTGTTCGAGCGGGAGCACCCGGGCGTGCCCGTATGGCGCCAGTCGCGGCGGATGGATGAAGGGGCCCGCGCGGCCTTCCTGGAACGCTTCACCGTGGCGAGCCACGGCATCGGCTTCGCCGTGCTGGGCGGCGCCTTCGGCGAAGGGATCGACCTGCCCGGCGCGCGGCTGATCGGGGCCTTCATCGCCACGCTCGGGCTGCCCCAGCTCAATCCCGTCAACGAGCAGATCCGCCAGCGCATGGAGGCCACCTTCGGTGCCGGCTACGACTACACCTATCTCTACCCCGGCCTGCAGAAGGTAGTGCAGGCGGCGGGCCGCGTGATCCGCACCGTCACCGACCGGGGCACCGTGTACCTGATCGACGACCGCTTCGGCCGGCCCGAGATCCAGGCCCTGCTGCCGGCGTGGTGGCGAGTCAAGCCCAGGCCGGCGGCGCTGGCGGCCGGTGTGGCGCATCACAAGTCCGTTGACCGATGAATTCGTGATTCACCACGCTAGCTGACCAGCGCGCGCAGCTTCTGGTAGCCGGCGCGGCTGACGGGAATGCGGCTGCCGTCCTGCAGGATGGCGACGTGGCTGTCGCGCGTGGCCTGCTCGATGCGGGCCACGGCTTCGATATTGACCAGCCAGGAGCGGTGCACGCGGAGGAAGCGCTGGCCGTCGAGCTGGCCCGCCAGTTCCGACAGGGTCTGGTTCTTCAGGTAGCTGCGGCCCTCGGCGCGGATCTCCACGTAGTCGTCCTGGGCCTGCACGCAGGCGATCCGGTCGCAGCCGATCACGTGCACCGTGGCGCCATCGCGGATCACCACCCGGGCCAGCGGCTGCCCCCCGGGGCCCAGGCCCGTCAGCGTTGCCGCCGTGGCCGCACCGCCGGCGCGGGCATTGGCAATGGCCTGGTCGAAACGCTGCTGGCTGAAGGGCTTCAACAGGTAGTCCAGCGCGCGGATCTCGAAGGCGCGGATGGCGTACTGGTCGAAGGCGGTGCAGAAAATGAAGCGCGCGGCGGTGCGCGGGCCTGCCAGCTCGACCACTTCGAAGCCATCCAGTTTCGGCATCTGGATATCGAGCAGCACCACGTCCGGCGCCAGTTCGGCGATGGCCTTGACGGCCTCGAAGCCGTTGGCGCATTCGGCCACCACTTCCACGTCCGGATGGCTGGCCAGGTATTCGCGCACGATGGCGCGGGCCAGGGCTTCGTCGTCGACGATGATGAGTCGCATAGCGGTTCCGTTCAGTCCTGTTCCGTCTGTGCCGGCAGCACGATGTCGACGACATACCGGTCGTCCTCGCGCAGCCGCGCGATCGATGCCTCGTTCGGGTAGGCGCAGGCCAGGCGCTGGCGCACGTTGGCCAGGCCGATGCCGCCGCCCGGTCCGGCGGGGAGCGCCGGATCGACCGCATTGCTGACGGTGATGCGCAGGCGCGCGCCGTCGCGCCACGCCGCCACCAGCAGCAGGCCCCCTTCCGGCAACTGCCCGATGCCGTGCTTGACGGCGTTCTCGACCAGCGGCTGGATGATCATCGGCGGCACCAGGCAGGCCAGCGCGCCCTTCTCCAGCGCTTCCTCGGCCACCAGCCGCTCGCCGTAGCGCACCTTCTCGATGGCGATGAAATGGCGGATCAGCGTCATCTCCTGCTCCAGCGTGACTTTCGGGCGTGCCGCCAGGGCCAGGCTGTGGCGGCAGAAGCTGGCCAGCTGCAGGGTCATGTCGCGCGCGGCACGGGGGTCCTGCGAGGTCAGCGCGCTGATGGAGTTCAGGCTGTTGAACAGGAAGTGCGGGTCGATCTGCATGCGCAGCATGCGCAGTTCCGCTTCCTGCGCCACCAGCTGCGATTCCAGTTCGCGCCGCTGCGCCGTGCGCACCCGCCCCAGTTCCGTGGCCAGGTAGCTGACCGCCGCCAGCAGGCCGTACAGCAGCACGCCCAGCGCAAACAGCAGTGCCACCAGTTCGGGGGTGAGGTCCAGCCCGAGGCCGAAGCCCCGGCACAACTCGTTCCAGCCCTGCAGCACGGCCAGCCACATGAAGCCGGCCAATACGGCTGCCGCCGCCAGCATCAGCACCAGGAGCGCCGGGGCACGCGCACCGATGGGATTGGCGCGGCACAGGTAATGGGCGGAAAAGCCGGCCGCCACGCCGTAGACCAGGGTGGCAGGTATCGTCAACAGCAAGGCCGCCGGCAGCGGCGCCGGCGACAGCGCCGCGCACACCCCGCCGAGGGCGGTGCCGAGGAACAGCCACGCCAGCAAATACAGCAGCGCGCCGCGCCGGTTGGACAACGGCGACTGCATCAGTTACGGATGTCCAGTCCGCCCATGATCACATAGCCGCGTACCAGCAGGCGCTTGCCCGTGTCGCGCGGGTGACGGGACGAATCCTCGAAGCCGCCCACCAGGGGCACGCCCTCGATCTCGACGCTCCAGTCGGCGGGCACCTTCAGGTTGATGCCGCCCATCAGGGCGAATACGTGAAGCACGGCGGCACCCTCGAACGAGGCATCGCGCAGGTCCAGATCGCAGCCGCCCATGATGGCCGTGATCTCGCCGCCCTTGAACTGCTGCGTCGTCATGCGGCGCTTGTAGGCACCCAGGATGGCGGCGGCATTGATGGTGTCCTCGGCCGGCATGGCGCCATCCGTTCCGGCCACGGGCGCCTTGGCCAGCTTGTCGAAGCCGCCGTCGGCCGGCACCTGCCGCGACCGTGCCATGGCCGAGCGCAGCACCAGCACGCCGCCGGCACCGATCATCAGCATCGGCGCCAGCACGTTCCAGCCGATGTCGAGAATGCCCAGGCTGCGCAGCAGCAGCACCACGCCGACCAGGGTCAGCACGCCACCGGCGACGGTGCCGCGCCGGGAATGCGCCTGCTGCATGCGCAGCACGCCGGCGAAAATCAGCAGGATCGGCCACAGGCGTACGCCCATGTCCAGGTCCAGCCAGCCCAGGTTATCGAACAGGAACAGGAAGCCGATGATGATGACGGCGATGCCGATGACGATCTGGCCGCCGGCATGCCTGCCATTGCACTTGGTTTTCATGCCTGTTCCTCCTTGCGGTCCGGGAAATAACGCGCAGCCAACGGTTGCAGCACCATGCACACGCCCGCCACGATGATAAGCAAAGGCCAGCTGTTACGGAAGCTCAGTCCCCACCAGCCTTGAAAGGTGATGTAGAACCAGACGCCGAACAGCACCTGCGACAGGCCGTCGACGAAGCGCCTGGCGGTGGTGGGCGGCAGCAGGTTGTTGATGCCGAAGGCGACCATGACCCAGGGCCAGTGCTGCCAAAGCCTGGACACCGCGGCGGGGTCGTCGCGCTGCGCCAGGTAGGCGATGCCCAGTGCGATCAGGGTCAGGCCCCACAGGATCTGGACACGCAGGCGATGCGCATCGTGTGGTGATTTACAGTCCATCGCTTCCTCCTCGTTTGGATGACTGCACGATACGCCGGCATGGCGCGGTGCGCGACAGCTTTTCGGCCAACGGCGGATCGGCGGCGGCGAACGACGGCGGTGCATCGCCGCAGGCGGCGAATGACGAAGGATCAGGCGGACCGGGACGAAAAAAAAACCCACCCCGCGGACGGGATGGGTTTTCAGCGGTGCGGCGGGCCGGTCAGGCCTGGGCGGCGCGGGCCGACTGGCCCTTCACGTCATTGCGGTACTTGGCCTTGGCGATGGCCTTCTTTTCCGCTTCGAGGGCCAGGTTGGAAGCGCGCATGCGCTTTTTTTCTTCCTGACCACGGTGCTGCGCGATGTCCTTGTTGCCGATACGATTCGTCATATTGTTCTCCTTCTGGTTTAAGTTCTGCCCTGCTGCCTCGCGTCGAACATGACAAGTCCCCAACCGAGCTGCCGGCGGATTTCCTCCGGCGTCGGTGGTGGCTGCATGTCCTGCGTCCTGCGTTCCAGATAGGCGCGTACCGCCTCCTTCGAAGGGTTCAGCGTTTGCGGCGTCGTCATGATGACCTCCCTGTGCATTCTCACAAAAGCCATCATCCAAGCCGCCCCAGGTTCGCCGCCGGGGCGGGACCTGGTCGACACACGAAGTGACGTGGCGCTATCTGGCTTCAATTCTGGTGCCGGCACTCGAGGCGACCGGCTTGCCTGCGGACGAGCGGCGATGCTTGCTTACTTATTGTGTTCGCGGCATCGCGCATCAATCACGCAACGCCATCATATGGGCGCAGCGACGCCACCACCGTGCGGCAGCGTACATAGACGCTGGCGCTTCGTCTCAAGCAGATGTGGGATAAGGCCTACGGGCGGTGACAGCGGGTTGTTACAGTTTGCGCTGCAGGAATTCGAGGAAGCAGCGGATACGCTGGGCCAGTTGCGTGTTGCGGTAGTAGACGGCGTGAATCTGCTGGCGAAAACCCGTATTGAAGCCGGCCAGCAACGGTACCAGCGTGCCGGCGGCGATATCGGCATGCGTCATGAAGTCGGCCAGGCAGACGATGCCCTGCCCGGCCAACGCCAGCTGGCGCAAGGTCTCGCCGCTCGATGCGGCCAGTGCCGGCGCGATTGGCAGGTGATCGCCGTCGGTGTGACGCAGCGGCCACAGGTTGCCCTGCTCATATTGGGCGAAACCAAGCAGGTCGTGGCGCGCCAGGTCCGCCGGCACTTCGGGGCTGCCGCGCCTTGCCAGGTAGTCCGGACTGGCCAGCACGTGCAACGGACTCGAGGACAACGCGCGGGCGTGCAGGGTGGAGTCGTTCAAGGTGCCGATACGGATGGCGATGTCGGTGCGGTGTTCGATCAGGTCGGCGATGCGGTCGTTGCTGGTCAGCTCCAGCCGGATTTCCGGGTACATGGTCCGAAACTCGGCCACGTGCGGCACGACGCAGTGGAGCATGAATGGCGAGGCGGCATCCACGCACAGGCGCCCGGCCGGCTGCTGCCGACGGATGCGGATGCATTCCTCCACCTCTTCGATCGAGGCCAGGATGCGCCGCGCCTTGTCCAGGAAGAGCTGGCCTTCCTCGGTCAGCTCCATGCGGCGCGTCGTGCGCGTCAGGAGCGAGGTCTGCAGCTTTTCCTCCAGACGCGACAGCGCGCGGCTGACGCCGGACGTGGTCTGGCCCAGGTGGATGGCGGCGGCGCTGAGCGATCCGCTGTCGATTACCGTGACAAACGTGTTCAGGTCGTCGGAATTGATGTCCATGGCTGGGCATTGTAAGGGGTGGCAACGCTGGCGCGCCTGCCGCTGATGAGCATGAGCTCATGCATAAAGTGTGGTGTTTTCACCTACAAACTAAAAAATATTTCGCTTGACTTATGTCGACAACTTCATTTCCCTCGGGGGCCAAGAAGCACCGGGCGAGCGAGCCGATGACACATTTCATTGGTGAAGGAAGCACCTATACGCCAAAGTTATATTGACAATGTTAGCAGTTTTTCAAACTGATATTCTCATCAGGCAATGTCATGCCGGGTGCGATGACGGCGCGAGGATTGCTGACGTCAAGCTACTACTTCGTCACAACAAACGAATCAAGGGGTAATACAAATGAAGAAAGCGTTCTTTAGCAAGGTAGCCAGCTCCCTCCTGTTGTCCGCGGGTGTACTCGCCAGTGGCGCGGCACTCGCAGACGAAACCATCACCTTCGACTCGGCGGGCAATGCCGTCTTCGGCCTGACCCACGATACGGCGGGTGATTTCGTCGACACTTACCTGTTCTCGATCGATCCTGCCACGCAGGCGTGGCTGAGTGGTACCGCCGTCACGGGCAAGACCTGGATCGACGGCGCACGCCTGGCCAACTATGGCATTACCGACATCACCTTCTTCTCCGAAGTGGACGGTGTGCGGACCAACCTGGACACGGCGTTCACGAACGGTAACGCAATCGAGTTCTATCCTGTCGATTCCCTGTTGGCCGGTAACTATGGCTTCACCGTGACGGGCAGCACGCTCAATAACGCGTCGGGCGGCTCGTATGCCGGCACCCTGAACGTCGTGGCCGCCCCCATTCCGGAGCCTGCTACGTATGCCATGCTGGGCATCGGTATCGGCCTTTTGGCCTTCTCCGCCCGGGGCAAGACCAACAACAAACTCGGCTGAGCGCCTGGCCGCTCCATCGACCCGCTTCGGCGGGTTTCTTTTTGCGCCTGGCTGTCCCGGCGCCTGATTCGAGCGCCCTGCCGGTGACTATCAACATGGGCGTAATATTTCCGCAATGCAGCAACATTCACGCGCTCCGGCCCATATATGGTTGAGTATGTTGCAAACCACGGTGCCAGCACCGGTGACGGGTCGTCGGGCCGCATGTCATCGCACTGCAACATTATATTGACACTATATCTAGAAGAAATTGTAACAGTAAGCGAACAGAAGCATAGCTGTGTTATGATTTCTTTAAGAAATCGAACAATGTTTCACCCCCACCACTAACAACCTTGAAGGTAAATACATGAAAAAAGCACTCTTCAGCAAAGTAGCCGGTTCCCTCCTGCTGTCCGCCGGCCTGCTGGCCAGCGGCGCTGCCGCTGCCGATGAAACGCTGACTTTCGACGCAGCTGGCAACGCCATCTTCGGCATGACCCACGCTACGGCTGGTTCGTTCGAAGACACGTTCCTGTTCGCTGTTGACACGAACACCCAGGCTTGGCTGAGCGGCACCGCCGTTGTCGGCAAAACCTTCATCAACGGTGCCCGCAGCGCCAACTATTCGATCTCGAACATCACGTTCTTCTCGGAAGTGAACGGCGTCCGCACCAACCTGGACACCGATTTCTCCTCGAACGGCGGCATCGAGTTCTTCCCAGTGGACAGCCTGCTGAGCGGCACCTACGGCTTCACCGTCGCTGGTTCGACGGTCACCGCCGGCGGTTCGTATGCTGGCAACCTGAACGTGGTCACCGCACCAGTTCCAGAGCCATCGACCTACGCGATGCTGGGCCTGGGCCTGGGCCTGCTGGCCTTCACGGCTCGCCGCAAGTCGAACAACAAACTGGGTTAATTCCCGCTTTGTTTGCAAAAACCCGCTTCGGCGGGTTTTTTTTCGCCCCGATCCCGCCTGGATCAGCGCGCGACCACGGCGCTGCCTGGCTCGAAGACGAGCCGCTGCGCGCCCGCCAGCACCAGGAAATGGCGGCCGCTGCAACGCGACAGCAAGGTCATGCCCAGCTTGCGCGCCACCGCATGACCCATCTGCGTCGTACCCGACCGCGACAGCAGGAACGGTATACCCATCTGCGCACCCTTGAAGACCATTTCCGACGTCAGCCGCCCCGTCGTGTAGAACACCTTGTCGCCGCCGTCGACACCGTCGAGCCACATCTGGCCGGCGATGGCATCGACGGCGTTGTGGCGGCCCACGTCTTCCACGAAGCTGAGCAGGTCGCCATCGCTCGAGAACAGCGCGCAGCCGTGCACGGACCCGGCCTGCCGGTACACGGATTGCTGATTGCGCACGGTGTCGATGATGCGATACAGCGTCGACTGCGGCAGGCGCGCGTCTGCCGGCAGCACGATGCGCTCGATATTGTCCATCAGGCCGTCGAACGATGCCGGCGCGGCCGGCCCGCCACCCTTGCCGTCCCGGGTGGTGATGGCCACGGCATTGACGTCCCAGTCCACCTGTACGGCGGCAACCTGTTCCAGCGCCTTCACGAGCCCCTGGTTGCGCAGGTAACCCAGAGCCAGCATTTCCGGCGCGCTGCCCAAGGTCATCACGGTCACCAGTTCCCGGCGGTCGAGGTACAAGGTCAGCGGCCGCTCGGCCGGAATCGTCAGCACGGAAGCGTGGCCGCGTTCGTCCAGCACCGGGACTTCACGGGTCAGCACGGCGCTGGCGCGCGATAACTGGGGGCGGTACGGCATGACGGTTCTTTCGCAAACGGCGGCGCCGGTCAGGGCAAGGAGTTGCATTGTAAGCGCCGCCGGCGAAATGCCGCCACGCCGACGCCGATGGCACTTCTGCATGAGCACGGCTCTGTTATAAGATGCGGGTATTACAACATTTCGATACGGAGAACCCATGCACAAAAAACTTACCGGACGCTGGCTGCTGACGATGGTCAGCCTGCTTGTCGCCGTTGCCGGCGCCCACGCGCAAACGGCCAGGCTGCCCAACGTGACGATCCTGGCGACGGGCGGCACCATTGCCGGCACCGGCGCCACCAGCACGACCACCGTCGGCTATACGGCGGCGACGGTAGGCGTGCAGCAGTTGATCCAGGCCGTGCCGGAGCTGGCCAAGGTGGCCAATGTGAAGGGTGAGCAGGTATTCCAGATCGCCAGCGAAAGCATGACGAACGAGCACTGGCTGACCCTGGGCAAACGGGTCAATGCCTTGCTGGCGCAGAACGACGTGGACGGCATCGTTATCACGCACGGCACCGATACGATGGAAGAAACGGCGTATTTTCTCGACCTGGTCGTAAAGAGCCGCAAGCCGGTAGTATTGGTGGGCGCCATGCGGCCCTCGACCGCGCTGTCGGCTGACGGTCCAATCAATCTGTATAACGCCGCGCTGGTGGCAGGCAGCCAGGAAGCCGTCGGCAAGGGTGTTCTGATTGCATTGAACGACCAGATCCACGCAGCGCGCGATGTGACCAAGACCAATACATCGACCCCCGACAGTTTCAAGACGCCGGAATTGGGCCTGCTCGGCTATATCCAGGGTGGCAAGCCCTTCTTTTATCGCGCCTCGACGCGCAAGCACACGGCCGACTCGGAATTCGATATCGCCAACCTGTCCGCCCTGCCCCAGGTCGATATCGTCTACGGTTATGCCAATATGAATACCGTCGCGCTGGACGCCTTTGTTGCAGCCGGCGCCAAGGGCATTATCCACGCCGGTGTCGGCGACGGCAGCCTGGCGGCGAAAGTGAAACCCGGCCTGGTCGCCGCCCGCAAGAAAGGCACGATTATTGTGCGCGCCAGCCGTGTCGGCCAGGGCATCCTGGCACGCAATGGCGAAGCCAACGACGATGAACTCGATTTTGTCGCGGCCGATACGCTCAGCCCGCAAAAGGCGCGTATCCTGCTGATGCTGGCACTGACGAAAACGACTAACACGAAGGATATCCAGCGGATGTTCTACACGTATTGATTCGCGGTTTGCGACACTGCCTCTAAAAGCCGGCACCCCAACGTGCCGGCTTTTTTCCGGCCCCGTCAAGCCAGCTTCTGGCGCGATCGCGCCGCCTTCAAGCTTGATTGCCGAGCGCCTCCAGAGCGGCGGCGACAATGCGACGGCCCAGGCGTTCCAGTTTGGGCGACTGCACCCGCCATGCATGCCAGTACAGCGGCACGTCGAGATAATCACCCGGACATAAGTCGACCAGTTCGCCGGACTGCAGGGCATCGCCATATTGTTGCGCCGGCAGCATGCCATAGCCGAGTCCCTTCCGGATCGCGCGCACGAACGGATCGCTGGACGGCACATAATGCACGGGATAATTCCCCGGCAATATGCCGAGCCGTCGTTCGATAAAATCCGATTGCAGCTTGTCCTTGCGGTCGAAAAACAGGACCGGTGCCCGAAGCACGGCCTCGCGCTGAAAACCCTGGCCGAACCACCGCGTCGCAAATGCCCTTTCCGCCACCAATCGGTAGCGCATGAATCCGAGCGGCACCACGGTGCAGCCGCGCATCGGCGCCGGCTCGCTCGATACGCCCGCCAACGCCAAACCTTTCTCCAACAGCGAATAGGTAAAGGTCTGGTCGTCCAGAAGAATCTCCACCGTCATATTCTCCTGCTCGAGAAACCCGGCCAATGCCGGCAACAGCCAGGTGGCGAGCGTATCGTTATTGACGGCAATCGCAACGTTGATCGCGGCGGTTTCGCCATTACTGAGTTCGGCACGGAACTCCGCCTCCAGCAGGCGGCTGCGGCGTAAATATTGCAACAGGCGCTGGCCAGCGGACGTGGGCCGGCACGGACGGCTGCGGATCAGCAGCGGGTAGCCCAATTCCATCTCCAGGGCCGCAATCCGCTGGGAGGTCGCCGACGGCGTGATATTCAACTGCACGGCGGCTTGTTCGAAGCTGCCCGTGTCGGCGGCAGCGAGAAAGGCATCGCACTGGCGGGGATCGAAGCGCATTGGAAATTAAGCAGAATTAATGGAAGGTGATCGATATTAACCTAGCTTCATCTATTCTTCCGGCGCATCCACAATAGCGTCTTTCAATGGGGAGGAAACGATGACGACAGCGGCGGTATTTCTCAGCGGCCTGGGCCTTGGCGCCAGCCTGATCATGGCAATCGGCGCGCAGAACGCCCACGTGCTGCGCATGGGCGTCCAGCGCCGGCACGTGCTGCTGACGGTGGCAGCCTGCATCGTCATCGACATCGCCCTGATCGGCCTGGGCGTGGCCGGCGCCGGCGCACTGATTGAAGCATCGCCGTTGCTGATGGCAGTCGCACGCTGGGGCGGCGCCGCCTTCCTGCTGTGGTACGGCCTGCGCTGCTGGGCCCGTCTCGGCGCCGACGCCGGCCTGGCCGGCCCGGCAACCGACGCCCCCGTCAGTGCAGGGGCGGCGTTGGGCACCGTCGTCGCCATGTCGCTGCTCAATCCGCACGTCTACCTGGACACGGTGGTCCTGTTGGGCTCGATCGGCGGCCGCTACCCTGCCGACCAGCGTCCCGCCTTCTCGGCCGGCGCGATGGTGGCCTCGCTGTTGTGGTTCAGCGCGCTGGGATTCGGTGCCAGCCGCTACGCCACGGTGCTGGCCCGGCCGCGCGTGTGGCTGGGGATCGAGGCGTTGACGGGGGCGGTGATGGTGGGGTTGGGGGTGAAGCTGGCGTTTGGGGGGTGATGACGGGGCACCATATGCGCCGGAAACGTGCCCCACGACGCCGGGCCACGTCGCAGGCACTTTCGCAGAGGGAGCGAGAGCGCAAAGTTCGATGGGGTAATGGCCTGCCCAGCTGGGTTCGAACCAGCGACCCTCAGCTTAGAAGGCTGATGCTCTATCCAACTGAGCTATGGGCAGTGTATCGGGAGCGGATGCTCCGCGTTGAGGTGCGACGCTTGCGGCCGGGGGCTGCAGGCGGCTACTGCGGAAGCAGATCGAAGCAGCTGTGCGAATCTGCTTCACGGCGCCGCTCTACAAATCTGCTTCACATAAGCAAAAGCGGGTTGTCATTGACAACCCGCTTTCTGAAGGAGTGGTCGGAGTACAAGGATTCGAACCTTGGACCCCCTGGTCCCAAACCAGGTGCGCTACCGGGCTGCGCTACACTCCGATGAACGTATGATACTCGCTCGGGGTGCGAAACGTCAAATCTATGTTTGCCCCCGCGCTAGCTGCCCCTGGCGGCGTTCAGGCCGCCAGCGGGATTTCGACCTTGTCGGCGATGCGCCGGGCCATGTTTTCGGCGCGGGTGGCGTCCTTGGCCTCCACCATGACGCGAATCAGCGGCTCGGTGCCGGAGGCACGGATCAGCACGCGGCCGGTGTCGCCCAGCTCGCGCTCGACGGCTTCCTTCTCGGCCACCATGGCGGGGTTCTTCTGCCAGTCGAAGCCGGCCGGTACGCGCACGTTGATCAGGGTCTGGGGGAACAGTTCCAGTTCGCCGGCGATCTGGGCCAGGGTCTTCCCGCTGCGCTTGAGCGCGGACAGCACCTGCAGGGCCGACACGATGCCGTCGCCGGTGGTGTGCTTGTCCAGTGCCAGCAGGTGGCCACTGCCCTCGCCGCCCAGGATCCAGCCCTTTTCCTGCATCACTTCCAGCACGTAGCGGTCGCCCACCTTGGCGCGGGCGAAGCCGATGCCCTTTTCCTTGAAGGCCACTTCCAGCGCCATATTCGTCATCAGCGTGCCGACGGCGCCCTTCACCTCGCCCGTGGCCAGGCGGTCCATTACCATCACGTACAGCAGCTCGTCGCCGTTGTACAGGCGGCCATTGGCGTCGCACATGATCAGGCGGTCGGCGTCGCCGTCCAGGGCGATGCCCAGGTCGGCATCATGGGCCAGCACGGCCGCGGCCATGGCCTTCGGCGCGGTGGCGCCGTGGCCGTCGTTGATGTTGAAGCCATCGGGCTTGTTGCCGATCGGGACGATCTCGGCGCCCAGTTCGTGGAATACGTGCGGGGCGATGTTGTAGGCAGCGCCGTGGGCGCTGTCGACGACGATCTTCAGGCCGCGCAGGTCCAGCTCGTTCGGGAAGGTGCTCTTGCAAAATTCGATGTAGCGGCCCTGGGCATCTTCCAGGCGCTTGGCCCGGCCCAGTTTTTCCGACGGCACGCAGTCCATCGGCTGGTCCAGCTGCGCCTCGATGTCGAGCTCGACGGAATCGGGCAGCTTGGTACCCCGTTCGGAGAAGAACTTGATGCCGTTGTCCTGGAAGGGATTGTGCGAGGCCGAGATGACGACGCCGGCCGACAGGCGCAGCGCGCGCGTCAGGTAGGCGATCGCGGGCGTGGGCATGGGGCCGGCCAGCATCACGTCCACGCCTGCGGCGGCAAAGCCCGCTTCCAGCGCCGCTTCGAGCATATAGCCGGAGATGCGCGTGTCCTTGCCGATCAGGACGGTCGGTCGCGCCATGCCAGGCGTGGCGGTTTTGGCCAGCACTTTGCCGGCGGCATAGCCCAGGCGCATGACGAAGTCAGGCGTGATCGGCGCTGCGCCGACCAGGCCCCGGATACCATCGGTCCCGAAATATTTGCGTGCCATTTTCTGCTCTCTTTACTCGTTAAGGGGTGCATCCCTGCAGGCCATGCCCGCCGCGCCTTCCCCGTTGTTTCATTGGGCCGCTTGCCACACTGCGAGGGCATCGACCGTTTCAGCCACGTCATGTACCCGGACGATGGTGGCGCCATGCGCCACCGCCGCCAGGGCCCCGCCGATGCTGCCGGCGAGACGCTGTTCGACCGGCTTGCCGGTCACGGCGCCGATCATCGACTTGCGCGACAGGCCCGCCAGCAGGGGCACACCCAGGTCCGACGCGATCCGGCGGATGTCCCGCAATAAAGCGTAATTATGCTCGACAGTCTTGCCGAAGCCAAAGCCCGGATCCACCCACAGGCGGCTTCGATCAATGCCGGCCGACGTCAACGCAACAATGCGTTCGTGGAGAAAATCCGTCACCTCCCGCACGACGTCGACGTAGACAGGTTTATCCTGCATTGTTGCAGGTTTGTCAAGCATATGCATGATGCAGAGCGCACAATCGCTGTCGCGCACGGCCTCGATGGCGCCAGGGGCACGGAAAGCGTTGACGTCGTTGATCATGTCGGCGCCGGCCAGCACGGCCTCGCGCATCACTGCGGGCTTGTAGGTGTCGACGGAAATGGCCTTGCCACAGTCGCGCAGCGCGAACAGTACGGGCAGCACGCGTCGCAATTCCTCGTCCAGCGACACGGCCGGGGCGCCGGGACGGGTCGACTCGCCGCCGATATCGATGATGTCGGCACCATCCCGGATCATCTGCTCGGCATGTGACAGGGCGAAGTCAAGGGCGGCGAACTGGCCGCCATCGGAAAAGGAATCGGGCGTGACGTTGAGGATGCCCATGACGAGGGCACCTTGGCGGGGGAAATTGAAGCGGCCGAACGGTAGTGGTGGCATACGGGTGCAGCGGTGAGCAAGGAATAGAAGGGGGACGGCAGCCGTGGGCTAGGCGCGCGGCCACAAGCAAGCACAAACAAGCCACAAATAAAAAGGGCGAGGATCGCTCCTCACCCTTTGGGTAACGCTATTTGAAACCTCAGGCCGGTGCGGTGGCGTTCGGCGAGGCGGTCGGGCCGTCGTCGCTCGGGCGCTTGCGCAGGGTCACGCCGGCTTTCGGCGGACGGGGCTCGTGGCCGGCCATGATGTCGTTGATCTGGTCCGCGTCGATGGTTTCCCAATCCAGCAGGGCCTTCGTCATCATTTCGACCTTGTCGCGGTTCTCTTCCAGCAGCTTGCGCGCCAGGGCGTACTGCGTGTCCAGGATCAGGCGGATTTCCGAGTCGACCTTCTGCTGCGTCGCTTCGGAAATGGTCTTGTTGCTGCCGCCCATGAAGCCTTCGTTCTGCTCATCCTCGTAGACCATCACGCCCAGCGAATCGGACATGCCGAAGCGCGTCACCATCGAGCGGGCCAGCTTGGTGGCGCGGGAGAAGTCGTTCGAGGCGCCGGTGGACATCTGGCCGACGAAGATTTCCTCGGCAATACGGCCGCCGAACAGGATCGAGATTTCCTCCAGCATCTTGTCCTTGTAGCCGGAAATCTTGTCGTGCTCGGGCAACTGCCACGTCAGGCCCAGGGCCCAGCCGCGCGGCATGATCGTGACCTTGTGCACGGGATCGGCCTTCGGCAGCAGCTTGGCGACGACGGCGTGGCCGGACTCGTGGTAAGCCGTGTTGCGACGTTCTTCCTCGCGGATGACCATCGACTTGCGTTCCGGGCCCATGAAGATCTTGTCCTTGGCATCCTCGAAGTCCTGCATGTCGACCAGGCGCTTGCCGCGGCGGGCCGCGAACAGGGCTGCCTCGTTGACGAGGTTGGCCAGGTCGGCGCCGGAGAAGCCAGGCGTGCCGCGGGCCAGGATGTCGGCCTTGACGTCGGTGCCGATCGGCACTTTACGCATGTGCACGTTCAGGATCTGCTCGCGGCCACGGATGTCCGGCAGGCCCACGGAGACCTGGCGGTCGAAACGGCCTGGACGCAGCAGCGCCTTGTCCAGCACGTCGGCACGGTTGGTGGCGGCAATGACGATGACGCCGGAAGACGCTTCGAAGCCGTCCATTTCCACCAGCAGCTGGTTCAAGGTCTGTTCGCGTTCGTCGTTACCGCCGCCCATGCCGGCGCCACGGTGACGGCCGACCGCGTCGATCTCGTCGATGAAGATAATGCACGGCGAGTGCTTCTTGGCGTTCTCGAACATGTCACGCACGCGGGACGCACCCACGCCGACGAACATCTCGACGAAGTCGGAACCGGAGATCGAGAAGAACGGCACCTTCGCTTCGCCGGCAATGGCGCGCGCCAGCAGGGTCTTACCGGTGCCGGGAGGACCAACCATCAGCACGCCGCGGGGAATACGACCGCCCAGTTTCTGGAACTTGGTCGGGTCTTTCAGGAAGTCGACGATCTCCGTCACTTCCTCTTTCGCTTCGTCGCAGCCGGCGACGTCGCCGAAGGTGACGGTGTTGTTGGTTTCGTCCAGCATGCGCGCCTTCGACTTGCCGAAGGAGAACGCGCCGCCCTTGCCGCCGCCCTGCATCTGTCGCATGAAGAAGATCCACACGCCGATCAGCAGCAGCATCGGGAACCAGGACACGAATACCTGCTGCAGGAACGATGGCTCTTCCGGCGGACGCACGTCGAAGCGCACGCCGTTCTCGCGCAGGTCGCCGATCAGGCCGCGGTCGAGGTAGGTCGACGTCGTGCGCACGCGCGTGTCGTCGATCTTCGTCGCCGTGATGCTGTTGCCCTCGATAACGAGATCCTTGATGCGCTTCGCCTTGATCTCATCGAGCAGGTCGGAGTACGCGATGGTCTTGCTGCCGCCTGAAATGCTGTGGCTGTCGAACTGCTTGAACAGCATAAATAACAGCAGGGCAACGACGACCCATATGGCGGATTTGGAAAACATGTTATTCACGAAAACTCCTTGGATGCTCGCGCACCTGTTACCTGTAGCAGAATTCCGATTTTACTCGCAATGGGCAGGCCGTGCTACAAACCTGCCCAATGGGACGCTGAAAAGGGACGCCAGAAACGCCCCGTTTGTGTCATGCATCCGTGTTTTGTGCCGTCTGCGCCCATCCGACCTGCCATTTCGATGCTGAAACTGCAAAAAGCACGGGAACGGGGGCGGAATCTGGCGCCAACGACGCTGTTGCAAGCTGTTTGGCCTGCAAAATGAAAGCGGCCTGGACATCGAGAACGCGGCCGGACACACCTTCTTCGCATCGATGTGCGGCTGCCACGCCTGATTACAAGGCCGCTGCGCAAACTTTCTTTACTTTTCAGCCTGGTTTTTCAGGCCACGGCCCAGCAGGAAGATTTCCGACGACTTGTCACGGCTGGCCTTGGGCTTTTTCTGCGTGACGGTTTTGAAATCGAGGCGGAACTTCTCGACGATCTGGGAAAAGCCCATGTCCTTGAAACATTTGACCAACAATGCCCCACCCGGTTTCAGGTGCATTTGCGAAAACTCAAGGGCCAGGTCGATCAGGTCCTCCATGCGCGCCGCATCGGCGCTGGCGATACCGGACAGGTTGGGCGCCATGTCCGACAGCACCAGGTCCGCTTTGCGTCCCTGCAACACTTCTCCCAGCCGATCCAGCACTTCCTGCTCCCGGAAGTCGCCTTGCAGGAAATGCATGTCGGCGATCGGTTCCATCGGCAGGATGTCCAGGCCGATAATGGTGCCGACGATGCCGCCGCCCTCCTTGCCCGCCAGCTTGCGCCGGGTGTACTGGCCCCAGCTGCCGGGGGTGCAGCCGAGGTCGACGATGACCATGCCGGGGCGGATCAGCTTCTCGTCCTCGTCGATCTCCTTGAGCTTGTACGCGGCACGCGCGCGGTAGCCATCCTTCTGTGCAGCCTTCACGTAAGGGTCGTTAATATGGTCGTGCAACCAGTTTTTGTTTAATTTGTTCTTTGCCATTCGCGTAGAATACTGCTTTTAAAGAGAACCACTAGAAATTTATATGTTGAAACTGACACCCGTTGAGCGCAGTGCCCTGCGCGCCGAAGCCCACGCGCTCAAGCCCATCGTCCTCATTGGGGAAGCCGGCCTGACCGAAGCCGTCAAGAAGGAAATCGACCTGGGCCTGGATTCGCACGGCCTGATCAAGGTACGAGTCTTCGGCGACGACCGCGAAGCCCGCATCGAAATGTACGACACCATCTGCACCGAGCTGGAAGCGGCGCCCGTGCAACATATCGGCAAGCTGTTCGTCCTGTACCGCCCGAAGAAGGAAGCGGAAAAGCCACGCGCCAGCAAGAGCGGCAAGGGCATGCGCATGGTCACCATCGTCAAGCCGAGCGCCAGCGGCACGAAGAAGCCGTCCGTCAGCAAGGTCATGCTGAAAGGCAATGAGCGCGTTACGGAAGGCGGCACCATCAAGCGTGCCAAGAAACGCCAGACCAGCACGAAGAAAACCATCCTGAGCTGAGAAAGCACGTAAAGTGGGCCCTGCCCGTTGTCGAAAAAGGCGGACAGTGTCCGCCTTTTTGTTGGGCGCATGATTTAGTTGCCACAAAAATGGGGTCTGTCCCCATTTTTAGGGTAACTATTGCTTCAGCACCAGCCACCCAGCCAGAACGCTCTGCACCAGGAAGATCACGCTGGACACCCCGTGCAACATGCCGAAGCGCTCCTTGCCGGCGGACGCCATGACGCCATCCGGCCCGGCAGCGGTCTTCAGTTCGGCCATCATCGGCTGCAGGCCGAAGTGGCTGGCCACCGTGCACAGGGCCATGGCGGCGACCAGCGCCAGCACCGTGCGGCGCCGCCGCGGCGTCCAATCGCTCGTCGCAACCTTCAGCAGCACCAGCATCGCCACGGCGCAGCCCAGCGACAGCAGGGCCTGCGAATGGAACATGCTGCCGGCGATGGTGCCGGCCAGCACGCGGTCGGACAAGGTGGCGAACAAGGTGGGCGCCACCAGGTAGCCCGTCGTCCAAAGGCTGCCGGCCCACAGTACCGCCACCAGCAGGCGAACCTTGGCCAGCATCAGACGTAGCGCACTTCGAGGATTTCGTATTCGCGCGGGCCGGACGGCGCCTGCACTTCGACGACGTCGCCGGCCGACTTGCCGATCAGCGCGCGCGAGATGGGCGACGTCACGGAGACCTTGTTGACCTTGATGTCCGCTTCGTCCGTGCCCACCACCTGGTACGTCACCTTCTGGCCCGATTCCAGGTCCTCCAGGTCGACGGTGGCGCCGAACACGACACGGCCGTCCGCATCCAGGGTGGCCGGGTCGATGATCTGGGCGCTGGACAGCTTGCCTTCCAGTTCGGCGATGCGGCCTTCGACGAAGGCCTGGCGCTCCTTGGCGGCGTCGTATTCGGCATTCTCCGACAGGTCACCGTGCGAACGCGCTTCGGCGATCGCATCGATGACGATGCGGCGTTCCTTAGTCTTCAGCTGGTGCAGCTCTTCTTTCAGCAGCTCGGCGCCGTACTTGGTCAGTGGAACAGAATTCATGTTTCATCTCTTGGTGAATTGAAAAAAGCACAGAGCCCGGGCCAATGGCGCGGGCTCTGCTTTTGGTCTTACTGTCGGTGCTACAGCCGGTACCAATACCGGTCCGGCAAACTACGCAAGAAGCTTAGTGTAGTGTTTTATGCAGACCTTGTAAATCGTACACCTGCAACTCGTCCAGGTGGCGGATACCGGCAACGGCGGCTTCGGCGCCGGCGATCGTCGTAAACGTCGTCACGCGCGATTGCAGCGACGACGTGCGGATGGCCCGCGAGTCGACGATGGCGCTGCGCTTTTCTTCGACCGTGTTGATGACGAGGGCGATCTCGTGGTTCTTGATCATGTCGACCACGTGCGGGCGCCCTTCCACCACCTTGTTCACCGGCGTGACGGGAATGCCCGCCGCCGCGATGACGGCCGCGGTGCCCTTGGTGGCCACCAGCGAGAAGCCGGCATCGACCAGGTCGCGCGCCACTTTCACGGCGCGCGGCTTGTCGGAAGCCTTCACCGACAGGAACACCTTGCCGGACTTCGGCAGCTTGACACCCGCGCCCAGCTGCGCCTTGACGAACGCTTCCGCGAAGGTCTGGCCCACGCCCATCACTTCACCCGTCGATTTCATCTCGGGGCCGAGGATGGTGTCCACACCGGGGAACTTCACGAACGGGAACACGGCTTCCTTGACGCTGAAGTAAGGCGGCACCACTTCCTGCGTGATGCCCTGCGAGGCCAGGCTCTGGCCGACCATGCAGCGGGCCGCGATCTTGGCCAGCTGCAGGCCGGTGGCCTTGGAAACGAACGGCACCGTGCGCGAGGCGCGTGGGTTCACTTCCAGCACGAACACGACATCCTGCTCGGTGCCATCGATGACCTGTTTCTGGATCGCGAACTGCACGTTCATCAGGCCCACCACGTTCAGACCCTTGGCCATCAGCGCCGTCTGGCGCTTCAGTTCATCGATGGTGTCCTGGCCCAGCGAGTAAGGCGGCAGCGAGCAGGCCGAGTCGCCCGAGTGCACGCCGGCCTGCTCGATGTGTTCCATCACGCCGCCGATGAAGGTGGTTTCGCCGTCGGAGATGCAGTCGACGTCGCACTCGATGGCGTCGTTCAGGAAGCGGTCCAGCAGCACGGGCGAATCGTGCGACACCTTGACCGCTTCGCGCATGTAGCGTTCCAGGTCGCGCTGCTCATGGACGATTTCCATCGCCCGGCCGCCCAGCACGTAGGAAGGACGCACCACCAGCGGGTAGCCGATCTCCTGGGCCAGGCGCAGCGCCTCTTCTTCCGTGCGCGCCGTACGGTTCGGCGGCTGGCGCAGGTTCAGGTCATGCAGCAGCTTCTGGAAGCGCTCGCGGTCTTCGGCAGCGTCGATCATGTCGGGCGACGTGCCGACGATGGGCACGCCGTTCTTTTCCAGGTCCAGCGCCAGCTTCAGCGGGGTCTGGCCGCCGTACTGCACGATGACGCCGACCGGTTTTTCCAGCTCGACGATTTCCAGCACGTCTTCCAGGGTCAGCGACTCGAAGTACAGGCGGTCGGAGGTGTCGTAGTCGGTCGACACGGTCTCGGGATTGCAGTTGACCATGATGGTCTCGTAGCCGTCCTCGCGCATCGCCAGCGCCGCGTGGACGCAGCAGTAGTCGAACTCGATGCCCTGGCCGATGCGGTTCGGGCCACCGCCCAGCACCATGATCTTCTTCTTGTCCGTCGGGTTGGACTCGCACTCCTCGTCATACGTCGAGTACATGTAGGCCGTGTCGGTCGAGAACTCGGCCGCGCACGTGTCGACGCGCTTGTAGACGGGACGGATGCCCATCGCGCGGCGGGTTTCGCGCACAACGGTATCGGTGGTCTGCAGCAGGTAGGCCAGGCGACGGTCCGAGAAACCCTTCTGCTTCAGGCGGTATAGGGTGTTCTTGTCCAGGTTCTCCAGCTTCTCTTTATCCAGCCACAGCTCGATGTCGACGATCTCCTTGATCTGCACGAGGAACCACGGGTCGATCTTGGTCAGGTTGTGCACTTCTTCCAGGGTGAAGCCCTGGGCAAAGGCATCGCCCACGTACCAGATGCGTTCCGGGCCGGGCTCGCCCAGCTCTTCTTCCAGCTTCTCGCGGTCGACCGTCTTCTGGTTCAGGCCATCGACGCCCACTTCCAGGCCGCGCAAGGCCTTCTGGAACGATTCCTGGAAGGTGCGGCCCATGGCCATCACTTCGCCGACGGATTTCATCTGCGTCGTCAGGTGATCGTCCGCCGTCGGGAATTTCTCGAACGCGAAACGGGGAATCTTCGTGACGACGTAGTCGATCGACGGCTCGAACGAGGCCGGCGTGGCACCGCCCGTGATTTCGTTGCGCAGCTCGTCCAGGGTGAAGCCGACGGCCAGCTTGGCCGCCACCTTGGCGATCGGGAAGCCGGTGGCTTTCGAGGCCAGCGCGGACGAACGCGAGACGCGCGGGTTCATCTCGATGACGATCATGCGGCCGTCCTTCGGATTGATCGAGAACTGCACGTTCGAGCCGCCCGTATCGACGCCGATCTCGCGCAGCACCGCCAGGGAGGCGTTACGCATGATCTGGTATTCCTTGTCCGTCAGGGTCTGCGCCGGCGCCACGGTGATCGAGTCGCCCGTGTGCACGCCCATCGGGTCCAGGTTCTCGATCGAGCAGATGATGATGCAGTTGTCCGCCTTGTCGCGCACCACTTCCATCTCGTACTCTTTCCAGCCCAGCAGCGATTCTTCGATCAGCAGTTCGGACGTCGGCGACGCTTCCAGGCCGCGCTTGCAGATCTGCTCGAACTCTTCCTCGTTGTAGGCGATGCCGCCGCCGCTGCCGCCCATCGTGAACGACGGACGAATGATTGTCGGGAAGCCCAGCTCGCGCTGCACGGCCCACGATTCTTCCAGCGTGTGGGCCACGCCCGAACGGGCCGAACCCAGGCCGATCTTCGTCATCGCGTCCTTGAACTTGGAGCGGTCCTCGGCCTTGTCGATGGCTTCCGGCGTGGCGCCGATCAGCTCGACCTTGTACTTGTCCAGGATGCCGTGACGGTGCAGGTCCAGCGCGCAGTTCAGCGCCGTCTGGCCGCCCATCGTCGGCAGGATCGCGTCCGGGCGTTCCTTTTCCAGGATGCGCTCGACCACCTGCCACGTGATCGGCTCGATGTAGGTGACGTCGGCCATCTCCGGGTCCGTCATGATGGTGGCCGGGTTGCTGTTGACGAGGATGACCTTGTAGCCCTCTTCGCGCAGGGCCTTGCAGGCCTGGGCGCCGGAGTAGTCGAATTCGCAGGCCTGGCCGATCACGATCGGGCCGGAGCCGATAATCAGGATGCTTTTGATGTCTAAACGTTTTGGCATTTTTATTTCTTCTCCGCGGCTTCCATCATCGAGATGAAGCGGTCAAACAGGTACGAGACGTCGGTCGGGCCGGGCGAGGCTTCCGGGTGACCCTGGAAGCAGAACGCCGGCGTGTCGGTGCGGGCAAAGCCCTGCAGCGAACCGTCGAACAGCGACACGTGCGTCACGCGGCAATTGTCCGGCAAGGTCGCGGCATCGACGGCGAAGCCGTGGTTCTGCGACGTGATCAGGACCTGCTTCGAATCGAGGTCCTGCACCGGGTGGTTGGCGCCGTGGTGGCCGAACTTCATCTTCAGCGTCTTGGCACCCGAGGCGAGGGCCATGATCTGGTGGCCCAGGCAGATGCCGAAGGTCGGGATCTTCTTTTCCATCAGTTCGCGCGTGGCGCGGATGGCGTAGTCGCACGGCTCCGGGTCGCCCGGGCCGTTGGCCAGGAAGATGCCGTCCGGGTTCAGGGCCAGCGCATCGGCCGCGGTGGACTGGGCCGGCAGTACGGTGACCTTGCAGCCGCGCGAAGCGAGCATGCGCAGGATATTGCGCTTGACGCCGTAGTCGAAGGCCACCACGTGGAAGCGCGGGTTCTCGACCTTGCCGTAGCCTTCGCCCAGCGACCATTCCGTTTCGCTGAACTCGTAGGCGGCCTTGGTCGTGACGACCTTGGCCAGGTCCATGCCGGCCAGGCCGGGGAAGGAACGGGCCAGCTCGACGGCCTGGGCCACGGACGGCTCGTTGCCCTGCGTACCCGTCAGGATGGCACCGGCCTGCGCGCCTTTTTCGCGCAGCAGGCGCGTCAGCTTGCGCGTGTCGATGCCGGCGATGGCGACGACGTTCTCGGCCTTCAGGTAGTCGGCCAGCGACTGGGTGGAGCGGAAATTGGAGGCGACCAGCGGCAGGTCACGGATGATCAGGCCGGCGGCATGCACCTTGCTGGCCTCGACGTCTTCGGCATTGATGCCGTAGTTGCCGATATGCGGGTAGGTCAGGGTAACGATCTGGCGCGAATAGCTGGGATCGGTAAGAATCTCCTGGTAACCCGTCATGGAGGTATTGAACACGACTTCACCCGTCGTGTGGCCGGCGGCGCCGATCGAAAAACCTTTGAAGATGGTTCCGTCGGCAAGGGCCAGGATGGCTGGAACGGCTGGGCCAGAAAAAAACGGCGGCAAGGGCAACTCCTGATAAAGTTACCGTAGCCGCGCCACGTCAGACGACCCGCATAAAAAATTAGCCGGGCGGAGCCAGGCTGGGGTCAGATGAGAATGGGATGATGTGGTAGGCGCTACGGTAGATATGAATTGGCTAAACCTTCGAATTATAACGCAAAGAGGTCGGTCCGGCAATGGCGGCCGCCCCGCGCCGCCAATTCTCGCACCGGTACGCAGGCAACGGCGCCCGCCAGCTGGCCGCCCACGCGGCAGCACGCCATTATTTTGCATTTGTGACAATTCGAGAGACACCGGAGCGATGCCCCGGGGTAGTATGCGTCCGCGTCACGCCTGCCGCGGCGCAACTGTTACCCCTTGGTGCAGTCCACCGCACCGCCACGACCGGGCGCACGGCACGCGCGCTCCCCGTCACGAATCAGGAAACGATAATGACGAACTTAACAACAGCCATGCTGGTCGGCGCCGCCGCCCTGCTGGCCTGCAACGCACACGCCGGCCAGACCCTCGACACTACGGGCTTCACCCTGTCGCAACCGGGCCAATGGAGCAATGCGCAAATGGCCGTCCTGTCGGACCATGGCGGCATCCTGCAGATCGGCATCAGCGGGCTGCAGCCTGTCCGCACCGTCACGACCGACCTGGGCAACGCACCCTGGTATAACTGGGACGCCGTGAACACCGGGCTGAGCGCCTATGCCAAGCCCGGTTACCGGCTGGCCTCGGTCACCTTGAGCGGCACCTTGACGGGCCTCTTGGGCGTGGCACCGCTGCCGGCCGTGTGCAGCAGCCCTGACCATGCCTGTGGCCTGGGCGTGGCGACCAACCAGGCTACCCTGGAGTGGGGCACCAGCCAGGGACCGACAAGCGTCGACTACCAGCAGCTGGAAGTGAACAACCTGGACGGCGAACGGACCTTCTCGCTGACGACGACCTTCGGGTCGGGCGATGCCTTCGATTTCTATATCGCCACCTACAACACGGCCTATGCCGAGGCCGGCCGCTACCGTCATCTGGACGCGAGCAGCACGAACTACCTGCCGACGACGTCCGAGATCGGCTTTGGCGACATGGTCATGACGGTGCAGATCGTGGCCGTGCCGGAACCGGGCACGTACGCGATGCTGCTGGCGGGCATGGGCCTGCTGGGCATGGCGGCACGCCGGCAGCGCAAGGACGGCGTCAACGAAAACGCCAGGTAAAAATCGGCGCATCATGCAAACGGAGCGGCAAGCCGCTCCGTTTTTCTGCGCGTTAAAAAGCAGTCAGCCGCGCCGACGGCGCCCCAGCACACCGACCAGAGCGAGCCCGCCCAGCAGCATGGCATAGGTGGACGGTTCCGGTACCGGCACCATTACCGTATGGATCGTCAGCACGGCGTCCGTCATGTTCAGCGACGCGAACGACGGCAGACCGGGCAGGATGCCGTTGGGCGGAATGCCCTGGGCCGCCATCCAGACACCCGACTGCAGTTCCAGCCCCAGGGCCGGATACCAGACGGGCGTGGCGACACTGAACTGCAGCTGCCCCGTGCCGTTCAGGTTGTCGATGAAGCGTGTATCGGCACCCACCACATTGCCTTCGCTCGTCAGTTGCATGGCTTCAAAGGTGCGGTTCACGGCCTGGCCCGGTGGATCGAGCGGTGACGTGGCCTGCTGCAACTGGCCGGCGAACGTCAGGTTCCATTCGATCGAAGTGATGCGGTAGCCCGAGTGCACGGCGATCTGGTAGCCCGTGTTGTAGTTGGCACCGGCCTGCTGGTAGTTGCCCTGGTCGTCGTAGGCGGACCAGGCGGAGCCGGCGTTATTGTTGCGCGCCAGCATTTCGGTCAGCGACAGTTGCAATATCGTGCCGCTGCTGGCCAGCACACTGACGCGGTCGTCCGTGTACGCCGGCCCGTTGCTCAGGGTCAGTGCATCCGATTCGATATAGATGGGTTCGGCATAGGCCGACGTACCGAGGAAGAACATGCCGAGCGCGAGCCCGGCCGCACTCGCTTTGATGCTCACCTTCATCCTCACATTCATGCGCGCTTTCATGCTGTCTCCAAGGGAGCTGTGCGCCAACCGGCGCGGGGCGGAATCCGCCTGCTGGCCGCACCCGGAAAGGCCCAGCCATCCCGACCAGTGTAGCACCGCGATCCGCCGGGCAGCGCGCCTTTCCGCCTGTCAATCATCCCAGGAAACGGAATTAACCTCCGCCGTGGCGCCGGGCCCACACACGACGTTGCCACACGGAAAGCCCGGCAAGTCCGCCCAGCAGCATGGTCCAACTTGCCGGTTCCGGCACAGGCGTTACCTGCACCAGCAGCACGGCGCTGCCGATCGATGCCAATGCCGCGGAACTGGCGGTGCTGCCATCGCTGGCGGTTGCGGCCACGGCCTGGGCCCATACGGCGGCATCGAAGCTGACCCGGAACGTGTCGCCGAGGTCGAGCGGTCCGGTGGCGTTGGCGAAGGGCTGCAAGCCGCTGAAGGTGGTGAACTGGGCGCTGAACGGCAGGCTAAGGCCGGGGGCCGTCACGAACCATGCCAGACGGGCTCCGTTGTCCGCGCTGCCGGGCGGTTGATCGGGTAATTCTCCGGCGGACAGCTCCCCGTAGGCCAGCGCGTGCACCGCGACGCCGGTGACGCGGTAGCCCTCGCGCACATCCACTTCCACCACGCTCCAGTGGGCATTGCCGGCCTGTGCGCCGGCGCCGCCGGCATCCTCGGCTGGCCAGTACTGCAGGTCGCGGTTCAAGGTATTGAGCGAGACGGCGACGGTTTGCGGCGTGTGCGACAACAGGCTGATGTCCCAGCTTTCGGGCGACCAGCCTTCGATATAAGTGACGTTTATCTCGGCCGTACCGACTGTCGTGTCGGCGTGGCTCGCGCTGCTGACGGCCAGCAAGACGCCGAGCGCAAGCCCGGCCAGTGTCTGTTTCATGGCAACCTCCGTCGGGAAGGAAAGGCCCGCGGGCGCGGGCGCATTTCAGCTTAGCACCCGAAAGCCGGGTTCGCCTGGCGAATCAACCGTCCGCATGCCGCTCGAACAGCAGCTGGTCGAACCAGGCGCCGTCGTGCTGCATGCTGCGCGTGAGCCGGCCGCACTGGCGAAAGCCGTTGCGCTCCAGCACGCGCACGGAGGCGACGTTTTCCGGCCGCGCGTTCGCCTCCAGCCGCCACAGCCCCAGCGGACCGAAGGCTTCCTGCAGCACCAGCGCCACGGCGCGGGTGGCAATACCCTGCCCTGCCTGGTCTTCGCCGATGCGGTAGCCGAGGGCCGCCTTGTTGAAGGCGGGCCGCGTCACGCCCGTCAGGTTGACGCGCCCGACGATGGCGTCGCCGCGCCGCAGCAGGTACTGGTAGGACGTGCCGGCGGCCCGTTCCCACTGCGCCGCCGAAGCGGCGGCCTGCACGGCCGCCAGGTGGTAGAACGAGGGGTCGCGCGGCACCACCCACCGTTCGAACCAGGCCCGGTTGGCCAGCTCGAAGGCCAGCAGGTCGGCCGCGTCGTCGGCCACCAGCGGACAAAGGCGCAGCGTATCCAATGCGCTTGCCGGTCAGCCCAGCGCGGCGATGCCGGCCTTGGCGATCTGGGCGTCCTCGATCGACTTCACGCCCGACACACCGACGGCGCCGATGGTGTGGCCGTCGACGACGATATTGACGCCGCCTTCGAGCATGCCTTCAACTTCCGGTGCCGTCAGGAAGGCGGTGCGGCCGTTGTTGATGATTTCTTCGTAAATGCGCGATTCGCGGCGGCCCAGTGCCGACGTCTTGGCCTTGGCCGGGGCGATATACGCCGTCAGCGGCGCGGCGCCGTCCAGGCGCTGCTGCCACAGCAGGTGGCCGCCGTCGTCGACGATGGCGATGGACACGGGCCAGTTGTTGGCCAGCGCTTCGGCTTCCGCGGCGGCGGCGATTTTCTTGACATCCAGAAGGCTCAGGTACGGCTTCGATTGCATGGTGTTCCCGTTCAGGTGAAAAAAGCGTTAAAACTTATTGCGCGGCCACGGCCGGCGTCTCCCGGCGCAGCTTCAGCTTCTGCTTGATCTGCGCCATCGCGGCCAGGGTGGCCTTCTCGCCCGCGCTCATGGCACGGGAGCGGCTCGAAAAATCGTTGCCGGCCATATTGCCCAGCGCCGGCTGGATGACGATGTCCGCATCGCGCAGCTCGTACTGGTTGATGCGCTGGCCCATGATGGAGAAGGTCTGCATGATCACTTCCAGCGACGACACGGCCGCCTGCGCATCCGTTTGCGTGGAGATATTCACGGCGATAATGAATTCGGCACCCATTTCCTTGGCGAAGCGCACCGGCACGGGCGCCACCAGGCCGCCGTCGACATAGGTGCGGCTGCCGATGGTGACGGGCTGGAACACGCCGGGCACGGCCGAGCTGGCACGCACGGCCATGCCGGTATTTCCGCGCGTAAAGAGGATCGGCTGGCCGTTCTTCAGGTCCGACGCGACGGCGCCGAACGGCAGCTTCAGTTTCTCGATGGGGCGGTTCTTCACCACCTTGTTGACATAGCTCTGCAGGGCCTCGCCCTTGAGCACGCCGGACTTGCTGCCGAACAGGGGCAAGGCCCAGTCGGAGATGGCCGCCTCGTCCATGTCATGGGCCAGTTTCTGCAAGGCCGCCGCATTGTTCCCGGCCGCGTACAGGGCGCCGACGACGCTGCCGGCACTGGTGCCGACGACGATGTCCGGATGGATGCCATGGGCCTCCAGCGCCTTGATGACGCCGATATGGGCAAAGCCGCGTGCGGCGCCGCCGCCCAGGGCCAGGCCGATGCGCACCTTGCGCTGGGGCGGCAGCACGGGCACCACGTTGGCGGCGGAGTCGGCGATGGCCGGCGGAATCCAGGAGTCAGCATGAGCAA
>NZ_WNKZ01000170.1 GCF_009720835.1 Pseudoduganella buxea
CCGAACGCCGAGATCGCGGCGCGACGCGGGGCGCCGGGCGACCCGGCCGGCCACGGCGCCAGGTCCTGCTGGACGTACAAGCCCAGCTTGTCCAGGTCGAGCGCGGGGTTGATGCGCCGTGCATGCAGCGACGGCGCCAGCTGGCGTGCCCGCAGCATCAGCAGCACCTTGCTGACCGCCGCCACGCCGGCCGCGCTTTCCAGGTGACCGATATTGGACTTGACCGAACCGAGCGCCACCGGCCGTGGCCCATCCGTGCCCAGTGCCCGCGCCAGCCCTTCGATCTCGATCGGATCGCCCAGCGCCGTGCCGGTGCCGTGCGCTTCCACGTACGAGATCGAGTGCGGCGCGACCGCCGCATTGCGCAGGGCCTGGCGGATCACGTCGGCCTGTGCCGCCGGGCTCGGCACCGTGAAGCCGCTGGTGCGCCCGGTATGGTTCAGTGCACTGCCCTTGATGACGCCCCAGACGTGATCGCCCGCCGCCAGCGCATCGTCCAGCGGTCGCAGCAGCAGTGCACCGACGCCCTCGCCCGGCACGTAACCGGTGCCGTCGGCGCCGAAGCTGCGGCAGCGGCCGTCGTCCGACAGGAACTGCCCCTGCGCCAGCTGGCGGTATTTTTCCGCATGCACCGCCAGGTTGACGCCACCGGCGATCGCCATGCGGCAGGAGCCGGCGCGCAGCGCATCGACCGCCAGGCTAATGGCCGTCAGCGACGAGGAACACGCCGTATCGACGGCCATCGAGGGGCCATGCAGGTCGAGCGCATAGGACACCCGGTTGGCGATGGCGGCATGCATCGCCGCCGGCGCCACTTCCGCGCCCTCGCCGCACAGCTGGTAGTGGTTCCACATCACGCCGACGTACACGCCGACGTTGCGTTCGTCCAGCCGGGTGGCCGGATAGCCTGCCTCCTCCATCAGCGTCCAGCACGTCTCCAGGAACAGCCGTTCCTGCGGATCGGTGCGCTCGGCCTCGCGCCGCGAGATATTGAACAGTCCCGCGTCGAAGGCGTCGATCGCCGTCAGGAAGCCGCCCCAGCGGCCATACGTCTTGCCCGTCACGCCGCGGCGCGCATCGAAAATGGCCTCGTGGTTCCAGCGCTCGGGCGGTATCTCGCCGACGGCATCATGGCCGTCGGCCAGGCGCTGCCAGAAGGTGTCGATATCGTCGGCACCGGGGTAGCGTCCGGCCAGCCCGACGATGGCGATGTCGCCGCCGGTTCGCGCCGGTGCGCTTTCCGGCGCCGCGGGTGTCGCGGCGGTAGCGGGCGCCAGCCAGCCGCCGATACGGGCAGCGTCGCCGTACAGCACGGCGGCCCGGGTGGCGCCGCCCCGGCCCAGTGCCGCGCCAAGGCAATCGAATGCCACCTTGGCCGGCAGTGGCAGCAGGCCGGTACGCCCGGTTGCCGCCCTCAGTTCGGCCTCGCCCAGTCGCATGCCGCCTTCCGCCCACAGCGGCCAGTCAATCGCGATGCTGCTGCCCTGGCGGTCGGCGCGGTGCGCCCGCATCTCGACCAGGCTTGCCAGCGCGGCATTGGCGAACGCATACGCGCCCTGGCCGGAATTCGGGCGCCATGACGCCAGCGAGGAGAAAGCGACGAACGCCAGCAGCCGATCCTGGGCCGTGGCGTCGTCCAGCGCATGAAAGCCAGCCACCTTCGAGGCCAGCACACCCTCCAGCCGCGTTGCATCGATATTGAAATGCAGCGCATCGTCGAGCGTTCCGGCGGCGTGGAAAACGGCCTGGATGCCGCCCAGGCGCTGGCGCAGCGCTGCCACCACGCCCTGCACCGCGGCTGGATCGGCCACGTCGCAGGCGGCGAATTCGATCGAGCCGGGACCGGAACGGGACTGCCAGCGCTGCCGCAGCGCCGCCGTCGGCGTACCGCGGCCCAGCACCACGACGCGCGCCTGTACCGTGTCGACCAGCCACTCGGCCAGCAACGTGCCGATACCGCCCGTGCCGCCGGCGATGAGGCAGACGGCACCGGGCGGAAGGGCCGATGGCACGGCGGCGGACGGCACGGATGCGGACGCGGCGTCCGCCATCAATACCTGCAACCGGCCGGCGGCGGAAATCACGCCGGCGGTCGGGGGCAGCCCGGCGCCCGTGCGCCCGAGCTCCTGGACCACGGCGGCACACCAGTCGTGCCGGCCGGTCCACAGGGTACGCGCGGCAAGGCGCGGGGTTTCCAGCCGCACGCAACGGGCGAACGCCGCCAGGCCCTGTAACGTGACCGACGGCTCCGGCGCGCGCTCGACGAACAGCAGGTCCAGTGCGTACTGCTGGCGGGCGCAGGCGCCGCTCCAGGCCGCAGCGACGGCCAGCATGGCGGCGGGATTCGCCTGCGCCGGCAGCATGACGATGACGGCATCGGCCGCCAGGTCCGCCAAGCCGGCGGGTGCCTCCAGCGCAACGCAGCTCTCAGCACCCGTGTGCGCGGCCAGCGCGGCCAGTTCGGCCGGGGTCAGGCCAGCTGCCACCAGCTTGCGGGGCGCGGCACCAGGGACCAGGGCGCGCTGGTCGACCTGCCAGCCGGGCGCGGCCCAGACGGTGGCCGCCGACGCGACCGGCTCCGCATCCGGGACAGCGCCCGGCACGTCGGCAGGCAGGTTCGATGAAACGGCCGGCAGCGGGCCGTGGGCCTGGCACAACCACGCGTCAAGCGTGGCGATATCGCGGTGCTCGAACAGCAGCGTGGGATAGATGTCACGCCGCAGCACCGTCTCCAGCCGCGCAGCCAGCTCCAGCAGGTTGCGGGAATCGAGGCCCAGTTCGTAGAAGCCGACATCGGCACGCACGGCGGCGGGCGGCATTGCCAGCAGTTCGGCGATCCAGCCGGTCAGCAGGCCAGCATACGTTGCCCCGGACGCCGGCAGCGGCATGGCCGGCAGCGGCGCCACCGGCGCGGGCGCGTTCACGGGCGCCTGCAACAGCCGCGTGATCAGCTCGGGCGACCGTATCCGTTTGCAGGTGAGCTGATGGAACGAGGCGCAGTGACGCCCGGCCGTATCGTACAGGTCGTAGGCGTTGGTGATCACGTCACCCGTATCGGCCAGCACTTCGGTGCGCGGCGCGTGCAGCACGAAGCGCTCGGGCAGCGGCCGCACCATGCGGAAGCGCTCGATCGCAACGGGGATGAATGGGTCGCTGAAGGCCAGTTCGGTCTGGCCGTAACAGGCAATGGTGGTGGCGTCGAGGGCGGCCGGGTGCATCTGGAATCCCGGGGTGCCCGGCACTTCCAGGGCCAGCTCGGCCAGCAGCGCGCCGCCACCCTTCCACAGCTGGCCGTGGCAACGCATCGGCGCGTTGTGGCAGATCTTTTCCAGCCGCGCACGGCGGTACAGTTCTTCCATGTCGCTGCCCGCCACCATGCCGGCCCGGCATGCCAGCAGGTCCAGGTCGGGCAATGCCGGCTGCGCATCGCTCACCAGGGCCGCGCGCATATTTTCGCGGAACGGCGCGCCGCTGCCCCACTCGCGGCTGTCGACGACGACTCTGCCGCTTGCCGCCCCTGGCAGGCGGATGCGCACGCGCAGTTCACGGTCCCGGCCGGCGTCGGTGACGACCGGCTCGCTGAACAGGATGCGCTCGAGGGCCAGCGCCGCCGTCGCCTGGTGGCGCGCGGCCAGCACGCGCATGGCCAGGTCCAGGAACACCACGCCCGGCATCACGGATACATCGTGGACGCGGTGGTTTTGCATGACCAGGTCGCTGTGCGCCAGGCGCAGCGTACACAGTATTTCTTGGGTTTCGTCAGCTTGCATGTCGGTCGCCTTAGAGAACTTCGCTTTGCGCGGGATCGATGAATTGGAGCTGCAACAGGGACAGCGTGTGGCCCACGGCGCCGGGCCGGTCCAGCCAGAGCCGGCGCCGTTCGTAGCGCGGTGGCGGCAACGCCTGGCGCACCGGCTGATGGGGCGGCGCCTCGGCCACCACCACGTGGGCATTGGTGCCGCCCAGGCCGAATGCGCTGACGCCGGCGACCCGGGTGCCGGGGCGCGGCCACGGCGCGGCCTGCGCCGGCACGAAGAACGGCGATGCGGCCAGGTCGAAGCGGGGATTGGGCGTGTCGCAGAACAGGCTGGGCGGCACCACGCCGTCGCGCACGGCGAGGATGACCTTGGCCAGCCCGGCGGCACCGGCGGCACTGAGCAGGTGGCCGATATTGGTCTTCACGCTGCCGATGGCGCAGCAGGCCCGCTCGGTGGTGGCCGTGCGGAACACATCGTTGAGCGCCTTCAGCTCGATGGGGTCGCCGATCATCGTGGCCGTCCCGTGCGCTTCGACCATGCCGACCTCCTGGGCACCGCGTCCGGCCCGCGCCAGCGCGGCACGGATCACGTCCTGCTGGGCTTCCGGATTGGGTGTCGTCAGTCCCATCGTGCGGCCGTCGTTGTTGACGGCACTGCCTTCGATCACGGCGTGGATGCGGTCGCCCTGCGCCAGCGCCAGGTCCAGCCGCTTGAGCAGCAGCACGACGCAGCCCTCGCCCGGCACGAAGCCGTCGGCATGCTGGTCGAAGGTGCGGCAGCGTCCCCCGGGCGACAACGCCCGTGCCTTGCTGAACTGGACATACACCTCTTCGTCGAGCAGGACATCGACGCCGCCCACCAGCACCTGGGCGCTGTCGCCGGACAGGATGGCCTGGCAGGCCAGGTGCAGGGCCGTCAGCGATGACGAGCATGCGGAGTCGACGACGAAGTTGGCACCGCGCAGGTCGAAATGGTGCGCCACATGCGCGGCGATGAAATTCTGGTCGGTCCCGAGCCCTGCCTCGGTTCCAGCCTGGGCAGCGCGCAGCCGGTAGTCACCCATGCGCGCGCCGACATAGACGCCAATGTTCTGGCGCCGCACGTCCGCATCCTCCAGCCCGGCATCGCGCAGGCAGGCCGCCGCGCCTTCCAGCAGCAGGCGCACGGCCGGGTCGAGGCAGGTGGCGCTGGCTTCCGACATATTGAAATAGTCCGGATCGAAGTCTTCGATGCCGTCGACGAAGCCGCCCCAGCGCGAAATGCTGCTGCCTGGCCGGCCCTTGGCGTCATACAGTGCCGCGACATCCCACCGGGAAGCGGGCACGTCGCCGATGGCGCAGCGGCCCTCGCGCAGCAGCGTGCCGAACGCCGCGGCGTCGGCGGCGCCGGGCACCCGCACGGCCATGCCGACCACGG
>NZ_WNKZ01000171.1 GCF_009720835.1 Pseudoduganella buxea
TGCGGCCGGCGCCGCCGCGCGCCGGGCCACGGCCCGCGCCTCGTCCACCGCCCATGCCACGACCCGCCGAGCGTCCCCGCTCCTCCTCCATCTCCCCATCCGCTTCGTATTCGCCAGCCCACTCCTCCTCGTCCTGCATGCCGCCAAGTTCCAGCGTTTCGAAACTGCCGTATTCGTCGTTCATGTCAGCTCCCGTACAAGTTCGTCCAACGTGGCGGCCGCCCGCTCGATCTCGGCGGCCGTATGGTCCGCGCGCAGCAGGAAGGTCAGCCGCGCCGCGTTGCCCCGGCACTGCGGCAGCGCCAGCACGCCCCGCCGCCGCAGCGCCCCATGCAATTCAGCCAGATTGCTGCCCGCCGGCAGACGCACTGTCTGCACCGGAAAGGCACCGCCCGTGCAGGCCAGCCCCATCGCCGCCAGAGCCGCGCGGAACTGGCCGATGCGCCGGGCCAGGGCACGCCGCAGGGCATCGCCACGAGCCGCGTTGAGCCGCAGGGCATTGCGCGCCGCGTGCACCGCGGCCAGCGAAGGCGGGCTGGCGTGCAGCCGGGTGTCGCTGTCGGCCTCGAAACGGTCGATCAGGGCCCTGCTCCCCGCCAGCACCGCCATCGGCACGCCGAAGCCCTTGGCCAGGGACGCCCCCACCACCATGGCGTTGGCGGCGTGCCCGCGCGCCAGGCCTGCCGCCACCAGCGAGCCGCCGCCGTGGCGACCGAGTACGCCCAGCGCCTGCGTGTCGTCCAGCACCAGCAGGCCACCGGCCCTTGCCGCCAGCGCCGCGTAAGCCGACAGGGGCGGCGGGCCGGTGCCGCCCGGGCTGTAACCGTCGGCCAGTACCACGGGCCGCCGGCCGGCGTCACGCCAGTACTTCACCTGCCGGGCCAATTCGGCCACGTCGCCGTGCCGGAAGCGGCGCAGCGGCAGGCCCATGCCGGCTGCCCGTTCGGCGCCCCAGCAGGCCACCGGGTAGGCGGCTTCGTCGACCAGCACGGCCAGCCGTTCGCGCCCCAGCATGCCGAACAGGTCCCAGAACAGGTGCAAGGTGGACGGCAGCAGGGTCGCTGCCGCGCAGCCCTGCAGGTGCGCCAGTTCGCGCGCCACGGCGGCGGCCCCCGGCACTTCCTGCAGGGCCGCCGGCTTGCCCAGGGTGAGCGCCGGCCAGCCGTCCAGCGCCCACGTAGGATGGCGCATGCCCAGGTACAGGGCGCTGGTGAAGTCGGCCGGGGCGCCGGCACTCACGCGCCGCGCTGCTGCTGGGCCAGGCGCTGCCGCAGCAGCAGCGATGGCAGCATCGCCTCCTCGGCCGGATTGACCGCGTCAATCGACAGGTCGACGCCCGTGGCGGCGCGGTAGGCGTGGATGTAGCCCTGCGCCTGCGGGCGCCAGAAGCGCGCCCAGTTGAAGGCCTGGGTGGCTTCGTACACGTCGCTCCAGTGGCCGAAGCGAATCGACAGCAGCAGCTGCTCGCCGAAGATGGCCAGGTTCCGGAAGTGCATCACGCTCGTGTCGCTCCACGTCTGCAGCTTCTTCATCGCGTCGACCCGGTCCATCCACGGTTCCGGATATGCCACCATCACGCGGGTGGGCAGGAATTCGCGGAATTCCGGCCGCGCCAGCAGCCACTGCTGCATCAGCATCTCGATGCGGGCTGTGGACGGCAGATCGCCGTACTGGTTGTGCGCGCCCTGCGACAGGATCAGGTGCACTTCCTTCAGCGCGTTCAGGATCGGGAAGGCATCGGCCTTGACGGTGGTGTCGTCGTCCTGCCGGTAGAAAGCCGTCAACAGCCGCAGCAGGTGATGGAAGGCTTCCAGGAACTTCGAGCGGCTGTCGGCCGCGCGCATATTGCGCACCGCCTTGCCGTCGAGCCGGATGCCGTAGTGATGGTCGTACTCATAGTTGCGGCGCACCACTGTCAGGCGGTGCTGCTCGTCCTGCGTATAACCCCACAACAGGTTGTTCAGGGGCCGCAGCATGTCGATTTCCGTGTTCGCCAGCGGATCGGTGACCTGCGGCCCGCGCAGGTTCTGGAAGCGCTGCGTGATGACGTTCATCGTCTGCACCAGCATGCCCTCCTCCTGCCAGTAGTTCCAGATCAATTCGATCAGGCAGGGGTTGGCCAGCCGGTCCTGGATGATGCCGAAGCACAGCTCGGCCTCCTCGTTCTGGTTCGGCACGAGGATCGGCACGTCCGGCAGCTTGCGGCGGATCACGGCCAGATAGGGCAGCATCTTGGTGCCGCCCACCGATTCCAGGTAGTCCTGCACCAGGGTGTCTTCCAGGCTGCCGCCGGACGGGATGTCGCGGCGGTCCAGGTAGGCGTTGTCGTTGACAGGGTCGAATGCGAACGGCGAGCGCAGCACGCCGCAGTTGACCATGACGAAGGCCTCCGTGGCGGCCTTCAGCACGCGGTAGGCTTCCGAATCCGTGAACGGCAGCGCGCGCCGGCCCTTCAGCGCCTTGTAGGCGGCCGTCTTGGCGCCGAAGCGGGCGTTCTCGAAGCCGGTCGCGTCGCCCGTGGTAGCGCAGAACAGCTGGTCGAGGAAATCCATGTAGTTGTTGAAGGACAGGGCCTCGGTGCTGTTGCGGATCAAGGTCCACAGGGCCAGGTCCTCGGTCGGCTCGGTCTCCGTGCGCGACAGCGACACGCCGATATTGCCCGAGATGGGCTGGGGCGTACGTTCCTCCGCGTCGAAGGCGGCGTTCAGCCCGAGGCGCGCGCCGCCATTGCCGCCGTCGGACGCAGCAGCGGCAACGATGCCCGGCGTCGACACGACCTGGCCGGCGCGGCGCGCGAACACCAGGTCGCCGGCGAAGCGGTAGCGGCCCGGCTTGCGCAGCAGTTGCGCGGCGGAGTAGCTCTGGCCGGACCGGGGCTGCCACGGTTCGTCCACTTCCAGCACCACGTCATCGCCGACTGCCTTGTCGACGCCGCGGAACGCGACGTCGACGATGGCGCGGTTGCCGACGAAGGCGCCGTCCGTGCGGGTGGACTGGCCCGGCGGCTCGAACGACAGGTTGACCACGGGGTCGATGTCGAGGTCCATGAACATCTCGTGCATCGTGTTGGCGTCCACCTTCGTCATGCCCACCACCGGCTGGTTGTCGATAAAGGGCGTGACATGGTCGAAGGCGACGAAGTGCACGCCCGGTTCCAGGTTGGTGAACGTGACGATGCCATGCTCGCCCGTCCGGTCCACCTTCAGTTCCTCGTGCACGTTCGGTTCCCAGTTCAACAGGTGCGCCTGGCCGGACGTTTCCAGCACCACGCCCTGGGCATCGCGGCCCCGGTACAGGCGCAGGGTGGCGCCCACCAGCGGAATGCCGCTGCCCAGGTCGCGCACCGTCACCTTGATCGTTCCATTCTGCTGCGCGGGGCCGGCCGCGCCTGCCCTGGCCAATTTCCTGGTACTCATGTCGATCTCCTCATGGTGAATCACTCAATCCCGCCGCCCGCCGGCACCATGCCGCGCGCCCCGGCCTGCAATGCATTCTTCATCGCCCAGTGCGTCAGCAGCCGCTCCAGCAGCACGCTTTCGTCTTCCGGCGCCAGTTCGCCATCGGCCCGGGCCTGGCCGATCACGGCCAGCACCAGCGCCGGCGCGCTGTCGTACATGCGCTGCGGCGCCGCGTGCCACCAGCGGAACAGGCGTGCCAGCACGGCCGGCTGGCGCTCGCGCACGGCCATGGCCTCGGTCAGCGAGGCACCGCGCAAGGCACGCGGCCGGTGGTTGGCCAGCAGCGCGGCCATCGCCGGCAGGCTGGCCGTCAGTTCCAGCATCAGCTCGCGGTCCGGCAGCGACAGGCCGGCCAGCGGATAATAGGCATCCCACGTCGCCTCGATGCGCGACCACTGCGGGTGCGGATACAGCAGCCGCCCCAGCGCGCAACTGAGCTTGACGCGCAGCCACGGCACGGGGTGGGGATCGTCGCCGTTCAGGCGGAACACGAACACGCGCGGCAGGCTGAGGACCCCGATCAGCCCGAGGGTCGCCACCACGCCCACCTTGGCCAGCGACCAGAAATCGGCCACCACTTCCGACACCCACCGCTCCCACAGCCGCCACACCCGGGGCGGGCCGCTGCCGCCATGCTGCAGGGCCTGCAGCACCGGCCGCAGCGAGGCCACCAGGTCGAGCAGCGCGGCGCCCTGGTGGCCCACCTCGTGCACCAGCGACGAAGCGATGCTGCTGCCGATCATCCTTTCGCGCGGCACGCGGATGATGGCGACGGGGTTTTCGCCGCCGCCCGGCAGGCGCGTGCGGGCCCGCCGGATCGCCGCGCCAGGGCCACGGTCCAGGTAGCACACCAGCGGCGGCGAGTCGAAGTAACGGCCCGGCAGGCGCAGTGCATCGGCCGAGACCACGTCCAGCCCGGCCAGCCAGACGCCGTTGCCATGCTCGCTGCGCTGCGTGACGACGTCGATGAACAGGTCGAACTGGGTCAGCGCGGCGTTGAACTGCAGGCGCACGAAGGTGAAACGCCGCTGCGCCTGGGCCGCCGTGGCCCGGCGCCCGCCAGGACCGTGCAGCCAGCCAAGGAACTGCCGCACCAGCGCGCGCAAGGTGCGCCGGCCCAGGGTCAGGTGGCGCTCGATGGCCCCCTGCGCCGCATCCGGCAGGGCCGCCGCCGGCACCATCGGCTCGATCAGCACGAAGGGCTGCATGCGGTCGACCCGGTTCAGCAGCGAGCGCGCTTCCTGCGCCAGCAGCCAGGCGGCGTAGGGACGCATGGCCGTCAGGCGCCGTACAGGACGATCTTGCGGCCCTGGCGCATCCAGCGGCCGCTGCTGGCGCCGCGCCCGCCCTGCTGGGAGCGGCCCTGGCCGCCGCCCGCGCCACCCT
>NZ_WNKZ01000172.1 GCF_009720835.1 Pseudoduganella buxea
TGTATCCGGACGGGCTGGAGGAATGGTTGTTCCGCGACGACGCCAAGAATGTCGTGCGTCATATCCACACCGACGGCGGCAGCGAGCATTTCCGCTACGACGACCACGGCAACCTGCTCACGCACACTCGCGCCGACGGCAGCCAGGTCCATTTTGAATACGACGCCCGACATCGCATCACCGGCATCCGCGACGCCGAAGGCGGCACCTGGAAGCGCGACTACGATGCCCAGGGCCACCTCGTCGAGGAAACCGACCCGCGCGGCAACAAGACCCACTACGCCTACGACAAGTCCGGCCGGCCCGTCGAAGTCACCGATGCGAAGGGCGGCGTCAAGCAGCTCGCTTATAACCGAGACGGCCAGCTCGCCAGCTACACCGACTGCTCCGGGCACCGCAGCCAGTGGGAATACGACGAGCGCAAGCGCCTGGTCAAAAGCATCGACGCCGCCGGCCACGTCACCCGCTACCGTTACACGCCCGTCAGCGCGGAGACACTGGCGCACAGCGTAGACACCGGCAATCACCCCGGCCAACTGGAAACCGTCCTCCACCCCGACGGCAGCGAAGAGCAGTTGCGCCACGATGCCGAAGGCCGCCTGCTGGCACACACGGACGCCCTGCAACGCCGCACCGCCTACCGCTACACGGCAGCGGGACTGATCGCGCAGCGCATCGACGCCCTTGGGCAAAGCCTGCAGTACCGGTGGGACGCGCTGGGCCGCCTGTCCGCGCTGGAGAACGAAAACGGCAGCGTGTACCGCTTCCGCTACGACCCGGTCGGCCGCCTGCTTCAGGAACAGGGTTTCGATGCCCAAGGCCACCGACTACCGCTACGACGAATCGACCGGCGTGCTGGCGGAAACCATCGACGCCGGCGTGATCACGCGACTCGACTTCGACCCCATAGGCCGCCTCGTGCAACGCCGGGCCGCAGCCCCCGGCCAGCCGGAGCAGATCGAAACGTTCGCCTATAACGCCAACGGCCAGTTGGCCGACGCACGGAACGAACACGCCCGGCTGCAATGGTTCTACGACCCCGCCGGCAACCTGGTGCGCGAACACCAGCACTACCAGGGCCCGTTCCACCTCGAGAAGCGCACTGCGGTCTGGCACCACCGCTATGACGAACTCAATCAACGTATCGGCACGACCCGCCCCGACGGCCACCGCACCGAATGGCTGACCTACGGCGCCGGTCACGTGCACGGCCTGCTGCTCGACGGACAAGAGCTCGTGTCCTTCGAGCGCGACGCGCTGTACCAGGAAACGGCCCGCACCCAGGCCAACGGCCTGCTGCAAACGATGCAGTACGATTCCGCCGGCCGCCTGATCGAACAGCAGCTGGGCGCCAGTGCACCACGCAACGGGAAGGACCGGCAGTTTTCCCCAGACCCGTACCGTCACGACGTCCAGGCCGGCATGCAGGCAGCAATCCAGCGGCGTTACCACTACGACCCGTCCGGCCAACTGACCACCATCGACGACACCCGGCGCGGCCGCATCGAGTACCGCTACGATCCGGTGGGGCGGCTGCTGGCGGCCAACAGCGCCATGGGCCATGAAAGCTTCGCCTTCGACCCGGCCGGCAATATTCAGGCACCCCACCCTGCGCAGCAGCAGAGGATCAGCCGCCCTGCCCCGCTGCCGAAGGTGCTGGACAACCTGCCCAAGGAATACGCCGGCACCAGCTACCGCTACGACGAGCGCGGCAATCTCGTCGAACGCGCGCAGGATGGGCAGCGCGACAGTTTTGAGTGGGATGCCTTCAACCGGATGACGCGCGCCATCACCCGGCACGGCGTCACCACCTTTGCCTACGATCCGCTGGGACGGCGCATCGCCAAGCACAGCCAGGCTACCCGAACCATGTACGGCTGGGATGGCGATACGCTGGCGCTGGAAAGCAGCGTGCACCAGGGCTTTGCAGGGAGCGAACGGACGGTGCACTATATCTACGAACGTGACAGCTTCGTGCCGCTGGTGCAGGTCGCGCGAAACCAGGCCCTTCAACTGCCGCCCACGACCGATATCAAGGCGCTCATGGCGGGCAATGACGGCAAGTACGATATCGCGCTTGATCCGCTGTGGAATGGCGACTGCGAGCAGGAAGCCGAGCCGTTCACCAAGGAGGAGATCGCCTTCTATCAATGCGATCATCTTGGCACGCCGCAGGAGTTGACGGACCATGAGGGCAAGGTAGCATGGTCGGCGCAGTACAAGGCGTGGGGGCAAGCGAGGGAGGCGATCAGCGACGCGGCGCACAGGGCTGGGATGCGCAATCCAATCCGGTTTCAAGGGCAGTACTTTGATGACGAGACTGGGCTGCATTACAACCGGTATCGGTACTACGATCCGGTCGGCGCCCGTTATATAACGGCTGATCCTATCGGTCTGTTGGGCGGGATGAATCCCTATCAGTACGCGCCAAACCCAACGGGCTGGATTGACCCATTAGGTTTGCGGAACAAGAACAAGAAAAAATCTTGCCCAGCTTGTAGTGGAACGCCTTGTGTCGGCACTAAAAATCCGTCACGCGGCGCGTCAAGATTCCAGAGCGGTGAGCATTACCCTAACAAAGACCGCTGGTCAAACGTGATTCTACCGAAAGGAACCACTGTCTATACACTGTATCCGTACGGCGCGAAGCCAGGCGGCTTCTTTGCTGACGCCTCCACGGTTGCCGCCTCAAAGAAATCAGTTAACGCTTATCATGAGGCCACACAAGTAGGGCACTCCGGAAAGGATTCCGACCTCTTCATGTATGGTCCGAGGCAAAAAGTACAGGCATTCACACTAAAAGAAGATCTTTGCGTAGGAAAGGCCTTCGCCTTGGCCAATCATCAATACGGACCGGGCGGGGGAACCCAGTTCTACGTATCCGCAAAAGATCGCACGAGCATGGAAAAAGGACCCATTTTAGAATTGACAAGCCCATGATTAATTTTATTGAAGGAAAGATCAGCACAGGCGCGATAGATATTCGCACAACCTTTGATATTCAGGATTTAAAAAATCTCGCCAAAAAAGGTTTAATAGAGCAGCGGGTGAACGGTAGAGGTAAAATTTACTATTATACCGAGACTTTAGCAGGTGGAATGAGATTTGGCGCTTTCATCAGGTTGCGAGAGAAACGAATTGAATGGCTGAGATTGCATTGGCTAGACAGCCCTATGAGGAGTTGGGATGACGTTAGTGAAAATGGGGTGAAACATGAATACCTACTACTATCAGAATTTATTGAGAGGAGTGTCGAGAGCCCCCCTGATAAAAAAGGAAATAGGCGTCTTATATGGCGTTTCAAATGGGGTGAACTTGAAGTGTGCTATGACCTACGTGCGTTTCAAGCGGACATCTTCATGAGGCCGCGTTGAGATCACTGGAAAGAGGGTCTAAAAGAGGCATAAGGAAAAGAAAATCCGATTCAAAGAAAGCAGTTGGCGCATACCACGAAGCGACGCAGGTTGGACATGCTGGTAATTCTAAGGAATTTAAATTTGCCGCAAGGGAAAGAATACAGGAATTCACCCTTAAAGAGGATCTCTGCGTTGCCAAATCAATTAGAGATAACCTTGAATATGGTGGGCTAATCTACCAGACACCCGATGGCAAATATGACTACACAAAAGCGATCAAAGGGACAAAGGATGGCGTTGACCCATGGGAGGATCGCGCGCCAAAAATCCCTAGATGCGCAAGGGAATCCGGCTATTGGCACACTCATGGCGATCACTCCGATAAGTACGGAAACAGGACAACGAAATCAAAAGATTATTACGACAGCAACAACTTTTCCGACGGAGCTGACGGCAGCGGGGACTTGCCTGCGGCTCGCCAAGGGCTTTCCATTCACCCAGATTATAGAGCCTACGTGGGAACTCCGAGTGCGGGCTATAAGGGTTTCAGAGCCGCGACAAATCACGTCTACAAGCTATGAGAAAAAATCTACTCACCATTGTTCTGATCGGAATATTTATGAAAAACACCAGTTCTGAACCGATGTTCCAATCGAATTCCCCATCTGTGCTTTCTATAAGTGGGAGCGCAATGCAAGCATTGAAGATTGCATGTGACGAGTTCGTGGCGAGCGGTAAAGACCTGCGTGATTTTACCATTACGATATCACTAGAAACTGGAAAGACCGAAACCTACACTAACGACTTATTCGTCGTCACGTTTATGGGGAAACTCACACCTGGAAAACGAGGACTTGGCACCGCGAATCGCGTGCCCGGCTCTTTAACTTATTTTATATCTAAGGAAAACTGGAAAATTATTAAAGAGCAAGGGATCAAATAGGACATTAACAATTCAAACATTTGACCGATTCGACAACAATCCACTCCCGGACGACGAGTTCGTCATCACGACCTGGCACGAACTGAATCGCCACGACTATCGTAGACACTCCTGAGCCATAATGTCGGGCACAAGGAGAAGATATGAGCGGTAAGCGGTACACAGAGGAATTCAAGATTGCAGCGATCAAGCAGGTGGCGCAGG
>NZ_WNKZ01000173.1 GCF_009720835.1 Pseudoduganella buxea
CCGGTGCCCGTAAGACGTCCCCTGGCGATGGCGCCTTGCCGCATTCGGCGGACCCCGTGATTGCCGTCAGCGCCAAGGCCGGCCTGGGCGTGACAGCGGGGGGCGCCGTGCAGTTGTCGAATGGCGAGACCATCGGCTTGATGAGCGGCGCTGACACCCAATTCGTCGCCGGCGGCGCGCTGCGCATGCATAGCGGCCAGGCCATCGGCGTGCTCGGTGGTGCTGTCGCTGCTGGTGAAGGCGGGCTCGGTGTGCAGCTGATCGCCGCGAAGAATGCGGTGGAAATTCAGGCCCAGGCCGATGTGCTGAAAGTGCAGGCACGCGATGAGGTGACAGTGGTCAGCGCTTCGTCGTTCGTCGATTTCGCTGCTGCCAAGAGTATCTCGCTGTCCACGGCGGGCGGGGCCAATATTACCATTGATGGCGGGAATATTACTGTGCAGTGTCCGGGGAAGATTTCGATCAAGGCTGGGAAGAAGAGTTTTAGTGGACCCGTCAGTATAGGGTCGGAAATGCCTACACTGCCCCGAGGAACACTTCGGTACGACGAAAAATTTCAGCTTGTTGATGTCATGGGCGAACCGGTCGCAAATATGCGATACGCTATTAAAAGGTCAGGAGGGGGGCGAATCGAAGGGACTACCGATGCAGCGGGTTTCATACCACTCCAGCACGGTACTAGTCCCGAACAGTTAACTATTGAAATACTAGGAAAGTTAGAATAGGAACATCGGAGTTATGGCGGAATATAAACCGAAAGAGCGTTCACGGCAGGGTATCCCAGGTACAGGAGGTCGGCCGACTTTCCAGTGGCAGCTCACTGACACTAGTATGATGGATACAGTGAAGCTGACGTTACCAGGCACGCACTGTCTACCCATAGTGTTTATTCCCGGCATTATGGGATCCAATCTCTCAAATTTGGAAGGATCCCCAGTATGGTTGCTAAACACTACTGGCGGCGAAGCTATGGGGCTGGCGACGGAGTGGGCGACAAAAGATGCGGCGCATCGGCAGAGAGTGCTCCACCCGGATAGAACGCGTGTTTTTAAGCATGGTAACGTGCCATACCTAGGTGTTGGAACGGCTAAAAATAGTAAGAGCTACCTTGATCGCGGCTGGGGTGAAGTTGCTGAAGGAAGCTACCACGAATTCTTAACTTGGCTTGAAGAAAGGATGAACGGCCCGGTAGGCATGGCGGGATCTGTAGAGGCTTTTTCCGTCGCAAAAAACTCCGTTCGAACGAGCAAAAAAAGTGGTGTCGGAAACTTAGCCCCCGGGCTTCGGATGAAAATGGCTGGGTTACCACCGACATCTGACTTCGGGGAAGTAACTACGGATGTCCTGTCCCAAGAGCTGACACAGAGAGGCCTTTTTCGTTTTCCTGTTTATGCGATGGGTTACAATTGGCTCCAATCTAACTCAATTGCGGCGGCCCAACTTTCGAAGCGCATACGTTTGATTATTGCAGAAAACAATATTCATACGCAAAAGTGCGAGCAGGTGATTTTAGTAACCCACTCGATGGGAGGGCTCGTTGCTCGGGCTTGCTGCGAAATTTCTGGAATGAAAGAATTTATCGCCGGCATTGTCCACGGTGTGATGCCTGCTGTCGGCGCATCGGTGGCTTATCGCCGCTGCAAGGCTGGGATGTCCGAAGAGAGCTTTGTTGCTGGCGAAGTTATTGGAGCCGACGGTCAGCAGGTTACTGCAGTTTTTTCACAAGCGCCAGGTGCTTTGCAGCTCTTACCTTCCGAGGATTACAAGAAAGGTTGGCTAAACGTCTCGGCCGACGGTGTCACACCGCTAGAACTACCAAAATTGGATCCATACGAAGAAATATATCTAAAGCGTGACCAGTGGTGGGGCTTGGTTAATGAGGACTGGCTGAAACCGCAGGGAGGACTTTCTATCGATTGGGATGTATATCGTTCGAACGTATTGACAGCTCGAGCTTTCCATCGTGGATTATCAAAAAAATACCACCCGAATACGTATGTTTTTTATGGTGGCGGAACCGGTTCAAAAGAGAAGAGCTTCGAAACTGTGCGTTGGCGAGTAGCACGCGGAAGGCGGCCTAGCGAAAATGGCATGCCAGCTAGCAAAGATGTTTTTGAAATGCCGCATAAAAATGTACATGAGCCTGGTGGAAATACCGTGTTCATTGGCCAAAAAATGCTCCGTCCAGTTAATTTCGGCACGTCCCGTGAAAATTCGAATGCTATGCCTGAAATGCAAAGTTTCTGGGAGGCGCGAGTTTTGTTACAGGATGGTAGAGGTGATGGAACTGTATCCGCAAGCTCAGGCGGCGCGCCAAAAAAGACAAATCCGCAAGAAGTCAGACAACAATTTAATCTCGGCGGTTTTGGTCATGAAAAAGCTTACAAGTACGAAGAGCCACGATGCGTAACAGAATATGCTATAACAAAGATTGCGGGAATGGCAAAAAGATAATTGCTTTGCTCGTTAGTTTTTTTTGTTTAGTTTTCCTTTGCTCTTGTGAGCAACGGGAAGCAGTTAGAGGTAATTTTGTGATGACTAAGCATTGTATCGGCCGAGTTAGCGTGGACCTGCCAGAAGAATTTCATCTTTCCCTACCTCTTAGCATGTCAATCGCTCGCTCCCTTGGGCGTAGTGAGCCATTAAAGATGGAGATAAAGGTTTTTACGGATTCGCTGACAGGCAGTGATTTAGACGACCGCGTGGAAGCGAGGGTGGCGGAAATAGGATCGTACAGCACGCAGTTGACCGACATAGTCAAGGCTAGGGATCGTGTTGCAGAAGGGATTTATCGGATACGAGTCAATAAAGTTGAAAACTATTATTCTACGGAGCTCCATATTGAAAAACAAGGAACGTATTTGAGTCTCGCTTCGCTTTCCCGGCAAAATAACCTGGATCAGGTCGAACGTGAACAAATTACATTCGCAAATAGTATTAGAAGTGTCTCTAAAGACAGTGGAAAACACTCTGATTTTTGCGCAGGGAAAATTGCGATTGAGGGTGTAAACACGTCAGAGTATGGGATATACCATTTCCGTAGCCGGAAAAATCCTGATCTTTTGCTCGAAATAATGGTTGATAGCTACGCTCCCGATGATCAGGAATCGCTACTCCAGCGGGTAAATGGTGCAAACTCGCTGCTTCGATTCTTGTCCCAACGACCCAAAGTACTCCGGCAGAGTGAGCGCATTGTTGCAGGGATGAAGGTGCAAGAATGGTTGAGTGTAACCAACAACAAAAGCGAAAAACAGTATAATTTTGCCTTGGAAACGCACGGACGTGATAAAACCGGACCCAAGGCGCCGAAAATCCATCTGGAACTAAAAAGCGGGCAGTATGACCTCTCTGGTAAGCAAAAAAATTCGCTTGATGATGCTAGCGCCATTGCCTTATGGGAGGAAATTGTGCGTTCGATAGTTTTGAGGTAGTAACTCGGTTAGGTATCTTGGCGAATTGTGATAATACTAACTATAGGCTGGATTTGCCACTGGGTAGCCAATCGTGCCAGAGTTCTTAACTTCGGATGTCAGAGTTGGTCCCTGTTTGTAAAACTTCGCCTTGTCCACCAACACCCACATCGACCTGGTGCCGCTGCTGGACAAGGGTGACAAACAAGCCACGCTCCACATCAGCCTCGCGGACGGCACCCGCACCACTTTCAGCGGCGACATCACCCACGCGGCCATGCTGGGCAGCGAAGGCGGCCTGGCGCGCTACCGCCTGCGCCTGACACCATGGCTGTGGCGCCTGAGCCAGGTGCGCAACAGCCGCGTATGGCAGGACAAGACCGTGGTCGACATCGTCGACGACGTGCTATCGGCCTACCAGCCGCTGGCCCAGTGGCGCTGGAGCGGGGAGACGGACAGCTTCCTGGTCGACGTCCCGCCGCGCAGCTACTGCTGCCAGTACCGCGAGTCGGACTACGATTTCGTGCGCCGCCTGCTGACGGAAGAAGGCCTGGGCTGGCGCATCGAGGAACTGGAAGAAGGCCATGGCCTGGTGCTGTTCGCCGACAGCAGCCAGCAAAGCGCGATGCCGCCCGATCCCATCAGCGAGCAGGATGGTGGCATCCGCTTCCACGGCGCCCGCACGGCGGAAAAGCAGGACAGTATCCAGGCCCTGCAAAAACGCCGCAAGGTCGTCTCGACCTTGACGACTCTCCTCAGCTACGACTACAAGGCCAAGAAGGCCGTCGGTGCCAGCGCCCCGTCGCGCCAGCAGTTCGCCAGGCTGCCGGTGCTGGAGAGCTACGACGTGCCGGGCCAGTACGCGTTTGCCAGCGGCGCCCTGGCGCAGCATTATGCGGAACTGCAGATGGAAGCGCGCGAGGCACGCAGCCAGCCCTGGCAAGGCCGT
>NZ_WNKZ01000174.1 GCF_009720835.1 Pseudoduganella buxea
CCATCGGCGATGGCGTCGAGGGCCTCGGCCAGTTGCCGGCGCGATTGGCCCACGGCCGCCAGGCGCCAGCGGAAATGCTCGCGGCGCGTGGCGGCCGTATAGCAGATGTCGCGCAGGCTCGCCGTGTTCGTGCGCAGCAGCGCGGCGTACTGGCGCGCCTGTGCCCGCAGGCTGGCCTCGTCCTTGGCCGACAGCGGCAGCAGCCGTGCTTCCTGTTCGCCTTGCGGGCTGTCCGCCGGCTCGTACGGGACGACCTCCGGCCCTTGTTCCAGCAGCGCGTGGGCATTGCTGCCGTTGATGCCGAACGAACTGACCGCGGCGTAGCGCTTCGCGTAGTGCCCTGGCCACGCGCGGTCGGTCGTGACGTTCACCTGCAGTGCCATCCGGTCCCAGGGGATATGGCTGTTGGGTCGCTCGAAGTGGATTTGGCGGGGAATGACGGCGCGTTGCAGTGCCAGCACGGTCTTGATGAACGACAGGATGCCGGCCGCCGCTTCGAGGTGGCCGAAGTTGGCTTTCGAGGAACCGACGAACAATGGCTGGTCGACGCTTCGCCCGGCGCAGTAGACGGCGCCGATCGCTTCGGCCTCGATCGGATCGCCCAGCCTGGTACCCGTGCCGTGCGCCTCGATATAGCCGATATCGGCCGCATCCAGTCCGGACTGCGACAGCACCGTGCGCAACAGGGCCTCCTGGGCGGCGCCGTTTGGCGCCGTCAGGCCGTTGCCGCCCGCATTGTGCGCGATGCCGGAACCGCGCAGGATGGCGGCGATCCTGTCCTGTGCCGTAAGTGCCGCGTCGAGCCGGCGCAGCACAACGGCGCCGCAGCCTTCGCCCTGGACGAAGCCGTCCGCGGCATCGTCGAAGGCCCGGCACGCGCCCTTGCGGGACAGCGCCGACAGGCCCGCGCGGCTCAAGCCATTCAAGGGCGAGAGCACCAGGTTGACGCCGGCGACGATGGCGATATCGCATTCGCCCGCAAGCAGGCTTTGCGCGGCCAGGTGCACGGCGACCAGCGACGAGGAGCAAGTCGTGTCGACGTGCACGGACGGTCCGGAAAAGCCCAGCAGATAGGAAATCCGCCCGACCCCGACACTGCGGCTCGTTCCCAGGCCCGAATACTCGTTGAGCTTGCCGGCCCGTTGCGGATTGACCGTCAGCTGCAGGTAGTCGTCAGAACCGATCGCGCAGAACACGCCCGTGCGCAGCCCGCGCAGCGTGCGAAGGGGGATGTTGCTGTCTTCGATCGCCTCCCACACCACTTCGAGTAACAGGCGATGCTGGGGGTCGATTTCGCTGGCTTCGCGCGGTGAAATACCGAAAAACAAGGGATCGAAGCGCGCGACTTCGTCCAGGAAGCCGCCCTTGGCGGGGCAGGACGACGGCGCCGCGTCCGTCGTGGCGGGCGTGCGCCGGCGCGATGCCGGCAGCTCCCGCACGGCACAGTGGCCGGCCTGTACCGCGTCCCACAGGGCCGCGGGCGTTTCAATCCCGGCAGGAAAGCGGCAGCCGAGCCCGACTACCGCCACGGGCTGCCGGGCTGCGGCAGCCGTTCCGCTTTCCTTCAGGGCCTGGATTCCCTGCAATATCCGGGCAATTTCAGTATTGCTCAGTGTCGACAAGAGTTCTTCCATTCTATGCCTTATGGAATGTCTGAAAATGAAAGGCTTTATCGGTGCGTGATCGAAGCCCTCCCAAAACAGGGCCGGATATTACATGAAGCTCCCTATTAAAAACTCACCAAATGTAACAAGCAGTTATTTTATTATAAATAAGTTGCATAGGTGCCGCGTTTCATGAAACGGCCTTGGCAGTCAATATATCGCTTGCTGTCAGACCTGACAGTTGCATGAATCAAGTGAATCGAAGTATTGAAATGGCGCCGCCGGAGATAATATGGTGGCGATTATCTATTCCTCTTCCGGTGACCTTGAAAACCTTATAAAATTCGGACGCGAATATGGTTTAATGCTCGGCCGGAAGGACATGCCGTCGAGGGTTGGGGGTGTGCTTAGCCGTGCAATCGGCGCGTTGGAAGGACCGGCCGGAGGGTGGGCGCCGGGGAGGCCGGCCTGCGGCAGCAATGGCGTGCCGAGGCGTGGCCCGGGCGGGTGGGCGCCTTTGCCGGCTGGGCGTTACCTTGCCGGCCATCGCGGCGACGTGCGGTGCTGCATGAGGGGCGCTGTCGCCTTTTCGCGCGGCCCGGGCGACTGATTAGGGCTGGATACGCGCCAGTGCAAGCGCATGCCCGGATATTCCCGATTGCCGATACCAGAACAGCCTGGCACATGGAGTGCGCTTTATAGAGATAAGCCGATGGTTTATGCGTATCCGCGCGCGCGTAGAATATGTGTAATGCTGAATACGAACGGTTTGCCTGGTCGTATTGATATTTCTATTGTCCCTGGCGATGCCGCGAATATGCGCAGGATGTGGAGCAGGTTCGAAACAATAAAGCTGCCCGTTATCACGTCGTAATAATTGGAAAGGTTTTCACCATGTTGCGATGTTTGTAGTGAATGTTTCCCGATTGAAGTTAATATTTCTGGAATGCGGAGGTATGCCCCGTTGCGGCAGCGTGGGTAGGCAATGGCATATGCCATGATATAGAACCCTGGGTCACGCCTGGCCGGATAATTGGACACCAATTAGTTGGCGCGATCGGCATATGTAACCGCCGCCGGTGTAATTTATGAACCGGTTGACCCGTCGCCGTGGGGGGCAAGGTCGAGGATATAGTGCCGGTCGGCGCCGTCGGCTGGCACGGGGCGCCAGCCTTGCATCGCGTAGAAGCGGTCGGCCCGCGTGCCGGCGCCGGTGCTGAGCCGGACGCGGTTGAAGCCGGAGTCAAACAGCCAGTTCGTCGCCAGGCGCAGCAGCTGTTTCGCCAGGCCCCGGCCTTCGTGCGCCGGATCGACGAAGAGCGCCCAGATCGAGCCGTCTGTGTCGTCAGCATAGCTGAAGGCGGCAATCGCCCCGTCGATCTCGGCCACCCACCCGCGCCCCGACTTCTCCAGGTAATCCTCGTACATGGCCTGCGTCACGCGGGCCGGATCGGACAACACGTTCTCGGTGACGGCCAGGCGGATGCGCGACATCGCCGGGATATCGGCCATGGTGGCACGCCGGAACAGTACCGCGCCGTCAGGCATGCATCAGGCGCCGCAGGTTGCACTGCGCCTGCCAGTCGCGCCGCTCCGCCGTCGAACCGGCCAGGCGCAGCAGCTCGGCGTCGTCGGTCGCGGCGATGGTGGAGATCAGGCGGTTGGCCACGTTGGGGTCCGGCAGCATGGTGCCGAAGAAGGCCACCGTTTCATGGCGCTGGATCAGCAGCGTGGGGAAGTTCTCGACGTCGAGGTCGCCCACCAGGTCCGCGTGGTCCTCGATATCGACCCAAAGGAAGTATTTTTCCGGGTGGCGCATGGCCAGTTCCTCGAATGCGGCGCGGTAGCTGGAGCAGGTGCCGCACCAGGCGGCGCACAGGCAGGCCACGATCAGGCGATCCTGGGCCAGCGCGGCGGCGACTTCGGCGCGGTTGTCCGCTTGTAGGGTAGTGCTGTGCATGATGGCCGTATTGTACAGCGATCGGCGTGGCGGCCGGGGGACGGGCAGGGGCTGGCCGTGATGGCCACGGTCGCGCCGCTGGGCTGGCGCCGCGCCGCAGGGTAAAATACGCCTTATGTCTTCTTCTCCGCTTACCGTTGTTGCAATCGAAACGTCTTCCGAAATGGCCTCTTGCGCACTGCTGTGCGACGGGCGCGTGACGTACCGCGAATCGTCCGGCGTGCGCACGCATTCCCAGTCCGTGCTGCCGATGATCCAGGAACTGCTGGCCGAGGCCGGGATCGCCCTGGCCGACTGCGACGCCATCGCCTTCGGCGCCGGCCCCGGCTCGTTTACGGGCGTGCGCACGGCCTGCGGCATCGCCCAGGGCCTGGGTTTCGGTGCCGGCAAGCCGCTGGTGCCCGTGGTGACCCTGGCCGCCATGGCCCTGGCCTGCCGCGAGCAGCAGGGCGGCGACGTCGATGCCGTGCTGCCCGTGCTGGACGCGCGCATGAACGAGGTGTACTGGGCCCAGTATCGTTTCGATGGCGACCTGCCCGTGGCCGTGCTGCCGCCGGCATTGTCCGCCCCGGGCGACGTGGCCGCCCAGGGCGAGGCTGTCGCCTGCGGCAACGGTTTCACGGCCTATCCCGAAGGTTTCGCGCCGCAACTGGCGGCCGCCGCGCACGGTGGCGCCATGCCGCACGCGGCGCAGGTGGCCCGGCTGGG
>NZ_WNKZ01000175.1 GCF_009720835.1 Pseudoduganella buxea
CCGCGCGCAGCCCGGCCTCGTCCAGCGGACGGCCATGGCCGTCCGGCGCCAGGCGCTCGAGCAGCGGCAGCCTGGCCGGTGCGGCGGGCCGCGCCATCAGGCCGCCTTGGCCAGCTTGTTGGCCGCCAGGTCCCAGGTGGTGGCGGCGGTGCCTTCCTTGCTGCCGTCGTCTTTTTGCGAGGTCAGCTCCCACATGATCTTCGTGAAGTTCAGCGACAGCGTCTCGACGGGCTTGCCGCCGCTGCCGCCGCTGACGCTGACGTTGGAAATGATCACGTTCGACAGCGTGTAGACGATCAGGGTCAGCTGGGCGCCGCTGTCGTCGCCGGCATTGCGGCCCACCGAGATCTTCGCCGTGGGGATCGCCTTGCCGGCGCAGCAGTAGGCGTTCAGGGTGGGTGTGGCGCCGTCGAGGAATTTCGTCACGGTGAACTCGCCGATGTGCGGGCGCCCCGACGTGCGTTCCTTGTTGCTGACGTCATTGGTGACCTGCATCGCCACGTTGTGGCTGTAGGACATCAGCTCGATCTTGTCGACGAAGCCTTCCAGCGACGAGTCGCCCTTGATGGCGTCGCCGAGGTCCAGAATGATTGCATCCATGTCGTGCTCCGGGTCGGGTTGGGGGTCAAGCCTTGACTGGCGGCGGCAGGTCGGCCACCAGGCGGATCGAGGTGGTCAGTTCCTCCAGCTGGAAGTGCGGCTTCAGGAACATCGTGGCGCGGTAGACGCCGACCCGCCCCGGCACGCTGACGACGTCGACCCGGGCCTCGCGCAGCGGGTACTGGGCCTTCATCTCCTGCGGCGCGTTGTCGTTGACCAGCACGTAGTCGGCGACCCAGTTGTTCAGGTAGCGCTCGACCTGCTCGCGCGCCGCGAAGGAGCCCAGCTTGTCGCGCATCATGACCTTGACGTAGTGGGCGAAACGCGACGCGGCCAGCACGTAGGGCAGCATCGTCGAGATGCCGGCATTGGCATTGGCCAGGTCCTTGTTGTACTTCTTCGGCCGCGCCACGGTCTGGCCGCCGAAGAACACGGCCAGGTCGTGGTGCTTCTTGTAGCACAGGGCCATGAAGCCAAGGTCGCTCAGTTCCTTTTCGCGCCGGTCCGTGATCGTCACTTCCATCGGGCACTGCATGGTCTTGAGCTTGCCCGTCGCCTCCGTCGGGAAGCTGAAGATGGGCAGGTTGGTCACGGCGCCGCCGCCTTCGACGCCGCGGATGGCGGCGCACCAGCCGTACAGGGCGAAGGCCTTCGTGATGCGCAGGCCCAGCGCATAGGCCGGATTGCCCCACAGGTAGCGCTCGTGGCGGGCCTGCGCGCCGTACAGGAATTTCGGGCCCATGGCGGGATCGTTCGAGGCGAGGTAGTTGCGCGGGCCGCCGAACACGTTTTCCTCGTAGTTCAGGCCCTCGACGGGATTGCCGTTGTCGCTGTACGGCTGGCGCAGCAGCATGCGCGGCAAGGTCAGCGTCACGTAGCGGGCGTCGTCGCTGTCGCGGAAGGCATTCCACTTGATGGCGTCGGTGCCTTCGAAGCTCTTGGCCAGGTCGCGCGGGTTGGCCAGTTCCGTGAAGCTGTCCAGGCCGAACAGGCTCGAATCGGCCGCGGCGATGAAGGGTGCGTGCGCCGCCGCCGCCACGTTCGACAGCTTGGCCAGCATGCCCACTTCGTCGGCCTTGCGGCCGAAACTGTAGTCGCCGATCAGCACGCTGAACGGATTGCCCCCGAAGGTGCCGTATTCCTCTTCGTAGATCTTCTTGAACAGGGCCGACTGGTCGAAGGCGATGGCCTTTTCCAGGTCGTTCTGCAGGCCCTTGCGGCTGATGTTCATCACCTTGAGCTTCAGACGCGTGCTCGTTTCCGTGTTCGACACCAGCATGTGCAGGCCGCGCCAGGCCGCTTCCAGCGTCTGGAAGCGCTCGTTGTGGAGGATCTGGTCGAGCCGCTCGGCCAGCAGGGCGTCGATGGCGGCGATGCGCTGGCTGATCACGGCCACGGGCTGGCTGTCGCCGCTCGAGCTGGCCTTGGCCGTGTCGAGCGCCGTCTTCAGGATCTGCGCCGCATTGCGCTGCTGGGCATCGTCATAACCGGGCTTGATTACCAGGTTGATCAGCTGCCGGTCCGCGTGTTCCAGCTGGGTCGCTTCGATGACGGCTTGCTGGTTACCGCTCAATACGATATTCGATTCGGTTTGCATGGCTTGCTCCCGGTATTAATGTGCGCACGCGGCTATTGAACGGTGTTGTCCGTGGTACCCGAGCCGGCTTCGCCGTTGGGTATCATCCTGGCCGAGCGAAAGGCCGCATCGAGCCTTTCCTCCAGCTTTACATTGCCGTCCAGCCGGGCCAGCATGTCGCGCAGGCGCTGCCGTTCCTCGAATAAGGCGGCCAATGCCGGGTGCATTTTCAGCAGCGAGACGGGATTGAAGTCTTCCATTTTCTCGAAACGGAACACGGCCTCCTGGGCCTGGGCCGCTTCGTGCTGCAGGGCGCCGCTCTCGGGCAGGACGATGCTGGCCGACGGGCCGATGGCCTTCAGGATCTCGTCGAAATTGTCGCAGTCGATCTCCTGGAAGACCTGGTCGGCGACGACGTGATTGTTTTCGCCGCCCAGGTCCGAAAGTATCCCGACCACCAGCGGCAATTCCTTTTTCTCGACGGCGTCGCCGATTTCCACGTCATACGTGATCTGGACACGCGGGGGGCGGTTGCGGTCGAGCCAGTGCTGACCATTATCGATATCGGACATAACGTCTCCATGGTTGAAAAGATGCGGCGGCGGCAGCCGCGCAAATGCCCTTGCAATGGCCGCGACGACGCGGCAGGCCGGCCATGGGACTGCGCTTCCGGGTTAAAAGTTAGTCACCTGGCTTTATTCAGAATACGCCCAAACGATTTTTACTTTCAACGGGCCAAAGTAAAAAAAAAAAGAAAAAACCACAGTGACGCCGGTGCTATATTCGTTCGCAATGCGCCCGCCAAAACGCGCCGGACGCAGCGTGATTCGATCGCGCAGCCGTCCCGTCGACGGCGGTCGCGCCACGTTCGAACATAACTATCAGTAACATTTATTGTCGGGACTGGAGGTGTGTCGTTGACCCGGACCTTACCGCCGCGCCATGCCGTCGGCGCCTGCCTGCTGGCGGCGGCGGCACTGCTGTTGACCGCCTGCGAGACGGCGCGCAAGCTGCTGCGCCCCACCGTCGCGCTGACGGACCTGTCGTTCGAAGTGGCCCGTGGCGCCAACGGCAATGCCCCCTTCGCCGTGGAGCTGGTGGCGCCGCCGGACGATGAGCTGCTGGCCAAGCTGCAGGCCTTGAGTGCCGAGCAGTGGTTCGATCCGCAGGCGAATTTCAAGCGCGACTACCCCAAGCTCCGGACGTGGTACTACGAACTGACCCCGGGCCTGCGCATGCGCCTCAATCCCACGCCGTTCGCCCGTGCCCGCGCCAGCGGCCTGCTCCTGTTCGCCCACTACCAGGGCAAGGGCGCCTATCGGCTGCGGCTCGACACCTACCCGAAGGCCACCGTGCTGTTCGCCGACAAGGACATCGCGCTGGCCGCGGTGCCGGCAAGCCGATGACGACGCGCGACGATCCCGATGGCGCCATGCTGGCCGCCTTGCCCGAGGCGGTGCGATGGTATGACGGCATGCGCCTGGTCCCGCAGCAGTTCCAGCAGTGGGCCATGCGCACGGAGATGCTGGCGCCGGCCCTGCTGCGGGCGGCCTGTCCGCTGCACTGGGGCGTGCTGGCGCTGGACTACCGCATCGACGGCACGGCTGTCACCTTGACGTGCCTGGAGGCGATCATGCCCGACGGGCTGCCCGTGCTGGTGCGCCCGGCCAGCCGGCTGACGGTGGACCTGGCCCACGCCGAACCCGACCCCCACGGCGTATGGCGCATCGCGCTGGCCGTGCCCACGTGGGGCGGCGGCGACGACCCCGGACCGCGCCGCTTCCTCGACCAGGGCAGCGTGTCCTTCGCCGACCAGAACCCCGGTGGGCTGGCCGCCACGGTCTCCGTGCTGCGGCCGAACCTGCACCTGGTCTGCGGCGGCGGCCATGGCTTTGCGGCGGCCGAGCTGCTGCCGTTGCTGGCCCTGCGCAGGAACGCGGGCGTGCCGGTCGACGCCGGCTATGTCGCGCCTTGGCTGCGCATCGGCCACGCCTTGCCGCTGTACGGGCGCATCGATGCGCTGTGCCGCCGGCTGCGCGCCAACTACGCCACCCTGTGC
>NZ_WNKZ01000176.1 GCF_009720835.1 Pseudoduganella buxea
CGAAAGATCACGGTATTGCACATCGGGCCGTCAACCTGCGCCAGGGCGAGCGGGTGCTGGGGGAAATTCACATCCAGAACGTGAACCGCTATCACGCCGTCTTTAAGACCTGGCTGATCCGCTTTCATGGCGTGGCCAGCCGCTACCTGCCCCACTACCTGGGCTGGATCCACGGGCTCGACTGTCGACACCTGAGCACGCCGCAGCAATTTTTACGGGCTGCATTATTCCCGGCAGGAAGTTGAATGCTGGATGGACAGTTCACTGCGACCGGGTGACAGCGCCAAAAAAAACGCTGCCAAGGCAGCGTTCTTCAGGGAACGGCGGGCGATTTAGTTGCGGATCACGCGCTTGTATTCGTTGGTGCGGGTGTCGATCTCGATCGAGTCGTCCTGGCTGACGAACAGCGGGACTTGCACGGTGTGCTGCTTCGATTCGATGGCGTTCTCGATCTTGGCTTCCTTCAGCACGTTGCCGGAGGTGTTGCCCTTGACGGCTGGCTCCGAGTACACGATCTGGCGCACGATGGTGGTCGGCAGTTCGACGGAAATGGCCTTGCCATCATAGAAGACGGCTTCGCATTCCATGCCGTCCTTCAGGTAGTTCAGCGCGTCGCCCAGATTTTCTTCTTCGATCTCGAACTGGTTGTACTCTTCGTCCATGAAGACGTACAGGGGATCGGCGAAGTACGAGTAGGTCACCGGCTTCTTGTCCAGCACGACCACGTCGAACTTGTCGTCGCCGCGGAAGACGTTCTCCAGCGGCGCGTTCGTCAGAAGATTCTTCATCTTCCACTTGTAGGTGAAGCCCGTGCGGCTCGAACCGTTGACGTCGGAACGCAGCACGATGAATGGCTTGGCGTCAACCATGATGATGTTGCCAACACGAATTTCTTTTGCGGGTTTCATAGGTGAGTGTCTACACTAAAAATGGGTTGCAGTAACCGCTCATCATACCATGTTCCGGTGGCGACGCCTACCGCGGGGAGCGGGCGAACTCGAGCAAATTATTGGCCAGGTCGCCGATTTCCAACATCCGCGCTTCCCATGCGGCGGCGTGTTCCACCAGCCGTTCAACATCGGCATGCATGGCCTGCCACAGGTGGGCCAGGTCGGCCGCATCTTCCCCACCCGCCGGCGAAGCGCCGTTCCAGCGCAATGACAAGGCGACCAGGCTGGGCAGATCAGGGGCATACACGTCGAGGAAGGCCCGCAGTTTCTTGTGGTGCAGGTTCTCGTCCTGCGGATAGATATGCCACACGAAAGGCTTGCCGGCCCATTGCGCCCGCACGAAGGAATCCTCGCCCCGGACGAAATTGACGTCGCAGGCCCACAGCAGGCGGTCGTAATCGGACTGGGGCACGAAGGGCAACACGCGCACCGTCAGCGCGCCTTGCGTGCGCGCCGCACCGGCATGCGCGTCACCACCGAGGAAGGCCTGCACCGCCTCGCGTGCCACGCCTTCGGGCACGAGGCAGGTGACGGCGCTGCCGCCGTCGCGCCATGCATCGAGCAGTGCGGACACGGGCGCATGGGGATAGCAGAACAGCGACACCTTGGTTGCCGCCATCTCGCCGGGGGTCACGCCCAGCCCGGCCAGGAAGCGCGCCGCGTTGACCGGGTCCGCCTGGAAGGCATCGCGCTCGGCCAGCAGGCCCCCTTCGCGCGGCAGCCCGCCCGTCCGCGCATTAAAGCCGGGGAAGTAGAAGTGCTTGGTCAGCGGCAGGCGCGGGTGCATCGACGGCAAGGTATGGCAGCCTTCGACCCAGTCTTCCGCCGTCAACCCCTCCAGGTTCAGCCACACGGGCCGGGGCTCGCGGCGCGCCATCGCTTCCACATAGCCGGGCGGGATATCGACGGCGAAGAATTCGATGACGATGTCGGCCACGTCTTCCGGCGCGAACTGGCCGTCCTGGTCCGTCCAATGCCGCACGGTGACGCCTTCGACGGTTTGCGTGGCCGCTTCGCTGTCGAGCCGGGGGCAGATGCGCTTGAAACTGCCGAGGTCGTCGACCCACAGGGTGACAGTGATGCCCCGCTCGCTGGCGAGCTGGCGCGACAGGCGCCAGCAGATGCCGATGTCGCCGAAGTTGTCGACCACCTTGCAAAAGATGGCGAGGGTGGTGGCGGGGCTGGGTGATGCGTGCTGGGTTGGCATATGGGCTGACGAGTTGGCGAACTGTGTACCGGCGAAATACAAAAAAGCCGCACTGGAGACCAGGCGGCTTTGCGGGCAAGCACGAACTTGCGGTATCTGTGGCGTCCCCACGGGGATTCGAACCCCGGTACTCACCGTGAAAGGGTGATGTCCTAGGCCTCTAGACGATGGGGACCCTGGACTCTTTTACTTCGGTGCTTGCCTGGCGCTGCCGCGCTACTGCGCAGTGCGTGCAAACCTTGGCGTCCCCACGGGGATTCGAACCCCGGTACTCACCGTGAAAGGGTGATGTCCTAGGCCTCTAGACGATGGGGACGTCGTAAAAGCGTGCGCGAATTATAGCACCGGGCCAGATGGCGTTACAAGGGCGAAACGTGTGCCGTCCTGCAATACCTATTGCGCCTCATAGTGCCGGCATGGCCCGCGCGCTGTCGCGTCGGCGCGACGTTCCGCGCAGCGCATGCCCTGCCGTCAACGGAAATACAGCATGCGCGTAGCGAACACATAATCGGACTCGGCCACCATCAATGCGGCCAGCACCAGCAGCGCGGCGGGCGGAACAATGACGACGCAGACCAGCACCAGGCGTTCCCAGCGCAGGTGCATGAACACGGCCACGATGAGGGCCGCCTTGGCGAACATCAGCACGATGATCAGGGTCCAGCGCAGCAGGCCCTGCAGCTGGAACAGGTCCACCATATACGACATAGCGCTGAGCACGAACAGCAGGCCCCACACCTTGAAGTACAGGCCGATGGGGTGCTGCTGGTGTTGCTGGCGTTCTTGTTGTTGGGGCTGGCCTTGCGCCGCGATCGCTTCCGTTTGCATGGGCACCTCACCACAGGTAGAACAGCGCGAAAATGAAGACCCACACCAGGTCGACGAAGTGCCAGTACTGGCCGGCAATTTCGACGATGTCGTAATTGCCCGACCGTTCGTAGCGCCCCGCCAGCACGCGACGGGCAACGACGAACAGGTACAGCACGCCGGCGGACACGTGCATGCCGTGGAAGCCCGTGATCATGAAGAAGCTGGCGCCGAACTGCGCCGAGCCCATAGGATTGCCCCAGGGCCGCACCCCCTCGGCGATCAGCTTGCTCCATTCGAAGGCCTGCATGCCGACAAAGACGGCGCCCAGCAAGGCCGTCGCCATCATCAGCACGGCGCACTTGCGCCGCTCGCGGCGGTAGGCGAAGTTGACGGCCATGGCCATCGTGCCGCTGCTGGTGATCAGCACGAAGGTCATGATGGCGATCAGGATCAGCGGCAAGGTCTGGCCGGCAATCGTCAGCGCGAACACTTCGCTGGGGTTCGGCCACGTCGTCGTGGCCGACATGCGCACGGACATATAGCCCGTGAGGAAACTGCCGAAGATAAAGGTGTCGCTGAGGAGGAAAATCCACATCATCGCCTTGCCCCACGGTACCTGGAACATCTGGCGGTCGCCGGACAGGTCCGCGGCCATGCCGCGCAGGCCCGCGGCTGTATCGGCATGCACGGCAGCGGCGTGGCTGGCGTCGCCCTGCCCCGCTCCTTCGCCGGGTTGGCGCGCTGCCGGATTCGTGGCGGACTGGTCTATCGTGGCGGACATGCTCACCTCACCGGTATGCCGAGCGTGCCGCACACGTCGCGCACCAGTTCGGGCGTGACGGTGAACAGCAGTGCGAACAGGGCGAGCCACAGGGCCAGCAGCAAGTGCCAGTACTGGGCACACAGCCGCGTGGCGAGGCTGCGCCAGGCTGGCGTGCTGCCGGGTCGCGCCAGCCTGGGCGTGACGATGGCCGCTGCCGCCATGCCGCCCAGCACATGCACGCCGTGCAGGCCCGTCAGCATGTAGAAGAAGGCCGCGCCCGGCGTGCCGGCCGGCAGCCAGCCCTGCGCCGCCATGGCCACCCAGCCGCCCAGCTGGCTGGCAACGAAGGCGAGCGAGGCCAGCCAGCCCACCACGCACCAGTGC
>NZ_WNKZ01000177.1 GCF_009720835.1 Pseudoduganella buxea
CCCAGGTCGCCCCCGCCCAGCCGTGGCGCGCTGGCGAGACGGTCGACGTCGCGCGGCGCCAGGCCGGTGCGGCGGGCCAGGCGCAGCACCCGGTGCACGCGGTCCAGCACGGCGTCATCGAGATGCTGGATTTCCTTGCTGGCCAGGTCGCAGCTGGAATCTAGGTGGCGGATGAACAGATCCAGGCCGCCGGCGATCCAGGGCCGCGCCAGCAGCGGCTCGACCCCGGCATAGTCCAGGCCAGTGCGGTCCAGGAAAATGTCGAGCCGCTTCATCGTGCTGGCGGCCGCCGGTCCCGGCACGCCCCAGATGGCCGGCTGGTCGGCCACCGCAGCCGAAAAGACCAGGCGCCGCTCCGCCGGAGTTAGGCCGAGGACTTCCCCGGCCAGCACCTCCGCACCTGGCGCCGCAGGCGTCTTCAATGCCCGCATCAGGTCCGCCCGCGCGGAGCCGGCAGCGTTCAGCAACGCCACGGTCTCGGCGTGGAACAGGTCGAACGGCAGGCCGAAAGCTGCCTTGCCGGCGGCCAGCAGCATATGCGCGTCGGCGTTTACGTATTCCGGCGCGGCGGCGCGTTCGGCCGGCGTGCCGTGGGTCTGGCGCAGCCGCCGCAAGGTCCAGTTGGGCGCCGGGCCGTCGACCGCGATGGCGATGCCGGGATCGCGCAGCATGAAGCGGTCGCCCGCGTAGGGGCCGTACAGCACGGCGTTGTCGAGAATCTGGAAGCCGGCGGCCCGCACCGCTGCCAGCAGCGCGGCCGGGGCGCGGCCCGCGGCAAGCGTGGCGGCATTGAACGTGAAGCCGGCATCGGGCGCCACCATTTCCTCCAGCAGCTCGCAGACGATATCGATATGCGGGACCGGCACTTCGGCATTCGCGCAATCGAGGTCGATCTGGCCGAGGTCGGGCCGCCGCGCGAACAGGATCTCGCGCGCGCTGCGCGTGCTGGGCGAAGGCGTGACGGTGGTGTCGCGCACCAGGCGGTTGCGCAGGAAGCGCATGATGTCGGCAAAGTAGGCGGCCGGGCCGTAGATCGACCGGCAGTGCGCGCAGGCGCAGGCATCGCCGGCGCCGAACAGGCTGGCCAGGTCCGGATGTTCCAGCGCCAGCGCCTGGAAGCTGGCCCGCAGCGAAGCGGCCGACTCGCCTTCCAGTGCCGCCGGCCAGTCCAGCGTGCGCAGGTTGGCCGCCACCGTCAAGGCAGCCAGGTTGCGGTTGCTGGCCGCCTCGAACATGTCGGCAGCACGCGCGGCACCGAGGCCGGCGGCGCGGCGGGCATCGCGCACGAACTGGCCACGGCCGGCAGCCACGATGGCGGCGGCGGAATCATAGCCGGCTGCCAGCAGCGCCTCGGTCTTGCGGTAATCGCCCGCCAGCTGGAACACGCGCTGGACCCGCTCCACGCCATCGAGCACCGCGGCGGGCACCTGTTCGTCGCCCGCCGCCTTCAGGAACGGCCGCAGCTTGTGCCGGCGCAGGTCGAAATCGGGATGGCGGTCGAACAACGCTGCAATGCCCTCGCTCTCCGGCACAGCAGCCGGCTGGCGCCGCCCAAGTTGCGCCGCGAACGCCGCCGTCGGATAGCGTTGCTCGAAGCGGCGCACGATGGCCGAGGCCTGGCGCCGCGCCGACGCCGCCGACGCCGACGATATCGGCGCACCGCCCAGCCGCAGGTTGCCCCGCTCGATCATGGCGCTCCAGTCCTTGCGTTCGAGCTGGGCCAGCTTGCGCACCTGCTCCGGCGTGCCCGCGCCGGCACCTTCCACCACCTCGCTCACCAGGCCCGGGTGCAGGCCGAGCAGGTCGGCCAATCCCAGCCGGGCTTGCGCCTCGGGCCGGTCGGACAGGGAGAAAATGCCCGCCATGTCGAACCGTTCGAACAGTCCCGGCAGGCCGTTGACGTCGATGGCCGTCAGCAGCGAGACCAGGTCGGCTTCGCGCCCGGCCCCGACGACGCCATCGAGGACGGCCGCCACGCGCTGCGGCAGTTCATGGTCGACATACTTGCGCGCTTCGTCACGCCATTGCTGCAGGCGTTCATGGATGGCGCCGGCCTGCTCCAGCAGCTCCGGCCCGATCAGGTGCTTGCGCACGGCGCGGCGCAGGACGCGCTGGCTGTCCTTCCCGTCGAGCAGGACGGCCTCGAACAGCACGGCGCGCGTGGGCGTACGCAGGTCGACCGGCGTCAGCACCGCCCCGGCACGGCCGTCGCCGACACCGTGCAGGCCATCCTCGCGCAGCAGCCCATAAAAGTACGCGGCCGGCAGCTCCGCCAGATCGCCGACCCGAGCAGCCATGGCGAAATGTCCCAGGCGCTCCAGGTCGATGCCGCTCTCACGAGCCAGGAAATCGACTTCGTCCGAGGCCGGGTCCTCGCCGATGGCGGCCGGCCCGACATCGCCTGTCAACCCGGCGAGGGTCGCCGCGATGCAGGCGAATTCGGACGGCACCGCGCCATCGGGCAAGCTGACCACGGCGTCCAGCCGTATATCGCGCGGCGCGTTCATCGCCAGCTCGGCGCTGCGTGATGCGTACAGCTGCATCTTGCCGTCGCCGGTATGGATGCGCAGGCCGACGTCGGCCAGGCCCTTTTCCGCGCGCACCGCATCGGCGGCCCGGTAGACGATGCGATAGCGTCCGCCATCGTCGGTGACGGCCTTGCCCAGCTCCTGTTCGGCGCGGAAATCGCGGTCGATGGCCGTCACCAGCAGGCCGCCCACGGCACTGCCGTCCGCCAGCGCGATCACGCCATGCACCACCCTTTCCAGCGCCAGGTCGTGCTTGCGCAACAGCGCCAGCGCGTCCAGGTCGAGGAAAGGCTCATCCGGCAGCTCGTTCTGGCGCCGCCAGCGCCGCACGGCCTCCACGGTGGACGGGCCGTAGTGCCGCGCGTCCCGTTCGGACTGCGCGACCGGATAGTCCAGTTCCGCCAGCATGGCCTGGGCGGCGGCCACGTCGGAGCCTTGCGCGCCCGGGTAGAGGGGCGACTGGAACGATATGCGTTGCGTGTTCATGATGCATCTCCTTTGTTCGGCGGGATCCGGGAGGCGTCGAGTCGTTGCCGCATCGCGGCCACGGCTTGCGCCGGTACCGCCAGGACCTTGTGCAGGCCATCGATATCGCCTGCCACCAGGTGCAGGGGGCGTCCCGTCAGCGCGTGCAGCAGGATGGCGATATCGCCGCGCGCGCGGCCCTGCTCGTGCAGGACGTCCAGCAGTGCCACGTAGTCGGCCAGGCCTACCTGGCCATCCGGGAAGGTGTGCAGCAGGTGGCGCCAAGGCGCGCGCAGCGCCGGCGTGACCAGCCCGTGCGGCAGGAACACCGGTGGTGCCGCCGGCGCCGTGGCGGCCGGTGCCAGCAGCCGTTCGCGTACCCGGGCCAGCGCCGCGTCGGACACTTGCGCGCCCTGCGGATCGACCGTCACGCCGGCCGAGAAAGGTGCCAGCAGCGCCGCGATGTCCGATGCCGGAAGACCCGCGCCGTCGAGCAGCGCGGCCACGGCCGGCAGGTCTGGCGGCGCCACGATGGCGCCATAGGCGGCCCGCAGCATGGCTTCGTATGCCTGCCAGCGCGCGCCGGACGTCGATATCGGTGTCATGTCCTTACTCCCCAAAACGCGCCCCGGGCTGGAACACGGTGATATTGAGCCGCAGGCCCTGCGCCGCGGCGGCGTTGCGGAAGGCCGCATCGCCCGTGATGATTTCCATGTTCATCGCGTCGGCGGTACCGAAGATGAGCCGGTCGTTGATGCCGAAGGCACCTGTCTGCGCCATGGCCATCACGCGGGCCGAAGGCGCGTCCGGCACCACCGTCAGTTGCGACATCAGCATCATCGCCGCCGCGATTTCCGCCGTGTTGGCCCGCGCCATGACGGACGTCTCGAACTCCGCCAGCGCGGTCGCACTGGTAAACAGCTGCCGCCCCCGTACCAGCGCGATCACGTCGATGCGGCGCATCGCCAGTGCGATCATGGCGCTGTTGTCGAGGAAGACGCCGCCACGGCGCCGCTCCTCTTCGTCCGGCGGCGGCGGCGGTGGTGGCGGCGGGCGGTCGTCCTCGAACGGCCGGTCCTCCGGACGCGGCCGGTCGCGGCGCCAGCGCCGCG
>NZ_WNKZ01000178.1 GCF_009720835.1 Pseudoduganella buxea
GGACGCGGCCAAGGCGCCGCCGCCGCCGTGCCCCGTGCACTGGCTGGAAGTGGTGGCCGAGGCGGGCCGCCCCCTGCCGCCCGCCGCCGCGCGCATCGTCCAGCGCTGGCAGGAAGCCGGCATCGCCGTCGACACGCAGACGGTCGCGGGCCCGCAGTTCTGGGCCACGCAGGAAATCGCCGAATGCCCGGCCCTGGTCGAGCGCACCCGCCACGCCCTCTCCGCCCTCGACCATGCAGCCTGATGAACTGGCATTGCGCTTCCCCTGCGCGCAGGACTGGCTGACCGGCATCCTCAGTCCGGCCACGGGCGCGCCCACGCGGGGCGTGCTGATCGTCGTCGGCGGACCGCAGTACCGCGCCGGCAGCCACCGCCAGTTCGCGCTGCTGGCGCGCAGCCTGGCCGCGCGTGGCATTCCCGCGCTGCGCTTCGACTACCGGGGCATGGGCGACAGCACCGGCGCGGCGCGCGACTTCAACGATGTCGATGCCGACCTGCGCGCTGCCGTCGACGAATTCTGCGCGCGCGTGCCGAGCCTGCGCGAAGTGGTGATCTGGGGACTGTGCGACGCCGCCTCCGCCGCCCTGTTCTACGCCGGCCAGGATGCACGCATCGGCGGCCTGGTGCTGCTGAACCCCTGGGCCCGCACACCGGCGGGCCACGCCAGTGCCACCCTGAAGCACTACTACCGCGCGCGCCTGCTGCAGCCGGAGCTGTGGAAGAAGCTCGCCACCGGCCGCTTCGACTGGCGCGCCGCCATCGGCAGCTTCGTCAAGCTGGCCGGCACCGCACTGCGCCGCCGCCCCGCCCCGCCCGTGGCGCTTGCTGAAAAGCCGGCGATGGGCCTGCACGAACGTATGCTGGACGGCATGCGCGCGTTCGATGGCAAGGTGCTGCTGATCGTCAGCGGCAACGATTTGACGGCCAAGGAGTTTCTCGACATGGCAAACGGTTCGGCGCCCTGGCGCCGCCTGCTGGCCGCGCCGCGCGTGCAGCGCCACACGCTGGTGGCGGCCGACCATACCTTCTCGCGGCGCGAATGGCGCGACCAGGTCGCCGACTGGACTGCCGACTGGGTGCGCGCATGGTGAACCGGGTCCTGATGATCGCGTTCCACTTCCCGCCCCTGCACGGCAGCAGCGGCATCCAGCGGACGCTGAAGTTTTCGCAGTACCTGCCGGCGCTGGGCTGGCAGCCGCTGGTGCTCACGGCCCATCCGCGCGCCTACGAGCGCCAGGGCACGGACCAGCTGAAGGACATCCCGCCCGAGGCCGTGGTGCAGCGGGCGTTTGCGCTCGATACGTCGCGCCACCTGGCCGTGGGCGGCCGCTACGTGCGCGCGATGGCCCTGCCGGACCGCTGGGTGTCGTGGGTGCTGGGCGGCGTGCCGGCCGGGCTGCGCATGATCCGCAAGCACCGGCCGCAGGTGATCTGGTCGACCTACCCGATCGCCAGCGCGCACCTGATCGGCCTGGCCCTGGCGCGGCTGACGCGCCTGCCGTGGATCGCCGACATGCGCGACCCGATGACGGACGTCGACTATCCCACCAATCCCCTGACGCGCCGGATCTACCGCTGGATCGAGGACCAGGCCGTGCGCCACAGCTGCGCGGTGGTCTGCACCACGGCCGGCGCCGTGCGCAACTACCAGCAGCGCTATCCGCAGGTGCCGCCGGAGCGCTTCCTGCTGGTCGAAAACGGCTACGACGAGGAGAACTTCGCCGGCGCCAGTGCAGTGACCCAACCGGCACCGGCGCCCGATGCGCCCTTCGTTCTGGTCCACAGCGGCATCATCTACCCGTCCGAACGCGATCCGGTAGAACTGTTCGCGGCGCTGGCCGACCTGCAGGCGGCGGGCCAGCTGGTGCCGGGCCAGCTGCGCGTAGTGCTGCGCGCCACCGCCCATGACGAGTACCTGGCCGGCCTGATCGCCCGACACGGCGTCGGCGCCTTCGTCACCCTGGCGCCCCATATCCCGTACCGCGACGCGCTGGCCGAGATGCTGACGGCCGACGGCCTGCTGGTGCTGCAGGCAGCCAACTGCAATCACCAGATTCCGGCCAAGGTCTACGAATACATGCGCGCCCGCCGCCCCGTGCTGGCGCTGACCGATCCGGTCGGCGACACGGCCGGGGCCCTGCTGCAGGCGGGCATCGATACCATCGCGCCGCTCGACAACCGGCAACGCATCGCCCAGGCCCTGCTGCGCTTCATGGCCCAGGTCCGTGCCGGCACGGCACCCGTGGCCACGCCGGCCGCCGTGGCCGGGGCCTCGCGCCGTGCCCGCGCGGCCCAGCTGGCGCGGCTGCTCGACCATGTCGGCGTCCAGCGCACCCTTGCACCCGTGCCGAACCAGGCGGAGGAAACATGAAGCTGTCCCCCAGGCTGTCCATCCTTGCACTGGCGCTGCTGTGCGCCGCCGGTGCCGCCACCGCCGCCGGCAAGCCGTATTGCGGCGGCCTGAAAAACGGCTACGGCCCGTTCGACTACCGCACCACGCCGAAGTCGAAACTTGGCGTGGTCGAGGACTTCCACTTCACCGAGGACGTGCAGGCCCTGCGCAAGGGCGCCACCGGCCATATCGGCGGTGACCTCGACTACGTGCTGCGGGCCATCCCGAACCACCCGCAGGCGCTGCTGCTGATGATGCGCCTGTCGCAGAAGCTGCGCACCATCAAACCACCCGGGGCGCACTTCCCCACCGAATGCTATTTCGAGAGGGCCGTGCGCTTCCAGCCGGAAGACGGCGCGGCCTGGGCCCTGTATGCGCAGTACCTGTTCGCCGAAGGCCAGGACAAGCGCGCCATGGAGATGCTGGAGCGCGCCGCCACCCTGGCGCCGGACGACGCGGCCATCAACTACAACCTGGGGCTGGCCTATGCCCGCGCCAAGAAATACGACGCCGCCCTGCCGCTGGCACGCAAGGCCTACGGCGCCGGCTTCCCGCTGCCGGGCCTGAAGAAAATGCTGTCCGACGCCGGCAAGTGGACTGAAGAGGCGCAATGATCGCCGGCCTGGCGGCGCGTGTCGGGGCCGGCGCCGCCCTGCTGCTGCTGGGCGCGGCGCTGTCGGTCTACCCGGCCGCCGGCCCGTGGCTGGTCGCTGCCCTGGCCGCCTACGCCGCACTGCTGTGGTGGCGCCCCGCCGCTTGGCTGCTGGTGCTGCCGGCCGTGCTGCCGATCATGGACTTCACGCCGTGGACGGGCTGGTTCTTCCTGGAGGAGCTGGACCTGGTGCTGCTCGTCACCTGCGCCGTCGGTTACTGGCGCCTGGCGGCCGGCAGCCCTGCGGGGCGGTTGCCGCCCGTGGCCGGCCCGGCCCTGGTGCTGCTGGCGGCCTGCCTGGCCTGGGCCACGTGGCGCGGCATCACCCCGCTGGCGCCGCTGGACGCGAATGCCTTCAACAACTACACCAGTTCCTATAACGGCCTGCGCATCCTGAAGGGCTTCGCCTGGCCCATCGTGCTGCTGCCGCTGCTGCGCCGGAGCTGCGGGCCGGACCTCGTCAACCTGCGCCGCCTGTTCGTGCCGGGCATGCTGCTCGGCCTCGTCGCGGCCAGCCTGGCGGTGGCGTGGGAACGCATGCTGTTCCCCGGCCTGCTCAATTTCGCCACCGACTACCGGCCCACGGCGCCGTTTTCGGCCATGCACACGGGCGGCGCCGCGCTCGACGCCTACCTGGCGATGGCGCTGCCTTTTGTCGCCGTATGGCTGGCCGGGCGTGACAAGGACGCCCCGCGCGAACGGTTCGCGGCGCTGCACCTGCCGCTCGGCATGGCCTGCCTGCTGCTGGGCTGCTTCGCCGGCCTGACCTTGTTCTCGCGCGATATCTACCTGGCCTACGGCGCGTCCGGCGCCGTGCTGGCCGCCATCGCGGCGCTGCGGGCACTGCGCGCCCGGCAACTGCGCTGGCGCACCCTGCTGGCCGGTGCCGCCGTGCTGGTGCTGCTGGGCGCCTGCCTGATGGCGGTGTTCGACACCAGCGGCTACCGGGGCCTGCTGGCCGCGCTGGGCGCGCTGGCCGTGGCCGTGC
>NZ_WNKZ01000179.1 GCF_009720835.1 Pseudoduganella buxea
ACACATCTGGTCGCGCCTCATACCGCAACAATAATGAAGATTTTTCCTCGAGAACTCTAAAAGAATAAATGTTCACTTCCTTGACTGGCCTGTTAGGCCGGATTTCCGAAGACGAGCTTTCAAAAACGTAATTTTTGAAAGCTTCCTTTGGAAGCTGCATGTCGTAAACGCCAATCGGATAATTTTGCGGATGTATTGTAATAATTCCTTTCTGCCAGGGCTGATCCTTGCTTTTTCGCCGAAAGTCAACGGTAATCGATCGAAGAGAAAAATTCTGTGCGCCAAATGTTATAGACGTGTGCGTCTTTTCTCTCGGGTCCTTAGGCCAGAAATATTTCCCCGATCCGAAGATCAGATCAGTTTCTTCCAGGTCGCGGCGCTTGCTGAGAATTTTCATCATCTCGCCAACAAGTAATGTGACGTACATTCTTTCGGCATAATTCATCACAATTATTCTAGGCATCTCTAGCGGGCTAACGTTGCTAAAGCGATCGACTGGCGTTTCACTCATAGCGGCTCCATTCGTGATACTTCCTGCGTATTTCTGCAACTCGGCTGGTTTCATCGGGGTGTCATTGAATTCCGCGGCGGTAGATAAATTGAAATTAAGAATGCAATAAAAAAATACTACCGCCGCGAGACGCAAATCTCTCAAGATGCACTTCCAAAAATGGGGTTAATTTCACCAACGGGGGGTTGCCACTCTTCATTCTCTCCGAGTTCCATCACCATTTCTGAAAACCTTTCATTGACAAAATTGCTATACCATATGTACTGATTGATAGCATATGCAATAGGGAACGAGAGTATATCACTGTGCTTAACCCTGCCCGAACCGCTAGGGGTACGTATGTCTGCTGCGTCTAGTAGATCTCGCGTACTTTCGGCACATGTATCGTTGAGATACTGCTTCCCCGATTTAACTTTCTCTCTGAATTTTTCCGTCTTTAATTTCAGAATCCGCCCCTGTGCGGGAGTAAGGCGTTACCAGGGCCAAAACTCAAAGCTTTCGATATCAATGAATTCTTAACAATATAATGAAATGCGTGACCATAGTCCACCGCTAGCGTACGCAGGTGCCCGAGCGCTCGTCGCCCGGGGGCGTTGCCCGTTTCGTCCGTGTTGTGGGCCATGCCGCCGGCGTTGGCGCCTTCGCCGCGCTGCGAGGCGAACTGGATGCGCACCTGGTGATCGCGGCCCGTGTGGGCGACGGCGTCGGCCAGCCCGACGACGATTGCTGTCTGCGGCCCGAGCGCGGTGACGGGATGGGCGGCGGCAGCCGCGCGCGGCACGATGGCGACGGCGTCGCGCACGCAGCCGAAGCGGTTGCGGTAGGTGCCGTTTTCGACAAGGCCGCCACCGGCCGCCGTCTTGATCTGCGCCTGGAAGTTGTTGCGGGCCTCGTGCTCGACCCACAGCGCGACGAAGGCGTCGCTGTCCGGGCCATAGCGCTCGTGCTGGGTCAAGGTGAAGGCGTGGCCCGGGGCCAGGCGGCGCACGGCGCCGGCCTAAAGCACAACACTATCGGCCTTGACACTGGCCAACATCCTCATTGTTGGGATTACGTTCAGGCGAAACCATGACAACACGTAACTCTCCCGATTCTTGAGGAACTAAACAAAATTCAGCGCGATAACCCATCAGACTCGACCCTTTGGGACGGGCGTTCAACGCAATTGCATAAGTACGGTAAGGAGCTAACGGAGCAAGAATGCGCTGTTCCATCGAAGGAATTACTTGCCCATAAAGCAAACAGTCTGAGGGCATAAGTGTTATCGATTTTCCGCGAGGAACAACGTATTGGTGCCACAACTCCCGGGGAGACTGGCCTCGCGTCTCTGACTTAACCTCCGATAACAAAATAGAATAAAACGGAACACCTTGCTTTGTCTCAGAGTTCAGTGGCAAAGAAAAACAGGGCTTTCCGAACGCAGTCTTTACCTCAGCATTATCCATGCGAGACATGGCATGACAGCCGGTAGCACACAAGCTTATCAAGAACGTGGCAGCGAGGTTTGACATTATTGTCATCGTTCTGCTCATAGAAAAATTTTTGGTAGATTGAACTTATCTGACGGGTTTGATATGAAGTTTCCGATCACCTTCTCATATAAAACTCTGTCCCCGATATGCTTTGATTCATTGAAATAGCTGGGAGAATTATTCGTCGAGACCAAGGCCCAGTAATCCGCAAGTAAATTGCCTTGGGCTTCCATATTATAATCACGAAGAGTTTTTTCTTCCTGCAATGTGTAGTCGTACGCCAGTCGAATTCGTACTGCACCACGTGCCATGACTGGATAGCCTAGTTGGTGTTGCCAAACATGGACCATCTCATGTATAAACCAAAGTTTTAAGTCAAAGGTTTCAGCAGAAAAGTCCTCTTTAAACTTCTCCTCGTTGAAATAAATTTCACCATTCGGAGTCATTGCTACATTGTCTGGCTGAAGACCAAACCACAAAAACTCGCGCTTATGGACTCGAACTTTCGAATAATCAATTGAGTCCTTAAAAAGAATTCTGGAAATTGCAATTTCGCCCGAAGTTAAGCTGCGAGATTCACCATCCGGTGTTTTTATCTCTACTATTGAGGAGCCTATGTCGATATCGTTCGTCTTCACATCTGCAATGGGGAAAGTGATCATTGTCGAGGAGGCGTGAGCAGCTGAGTTGCAGCATTGTGGCACAACTGTCGCCCGAAGTTCGACCGACTGAATCATGATCGGCTCGTTTGAAATAACGCGACTAGTTAGGCCGCTCTTATCCGTAACGCCCTTAATCGATTTCCCATTTTCCAGGAATAGGGTATATGGAATATCGCGAAGCGGAAAATTCGAACTATTTTTGAATCGGATCTGCTCGTCATAAACTGCATTATCTTTCGCGGTCGGAAGCGCTGGCTTCTTATTCAAGTGTTCCAGGGCTGGGATTAACAGTTCCGGGAACGCCTCCATGAGTGCAGGCTTGCTGTTTCCGCCATTAAACACATGCTTCCCACCCTTAACCGTAAAGTTCCCCGGACAAGCAAACGTAATATCCCCACCCTCCAACGTGATGGAAGACTGCCCGGCCTGCAGAACGATCTTCTGATTCGCCTTGATCTCGATGGAATCATTCACCGAGATCACGGTCACCGACTTGTCAGCCACAATCTCCAGCTGATCCGTATGCGCCTGCAGCGACACCGGCCCATTCGCGGCAATGGCCTGAATCCCGCCCGAGTGCGTAAAGAACGACGCAGCGTTAGCAGCAACCGACGACACCGTATGCGCGGCCGTCATCTGCACATCGCCCTGGGTAATCCACCGCAACTGCTGTCCGGCGAACAGCACGGTCGATGCCGGTGTCGCCCAGTTGATGCTGGTCGGCGAGTCCATGACAACAATCGGTGCACCGAACTTTTCCACCGGCTGCGATGCATCCAGCTCACGCGAGCCGCTTTGGGCTTTCGAAGCCTCCTGACCGTTGACGGCCCCGCTGAACTTCCCCTTTTGTTCGGGATCGAGCAGCGCGACGAAATCCTTGTGCGCCGTTGCCGCGTTCTTGCTCACCAGCGCATTCTGTGCGGTGGCGGCGTCGCTGATCGTCTCCGCCAGTTCTTCGGCCGACTTGAATCCTGCCAGCGCCTCGGATGCATCCATCTGCGTCGACGTGACACCGGCGCCTTGCGCCGACCGGGCGGACGTTGTCAGTAGCACGCCTTCGCCACCGCGCACGACGGCCCACGCGTCGGTGCGCAGTTCGAAACCGGCACCGCGGTAGGCGCCCCGTTGGGATGACGTGGGCGATTGCTGGATCAGGTAGCCCAGGTTCAGCTGGGTCGCCGCGCTGCTGGTGGCCAGACGCATGCGGACCTGGCCTTGCGTGTCGTCCAGCTGCCATTGGTTGTAGCCGTCGCCGCTGAAGTTGTGGCTGTGGATGCCCGACAGGGTGCCCGGGTGGTTGGCGCCCGAATCGACGCCGGCCGAGA
>NZ_WNKZ01000017.1 GCF_009720835.1 Pseudoduganella buxea
GTGCGGCCACGGCCGCGGGCGGCGGCGGCCTCGGCGCCGGCATGCGCGGCCCGTTTGGCACGGGCACGCTCTGCCAAGTTTCTATCGTCTGCTGCCCGGTAATAGCCACTATCTTCCGTGGACTCTTGCTTGTTTTTATCAGATTTCGAGAACAAGCCCATGCGTGAATATCTCAGTGGAGTGAGGATTTGCGTGCCGCCATGACGGCGGCGACGGTCAGGAACGATCCAAAGACCACAATTCTATCATTCTCGCCCGCCCGGCTGACGGCATTTGCGAACGCCGCGGCCGGATCGTCGAACACGTTGACGGTCTTGTCATGGCTGTCGGCCTGGATCATCTGCACCTTGGCGGCCAGCTCGGAGGCGCTGGCGGCGCGGGGCGAGGCCAGGTTCGTCAGGCACCAGTGGTCGACGTGCTCGGACATGGCCTTGATGACGCCGTCGATATCCTTGTCGTGCATCGAGCCGAACACGGCGAAGGTGTACGGGTGGTAGCCCATATTGCCCAGGTTCTGGTTCAGCGCGGCGGCTGCGTGGGGGTTGTGGGCCACGTCCAGGATCACGGTCGGGCGACCCGGCAGCACCTGGAAGCGTCCCGGCAGCTCGACCGTGACGAGGCCGTGGCGCACGTCCTGGGCGCCCACCGGCAATTCATTGCGCAACACTTCCAGCGCGGCCAGCGCCGCCGACGCGTTCAGCAGCTGGTTGGCGCCCCGCAGGCTGGGGTAGGCCAGCGAGTTGCGGCGCTGCGAACGGCCGCCGTAGTTCCACTGCTGCTTGTCGCCGGCGTAGTTGAAGTCGCGGCCCATCAGCCACAGGTCCGCGCCGATGGCTTCGGCGTGGTCGATCAGCGCCTGCGGCGGCACGGGGTCGCTGCAGATGGCGGCCTTGCCGGGGCGGAAGATGCCGGCCTTCTCGAAGCCGATCTGCTCGCGCGTGCCGCCCAGGTAGTCGACGTGGTCGATGTCGACACTGGTGACGATAGACACGTCGGCGTCGATGACGTTGACGGCGTCCAGGCGCCCGCCCAGGCCCACTTCCAGGATGACGACATCGAGCGCCGTGGTGGCCATCAGGTGCATGATGGCCAGGGTGGTGAACTCGAAATACGTCAGCGGCGTGTCGCCGCGCACAGCCTCGACGGCATCGAACGCCGCCACCAGCTCGGCGTCGCCCGCCAGGTCGCCGTTGATGCGGGCCCGTTCGTTGAAGTCGAGGAAGTGGGGCTTGATGTACAGGCCTACCTTGTAGCCGGCCCGCAGCAGGATCGATTCCAGCATGGCACAGGTGGAACCCTTGCCGTTGGTGCCGGCCACCATGATGACGGGACAGGCGAATTGCAGCGCCAGGCGTTCCTTGACGGCGCGCACGCGGTCCAGGCCCATGTTGATGACGGTTTCGGCGTGGCGCGATTCGAGCAGCGCCAGCCAGGCTGGCAGGGTGGTGGGAGTGGACATGCTGGGGTTCTTCGGATTCAGGAAGGCGCAATTTTAGCGCGCCAATGGGGTGGGCGTCAGCGGCGGACATGACAACGGGGCCATGACGGCCCCGTTTCGTGCAGCAGTGCCGTGGCTTACGCCAGCACTTCGACGGCCTGGTTCTGCAGTAGCGCCAGCAGGCGGGCAATTTCTTCGCGCATCTTGCGGCGGTCGACGATCATGTCGATGGCGCCCTTGGTCAGCAGGAACTCGGACCGCTGGAAGCCTTCCGGCAGCTTCTCGCGCACCGTGTTCTCGATGACGCGGGGACCGGCAAAGCCGATCAGCGCCTTCGGCTCGGCCATCACGACGTCGCCCATGAAGGCGAACGAGGCGGACACGCCGCCCATCGTCGGGTCGGTCAGCACGCTGATAAACGGCAGTTTCTTTTCCGACAACTTGGTCAGCATCGACGTCGTCTTTGCCATCTGCATCAGCGACAGCAGGCCTTCCTGCATGCGCGCACCGCCCGTGGCGGTGATGCAAATGAACGGCACCTTCTGCTCGATGGCGACCTGGGCCGCGCGGGCGAAGCGTTCGCCGACGACGGAGCCCATCGAGCCGCCCATGAATTCGAATTCGAAGCACGCCACGACAACGGGCAGGCTCATGATGGAACCGCCCAGGCACACCATCGCATCGGTCTCGCCGGTGGCTTCCATGGCCTGCTTCAGGCGGTCCGGGTATTTCTTGCTGTCCTTGAACTTCAAGGTATCGACGGGCAGGCTTTCCTGGCCGATTTCATACCGGCCGCCGGCGTCCAGCAGCGCATCGAGGCGCTCGCGGGCGCGGATGCGCATGTGATGGTCGCACTTGGGGCAGACGTGCAGGTTCGATTCCAGATCGGTACGGTACAGGACGGCCTCGCAGGAGGGGCACTTGACCCACAGGCCTTCGGGCATCGTCTTGCGGGCGGCGGCGTCCGAGCGCTGAATGCGCGGTGGCAGCAGTTTTTCCAACCAGCTCATATTTTCTCCTGTTGCTCTGACTGAGGGGCGAAGTGTAGCCGCAAAAACCGACCGTGTCGAACATTCAACTTTGCCAACTTTGCGCACGACCGTGTGATTTTATGCGGTCCGCGGGGCTGGACGACGATGCGGATCAGCTTGTGTCCGCTGTGGGCGGAGCAAGGAATTCGATGAGCGCAGCGCTTCGCCTGCGCAGCGGGACTGACATGCATGGCAGTCCTCCTTCCAGCCCCGACACGGGCACGAGCTCATGCGTTGCAATTGGCCGAGGCCGTGTCTACTGTGGGGTCAGACCCCGACATAGACACGAGCTCATGCGTTGCTGTCTACTGTGGGGTCAGACCCCGACATAGACACGAGCTCATGCGTTGCGAACGGTCGAGGCCGTGTCCTTGTCGGGGTCTGACCCCAAGGTGGACACGAGCTCATGCGTTATAAACGGCCAGGGGCGAACGGCCAGGGGCCTACTCGTCCAGCGCCTGGCGGATGCCGGCGACGAAGGCTTGCACTGCGGCGGGCGCCTGGTCCGGCGGGCTGGCTTCGATTTCCTGGATGACGCGGCTGCCGATGACGACGGCGTCGGCCACCTTCGCCACCGCCTTGGCCGTGGCGCCGTCGCGGATGCCGAAGCCCACGCCGATGGGCAGGCTGACATGCTGGCGGATGGCGGCAATGCGCTCGGCCACCTGGGCCGTGTCGATATTGCCGGCCCCGGTAACGCCCTTGAGCGACACGTAATACGAGAAGCCGCTGCCCACTTTCGCCACCTGGGCGATGCGCTGCTCGGTGGACGTGGGTGCCAGCAGGAAGATCAGGTCCAGGTCGGCCGCGCGCATCTTGGCGGCGAATTCCTCGCACTCTTCCGGCGGGTAGTCGACGACGATGGCACCGTCGGCGCCGGCATCGCGCGAGGCGGCGATAAAGGCGTCGGCGCCAATGCGTTCGATCGGGTTGGCGTAGCCCATCAGCACGACAGGCGTGTGCTGGTTCGTCTGGCGAAACTCCTTGACGAACTCGAACACGTGGCGGATGCCCACGCCCTGCGCGAGTGCGCGCTCACATGCGCGCTGGATGACGGGGCCTTCGGCCATCGGGTCGGAAAACGGCACGCCCAGCTCCAGCACGTCGGCGCCGCCCGCCACGAGGGCATGCAGCAGCGCGACGGTATGGCCGGGCGACGGGTCGCCGGCCGTGATGAAGGTGACCAGGCCGGTCTTGTTCTGTTCTTTCAGTGCTGCGAAGGTTTGGGCAATTCTGGACATGTTTTTTCTCGGAAAATATTTTTCATGAACGGGGCAAGCCGCCGGCTCCAGCCGACGGAATGCAGGTGTCTGGATTCAGGTGGCTGCCACCGAATCAGGCCGCCGCGCGCCCTTGATTCAGGTGGGTGACACCGAATTGGCCGGCAGTGCGGCCTGGGGTCAGCCGAAATCCAGCCCCATCCGTTCGGCCACCGTATGCATGTCCTTGTCACCGCGGCCGGACAGGTTGGCCAGCACGATCTTGTCCTTCGGCAGCGTGGCGGCCAGCTTGCTGGCGTAGGCCAGCGCGTGCGACGATTCCAGCGCGGGAATGATGCCTTCGATATGGCAGCAGTCGTGGAAGGCCTGCAGCGCTTCCTCGTCCGTGACGGAGACGTACTGGGCGCGGCCGCTGTCCTTCAGCCACGCGTGTTCCGGGCCCACGCCGGGGTAGTCCAGGCCGGCCGAGACGGAGTGCGTCTCGATGATCTGCCCGTCCTCGCTTTGCAGCAGGTAGGTGCGGTTGCCGTGCAGGACGCCCGGATAGCCCTTCGTCAGCGACGCCGCATGCTTGCCCGAGTCCAGACCCTCCCCCGCCGCTTCCACGCCGATCAGCTGGGTGTCCTTCTGGTCGATATACGGGTAGAAGATGCCCATCGCGTTCGAGCCGCCGCCGATGCAGGCCAGCACGTAGTCGGGCTGGCGGCCCGTCATCTCCGGCATCTGCACCAGGCATTCCTCGCCGATCACGGACTGGAAGTCGCGCACCAGCATCGGGTAAGGGTGCGGGCCGGCCACGGTGCCGATGATGTAGAAGGTGTTCTCGATATTCGTCACCCAGTCGCGCATGGCTTCATTCAACGCATCCTTCAGGGTCTTCGAGCCGGATTCGACGGGCACGACGGTGGCGCCCAGCAGCTTCATCCGGTAGACGTTCTGGGCCTGGCGCTTGACGTCCTCGCTGCCCATGTAGACGACGCATTCCAGGCCGAAGCGGGCGCAGATGGTGGCCGTGGCGACGCCGTGCTGGCCGGCGCCCGTCTCGGCGATGATACGGGGCTTGCCCATGCGCTTGGCCAGGAGGGCCTGGCCGATGACGTTGTTGATCTTGTGCGCGCCCGTGTGGTTCAGGTCTTCGCGCTTGTAGTAGATCTGGGCGCCGCCGGCCAGCTCGGACGTGCGGCGGGCGTGGTAGATGGGCGAAGGACGGCCGACGAAGTGCTTCAGCTCGTAGCGGAATTCTTCCAGGAACTCCGGGTCCTTGCTGTAGCGGGCGTAGGCTTCGTTCAGCTCGGCCAGGGCATAGGTCAGGGTCTCGGCGACGAAGGAGCCGCCATACGGGCCGAAGTGGCCGGACGGGTCGGGGAACTGGTAGTCGGTGGCGTGGAACAGGGCGGCGGCGCCGTTATCGATCGTGGTTTTCATGGAGGTTCTCTTTGCATTGACCTCGGCCAGCCGATCGGTGCCGCGATGCGGCGCAAACGGGGTCGGCTAGTCGGAGGCCGCGTTGGGTTCAACGGAATCGGCGGAGCGGACGGCCGCGACGAATTGCGCGATCAGCCCGGCATCCTTGATGCCCTTGGCCGCTTCGACGCCACTGCTGACGTCAACCGCGCAAGGGCGCACGCTGGCCACGGCGCCAGTCGCGTTGTGTACGCTCAAGCCACCACTCAAAACGGCCCGATGCGCGAGATCTTTTGGAATGAGAGACCAATCAAAAACCTTTCCTGCGCCGCCATAGGCCTCGACATGGGTGTCGAACAGAAGACCCGAAAACAGCCTCGAGGAGGCGCGGCATTGTGTCTCGTATTCTAGCAGCTCGTGGGCCGCCGTGTCCCCTTTCACGCGGAACACGGACAGCCACGGCCGGTTCACGGCCGCCGCCGCCGCCGCCCGCTGGGCCACCGTTTCGTCGCCGTGGAACTGCAGCAGGCCGACGGGCGCCACCGCCACCGTGGCGGCGACCTCCTCGCTCGATGCGTTGACGAACAGCCCGACGGCCGTGACGAAGGGCGGCAGCAGCGCGATCAGCTCGGCCGCACGCTGGGGCGTCACATGGCGCGGGCTTTTCGGGTAGAACACGAAGCCGACCGCGTCCGCGCCGGCAGCCACGGCGGCGTGGACGTCCTGTTCGCGGGTCAGGCCGCAGATCTTGATGCGTGTGCGCTGCATGGTGTCCCTTGTGTTGGCGAGCTCAGAAGGCCGGCAGGATGCGGGGCGACTCCTGCGGCAGGTTCCAGCGTGGATCGTATTCGATATTGGCCAGGTACAGGCCGTCCGGCATGAAGGTTGGCGCGGCAACGGTGCGGTCGCGCCCCGCCAGCAGCTGGCCGACCCAGTCCGTCGGCTGCCGGCCCTGCCCCACGTAGACCAGCGCGCCCACCAGGTTGCGCACCATGTGGTGCAGGAAGGCGCTGGCGCGCAGGGTGAACAGGATCATGTCGCCGTGCCGTTCGATATCGATCCCGTACATGGCCTTGACGGGCGTTTTCGCCTGGCAGCCGGAGGCGCGGAAGGCGGAGAAATCGTGGGTGCCGATCAGTGGCACGACGGCCGCGCGCATGCGCTCGACGTCCAGCGGGCGGTGGCAGAAACCGGCCCGGCCGGCCAGCAGGGGCGCGCGCACGGCGTTGTTGTACAGCAGGTAGTGATAGGTGCGCGAACGGGCCGAGAAGCGGGCGTGGAAGTCGGCCTCGGCGTCGAACTCGGCGTCGCCATAGGCCACCACTTCATGCAGCTCGCGGGCCCAGCGCACGCCGATCGAATCGGGCAGGAAGGCGTTGATGCCGCGCACCCAGGCATGGGATTCGCGGTGCAGGTCCGTATCGAAATGCACGACCTGCCCCAGCGCGTGCACGCCGGCATCGGTGCGCCCGGCACAGGTGGTGCCGATGCGCACGCAGGCGAATTGTTCGATTGCCCTTTCCAGCTTGTCCTGCACGGTCTGCCCGTGCGGCTGCACCTGGTAGCCCTGCCAGTCGGTGCCGTTGTACTGGATGCCCAATGCGATGCGTTTCAATGCCTGCTCTTTGACCTCGGTTGCGGAGCCGGCATTATACAAGTTTCATGCAGGCAGTTCCTTCAGGGCGCCGGCCCGGAAGGCCTCAGCCCAGCTGCGCCAGCATCTGGTTGGCGCGGGCCACCTGGTCGTCGCTGCCGCCACGGATGACTTCGTCGAGCAGCTCGCGCGCGCCTTCCTTGTCGCCAATCTCCTGGTAGGCAGTCGCCAGGTCCAGCTTCGTATCCATCTCCATCTGCATGGCCGACATCGGTTCGTCGATGGGGTTGTGCAGGGCTGCAGCCGACGACACGGCATACGGGTCCGGTGCCGGTTCGGCCGGCGCGCTCGCCTGCGGCTGGGCCGTTTCGTCCAGGTCCAGGTCGATGCCGGACAGGTCGAATTCCGGCGGTGGCGCCGTCGGCGCGGCGTCCTCGCGGGGCAGCTCCGGCAGGCCGAAGTCCTGCTCGTCCAGGCCCAGCGACGGCTCCTGGGCCGGCGTGGCGGCAGCCTGGCCCGGCGGCACCGAGGCCGGCAGGTCGAAGTCCATCAGGTCCAGCTCGGCGAGCGGATCGGCAGTGCCGCTTGCCGCCGGAGCCGGCGCGGGCTTGTCTGTGCCCGGCAGGTCCAGGTCGAAGTCCATGCCCAGCTCGTCCAGCGAGGACGGTGGTGCCGTGGCGGGCGCAGGCGCCGTGGCGGGCTCGTCGCTATCGAAGGCCAGGTCCAGGTGAGCCGGCGCGGCATCCTCCGGTGGCTGCGGTGCCGGCGCGGCGGGCGGCTCGCCCAGCCCGCCCAGGTCGAAGTCGAGGAAGTGCTCGGCATCGGCATCGGCGGCGGCGGCCGGTGCGGCCGGCGGCGTGGCGGGACGCTCGTCGCCGAAGTCGAAGTCCATCAGGTTGGTGTCCGCCGGGGCGCTGGCCTCGGTGGCCGGCAGGGCCGTGGCATCCTGGTCGAAATCGAAGTCCTGTTCGACGGCGCTGCCGGGGGCACGGTAATCCGGCGCGGCCGTTCCCAGGTCCAGGTCGAGGCCACCTTCCTCGGCCGGGGCGCGCGCCGGGGCGCCATAGTTGGCGGAATAGTCGGACAGGCGCGCCGCATCGGCTTCGTCGTCGCGGCCGTTGCCCTGGGCATCGGCCGCATAGGCGGCAATGCCACCGGCGGCGGCCACGCCCGCGACGGCCGCGGCGGCGGCATAACTGCCCGGTGCCGGGGCGCCGCCATCGCCATACAGGGGATTGGCCGGATCGATCGAGCGGCCCAGCGCGGCGGCCTGGGTCCATTCCTCGCCGTGGCCCCGGGTGGCGGCATGCAGCTCGTTGGCCTGGGCCTCGAAGGCGCGGGTGTCCTTGCGGTTGGCGTAGATTTCCAGCAGCTTCAGGCGCACCGCGTGGCGTTCCGGATGGGTGCGCAGGGCCTCCTTCAGGATTTCCTCGGCCTGCAGGTCGCGGCCGTAGGCAATGTACACATCGGCTTCGGCGATGGGGTCGACTTCATTCGTGTCGAGCTGGCTGGCCGACGGCGCGAAGTTCGAATTGAACACGCTGTTGCTGGTGTCGACGCTCTGGCCGCCCGCTTCGGCGAACAGCGGCTGGGCCGGTGCCGTGTCGGCCAGCGGGGCCGGCACCGTCTTGGCGATGACGACCTTCTCGCGGGCCTTGCGGCGGCGCGACAGCATCAGGCCGGCGGCGGCCAGCAGCGCGGCCAGGGTCACGCCGATGATGGGAAGATTCTCCGTGATGCTGTCCATGATGCCCGGCTGGGCCGGCGGCATTACCACCGGCGGCGCGGCGGGCTTGGCGGCCGGATTCGGCGCCGTTGGCGTTGGCTGGGTTGGCTGTGTTGTGGCGGTCAGGTCGACGGGCGCCATCGGTTGCGGTGCGGCGGCCTTGTCGGCCTGGGCCACGGCGGCGGCATTTGCCTTCGACTGGGCATCGGCGCCGCCGTCAGTCTTCACCGTCATCAGCTTTTCCAGGTCGCTGACGTTCTTTTCCAGTTCCTTGACGCGGGCAGCGGCGTCGGCCACTTGCTGGTCCTTGGCCAGCTTGTCCTCGATGGCCGGGGCCTTGCCCACCTTGCCCGAGCCCTCGCCCGCCTTCGACAGCTTCAGCTGGTCCTTCGCTTCATTGACGGCGGTCGGGCGCTCTTCCACCTTGGCCGTGATCTTGCCCGTTGCGCTCTGCCCCGTCTCCGGCGCCTTGGCCGGCGTGCTGGCGGCGACCTGGCCGGCCAGCCGGTTGCGGTAGGCATTGAAGTCGGCCGCGTGGGCGACGACGACACCGCGCGCCTCGCGCTGGCTGGTGCCGCGCACGACGTCGGCACCCGGCACAGACAGGATCGAGCCGGACTTGAGGCGGTTCATGTTCTTGCCGCTGAACGCTTCCGGATTGGCGCGGTACAGGGCCACCAGCATCATGTCGAGCGACACGCCGGCCGGTTTCAGTTCGCTGGCGATTTCGCTCAAGGTGTCCCCACGGCGCACTTCCACGTCGGCGCGGTCCTGTTCCTCGCGGCGCTGCTGGGCCGTCGGAGCGGACGAGGCCGGCGGCACGGGCGTAGCGGCCGGCGGGGCCTGGCGTACCGGCTCCTGAGCACCGCGGCTGACGTCGACGGGCGCGGCCACCTGGGGCGACTGGGTGTTGCGCAGTTCGGCCGGATCGAGCAGGAAGGTGTACTCGCGCACCAGCCGGCCCTTGGCCCACGTCAGTTCCAGCAGCATGTCGACGAAGGGCTCGTTGATCGGCTGGCTGGACGTGACGCGGATGAATTGCCGGCCGTTGCGCTGTTCGATGTCGAAGCGCAGGTTCAACAGGGCCGGATTGAAGTCGATATTGGCGGCCCGGAAGGCTTCGGCCGGCGCCAGGCGCGCGGTCAGGTCGCCCGACTCCTCGGCGGTGACGGCGGTCAGCTCGATCTCGGCGCGCAATGGCTGGCCCAGCGACGACAATACCGTCAGCTTGCCCAGCCCGGCCGCATGGACGGCGGGCGACAGCAGCGCCGTGCCGATGACGGCGCTGGTCAGGGTGTGCAAGGCAAACGAGGCGATCCTGGAGCGTTTTTGTACAGGCATATTCTGTCGAGTAAAGTTGGCAACGGGAAAAAAGTTACTTTCCCAGACGTCTCAACATAACACCTAGCCCCCTCGGCACGCAAGCTTTGCACTCCTGCTACAAGCCATTCGCCCATCTCGACAGCAGCGGCGCAACGTAGCCCTTGGCTGAGCCCGTGTCCATTGTGGGGTCAGACCCCGACATGGACACAAGCTCAGCCAGAAAAACCACTACTTTTCCTGTTGAGTCCGTGTCTTTGTCGGGGTCTGACCCCAAGGTGGACATTCGCCCATCTCGACAGCAGCGGCGCAACGAAGCCCCCGGCTGAGCCCGTGTCCATTGTGGGGTCAGACCCCGACACGGACACAAGCTCAACCAGAAAAATCACTACTTTTCCTGTTGAGTCCGTGTCTTTGTCGGGGTCTGGACGGAGGCCTGACAAGCACGTCAGTCCCGCTCCGCAGGCGAAGAGCTGCGCTCATCGAATCCCTCCTGCGCCCCCAAGGTGGACACGGCCTGAGCTTGTATCCACAGCGGGGCCTGAAAGGAGGGGTGACATGCATGACAATGAAAAAAGCCGGGCGAGCCCGGCTTTTCGTGGTGCGAGGACGGCTTACTTGTCCAGCACAATGCGCAGCATGCGGCGCAGCGGTTCGGCCGCGCCCCACAGCAGCTGGTCGCCCACCGTGAAGGCGGACAGGTATTCCGGGCCCATCGACATCTTGCGCACGCGGCCGACGGGGATCGTCAGGCTGCCCGTGACGGCGGCCGGGGTCAGGTCCAGTACGGACGCTTCGCGCGTGTTCGGCACGAACTTCACCCACTGGTTGTCATTGGCGATGATGTCGTTGACTTCGTCCAGCGGCACGTCCTTCTTCAGCTTGATGGTCAGTGCCTGCGAGTGGCAGCGCATGGCGCCGATGCGCACGCACAGCCCGTCCACGGGAATCTCGGTGGAACCGAAGGCGGCGCCCCGGCCCAGGATCTTGTTGGTCTCGGCGCCGGCCTTCCACTCTTCCTTCGACTGGCCGTTGCCCAGATCCTTGTCGATCCACGGGATCAGGTTGCCGGCCAGCGGCACGCCGAACTGCTTCGTTTCGTCGGCCGACAGGCCGTGCTGCGTGGCCAGCACCTGGCGGTCGATTTCCAGGATGGCGGCGGCCGGGTTGTCCAGCAGGGCCTTGACGGACTGGTTGATGGTGCCGAACTGGGTCAGCAGCTCGCGCATGTGCTGGGCACCGCCGCCGGAGGCGGCCTGGTACGTCATCGACGTCATCCAGTCGACCAGGTCGGCCTTGAACAGGCCGCCCAGGCCCATCAGCATGCACGACACGGTGCAGTTACCGCCGATGAAGTTCTTCACGCCCTTCGTCATCGCATCCTTGATGACGTTCAGGTTGACGGGGTCCAGCACGATGACGGCGTCCTTGTCCATGCGCAGGGTCGACGCGGCGTCGATCCAGTAGCCGTTCCAGCCGGCCGCGCGCAGTTTCGGGAACACTTCGCCCGTGTAGTCGCCGCCCTGGCAGGAGATGATGATCTCGCAGCGTTTCAGTTCGTCGATGTCCGTCGCGTCCTTCAGGGTCGTTTCGTTCTTCGCCATGGCCGGGGCCTTGCCGCCCGTGTTCGACGTCGAGAAGAACACCGGCTCGATGAAGTTGAAATCGCCCTCTTCCTGCATGCGCTGCATCAGGACGGAACCGACCATGCCGCGCCAACCTACCAGACCTACTAATTTCATTTGGAATCCCTCGGATATTTTATGTGTTCTCGTGTAACGCGGCGCGGGCCGATTCGGCATACAAGCGGCTGACAAGCAGCTTGCCGCGCGGCGCGCATATTTATTTCGCCAGCGCCGCGACGACCGCGTCGCCCATCTGTTCGGTGCCGATCTTGCGCGTGCCGTCTTCGTAGATGTCCGGCGTGCGCAGGCCCTGGGCCAGCACGGCCTTGACGGCGTTCTCGATGCGGTCGGCCTGTTCGGCGCGGCCCAGCGAGTAGCGCAGCATCATCGCGGCGGACAGAATCGTCGCCAGCGGATTGGCCACACCCTTGCCGGCGATGTCCGGCGCGGAACCGTGCGACGGCTCGTACAGGCCCTTGTTGTTCGCGTCCAGCGACGCCGATGGCAGCATGCCGATCGAGCCGGTCAGCATGGCAGCCGCGTCGGACAGGATATCGCCGAACATATTGCCGGTGACGATGACGTCGAACTTCTTCGGCGCGCGCACCAGCTGCATGGCCGCGTTGTCGACGTACATATGGTCCAGCGCGACGTCCGGATATTCCTTGTGCACATCGGTGACGATGTCCTTCCAGAACTGGAACGTCTCCAGCACATTGGCCTTGTCCACCGACGTCAGGCGCTTGTCGCGCTTTTGCGCGGCCTGGAAGGCCACGTGGGCGATGCGGCGGATCTCGCCTTCGGCGTAGCGCATCGTGTCGAAGCCTTCGCGCTGGCCCTTGAACGGGCCGTCCGGGCATTCGCGCACGCCGCGTGGCTGGCCGAAGTAGATGTCGCCCGTCAGTTCGCGGATGATCAGGATGTCCAGGCCCGACACCACTTCCGGCTTCAGCGTCGAGGCACCGGCCAGTTCCGGGTACAGGATGGCCGGACGCAGGTTGGCGAACAGGCCCAGGTTCTTGCGCAGGCCGAGGATGGCCTGCTCCGGGCGCAGGGGCCGGTCCAGGGTGTCGTACTTCCAGTCGCCGACGGCGCCGAACAGCACGGCGTCGGCCGCTTGCGCCAGGGCCAGCGTGGCTTCGGGCAGCGGGTGGCCGGACGCCTCGTAGCCGGCGCCGCCGACCGGCGCCGTCTCCAGTTCGAACGGTTCGTCCAGCGCGTTCAAGACCTTCACGGCCTGGGCGACGATTTCCGGACCGATGCCGTCGCCCGGCAGGATTGCGATTTTCATGTTTATCGTTCTCAGATCGAGTTTGCCAGCCAGGGCTGGTTTGCCAGATGACGCTCTTCGAAGGCGCGGATCGTGTCCGCGTGACGCAGGGTCAGGCCGATGTCGTCGAGGCCATTCATCAGGCAGTATTTACGGAAGGCGTCCACCTGGAAGGGGTAGGCGATGGCACCGTCCTGGGAGCGGATGACTTGCTGCTCAAGGTCGACCACCAGGCGGTAACCGGGGAAGGCCTTGACTTGATTGAACAGATGATCGATCTGCGCTTCGGTGAGCACGACCGGCAGCAGGCCGTTCTTGAAGCAGTTGTTGAAGAAGATGTCGGCGAAGCTGGGCGCCAGGATGGCACGGAAACCGTATTGGTCCAGCGCCCACGGCGCGTGTTCGCGCGACGAGCCGCAACCGAAGTTTTTTCGGGTCAGCAGGATCGAGGCGCCCTGGTATTGCGGCTGGTTCAGCACGAAGTCCGGGTTCAGCGGGCGGCGTGCATTGTCCATGCCCGGTTCGCCGTGGTCCAGGTAGCGCCATTCGTCGAACAGGTTGGGACCGAAACCGGTGCGGCGGATCGACTTCAGGAACTGCTTCGGGATGATGGCATCGGTGTCGACGTTGGGACGGTCGAGGGGAGCGACGAGGCCTTCGTAGATCGTGAATTTTTCCATGGTGCTCTGCTGGTGGGCGGCGCGCCGGGGCGCTGCCGCGATGTTATTTTCTGCCGGCGCCTTCGACGACCTGGCCGACTTTCTGGACGTCCTTGCCGATGCCGGCAATGGTATTGCAGCCGGTCAGGACAAGCGTGGCGATGGCGATGGCGAACAGGGTTTTCATGATGTCTCGGACTTCTTGTAAAAGCGGTTCAACCCCGGGCAGACCGGGGCGGACCCCTTGGACCCGGCCCCGGTACTGCGCGGCGGGGTGCAATGACGTCAGCGGATCGCGCGGACGTCGACAAAGTGGCCGGCGATACCGGCGGCGGCGGCCATGGCGGGCGACACCAGGTGGGTTCGTCCACCCTGGCCCTGGCGGCCTTCGAAATTGCGGTTCGACGTCGAGGCGCAGCGCTCGCCCGGCTCGAGCCGGTCGGCGTTCATCGCCAGGCACATCGAGCAGCCCGGCTCGCGCCATTCGAAGCCGGCGGCGCGGAAGATCGTGTCCAGCCCTTCCCGCTCGGCCTGTTCCTTGACGAGGCCGGAGCCCGGCACCACCATCGCCAGCTTGACGTTCGAGGCGCGCTGCTTGCCGCGCACCACGGCGGCGGCCGCGCGCAGGTCCTCGATGCGCGAGTTGGTGCAGGAGCCGATGAAGACCTTGTCGATGCGGATATCCTCGATCGCCGTGTTGGGCTCGAGCGCCATGTAGGTCAGCGCCTTTTCCATCGCGTCGCGCTTGACCGGGTCCTTTTCCTGGTCCGGATCGGGCACGCGGCCGTCCACCGACGTCACCATCTCGGGCGACGTGCCCCAGGTGACCTGCGGCTTGATCTCGGCCGCGTTCAAGGTGACGACCAGGTCGAAGCGGGCGCCCGGGTCGCTGTGCAGGGTGCGCCAGTAGGCCACGGCCTGGTCCCAGTGCGGGCCGGCGGGGGCAAACGGGCGGCCCTTGATGTAGTTGATCGTGGTGTCGTCGACGGCCACCATGCCGGCGCGCGCGCCCGCCTCGATGGCCATGTTACAGACCGTCATGCGGCCTTCCATCGACAGCGAACGGATCGCCTGGCCGGCGAACTCGATGGCGTAGCCGGTGCCGCCGGCCGTGCCGATGACGCCGATGACGGCCAGCACGATGTCCTTGGCGGTGACGCCGGCCGGCAATGCGCCGTCCACCTGCACCAGCATCGCCTTCGATTTCTTCGCCAGCAGGGTCTGCGTGGCCAGCACGTGCTCGACTTCGGAGGTGCCGATGCCGTGCGCCAGCGCGCCGAAGGCGCCGTGGGTCGACGTGTGCGAGTCGCCGCAGACCACCGTCATGCCCGGCAGGGTGGCGCCCTGCTCCGGCCCGATCACGTGGACGATGCCCTGGCGCTTGTCGTTCATGTTGAAGTACGTCAGGCCGTAGGCCTTGGCATTGCCGTCCAGCGTTTCCACCTGCAGGCGCGAGACGGGATCGGCGATGCCGTGCGAGCGGTCCGTGGTCGGCACGTTGTGGTCGGCCACGGCCAGGTTGGCCGACAGGCGCCACGGCTGGCGATTGGCCTCGCGCAGGCCGTCGAAGGCTTGCGGGCTCGTGACTTCATGCAGGAGGTGGCGATCGATATACAGGATGGCGGTGCCGTCCTCCTCGGTACGCACCACGTGGGATTCCCAGAGTTTGTCGTAAAGCGTCTTCATGATTGCTGCTACTGCCTGTGTGTAAGAAATACCATTTTGATTATGCCACAGTTTGTGCGCTGCAAAACAAGCCGACTTCCGGCCTTGTGGACCGGCGCCTCTTGATTGGGTGCGGCGCGCCGCTGGCGCCCGATATTGCAAGAAACTGCCAAAAGTTACCCAAAAAATGGGGACAGACCCCATTTTAGAGGAAACATTGCCAAATAAATGGGGTCTGTCCCCCTTTTATTGGCAATAAAAAAAGCCTGCGAGGTAGTCGCAGGCTTCTTGTACAACGCTTGGCGTTTTGATTACGCCGCCATGCGTACACTTCCCCTGCAACCGTCCATCAGGAACGATAGGCCGACGACGAGCACCAGCTCGCCCTCGGCGGAGCGCGCGGTACCGGTGATGCCTTCGACCGCGATGGCCGTCATCGGCTTGATGACGAGGTCGGCCGTGCCATCGACGGCACCGACGGCCAGGATATACGGCTGCGGCGAATTGATGACGATGCCGACCCGTTCCGGCGACAGCTCGTAGCCCAGCGCACCGGCCAGCGAACGCACGGGCAGCGGACGGCCCTGGTCCTTCAGCACGGGGGCGCCGCCCACTTCCATGAAGTTCTCCGGCAGTTCGACGACCCGCTGCACCACCGCCATCGGCAGCGCCAGCAGCGCGCCCGACGTGGAGACCAGCATGGTCGGCACGATCGACAGCTCGATCGGCAGGCGGATGGCGAACTTGGTGCCCTTGCCCAGCATCGATTCGATGTGGATGGCGCCACGGTTCTTCTCGACGGCCGTCTTCACCACGTCCATGCCGACGCCACGACCGGACACGGACGAAGCCACTTCCTTGGTCGAGAAGCCCGGCAGGAACACCAGCTGGTAGGACTCGTCGTCCGTCATGTTGGCCGACGGCGAGATCAGGCCCTTTTCGCCGGCCTTCTTGCGCAGTGCGACCGGGTCCATGCCCTTGCCGTCGTCCTGCAGCACGATCATGACGCTGTTGGCTTCCTGCCACGCCTTCAGCAGGATCGTGGCGCGGGGGGTCTTGCCGGCGGCGACGCGCGCATCCGGGCCTTCGACGCCGTGATCCAGCGCGTTGCGCAGCATGTGCACCAGCGGATCGTACAGGCTGTCGACGACGACGCGGTCCACTTCCGTTTCCGCACCCTCGATGATCAGTTCGACTTCCTTGCCCAGGTCCTTGGCCAGCTCGCGCACGAGGCGGGGGAACTTCTGGAACAGGCGGCCGACCGGCTGCATGCGCGTCGCCAGGGTGGCGCGCTGCAGTTCGGTGGAGTAGCGCGACGCGCGTTCCAGGGTCTCCGTCAGGGCCGACATTAATGTCGCGGCCTGGCCTTCGAACTTGAACTGCTGCAGGCGTTCCAGCAACACGGCGGCCTGGTTGGCGGCCTGCACGGATTCACCGGCCACTTCCAGCAGCGCGTCGAGCTTGACGGCGTCGATACGGATGCTTTCTTCCTTGGCCGGCGCGGCGTGGGCCGGCTTGGCCGCTTCGTCGCGGCGCTCGACACCGTCCCACTTCTTGCCGTCGACGGCCGGTGCGGCAGCGGGGGCTTCGGCGGCGGCTGGCGCAGGCGCGGCAGCAGCCGGTGCGGCGGCGGCCGGGGCCGGCGCGGTGCGTTCATAGCTGCCAGGCGGCATCACGGCTTCGTACATGCCTTCCCAGTCCAGGCCGTCGGCGGACTTGGCGGCCGCTGCGGCAACTGGTGCAGCCGGGGCGGCAGCAGCGGGCGCGGCGGCCGGCGCCGGTGCGGCGGCAGCCGGCTTGGCCGACGTCACCTTGCCTTCGATGGCATCCGTCAGGATCTTGTCCAGCGCGGCCGGCATGGCCGGCAGGCTTTCCGGCGCGGCGCCGTTGTTCAGTTCGGCCAGCTGGTCGGCCACGAAGCCGGACGCCATCAGCGCCGCCTCGATCGACAGCGGCGTCACCGGCGCGGCGCCCGTGCGCAGCGCGTCGAACAGGTTTTCCGTCAGGTGGCAGGCCGACACGAGGGCCGGCAGGTTCATGAAACCGGCGCCGCCCTTGATCGTATGGAACGAGCGGAACACGGCGTTCAGCGTTTCTTTATTGGTAGGGTCGCGCTCGAGGGCAAGCAGATGCTCCTCGACATTGACCGCCAGGTCCATCGCCTCGACGACGAACTCTTTCAGCATATCGTCCATTAGAACCCCAGATCGGCAAGAAGATCGTCCACACTATCCTGGCTCAGCGCCACCGTGGGTGCCGACGGGCCGCTCATCAACTCCACTTTTTCCACTTCCTTCTGCGCGATCTTCTCGCGCTTGTCCGGCGGTGCGTTGTCCTTCAGCAGCTGGGCCAGCTCGGCCTCCACGGTCTGCGTGATCTTGACGACCTTCTTGATCAGCTGGCCCGTGATGTCCTGGAAGTCCTGGGCCATCATGATTTCCAGCAGGCGGGCTTTTTCCGCCTCGGTCGCTTCCGAGACGGCCTGGGCGAAGGCGCGCGAGTCGCCGGCCAGGGTCTTGAATTCTTCCAGGCTGAGCTTGCCGTCGAACAGCGCGGCCCAGCGGTCTTCCATCTGCTTCGACTGTTTCGACAGCATATCCTGGGCAGGCATGCCGTCGTCCAGCGTATTCAATACCTTGTTGGCGGCCTGCTCGGTCAGGGTGGCCACGTATTCCAGGCGGTCCTGCGCATCGGAGATCTGGCTCGATGCTTCCGTCAGCGCCTTGTCATAGCCCAGTTCGCGCAGCGAATCGTGCAACAGGCGCACGATGCCGCCCAGGCGTTCGAACATCGTGCCGTCGGCAGCCTGTGCTTCGCCCGCCTCGGCGGCGGCCGCCGGTGCGACGGCAGCCGGTGCCGGCGCCGCGGCGATCACGACCGGCGCCGGCGCATCGTTGCCCGATGCGATCTGATCGAACAGACTTTCCAGGTCGTCTTCTGCCGACGCGGCCGGCGCGGGGGCCGGACTCGGGGCGGGTGCCGGAGCGCTGGCGCGCTGCGCAGACACTTCCTCGAATAATGCGTCGAAATCATCAGCGGCGTCGGTCATATCCCTGCTTCTCCATAATCAAATTTGTACTGCCGTCAAGCTGCCGGAAGCTTTGTCATGATGACGCTCGGCAATATTAACGCACTTCCGCGAGTGTAGCGGGGCCCACCCGGAAGTTCAATCACCGTTTCGACAAGAGTCCTGCAAAAATGTGCGCCAGCAGCAAAAGGGTGACTTTGTGTTGTATTTGGGATGCTGACCGTATTTGTCTTATACAAACATGGTTTTCGAAGCAAGCTTGCGTAAGACCGCGTTCACTCTTGAGCAAGATCAAATCTTTACATCCAGACAAGGAACTTAATTCGGACTACAATTGCGCGCATGGGACCGACTCTTTGTCAGCACCGCCGCCCCCGGGCATGGCCTGCATGATGCCCGGTTCCGCCGTACGCACTGACCGGAGGCCGCCATGTACCGCAAGATCCTGATCACGACCGACGGCTCGGCGGTGTCGCGCATGACGGCCTGCGCCGGCGTGTCGTTCGCCCAGCAGATGGGGGCCGAAGTACTGGCCCTGTTCGTGGCACCGGAATACCAGTATCCCATATATGTGGAGATCATTCCGCCCAGTTACCCAAGCGAGGACGAATATCGCGCCGCCATGGAGCGCGCGGGGCGCGAACACACCCAGTCCATCGTCGACGCCTGCGGCCGCAAGAACGTGCCCTGCCACAGCATCACGGCCTTTGCCGACAGTGCCGCGCTGAAGATCGTCGACGTGGCCGAACAGCACGACTGCAACCTGATCTTCATCGGCTCGCACGGGCGCAGCGGCTGGGGCCAGCTGCTGCTGGGCAGCGTGACGAACAAGGTGCTGTCGCATTCGAAGCTGCCGGTGCTGGTGCACCGCCTGCTGAAGGAGCCGGTGGAATGAGGCCGGCGCTGGCGGGTTTGCGCAATACGGCGCTTTTTACGCGGTTTATAGTTGCAACAACAGAAACTCGACGTCCCATACCTACCCTATGATCAGAATTGTCATCGCCGACGACCACACCATCATGCGCGAGGGGCTCAAGCGCATTCTCGACGGTGCTCCCGATATCGACATCACCGGCGAAGCGGTGGACGGCTTCGAAGTGCTGCGCCACGTGCGCCAGGGCGGCTTCGACCTGCTGCTGCTGGACCTGTCGATGCCGGGGCGCAGCGGCGTCGACCTGATCCGTCAGATCCGCAGCGAGGCGCCCAAGCTGGCCATCCTGATCCTGACGATGCACGAGGAAGAACAATATGCGGTGCGGGCCATCCGCGCCGGCGCCCAGGGCTACCTGACGAAGGAAAGCGCCGGCACCCAGCTGGTGGGTGCGATCCGCAAGGTGGCGTCGGGTCGCCCATATATCAGTACCGAGGTTGCCGAGCAGCTGGCGCTGAACATCATGCAGCCGAACGAAAGCCTGCTGCACAAGCAACTGTCGGACCGCGAGTTCGAAGTGTTCTCGCTGCTGGTGTCGGGCAAGTCGATCACGGAGATCGCCAACAGCCTGCACCTGTCGGTCAAGACCGTCAGCACCCACAAGACCCGCATCATGCAGAAGATGGGCATGAGTTCCCTGTCCGAAATGGTTCAATACGCAGTTGCGCATAAGCTACTCTCGCCGTTCAAGGCCTGAACCCGGCGGGCCCTGCCGGGGCCCGCTCCTACCCCCGCTTTTCCCTCTGTACGCGCTGTGACGACCGGTTGCTCGAAGTAGGATGATTCCTACGTGATGTAGGCGGCTCCTACGCCACATTCAGCGCATGCCGATATGCATGGCCTCCCCCCGTTGGCATACTGAAACCATTCCAGTGAAGTTGCCGCGCAGCCAGTAATTCGAGCGGGTAAAGTCCGATCCGATGGATTTTCTGCGACAGCACAATAACCGGTAGTCGACAAACCGCTTTCCCTTGTCCCGGCGGCTTGTTAGTCCGAATGTCCCGACATCATATGACCTGAACCAGGAGATCAGCATGCTCCCCACGCAATTGTCCGAAAACCGTGCCGCAGCAACGGCAACCCCCCAATCGATGGAAGCGGGTCGCCAGCGCCAGGGCCGGCTCTGGTCGAACCTGAAGGAAGTGTGCGATCTGCTTCATATTCCGTCCGCCGCGGCCATCAATTCCGAAGAACTGCTGTTCCAGCACGTGCAATTCAAGACGGGCCAGCGCATCCATACGATCGGCCAGCCCTTCGATACGCTGTATATCGTCAACTCCGGCTTCCTGAAAACCGTGCTGATCGATGAGTTCGGCAACGAGCAGGTGTTGAGCTTCCCCATGAAAGGTGACATGCTGGGCGTGGACGGCATCCACAGCTGCCAGTATGCGTCCGAGGCCGTGGCCCTGTCCGACTGCGACCTGATCCTGCTGCCGTTCAAGAAACTGACGGCGCTGGGCCGCGTCCACCTGGAACTGGAAAACATGATGTACGGCGTCATGAGCCGTGAGCTGGTGCGCGAGCAGGCCATGATCGGCATGCTCGGCGCCCTCAGCGCCGAAGCCCGCGTGGCCCGCTTCCTCGTGTCGCTGGCCGAGCGCTTCTCGCAGATGGGTTACTCCAGCAAACTGTTCAACCTGCGCATGACGCGCCACGAAATCGGCAGCTACCTGGGCCTGACGCTGGAAACCGTGAGCCGCACCTTGTCGGCCTTTAACGAAATCGGCCTGATCACGGTCGACCAGCGCACCATCGGCATCAAGGACCCGGAAGCGCTGAAGACCTTGCGCCGCCTGCCCCCTTCCCGTTCGCGGGCCAAGAGCGCAGCGAGCCGTAGCAAGGCTGCCGCCGATGCCGCCGCCGCCGCCGCGACCACCAGCACGGCCGCACCGGCCGCCCAACCGGCACAACTGGTCGCAACGGCCTGAGCCTTCGGCACCCCCATTGTTCGTCCGCTTGATTGTTGCATCCAGCTTTGGCCCGCTTCGGCGGGCCATTTTTTGTGGCCCGCCCTCCGATGCCTTGCGCGGCGTCGCTTGCATTTTGCCAGGAACCTCCGCTGCGGCAAGCACAAAAATCGCTTGCATTTTCTACAGCACAGGCCAATAATGCAAATGCGAATCATTCTTATTTGAGGCCAACCACCATGCAGACTCCGACCATGCAAGCCAACCCGGCCATCGTGCCAACCCAGCCGGTCCAACGGCAGCCGCAGCCTGTGCAGCGCTTCACCACCAGCGGCCTGATGCAGGACCGCCGCGAAGTCGAAATCGAACACGCGGGCCGCATCTACCGCCTGCGCATCACCCAGTTGAACAAGCTCATCCTGACCGCCTGACGCCTGTCGTGCCCTGCACGGCCCTGCATCGCCCATGACGCGGCAGCGTTTTCACCCAGCCAGCCAACCTGACGGTAGCCAGCCAAAGTCCCAAGGAGAATTCCGATGGCTATCGACCATACCGATCCGATCTACCTGACACCGGCTGCCGGCAGTGCCCAGCCCGAACTGATGCTGTCGGCCGTGCTGCACCTGATGTCGCACTACACGGCGAGCGAGGGCCATGCCTGCGTCAAGCTGGCCGCCGTCATCGAACGGCACCTGAAGGCGCTGTCCACCCTGCCCGGCATGGCACCCGTGCTGGCCGCCACCTGCCAGCAGCTGTCGGAGCAATGGGCCGGCATCGTCGAACGCTCGCTGCCGCAGCCGAGGAAGAAGGAAGACGGCTTCCTCAGCCGCATCATGGCGCGTACCCGGCCGGCGCCGCAGGCGGCTTGACCATGTGCGATAAACATGCCCTGCCGGCCGTGCCGGAAGACGCCGTTGCGCAGACGTCGCGCCGGCGCCGCATCTGGGAACTGTCCCATACCTGCCACTGCCCGCTGGTGGGCGTCGGCATTCCGCTGGGCGCGCTGCGCAAACTGGTCGGCAAGGTCGCCGGCGGCAAGATCCTGGCGGACGACTACGAAGTCCACGTGGGCGCCGTCAGCGAGTGCGGCACGCGCAACCGCCTGTCCGAGGCCCTGCAGAAGGAACTGGAACGGCGCTACGCGGCCATCATCGTGCGCTTCCGCGCCGCCCGCACGACGGAAGCCCTGGCCGAGCTGTGGCTGGGCGCCGTGGCCAGCGGCGACGTTGCCGGCGCCTTCTGGACGGGCCTGACGCACCCCCGCTGCACGCCCGAGCTGGAAGAGAAGATGTGCCGCGACCTGCACATGATCCAGCACCAGGCAGGCGCCTGTACCCGCGCCGACCTGCACCGCTTCAACAGTGTCGTCGACGAAAACGCCAGCCTGACGCGCGAAGTGGCGCGGCTGCAGCAGCGCAGCGCCGCCATGCAGCTCGAGCGCACGGCCGAACAGGACCGCCATGCCGCCGCGCTGATGCAGTTGCGTGCCCAGCTGGTGGGGCGGGACAGCATCGTCGACTCGCTGCGCACGGAACTGGAGCAGCTGCGCAATGCCATCCCCGGCCTGGAAACGCGCGAACGCCTGGCTCACCGGCTGGCCCAGACGGACGAACGGGAACGGGCCCTGCGCAGCCAGATCGCGGACCTGCGCAAGCTGCTGATGCAGACCCAGGCGCAGCTGGAAGCGGTCAGCCCTGCCGCCCCGCTGGACCCGGCCCACGAGCCGGCACCGGCTGGGCCCGTGGTCGAACACATCGTGCGCCTGCCGATCCGGCTGGCCGACCGCAGTGTCCTGTGCGTGGGCGGGCGCAGCGGCAACGTGGCGACCTACCGCGCCATGATCGAGCGGGCCGGTGCCCAGTTCGCCCACCATGACGGCGGCCTGGAAGACAACGCAGGCCGGCTCGAGGCCAGCCTGGCGGCGGCCGACCTGGTGATCTGCCAGACCGGCTGCATCAGCCACAGCGCCTACTGGCGCGTCAAGGATTTCTGCAAGCGCACGGGCAAGCGCTGCGTCTTCATCGACAACCCCAGCATCTCGAGCCTGCAGCGGGGCCTGGAACTGGCCACCGAGGACGCAGCCGAAGTTTCCGCTCGCTGAAGCCGCACATGAAAAAACGCCCCGTGCACTCGCGTACACGGGGCGTTTCATTTTACCGACGGAGCTTGGCTTAGAACGAGTAAGCGCCGGTCAGGTAGAAGGTGCGGCCCAGCGGGTCGGCGTAGCGCGGGTCGAAGCCCACCTGGTGGCCGGACGAGGAACGCAGCGAGAACGGCGGCGAGCGGTCGGCGATGTTCTTCACGCCGGCGCGCAGCGACGCGGCCTTCGTGATCATCCAGCGGCCTTGCCAGTCGAACGTCAGGTAGGACGGCACGTGCAGGCGCAGCGTTTCGTTCGCGTTGGTCGACAGGTTGCGCACGGTGGCCGACGCGTCCGTGTAGCCGTTGCGGTAGTTGGCGATCAGCGTGTTGGTGAAGGCACCCGTTTCCAGCGCAGTCGACAGGCGAACCACGTGGCGGAAGGCCACGTTGTTATCCGAACCGAAGAAGTTCATGTTGCTGGTCCACTGGTCCTTGGTGCCGGCCAGCGTGTAGTCGGCCTTCATCAGGTAGGTGCCGGCCAGCGCGCTGGTCAGCTTGCCGAAACCGAAGCGCTGGGTTACGGTGGTGTCCCAGTCGATGCCGCGGTAGTGGGTCTGGCCGATATTGACGGACAGCGACTTCTGCGCCCAGTACGTGTTGCCGGTGGCCGGTTCCGTGTAGGTGGTGAACAGGTCGCGGAACAGGTCGACGTTGTTGAAGATCTGCGTTTCGCTGATCGCCGACACCTTGTCGCGCATGCGCACATCCCACAGGTCGGCGCCGATGACGAAGTTCTTGCTCGGCTCCCAACGTACGCCCACGGTGTACTGCTTCGACTTCTCGGGCGCCAGGTTCTCGTTACCGCCGGACATGACGTTGTACTGGCTCTTGCCTGGACGGCACAGGTTGGCATCCGGGATCGGGCAGGTGTAGCTGCCGGACGTGAAGCCGGCGTTGACCAGCGGCTGGCCGATGTCGAGCATCGACGGGGCCTTGAAGCCGGTGCCGTAGGAACCGCGCACCAGCACGGTCTGTACCGGCTGCCAGCGGGCGCTCAGCTTGTAGGTCGAGGCATTTTCCTTGTTGCCCATTTCCTTGCCGGTGATGCCATTGTCGACGGCGGTGATGACGTCGTAGCGGCCCGATGCCGTCACTTCCAGCGACTTCACGACCGGTACCACCAGTTCGAAGAAGGCACCGTAGTTGTCGCGCGACAGGTCGTAGGCAGGCGGCGTGTTCAGGTTGTACACCTTGCCGCTGGCGGCGGCCTGCGACGGCGACTGCTCGTAGCGGTACTGGCGGTAGTCCGCGCCGACAGCGACCTGGACCTTGCCGGCTGGCAGGGTGAACAGTTCGCGCGAAGCGTGCGCGTCGACGCCTTTCAGGGTGGTCGATGCGGTACGCACGGAGCCTTGGAAGATCGAGTTTTCGATCAGCTGCTTGGTGGCATCGCTCTGCGCGCCGATCGGTGCGAACGGATCGAAGGAACGGTTCGCCAGCATGGCGCGGAATTCATTGTTCAGTACGTAGCCGCCGACATAGCGCTCGTCGATCTGGTTACGCGACCACGTCACGCCCGTGTCGAAGGCCCACGCGCCCAGGTCGCCCTTGGCGCCGACGACGAAGTGCTGCGCTTCGGTGATGGTCTGGCTGTCGCGGGTGCCCCAGTCATAGGTCCGGTAGTTGCCCGAGACGGTCTTCACGCTGGCGGCCTGGGCCGGGGTCAGGTAAGGCAGCACGTTGGTGTTGAACATCTCCGAACCGGCGGCGATGGTGAACGGCGCCGTGTTCGGGGCGATGCGGGCGGTCAGGTCGAAACGCGACAGCGACACTTCGGCGAACAGCTGCACGCCTTCGGTCAGCTTGAAGGCGCCGCGGCTGAAGAAGGTGTCGCGCTTGCTTTGCGGGACGATCTCGATCGTCGACGCGAAGTCGAAGGCGCAGTTCTGCGTCGTCGCCGTGTTGGCCAGGCTGACGAAGTTCAGGGTCGGGCAGTTGCCGTTCTTCTTCAGGTAGGGGCTGAAGCCGATCGACGGCAGCTTCGGATCGTTGAACGTGACGGCCACGTTGGCCGGCACGGTCGCCGCGCTGGTGCGGTCGTAGATGTAGTTGGTGCCGTTCAGGCCGAATGGCACGTAGGCGGTCTTGGCGAATTCGCGGTCGGTGGCCTTCAACTGCACGCGCTCGTCATGACGGTAGGTCGCGATGATGTTGAAGCGGTCCGTGTCCAGGTCGCCGTAGCCCACCGTCAGGTTGATGTTCTGCTGGCGGCCGGCGTGGCTTTCGCCCGGCTGGCTGTAGGTCGCTTCGACGTTGGCGCCCTGGAAGTTTTCCTTCAGCCAGAAGTTGATGACGCCGCCGATGGCGTCCGAGCCGTACAGGGCCGAGGCGCCGTCGGTCAGGATCTCGACGCGCTCGACCGCGGACATGGGAATGGCGTTCAGGTTGACGGCGCTGCCCGAGCCTTGCGGCGCGATACGGCGGCCGTTCAGCAGCACCAGCGTGTAGTCTTCGCCCAGGCCGTGGATCGACGCGGAGGCGCGGCCACCGGAGTCGGTACCGGCGGCAATGGCTTCGCTCGTGAAGCCCTGCATCGCGGGCAGGGCCTGGATCAGTTCGGCGACGTTCTGGGCGCCGGTACGGGCGATGGTCTCGGCCGACAGGCGCTGCACGGGCAGTGCGCTCTCGGCGGCGATACGCTTGATGGCCGAACCGGTCACTTCGACCCGCTGCATCGGCTGCTCTTGGGCGGACGCGAAGCCCGTCAGCATGGCCGAACCTGCCAGGACGCTCAACGCCAGGCGGACGGAGCGGACACCAATTTTCTGTTGCAACACCATTCATTACTCCCTGTTCGAAAAGAAAACAATGAGCAATGAAAATAACCGCCGCCGTTTCGCCTATCCGGATTCCTGGGAGGTCGAAGCCAACGCCTGGTGATCGAGAAGCACAAGCGACGAGCCATTCGACTTGTGGTCAATTGCTCATCTCGTTTTATTATGGATGAGCAAACTTACGCTGTTTTACGTATTTTTGGCATTAGTTGGCAACATCGCAAGAAAATTACCAACAAGAACGTAATATTTGTTGTAGCGCAGCATCACCAAATAAAGTTCGGTAGCGGTAGGCAATATTGTCGTTTTAAAGATACATACTTTGCAGCATGACGGCGGGAAGACGCCTCAAGTCGGTCGAAGAAATTGTCAACGGATAAATATGTTGCCTGCAAACGGTGTCGTCACCGGTTTTCGAGCAACAAACGCAATAGAGGTAATTCAGTGTCTGATTCACACGCCTGAATCGCGGACTTCAAACCCGGCGGTCACGTTCAGTAGACGTCGCGCCGGTAGCGCCCCTGGGTGGCGAGGGCGTCGACCTGCTCCTTGCCGAGAATGTCGCGCAGGGCCGTGTCGACGCCGCCGGCCATGCCGTCGAGGCTGCCGCAGACGTAGATGGCGGCGTCCTGGCGCATCCATTCGGCCAGCGCGCCGGCCTGCCGACGCAGCACGTCCTGGACGTACAGGCGTTCGGGCTGGTCACGCGAGAAGGCCAGGTCCAGCCGTTCCAGCATGCCGGCGTCGCGCAGCGCGTGCAGCTCGGCGCCGTAGTGCAGGTCGTGGGCGGCGTTGCGTTCGCCGAACAGCAGCCAGTTGCGGCCTTGGCCGACGGCCGCGCGGGCGCGCAGGTGGCCGCGCAGGCCGGCGATGCCGCTGCCGTTGCCGATGAGGATCAGCGGGCGGGCGAAGTTTTCCTCCAGCCGGAAGCGGCGGTGCTGGCGCAGCCGCAGTGCCACCGTGGCACCGACGGCAGCCCCTGCGCACAGCCAGCCCGAGGCGACACCCGGGGAACCGTCGTCGTGCCGGTGCAAGCGCACCAGCAGGTGCACGCGGCCGTCGGCTGGAATCGAGGCGATCGAATACTCGCGCGGATGGTCCGGGTCTGCCGGTGCCGCCACCTGCACCAGGTCGCCCGACTGCCACGCCGGCAGCTCGCCAGTTTCGGGCAACAGCTCGACATGGTAGACGGGCGCGCCCGCGCTGCCCGGGTTGACCAGGTGGCGCGCGGCCAGGCGCCACGGCGCGAATGCCGGCGCGCCCCAGTCCGGCGCATCGCTGGTGCCGGCCAGGTGGCTCAGTTGCTGGCGCCACAGGCCGATGGCGGGCGCTGCGCCGCGGTCGACGTCGATGCGCTCGAACAGGGGCTGGGCGCCCTGCGCTGCCAGCCAGCCGTCCAGCGCGCGGCCGAAGCCGCAGAAGTGGGCATAGCTGCGGTCGCCCAGCGCCAGCACGCCGTAGTGCAGGCGCGGCAGGGGCAGCTGGCGCGCCATCAGCGCGTCGGCAAACGCGGCGGCCGCATCGGGCGCATCGCCTTCGCCATAGGTGCTGGCGATGAACAGGATGCGCTCGGTCTGCTGCAAGGTCTCGGCCGTCAGCGCACCGATCTCGCACAGGCGCACGCCGATGCCGGCCAGGCGCAAGGTGGCGGCGGTCTGCTCGGCCAGTTCCGCGCCGGTGCCCGTCTGACTGGCATGCGCGACGATCCAGCCGTCGCTGCCAGTGGCCTTGGCTGCCGCGCGCTTCTTGCGCTGGCGCAGCCAGGGCAGCAGGCAGGCCAGGCCGTAGGCGGCGAAGCTGGCTGCCGTCAGCGCCAGCCGGGTGGTGTCGCCGGTTACGATCATCATGCGGGATCGCCCTCTTCCAGCATGGCCGTGAAGCGGCTGCTGGCCGTGTCAAGCAAGGTGCCGTCGGCCCGGCGCGCCAGGAAGCGTGCCGCCAGGCCGCGCCGTTCGGCCAGGGCCAGGCCCTGCTCCACGCCCAGCACCGTCAGCGCGGTGGACCAGGCATCGGCCGCCATGCAGCTGGGGTCGACGACGGTGACGGCGGCGACGCCGCTGTCGATGGGCCGGCCGCTGCGCGGGTCGATGGTATGGGGATAGCGGTGGCCACCGTCGGTGAAAAAGCGCCGGTAGTCGCCCGACGTGGCCACGGCCAGGCCGTGCAGCGCGACGACGATGCCGTCGTCCCCGGCGGCCGCATCGGGCGGCTGCTCCAGCGCCACCCACCACGGCTGGCCGTCCGGCTTGACGCCAGCGCCGCGCAGTTCGCCGCCCACGTCCACCAGGTAGTGCGCGACGCCCTGCCCTTCCAGGTATCGGGCCAGCCGATCGACGGCATGGCCCTTGGCGATGGCGGAAAGGTCCAGCTGCACGCCGCCCGGTTGCCAGGCACGCCGCCCTTCGGCGTCCAGGCGCACGTGGCGGCCAGCGCGTTCGGCCAGCGCCCGCGCCACCTGCTCATGGGTGGGGGCGACGAAACCGGGCTGGTTGTAGCGGTTCACGGGGCCGAAGCCCCACAGGTTGACGAGCGCCCCGGCGCACGGATCGCAGGCGCCGCCGGAGGCGTCGCACACGTCCAGCGCGAAGGCCAGTACGTCGAAGAAGGCTTGCGGCAGCACCTGCCAGGTGCCGGCCGCCGCGCGGTTGAAGCGGCCCAGGTCGGAGTCCGCCTCCCAGTGGCTCATCTGCGCCACCACGCCGTCGAGCTGGTCCTGCAGCGCCGCCTGCCAGTGTCCTGCCGGCGCGCCGTCCTCGACCAGCCGCACGGACCAGCTGGTGCCCATGCTGGTGCCGTGGCAGGTGGCGATGCCCGCGCCGGGGGCCGGCGTGGCGGGAGAGATGGCGTGCGGCAGCAGGACCTTGCGCATGCTTACTGCGGCAGCACTTCGACGGTGGCCGCGTACGTCATGCGCAGCGGCGGCATCTGCGGCGGCTGGCCCGGCTGGGCCGGTGCGGCGGCAGGCCAGCTGGCGCTGACCAGGTACATGCCGGCGGCGGGAATGGTAAACGTGATCTCGCCCTTGGCATCCGTGTTCTGACGGATCTCGCCCAGGGTGCCGCGATAACGCACGCCGCCCGGAATCAGGCTGAAGGCCTGGTTTGCGGCCGGTTTGCCGTCCAGCAGGAAGCGCCACGTGGCCTTCTCGCCCGCTCGCATGTCGTTCGGGTGCGTCACCGGCACCAGTTCCAGGCCGCTGCCGGAAGGCTTGAAGATGGCGTTGTCCGGCGTATTGGCCGAAACGAAGGTCTCCAGCCGGCCTTTGGTGCGCGACACCTTCAGTTCCTGGGCGTCGGCAGGCACCTGCTTGGCCATGTCGGACTCCAGGCCCCGCCAGCGCTTCGTCTCGCCGTTGGCCTTCCAGCTGGCGAACACGTTCTGCGACACGAGGGCGATGCGGTAGGTGCCGTTCTTCGTCATCTTGACGTCGAAGGTGCTGCGCAGCTTGCCCGTGCTGGCGTTCTCCAGCGGCACGGTGGCGCCATCCGGGCCCGTCACCGTGATGCCGTCGAGCTTGACGGGCACGTGGTCGATGTCGAACAGGCCTTCGGACACGGCGGCGTCCACCGTGACCCATGCTTCCTTCGCTTCGACCAGGGTCGACGACGGCAGCAGCCACGGCTTGTGTGCGTGGGCGGAGAATGCCGCGCCGGCCAGGGCCAGGGCGATCAGGGTTTTCTGCAATTTCATGGCCATCCTTAAGGTTTGACTTGCACGATCACGTTGCCCAGTTCTTCCTTGCCCTTTGCGGAGAACTCCTGCGCCTTTTTCGGCGGCCAGGTGACGGGAATCTTCACCAGCTCACGTCCACCCGCTTCGCGTGCCGCTTCCACCACCAGCTGATACTGGCCGGCCGGCAGCTGGTTCAGCGCCTCTTTCGCCACGGGGAAGGTCAAGGTGTGCTCGCCCGGCGCGCGGGTGGCGCCGCTGACGCCGTCCAGCGGCAAGGTCAGGTCGCGCCCCGTCTTGCGCCACCACTGGCGCATGTCCTTGACCCACTTGGTGCCGACATTGTCCTTTTTCTTCACGTCGTACAGCACGGCCAGGTTGGCGACCACCTTCTGGTCCGCGTTTTCCATCCACGCGGCGAGGTAGGGCTTGTGGTACTCGGCCACGTTCAGTTGCGGAAGTTCGAATTTCAGGGCCAGGTCGGCCGCCATCGCCGATGCACTGATCAGCGGCAGGCTGAGCGCGATGGAATAGCGTAATTTCATGATGTGCCTGTGGTGGAAAGGTTTAATGGATGAACAGCAATGCGATCACAACGGGAACGAGGATGCCCAGCCCGACCATCGGCCACGTGAAGGGTCGGTTGGTGGCATGGAATTTCAGGATCAGCAGGCCCGTGATGCAGAACACGAGGCACAGGCCGGCGAAGATGTCGATGAACCAGATCCACGCCGTGCCCGTGTTGCGGCCCTTGTGGACGTCGTTCAGCCAGGAGATCCAGCCCCGGTCCGTATTTTCGAATTCGGCCGCACCGTCTTCCAGGCCGATGCGCACCCAGGCGTCGCCGCCTGCCTTGGGCAGCGGCAGGTAGACTTCGTCGACGGACCATTCGGCCTCGCGCCCGCCCGCCTTGACCGACCACGTGGCGCGCAGCCAGTCCTCGGCCGCCGCCGGCAACGGCGCCGTATCGCCGTCGTGCTCACTGGCGAAGGCGGACAGCTGCGCCACCAGCGCGGGCGGCGCCGTCGCCGCCTTGCGCACGACGACGGGCTTGGCCTCGATATCGGAGGCATGGTTCAGGGTGATCCCCGTAATACTGAACAGGAACATGCCGAGCAGGCACAAGGCCGAGCTGATCCAGTGCCATTGGTGCAGCTGACGCAGCCATCCGGCGCGGCTGGCGCGGGCCGGGCCGGCGCTGGCCTGTTGGGGGGTGACGTTCTCGCTCAATTGGATACTTTCCTGGCCCGGCAATAGGTTCATTCTATAGATTCTCTACAAATGATAATGATTATCATTTGCGGAGTCAATCGCCAGAAATGTTGCGATACAAATCTTGTTGTGATTTGTTATCAAACCGGCATCGCTACGAGACACATGTACGCCAGCGTACAGAAGGAGCGGCACTGTCGGCGTATTGTCGTGCTTTGTTCTGGACAAACTAAGGGAGCCATCATGACGATTTTCACCAAGGACGAACTGGACGAGCTGAGTAAACGCATCAAGGACGTCAAGTTCGGCATGTTCACCACCAGCGATGAAGACGGCCAGCTGACGAGCCGGCCGATGACGAGCCAGCAGCTCGATGCCGACGGCGCGATGTGGTTCTTCGTGTCCGACCAGGAGGAATTCACGGGCCACCTGCTGAACAACCCGTCCGTCAATGTCAGCTTCGCCGACGTCGACGACCACCTGTACGTTTCCGTGGCGGGCCGCGCCGAACTGCTGCATGACCGCGCCAAGATGGAAGAGCTGTGGAAGCCGTCCGTCAAGGCCTGGTTCCCCGAAGGACTGGACGACCCGCACCTGGCCCTGATCAAGGTGCAGATCCGTTCGGCCGAGTACTGGGACACGGGCAACAGCAAGATGGTGACCCTGTTCGCGCTGGCCAAATCCGTCATCACGGGCAAGAAGCCGACGGATATCGGCGAGCACAAGCAGCTGGGCCACTAAATAGGCGAGCTGCACCAATAAAAAAATCCGCCGCGGCGGATTTTTTCACACAAAGCAAAAGGGCCCGGCAAGCCGGGCCCAATCTCAAACTCCGGAACTGGACTCGGACCCCGGTGCGCCCCCCTCGGCGCCCGGCGGCTCGCCACCCTGGCGCGAACCGGAGTCCACGCTCTGGCGGTTGCCCGGAATCGGCTTGTCGACTCTTCTGACTTCCGTTTCCGGGAAGTCGACATTACCGATGCCGGGGTGCTCGGTGTCCACGAGCACGAAGTTCTCTTCGCTGTTCTTGTTCTTGCGGGAGGTGTCAGATGGAGTCATGCTTATCTCCTTGACGTCATTCCCTGGTCAGCCCTGGCGATTGTCGCCGCGGGCGTTGGTCTGGTTGGGCTGCGCGCCCTGCTCGCTGCTGGCGCCGCTGGTGCCAGCGCTGCGGGTAGCGCTCTGGCGATTGCCGTTCTTGTGGCTCATGGCCCCGGCACGGCGTGCTTCTTCGGACGTGAATTCGTGCGCGGTGCCCTTGGCATGCGCTGCACGTCCCCCTTCGGAAGCGATCTCGCGCTGACGCTGCGGATCCATCGACGCGAAGCCGCGGTTACGGGTCGCGCTTTGCTTGTTGCCTGGGGTGCTGCCCTGGGCCTCGCCTTGTCGGCTACCTCGATTGTTACCCTGATTCGATGATGCCATGATCAATTCTCCTGAAGTGCTGCATTGGGGGATTTTTGACGTGGAGTGAGGGGGGATTTCCTGTGCCTGTCCGCTTCACCGACCAGCGACGATCATTGTTATGACGAACGGGCAACAGGAGCATTCATGGTAGTGCAAGCACTGAACAGGAAATATAGGACACTTTCAGGTGTCGGTGTAGGACACGGCCTACTGGCTTGCCAAAGGGAAAATGGATTCCTCGACGGCCAGGTACAGCATGTCCCCCGCCGCCGGCACGATCTCGTGACCGCCCGTGAAGGAACCGAAGGACGGCAGGATGGCCCGGCGCGGCCCCACCTGGAAGCATGGCAGGCGCATCGATTCGCGTCCCGAGCGCAACCGGTAGACGGGATGCACGTGGCCGGCCAGCACGTAGCCGTCCACTGCCAGGTCCGGGTGGTGGCAGAAGGCAAACGGTCCCAGCGTGTGAGGTTCGTCCACCATCGCCAGCCCCAGCTGTGCGGACGGGTCGCCGGCATGCTTGTCGTGGTTGCCCCGTACGAGGGTCAACGCCAGGGTCGGATGGCGCGTACGCCAGGCCAGCATGGCCGCCAGGGTCGACGAGGCATGGGCGGCCCGGGCATGCAGGAAATCGCCCAGGAACAGGATGTGGCGGACGTCGTGGACTGCCAGCAGCGCATCGAGCCCGGCCAGGTTTTCCGTCGTCGTGCCGCGCGGGACGGGCACGCCCAGCGCGCGGAACGACGCCGCCTTGCCGAAATGGATATCGGCGATGACGAGCATGCGTTCGCGCGGCCAGTACAAGGCCTTCTGCGCCAGCAGCAGCACTTCCTCGCCAGCCAGCAGCACGGGCACGGCGCTCATGGCCCGGCCGCCTTCTCCAGCTCGCGCAGCACGCGCGCCACCCGGTCCGACAGCTTTTCCGTCGTCAGCTTCTCGCGGAAGCGCTCGACCATCAGCGCGAAGCCGAATGGCGTGGCGCGCTTCGTTTCGTGGTAGCTGACGGCGCGCCCCTGAAGCTCTTCCAAGGTGGCGCGCAGCCGGTTCAGTTCCAGCTCCTGCTCCAGCACTTCGCGCTGGGCCTGCGTCAGCAGCAGGTTGCCGGCGTCGTGCTTGCGAAACACCTCGAAGAACAGCGACGACGACGCCTGCAGCTGCCGGTTGCTTTTCGGCTGGCCCGGGTAGCCCTGGAAGATCAGGCCGGCAATGCGGGCGATTTCGCGGAAGCGCCGCTGCGACATCTCGGTGGCGTTCAGGCTGGCCAGCACGTCCTCCAGCAGGCGTTCGGTGGAAAACAGCGCCACGTCGCGCCCGTGCGGGGCGGCGAAGATGGCCGGCCAGTCGACGTTGTCGGGCGCCAGCAGCTCGAAGCCGTAGTCGTTGACGGCGATCGAGAACGTGATGGGCTGCATGCGCCCGATGCGAAACGCGAACAGCGAGGCCAGGCCGATATGCACGGCCCGGCCCGCGAACGGGTAGACGAACAGGTGGTGACCCTCGCGGCTGTGCAGGCTCTCGATGACGGTGCGCTGCGGCGTGGGCAGTGCCGACCAGCGCGCCTGGATCTCCAGCAGCGGCGCGATGGCCACCATCTCCGGGCCGCTGTAGACGCCTTCGGTGACCAGCCGCATCTGCTCCAGCGCCGCATGCGCCAGCTCGGACGACAGCGGCATCTTGCCGCCCTGCCAGCGCGGCACGGCGCCCTTGGCGCCCGTGGCCCGCTTCACGTAGGCCGTCATTTCATGCACGCGAATGAATTCCAGGATGCGCCCGCCGAACAGGAAGTTGTCGCCCTTGTTCAGCCGCGAGATGAAGCCCTCCTCCACCGTGCCGATGCGGCCGCCGCTCTGGTACTTCACCTGGATCATCGCCTCGGACACGATGGTGCCGATGCCCATGCGGTGGCGCCGGCCCAGCGCCACGTCCGGCACGCGGTAGACGCCCTCCTCGTCCGGCAGCACGCGGCGGTATTCCGGGTAGACCGTCAGGCTCTGGCCGCCGCGGGCGACGAAGTCCAGCGCCCACTGCCACTCCTGTTCCGTCAGGTTGCGGTAGGACCAGGCCAGCCGCACTTCGTCGAACAGGTCTTCCGAGCGGAAGCCCCCGCCCAGCGCCACCGTCACCAGGTGCTGCACCAGCACGTCCAGCGGCTTTTCCGGCACGGTGCGGGCCTCGATATCGCGGTCCTTGACGGCCTGGATGGCGCCGGCCGCCTCCAGCAGTTCCAGGCTGTGCGTGGGCACCAGGGTCACGCGCGAGGCCCGACCGGGCGCATGGCCGGAGCGGCCGGCCCGTTGCAGCAGCCGCGCCACGCCCTTGGCGCTGCCGATCTGCAGCACCCGTTCGACGGGGAGGAAGTCGACCCCCAGGTCCAGGCTGGACGTGCACACGACGGCTTTCAGTTCGCCCTTCTTCAGGCCCAGCTCGACCCAGTCGCGCACGGCCTTGTCGAGCGAGCCGTGGTGCAGGGCGATGATGCCGGCCCAGTCGGGCCGCGCCTCCAGCATGTTCTGGTACCACAGCTCGGCCTGCGAACGGGTATTGCAGAACACCAGGGTGGTGGCATTGCCTTCGATCTCGTCGACCACTGCCGGCAGCATCTGGATGCCCAGGTGGCCGGCCCACGGGAAGCGCGACGGGTTGGCGGGAATCAGGGTATCGACCGACAGGTCCTTGCGGATGCTGCCTTCCACCGTCACGCCTTCCAGGCCTGGGCCCAGCAGCACTTCCTTGGCGCGGGCCAGGTTGCCCAGGGTGGCCGACAGGCCCCACACCACCAGCGCGCCGTTGCCCGCGTCAAAGCTGAAGCGTCGCAGCCGCGCCAGCGCAAGCTGCGTCTGCACGCCCCGCTTGTTCCCCATCAGCTCATGCCACTCGTCGATGATGACCATGTCGAGCATGGCGAACTGCGTGACGGCGTCCGCCTTCGACAGCATCAGGGTCAGGCTTTCCGGCGTCGTGATCAGGGCGTCCGGCAAATGCCTGGCCTGGCGCGCGCGGGCCGCGGACGACGTGTCGCCCGTGCGCGCGTCGATGACCCAGCCGGGCATCAGCTCCGCGCTGGATTCCTGCAGCGCGCGCAGCGTATCGGCCGCCAGCGCCCGCATCGGCGTGATCCACAGCACGCGCAGGCCGCGCTTGCGCGCAGGCCTGGCGCACATGGCCCGCTGCAACGCGGCGAACCACACGGCGAAGGTCTTGCCGGAACCGGTGGTGGCATGCAGCAGGCCCGATTCGCCGGCGGCGGCCGCCTGCCACACGGCGCGCTGGAACGGGAACACCTTCCAGCCCCGTTTGGCGAACCAGCCCGCCACCTCGCCCGCCGCCTCGCGCCGGTTCATGCGACCAGGCTGGCCTGCGCCAGCAGCCCTTTCAGTGCGTCCAGCGTGTCGGCATCCTCGACGCTCTTGTCCTCGCGCCGGCGCAGGATGCGGGGGAAGCGCACGGCGATGCCGGACTTGTGGCGGGGCGAAGCGGCGATGCCCTCGAAGCCGATCTCGAACACCATCGTGGGCTTGACGCTGCGCACGGGGCCGAACTTCTCGATGGTGGTGCGGCGCACGGCATTGTCGACCTGGGCGATCTCGGCATCCGTCAGGCCCGAATACGCTTTCGCGAACGGCACCAGCTGGCGCTTGCCGTCGCCGTCGCTGTCCCACACGGCGAAGGTGTAGTCCGTGTACAGCGAAGCGCGCCGGCCGCTGCCGGCCTGGGCGTAGATCAGCACCGCATCGACGCTGTACGGATCGATCTTCCACTTCCACCATGTGCCGACGTCCTTGGTGCGGCCCACGCCATACTGGGCCGCACTGGCCTTGATCATCATGCCTTCCACACCACGGGCGCGCGACTCGGCGCGGATCGTCGCCAGCTCTTCCCAGCTGGCCGCCTTGACCAGCGGCGAGATGCGCAATGCGGGCAGCGCCACGCGCTCGACCAGCTGCTCGAGCAGGGTGCGGCGCTCGCACTGGGGCAGCTTGCGCAAGTCGACGCCATCGAGTTCCAGCAGGTCATACGCCACCAGCGCGGCCGGCAGCTCGCCCAGCAGCTTGGCCGACAAGGTCTTGCGGCCGATACGCTTCTGCAGGTCGGCGAACGGCGCCGGCATCTCGCTGCCCGGTTGCCAGATCAGGAGCTCGCCGTCGACGACGGTGCCGTCCGGCAGGCGGATCGCGGCCACCTCGGGGAAGCGTTCCGTGATCAGGTCCTCGCCGCGCGACCACAGCCAGTTGGCGCCGCCCCGCGCCACCAGCTGTGCGCGCATGCCGTCGTACTTCCACTCCACCTGCCAGTCTTCCAGCGCGCCCAGGGTTTCTGGCGCGGCCTGCAACTGGTGGGCCAGGAAGAAGGGGTAAGGCTGGCCGCCCCGCATCGCGTGTTCCTGGTCCGACTGCTCGGCGATCAGTTGCAGGAAGCCTTGCGCGGTGGGGCTGACGCTGCCGTCCGTCCAGCCCATCAGCCGCTGGGCGATCAGCTTCGAATCCACCGCCGCGATGACGGACAACGCGCGTGTGACGAGGAGCTTGGAGACGCCGACGCGAAAACCGCCGCCGATCAGTTTGACGAGCAGGAAGCGCTCGCGCGTTTCCAGTTCGTCCCAGTAGCTGAACAGGGCCTGGCGGATGGTCTCGGGCGCGGCCCCGCGCAGGGGTGCGATGCGCTGCTCGATCCACGTGGCCAGGCCGATGTCGCTTTGCGTCTTCGGCGCCGGCAGGATGTGGGCAATCGTCTCGGCCAGGTCGCCGACGGCGTGGTAGCACTCGTCGAACAGCCATTCGTCCAGCCCCGCGTATTCGGTGGCGTACTGGCGCAGCAGCTTGACCGGCACGGCCTGGCGTGGCTTGCCGCCGGCCAGGAAGTAGACGGCCCACGCGGCATTTTCCGGCGAGGCGCTGGCGAAGTATGCCTTCAGCGCCTCGAGCTTGCGGTTGGTGGCCGTGGTCTCGTCGAGATCGGCGTACAGGCGCGCGAATTCACGCATCGGATTCCTCCTCGCCGGCCCGGTCGACCCGGCGGCGCGCTTCGGCCGTGCCGGCGGCGCGCGCGGCGTCGGCCTTTTCCTTCACGGCCCAGCGCTTGGCGACGGGATCGGGTTCTTCCGCAGCCGCCTCGACGACTTCCTGCGCGACGACGCCTTCGGCCGCCGCCCCTGCCTCGGCCGCGTTCTCCGCTTCGTCGTCGCCGTATTCCGTGTCGAAGCCTTTCGCATCCAGGCCGTTCTGGCACAGCCAGCGCACCATCGTGGGAATCGAGCCGTGCGTGACGATGACCCGCTCGGCCTCGGTGGCCTTGATGGCGGCCATCAGGCCGGGCCAGTCGGCATGGTCGGACAGCACGAAGCCCCGGTCCACGCCACGGCGACGGCGTGCGCCGCGCAGCAGCATCCAGCCGCTGGCGAAGGCGTCGCTGAAGTCGCCGAAGCGCTTGACCCACGTGGAGCCGCCGGCCGACGGCGGCGCGATGATGATGCTGCGCTTGATGTCGGCCTTGTCGACGTCCGTCACCATCCGCGTTTCGGGCAGGGGCACGCCGGCAGCCCGGTAGACGCGATTGAGCGGCTCGACGGAGCCGTGGCAGATGATGGGGCCGATGCTGGCGTCCAGCCCGGACAGGATGCGCTGGGCCTTGCCGAAGGAGTAGCACAGCATCAGGCTGGCACGGCCCTCGGCCACGTTCTTGCGCCACCAGGCGTTGATGTCGTCGAAGGTCTGCTGCTGCGGCTCCCACCGGTAGATCGGCAGGCCGAAGGTCGATTCCGTGATGAAGGCATGACAGCGCACGGGCTCGAACGGCGCGCACGTGGCGTCGCCCTCGACCTTGTAGTCGCCCGACGCGACCCACACTTCGCCGCCGCATTCCATCCGCACCTGGCTCGACCCCAGCACGTGGCCGGCCGGGTGCAGCGAGATGCGCACGCCGTTATGCTCCACCACTTCGCCGTAGGCCAGGCCCTGCACGGTGATATCGCCCAGGCGCGACTTCAGGATGCCCACGCCCGGCTCGGCCGCCAGGTAGTGGCCGTGGCCGACGCGGGCATGGTCGCCATGGCCGTGCGTGATGACGGCACGCTCCACCGGCCGCCACGGATCGATATAAAACTGGCCCGGCACGCAGTACAGGCCCTCCTTGCGAACAACGACCATATCGGACATCACGGCTCCCCAAGTGCTTTGAGCCATTGTAGCCAAAGGCCCCCGCCCGATATGTCCGCTACCGTACGGTGCGCGGGTCAAGCGCCGTCGGACTGTACGACACCCCGGCACGGGCGCGCACCGCCGATTCGATGGCGGACAACAGAAGCCGAAACCACGCAAATAGTTGCCTGAAAACCGGTGTCAGACAGCGGTTTCAGGCAACTTCTCAGACACAGGTATTTGACACCGAATGGCAGCGCGGGGCTGGGCGGTGACGGGGCCGTCACCGTTTGGTGTGGTGCGCCGGGTGCGGTGCCCGGCGGTGGGTCAGGCCAGTTGAACGAACTCGGCCATGAAGGTCTTTGTCGTGTTCTCGGGGAACTCGATGGTGACCTGGTCGCCGGCGACGGAGAGCACGGTGCCGATGTCGAACTTGGGCACGCGCACCTGGCTGCCGATGGCAATCATCGGTGCGGCCGGCACGGACGGTTCCGGTGGCGGTTCGAACAGGATCTGCTCGCCCTCCTCGGCCTGCACGGATGGCGGCGACACGCAGTTGTCGCAGCAGCCGCAGTGCTCCAGGCCTGCCGACGAGTCGCCGAAATAATCGAGCATCAGCTTCCAGCGGCAGTAGCCGCTTTGCGCGTAGCCCACCATCTGCTCCAGCGAGGCGCGGTCGCGCTCCTGCTTTTCCTGGTAGATGGCGGCCAGCCGCTCGAAGATGGCCGCTTCGGGATCGCGGCTGGTGAGCAGGTAATCGAGCTTGCGGTTCTGGCGCAGCAGCTTGCCGTCCTTTAGCAGCTTCAGGCATACCTTCAGCTTGCTGTCGTTCAGTTCAGGCAGGGTATCGGCCAGCACGCCAGCCTGGCACGGCACCAGGGGCACGATGGCATCGTAGACGGTGCACAGTTCGTCCGCGCTGGGGTAATGCTTGACGAGGAAGAACTGCTGCAGGCGCTTGTCGTCCTGGAAGTACAGCAGGGTGCAGTCGGCTGGTTCGCCGTCGCGCCCGGCCCGGCCCGACTCCTGGTAGTACGCTTCCAGGTTGCCCGGCACCTGGAGATGGATGACGAAGCGCGTGTCGCTCTTGTCGATGCCCATGCCGAAGGCGTTGGTGGCCACCATCACGCGGCACTCGCCGTTCATGAACAGGTCCTGGTTCTGCTTGCGCTCGCGCGCCGGCAGGCGGCCGTGATACAGGGACACGCTTTCGCCGGCCTGCTTCAAGGCCTCGTGCATTTCCTCCGCCGCCTTGACGGTGGCCGCATAGATGATTCCCACGCCGGGCGTCTCGCGCACGAGGCGCAGGGCCTGGGCGGTCTTCTCGGCGGGGTTGGTGATCTGGATCACGCGGTAATTCAGGTTGGGCCGGTAGATGCCCGTGTTGACGACCTTCATGCGCGCATTGAGCTGGCGGCCGATATCGTCGATGACGTCCGGCGTGGCAGTGGCCGTCAGCGCCAGCACGGGCGGGTTGTCCAGCGCGCGGCGGGCGGCGCCGATTTCCAGGTAGGCGGGGCGGAAGTCGTGGCCCCATTGCGAGATGCAATGGGCTTCGTCGATCACCAGCAGGGCGATTTCCGTATCCTTCAGCACGTCGAGGAATTCCGGCGTGGCCAGGCGCTCCGGGGTACAGAAGACGATCTTGCTGAGATTGTCGCGGATGCTGTCCAGCGCGGCCAGTTCCTCGCCGCGCGACAGGCTGCTGTTCAACTGGGCCGCGCCGATACCGATTTCCTCCAGCTTTTCCAGCTGGTCCTTCATCAGCGAGATCAGCGGCGACACGACGATGGTCGTGCCTTGCAGAATCGATGCGGGAATCTGGTAGCACAGGGATTTGCCGCTGCCCGTCGGCATGATGGCCAGCGTGTCGTGGCCTTCCAGCACACTATCGATGACGCTGCGCTGGCCATCGCGCAACTGGTCGACGCCGAACACATTGCGCAGCAGGTTGCCGATCAGGCGAGTGCGCGCCGTGCCTGCGCGTTGGGCCGCGCGCTTCTCGGCCACCGTCATGTTTCTCGTTACCATGGTTGTCCCTTGTCTGGCCCTTGCGGGGTGCTTCCCTGTTGTAGCAACCACTGTAGGCGCCACAACGCTCAGATACCATAGGACGCAACCTACAAAAATCGTAGGAGAGTGGCGAGAGGACACTTCGGTATTGACCTCGTCCTTGGACCCGGCCCCGGACGCCTGCCTTGGACCCCGGCCTTGGACCGCGGCCCTGCCCCTAGGCGTGGCTCAACACGGCATACACGACCATCAGGAGGCCGGCCAGCGACACCAGCCACACCAGTGAGCGCACCATCGGGATGCCCAGCGCATACAGGGGCACGTAGACAACGCGCGCAATCAGGTACATCCAGCAACCCCACAAGGTCAGGTTGCCTTCGGCGCCGCCCGCGTGGGCCGTCAGCACGGCCGCCGCGAACAGCGGCAGGGTCTCGAACAGGTTCTGCTTCGCCCGTTCCAGCCGCGCCGTCACCTTGCCGGGGGGCGGCGGCACTTCGTCGCGCGCGCTGGCGTTGTAGGCGATGCCCGTTTCCTGCGTGCGCAGGCTCGAATGCAGCAGGATCTGCACGATCGCCAGGACCAGGGTCCAGCCCAGCAGGGTCAGTTCGGTGCTCATGATTGCCTCATCGTCGTCGTGGAAAAAGGGATCAGCGTGCCTGGCGGGCCTGGTCCAGCGCGGCCTGCAGTTCCAGCAGGTCATAGGGCTTGCGCAGGCAGGCCGCCTTGAATTCGAGATGGTCCAGCGCCTCCTTGCCGTAACCGGTGGAGAAGATCACCTGGACGTCGCGCGCCGCCAGCACCTTGCGCGCCAGTTCGATGCCGGAGATGCCGGGCAGGCTGACGTCGGTGAACAGGATGTCGAACTCCTGCGTCTGCATCAGCTCCCACGCCGCCTCGCCATCGGACACGCCCGACACCGTGTGCCCCAGCATGCCCACCAGCTCGCACACCATCTGCTGCGAATCGAGGTTGTCCTCCACTACCAGCACGCGCAAGGAAGCGTCGCGCCCGATGGCCGGCTGCGGTTCCAGCAGATTGCCCGCGTCGATGGCATGGGCACCGTCGCGACGGGCCCGGGCCAGCGCGGCCTGGCTGCGGTTGTTCAGCACATGGCGCAGCTTGCGCGCCAGTTCCTCGCGCCGGTAAGGTTTGCTGAGGAGCTCCAGGCCCGCGTCGAGGCGGCCGCCGTGGACGATGGAATTTTGCGGATAGCCGGACGTAAACAGCACCGCCATGCCCGGCTGCAGCTCCTGAGCCATGCGCGCCAGCTCCGGGCTGCGCAGCGCGCCCGGCATGACGACGTCCGTAAACAGCAGGTCGATGGCCTCGCCCGATTCGACGATGCGCAGCGCCTGTTCGCCGTTCTCCGCGTGCAGCACGCGGTAGCCCAGCGCGGCCAGCATGTCGATGACGACAGTGCGCACGCCATCGTCGTCCTCCACAACCAGGATGGTTTCGCTGCCACCCGTGACGGGGCCGTCGCGCGGCGTCATGTCGTCCACGGCGGCCGTCATCGTGCGGGGCAGGTAGATCTTGACGCTGGTGCCCTGCCCCGGTTCGCTGTAGATCTTGATATGGCCGCGGCTCTGCTTGACGAAGCCATACGCCATCGACAGGCCCAGGCCCGTGCCTTCGCCTTCCGGCTTGGTGGTGAAGAAAGGCTCGAACGCGCGCTGCAGCACGTCGGGCGGCATGCCGCAGCCCGTGTCCGTCACGGACAGCATCACGTACTGGCCCGAAGGCACGTCGACCAGGTTGTTGACGTAGTACTCGTCCAGTACCGCGTTGCCCAATTCGATCGTCAGCCGGCCCGCGCCCTGCATGGCGTCGCGCGCGTTGATGGCCAGGTTCAGGATGACGTTCTCGATCTGTCCCGGGTCGACCAGCGTGTTCCACAGGCCGCTGCCGACGACGGTCACCAGCTCCACCGCCTCGCCCAGCGCGCGGCGCAGCAGTTCGTCCATGTTCGACACCAGGCGCCCCAGGTCCGCCACCACCGGCTGCAGCGGCTGGCGCCGCGCGAAGGCCAGCAGCTGCGACGACAGCTTGGCGCCCCGCTCGACGGCGCCGACGGCCATGTCGAGCCGGCGCCGCGCCACCGCATCGGCCTGCAGGTGCTGGCCCAGCAGGTGCAGGTTGCCCGAGATGATCTGCAGGACATTGTTGAAGTCATGCGCCACGCCGCCCGTCAGCTGGCCCACCGCTTCCATCTTCTGGGCCTGGCGCAGCGCTTCCTCGGCCTTGTCCCGTTCGGCGATCTCGCGCGCCACGCGCTGCTCCAGCGTGTCGTTCAGGTCGCGCAGCGCGGCCTCGATGCGGCGCCGTTCCGTGATGTCGGCCTTGACGGCGATCAGGGCGACGGGCTGGCCGCCGCCGTCGTCGAGCCGGCTCATGCTGCTGGAGATCCACACCCACGTGCCGTCCGGCCGCATGTAACGCTTCTCGATCGTGAAGGGTTCGCCCGTGTCGAGCAGCCGTGCCACCAGCGCGCGGTTGCCGGCCATGTCGTCCGGGTGGATCAGTTCGTCCATGTGCAGGCCCAGGATGGCGCTTTCGTCGCGCGCCAGCATCTGGCACAGGGCGCCGTTCACGCGCTGGAAGCGACCTTCCAAACTCAGTTCCGACAGGCCCACCGAGGCCTGGCCGAAGATGGCTGCCAGCCGGTCCTGGCTGGTGCGCAGTTCCTGCTCGATCTGCTTGCGCCCAGTGATGTCGAAGGCCACGCCGACATAACGGCGCTGCGCCTCGGTCGGCCCTTCCAGCACCTCGCCCTGGCGCGCCACCCAGCGCACCTCGCCCGTGTCGGGCCGGCGGATGCGGTACTCCGTATAGGCCAGTGGATTGACGTCGTCGCGCAGCCGGTGCGGCCCCACCTTCTCGCGGTCGCGTTCGTCGACCAGGGCCACCAGCATGTCCTGCGTCACCTCGACGTCGTCCGGCAGGCCCCACACGCGGCGGTACTGGTTCGACACCACCAGCTTGCCCGTGGCGGGGAACCATTCGAAGCTGCCGATGCCGCCGGCCTGCTGCGCCATGCGCAGGCGCTCCTCGGTGATGATGCGGTCGGTGACGTCGATGCCGTCGACGAACACGCCAGTCACGCTGCCGTCCGGCGCGCGCAGGGGCTGGTAGACGAAGTCCAGGTAGCGCGCCTCCAGCTGGCCCGGGGCCGTCAGCAGTTCCACCTTCTGCTGGCGGCCCACGTACGGCTGGCCGCTGGCGTAGACCTTGTCGAGCAGCTCGATGAAGCCCTGGCCGCGCACTTCCGGCAGCGCATCGGCGACGCGCCTGCCCAGCACGTCGCGCCCGCCCACCAGCTGCTGGTAGGGAGGATTGGCCAGCTCGAACACGTGCTCCGGCCCGCGCAGCACGGCCATGAAGCTGGGTGCCTGCTCGAACAGCTCGCGGAGCAAGGTCGTCTCGGCACGCAGGCGGCGGTTCTGCTGGTCCAGTTCCAGGCGGTCGCGCTCCAGCCGGCGCTCGCGCTGGATGCGCCGCGTCACCTCCACCACCGTGCACAGCACGCCGCCCACTTCGCCGCAGCTGTCGTGCACGGGGGTGTAGAACAGGTCGAACCACACATCCTCCGGGCTGCCGTTGCGCAGCACCGTGAAGCCGGCGCCCAGGTGCTGGCGCGTTTCGCCGCGGAAGCCCGCTTCCAGGATGGCGCGGTTCCAGTCCCAGATCTCGGGCCACGTGGCCGGCACGGTGCCGCCCAGCGCGCCCGGGTGGCGGGCCCCCGCGATCTCGGCATAACCGTCGTTATAGATCATCACGTGGTCAAGGCCCCACATCAGCACCATCGCCACGGGGGAGTTCAGCACGATGTCGACCGTGGTGCGCAAGGCGGGCGTCCAGCCGTCCGGGGCGCCCAGCGCGGTGGCGCGCCAGTCGAACGCGCGTACCAGTTCGCCGACGGCACCGCCGCCGCGCGGCCGGTACGTATCCAGGCCGCTCATGGCGGCGTCGCCGGGGCAGTTCATGCGGCCTGCCCGGCCAGCGCTGGCGAACCGTCGGTCAGCCCGGCGCTGCCCTGGCGCGGCAGCGTCACCGTGGCCACCGTGCTGTCGCCGTCGGCGCGCACCGTCAGCTCGCCGCCATGGGCGCGCACGAAGGTGCTGGCCGTGTACAGCCCCAGACCCAGGCCCTGGCCGGACTTGCGGCTCTCGCCGCGGCGCTGGAACGGCTCGAAGAGACCGTCCAGGTGCCCGGGGGCGATGGCGCCGCGATTGACGATGGTGATGCGCACACGGCCCGGGTCGGTACCGTCCAGCCGCAGCAGCACCGGCTGGTCCGCCTCGCCGTGCTGCAGCGCGTTGCCCAGCAGGTTCGACAGGGCCTGCGACAGGATGCCGGCATCGACCGGCGCGGCGCAGTCGCCGCTGCGCTCGATGGCGATGCGCGCCGGCCGCTCGGGCGCGACGAATTCCTCGGCGATGGCACGGCACAGCTGGTCGACATCGTGCGCGGCCGGGCGCAGCACCATCTCGCCGGAGCGGATGCGGGCCAGGTCGAGCATCTGGTCGACCATCTGCGCCATGCGCCGCGCGCTGCCCTGGATGCGCTGCGCTGTCACGGCCACCTTCGGGTGGTCCGTCATCATCGGCAGCAGCATGGCGCCGTTCATCACCACCGACAGCGGCGTACGCAGGTCGTGCCCCAGCACGGCCATGAACATCTCGTTCAGGTGCAGCGCGCGCCGCAACTGCTCCAGCTGCTGCGACATCTGCTTCTTCTGCTGGTACAGCTCGACGAAGACATTGACCTTGCTGACCAGGGCCTTGGCGTCGATCGGCTTGTACAGGAAGTCGACGGCGCCGGCTTCGTAGCCGCGGAAGCTGTAGCTCGGCTCGCGCGAGGCGGCGGTCAGGAAAATCAGCGGAATGGCGCGGGTGCGTTCGCTGCCACGTATCAGTTCGGCCAGCTCGAAGCCGTCCATGTTCGGCATCTGCACGTCGACCAGGGCCAGCGCCACTTCGTGCACCAGCAGCAGTTCCAGCGCCTCGGCGCCGGAGGCGGCCTTGAGCAGGGTGATGCCGGGCCGCGCCAGCAGGGCGTCGATGGCGATCAGGTTCTGCGGAACGTCGTCCACGATCAGAATATTGATGGGTGCTGTCACAACGTCTCTTCGTTTCGATGGATCATCGATGAGGGAAAACCGGACGCAACAAGCCACTGGACGCGCGGCCATGCCGGCGGCGAGCGGTTATTGCGATGAGTCCGAATGGTACAGTATTTGCCAAAATGACAGCGCATTATTGGCCGGCGGGCGCGCGCGCATTTCGTTCCCCCTGGACGAGAGACGTTTCTATTTTGCAAACCATGATGGCGGCCGGGGGGCAGACGCCGATCGGCATTTCAGGGTAACATCGCGGCTTTTCGACACCACGCCTTCACACCGGACCCCTATGACTTTCCACCTCAGCGATACCGCCTACGGCACCGATACGCCCGCAGCGAAACAGACCATGTACGCCGACCTGCGCTCGCAGCTGCAGGGGCTGGTGCAGGGCGAAACGGACTGGATCGCCAACACGGCCAATTTCAGTTCGCTCGTCTTCAACACGATGCCGGGCCTGAACTGGGCCGGTTTTTATTTCCTCAAGACGCAGGATGAACTGGTGCTGGGCCCGTTCCAGGGCAAGCCTGCCTGCATCCGCATCAAGCGGGGCCGGGGCGTGTGCGGCACGACGGTGGAAAAAGGCGAGGCCATCGTGGTGGCGGACGTGCATGCCTTCCCCGGCCACATCGCCTGCGACGTCAATTCTCGCTCGGAACTGGTGGTGCCCGTGTTCTCGAAAGGCGAGATCGTCGGCGTGTTCGACCTGGACAGCCCGCTGCCGAACCGCTTCGACGAAGTGGATGCGGAAGGCATCGGGTCGCTGGTGAAGATCCTCGAAGGGACGCTGGCTTAAAGGCTCCGCCCTACACCAGCAGCGCCGCGCTCATCGACTTGGCCTGCGCCGCCGCCTCTTCCAGCAGCGCGGCGGTGGCCGGCTCGTTCAGGTACTGCAGCAAGGCCGTGCTGCGGGTCAGGCCGGGATCGTCGCGCGACGGCAGCGGCGATTGCACCGGCGAGAGCTCGCGTGCCAGCAGCAAGGTGTCGCGCAGACCCTGCGGCGGAATGCCGATGGCGCCGCCACGCAGCGACACGATGGCCAGTGCCACGGGTTCGGGCACCTGCAGCTTCTTCATGATTTCGCGCGCGATGATTTCCTGCGCCGCGCCCAGCCAGTCGTCCCGATCGTCCAGCAGGCCCGGCATCGTGTCGGCCCTGCCCAGCAGGTAGAAGCCACCCACCTCGTGCATGATGCCGGCAAACAGGGCCGTGTCGGCGTCGACCCGCGTGATGCGCTGGGCGATCACGTAGGCCAGGGCCGCCACGTGGGCCGAATAGCGCCACAGCTGCTCGGCCTGGGCGCGCAGGCCGGGGTCGATGATGCGCGCGCCGAACTGGCGCACCACCATGGCGGCCGCCAGCGAATAGAGGTTGCGGTAACCCAGCCGCATCACGGCCGTGCGTACGCTGGTGGCCAGGGCGGCGCCATTGGAGCGGAACACGGCCGAATTGGCCAGCGCCACGGCGCGTGCCGCCAGCACGGGCTCGGCCAGCAGCTTCTTGATGACGTCTTCGTCGTGGCAGGCCGGGTCGGCCAGGCACAGTTGCAATGACAGGGCCGCGTTGACGCTGGTCGGGAAGACCAGCTCGCCGCGCTGCGCCTCGGCCACGATCACGGCGAAGTCCTTCATTTTTTCCTTTTCCATGGCAGCACTATAACCGTGATTGCTACCGATTAAATAGTTGCGACAGCAAAAAAATATCGTGCCGTTTGCCCCGGCGGCGGCGGCGCCGGTCCAAGCAATTAAAGACTGATCCGTAGTATCATCGGCGCTTGAGGGGCCCCGGCCCGCCGCACACAGGAATCACCATGGCACTCGCGCAACGCAATTCAGGTATCCCCGCCGTCGGCGATATTCCCTGGGGTGCCCACTTCTGCCAGTTCTATCGCGACGAGGCGGACCTGGTCGAAACGCTGGTGCCGTACTTCACGGCCGGCCTGCTGGCCAATGAAGCCTGCCTGTGGATCACGTCCGGTTCGCTCGATGCCGACAAGGCCAGGGCGCTGCTGCACGCGGCCGTGCCCGACCTGGAGCGCCGCATCGCCGGCGGCCAACTGGAAATCGTACCGATCAGCCACTGGTATGTGCCGGGCGACGCCTTCGAGGCCGACGCCGTGCTGGCCGGCTGGATCGAGCGCGAACGCCAGGCCAGGGAACGGGGCTTCGAGGGCCTGCGCCTGTCCGGCGACACCATCTGGGTGCAGCGCTCCGGCTGGAACGACTTCATGCACTACGAACGCAAGGTCAACGGCGCCTTCCGCAGCCTGCGCCTGGTGGCCCTGTGCACCTATTGCTCTGAAACGTGCACGGCATCGGACGTCATCGATGTCTGCAGCCACCATGAATTCGCGCTGGCACGGCGCCAGGGCGCCTGGCAGCTGCTGGAAAGCTCGTCGCTGAAATCGGCCAAGGAAGAACTGGTGCGCCTGAATGCCGAGCTGGAGGGACGCGTCAGCGAACGCACGGCGGACCTGAACGCGGCCCTGCGCGCGCGCGACGAGTTCCTGGCCATGCTGGGCCACGAGCTGCGCAATCCGCTTGCCCCCATCCGCACAGCGTCGGAATTCATCCGCAAGGCTGCGCCGGACGCATCGCCGATCGCCCGCAGCTCGGAAATCCTCAACCGCCAGGTGACGCACCTGGCGCGCCTGGTGGACGACCTGCTCGACGTGGCCCGCATCACGCAGGGCCATGTGCAGGTCGAGCCGCGCGACGTGTCGCTGGCCCATGTCATCGACATCGCGGTGGAACAGGCCCGCCCCTTCCTGGCCCAGCGCCGCCATGCGTTCACGATCACCCTGCCCGACGCCGGTGTGACGGTCAACGCCGATCCGACCCGCCTTGCCCAGGTGTTCGGCAACCTGCTGCACAACGCGGCCAAGTACACGCCCGACGGCGGCAGCATCGACATCGGCGCGACGGTCGAGGACGGACGGGCCGTCGTGCGCGTGCGCGACAGCGGCGCCGGCATTCCGCGCGACCAGCTGGGATCGATCTTCGAACTGTTTTCCCAGCTGCCCCGCTCGCTGGCCCGCTCCGACGGTGGCCTGGGCATCGGCCTGACCCTGGCCAAGCGCGTCGTCGAGGCGCACGGCGGCACCATCGAAGCGCGCAGCGACGGCCCGGACCGGGGCAGCGAATTCATCGTCAGCCTGGAACTGGCCGGCGTGGCCGCCGCCGCGATCGAGCTGGCGACCGCGCCGGAGGGCTTGCGCATGCCCGTTGCGGCGCCGCCCTTCCCGATGCCGCACCTGTGCGGCGAGCACGACTCCTCGCCACCGGCCAGCCCGGCCGGACATGCGCACGTGATTCCGGCAGGCTGACCAACCCTTAACTTTTTAGCTGTGGTGCTACCCGCCCTCACCCCGCGGGCAGGCGTCTTCGCGCGCCGACCGCCGACGGGCCTACCACGAAAAATAGTGACCTATGGTGACAAAATGCAATCGTGCGTTGCAACTATGCATACACATGTTAGGATTTGCTTAATTGTTCAAGTTGTTCAACCCACCAAGAAGGCTCCACATGAAAAAAGTATTCGCCAGCAAGATCGCCACTTCCCTCCTGCTGTCCGCCGGCCTGCTGGCCAGCGGTGTTGCCGCCGCCGATGAAACGCTGACGTTCGACGCAGCCGGCAATACAATCTTCGGCATGACGCACGCCACGGCCGGTTCGTTCGACGACACCTTCCTGTTCGCCGTCGATACCAACACCCAAGCCTGGCTGAGCGGCACCGCCGTTGTCGGCAAAACCTTCATCAACGGTGCCCGCAGCGCCAACTACTCGATCTCGAACATCACGTTCTTCTCGGAAGTGAACGGCGTGCGTACCAACCTGGACACCGATTTCTCGTCCAACGGCGGCATCGAGTTCTTCCCGGTCGACAGCCTGCTGAACGGCACCTACGGCTTCACCGTCTCCGGTTCGACCGCCATCGGCGGTTCGTACGCGGGCAACCTGAACGTCGTCACGGCGCCAGTACCAGAGCCATCGACCTACGCCATGCTGGGCCTGGGCCTGGGCCTGCTGGCCTTCACGGCTCGCCGCAAGTCGAACAACAAGCTGGGTTAATCCTCCGCTTGATGTGAAAAAACCCGCTACGGCGGGTTTTTTCGTTGGACGGCCTGCATTCCGGTGCAGCTCACGACGACCCTCGGTGGTACCGCGACTTTCGGCCACGAATACTCGACGATGCAGGCCCGAACTGGCTCGGGCAGCCGTTGCGACAACACCATTTCTCCAAGATCGCCGTAAAGGCGCTGCAGCCACATTTCCTGCGAAAAGCCTGGAACGGTCCACGCGAACGAAGTCGCGCGCTTTCGTCCCGGAGCGGGCTCGCCGGCCAGGACGCCAAGCCCTACCGGTGGCCCGGATGCCATGCGCGCCGCATGGAGAGGCACGTTCTTCCCCACCGCCCAGCCCCCACCCCGAAACAGGTAAAATGCAGCCCTGACAAGTCGCGGCCCTTCGCCGCGCCAGCCTTACCGAAGCCGAGACATGAACGCCCCAGCCGAAATCAATGCCGCCGCTGTCAAGAACAGCCCCGCCGAAAAAGTCACGCCCATGATGCAGCAGTATCTGCGCATCAAGAGCGAGCATCCGTCGATGCTGGTGTTCTACCGGATGGGCGACTTCTATGAGCTGTTCTTCGACGATGCGGAAAAGGCGGCGCGTGTGCTGGGCATTACCTTGACGGCGCGCGGTTCGCAGAACGGGCAGCCGATCAAGATGGCCGGCGTGCCCTTCCACTCGCTCGATGGCTACCTGGCCAAGCTGGTCAAGCTGGGCGAGTCCTGCGCCATCTGCGAGCAGATCGGCGATCCGGCCACCAGCAAGGGGCCGGTGGAGCGCAAGGTGGTGCGCATCGTCACACCCGGCACCCTGACCGATTCGGACCTGCTGCCGGAGAAATCGGAACGGCCCCTGCTGGCCATGTTCATGATGAGCCAGCGCAAGCAGGTCACGGCGGGCCTGGCCTGGCTGTCGCTCGCTTCGGGCAGCCTGCGCCTGATGGAGTTTTCCGGCGACGCCCGCGCCGTCAATGCGCGACTGGTGCAGGAACTGGAACGCATCGTGCCGGCCGAGATCCTGCGCGCCGACAGCGGCGAGCTGTTCGACGATATCGCCATCTGCCACGTCAACAACGTGCCGGAATGGCACTTCGACGTGGTGCACGGCCACAAGTCGCTGCTGGACCAGCTGGGCGTGGCCACGTTGACGGGCTTCGGCGCGGACGGCATGGGCGCCGCCTTCGGCGCTGCCGGCGCGCTGCTGCGTTATGCCCAGTCGACCCAGGGACGCGGCCTGCAGCACGTGAAAAGCCTGTCCTGCGAAAGCGAGACGGAGTTCATCGGCCTGGACGCAGCGACGCGGCGCAACCTGGAACTGACGGAAACCATTCGCGGCCAGGAGTCGCCTACCCTGTTTTCGCTGCTGGACGGCTGCCGCACGGCGATGGGGTCGCGCCTCTTGCGCCACTGGCTGCACCATGCGCGGCGCGACCAGGCCGTGGCGCGCGCGCGCCATGATGCCATCGCCGCGCTGATGCAGGACGACGCCACCGGCTCGCTGGGCTTCCACCTGCAGCACGTGCCGGACATCGAACGCATCACCACGCGCGTGGCCCTGCTGACGGCCCGCCCGCGCGACCTGGCCGCCCTGCGCGACGGCCTGCAGCAGCTGCCCAAGCTGCAAAAGAGCCTGCAGCGCGTGCTGGACCTGGATTCGCCCGGCAGCCTGCTGCACCGCATCCACGATGCGCTGGCCACGCCGCAGGCCTGCGTCGACCTGCTGGTGCGGGCCGTGATGCCGGAGCCGGCCACGATGGTGCGCGACGGCGGCGTCATCGCGCGCGGCTTCGACGCCGAGCTCGACGAGCTGCGCGGCCTGTCCGAGAACGCCGGCCAGTACCTGGTCGAACTGGAAGCACGCGAACGGGCCCGCACCGGCATTGCCAACCTGCGCGTCGAATACAACCGCGTGCACGGCTTCTATATCGAAGTGACCAACGGCCAGGCCGACAAGGTGCCGGACGACTACCGCCGCCGCCAGACCCTGAAGAACTGCGAACGCTACATCACGCCGGAGCTGAAGGCCTTCGAGGACAAGGCCCTGTCGGCCCAGGACAAGGCACTGGCGCGGGAAAAAGTCCTGTACGACCAGCTGCTGGCCGACCTGGCGCCGTCGATCACGATCCTGCAATCGATCGCCCAGGGCCTGGCCCAGCTGGATACCCTTACGGCGTTGACGGAACACGCGCTGCGCAACAACTGGTGCGCACCGAACCTGGTGGCCCATTCCTGCATCGACATCGTCGAAGGCCGCCATCCCGTGGTGGAAAACCAGATCGAGCGCTTCATCGCCAACGACTGCAAGTTCGGCGACGAGCGCCGCCTGCTCTTGATCACGGGCCCGAACATGGGCGGTAAATCGACCTTCATGCGCCAGGTCGCGCTGATCACGCTGCTGGCGTATATCGGCAGCTACGTACCTGCCGCCAGCGCCACGATCGGCCCGATCGACCGCGTCTTCACCCGCATCGGCGCCACCGACGACCTGGCCGGCGGACGCTCGACCTTCATGGTGGAGATGACGGAGGCGGCAACGATCCTGAACGGCGCCACCGAGCACTCGCTGGTGCTGATGGACGAAATCGGGCGCGGCACGTCCACCTTCGACGGCCTGGCCCTGGCCTGGGCCATCGCCCGCCACCTGATCGAGACGAGCCGCAGCTTCACCCTGTTCGCCACCCATTACTTCGAGCTGACCCAGCTGCCCGAGAGCCACCCGACGGCGGCCAACGTGCACCTGTCGGCGGTGGAGCACAAGGACAGCATCGTCTTCCTGCACGCCGTGCAGGCCGGCCCCGCCTCGCAAAGCTACGGCCTGCAGGTGGCGCAGCTGGCCGGCGTGCCGCAGGGTGTCATCAAGGCCGCGCGCAAGCACCTGGCGCGGCTGGAGGCGCAGGCACTCGATGCGACGCCGCAGCTGGACCTGTTCGCCGCGCCCCGTGCGGACGCCAACGACGACGTGGCCGAAGCGCCGGTGCCGGCGGCCGTGCCCGACCCCGCGCTGGACGAGCTGCTGGCGGCGCTGGACGAACTCGATCCGGACGCGCTGTCGCCGCGCGAGGCGCTGGACCGGCTGTACCAGCTGAAGCGCCTGGCCGCGCCGGCAGCGGCGACCCGATGATGCGGCTGGCCGGCTGCGTGCTGCTGTGCACCGTGCTGGCCGGCGCCGCCGTGGCGGCCAGGCCGGGCGGCGGCGCGACGGCGGCGGAGCCCTTCGAGTTCGCCGTCGTACGGCATACCTTTTCCGGAACGGACGGCGACGACGAACTGAAACGGGCCGTGGCCCATGCGGACCAGGCCCGTCCCGCCTTCGTCATCGCAGCCGGCATCAAGTCCGCACGGGAAGGGTGCAGCGACAAGCTGTACCTGCAACGCAAGACGCTCCTGAACAAGTCGGACCGGCCCCTGGTGCTGGTGCTGACGGGCGCTGACTGGATCGGCTGCCGCAACTCGGCGGGCCGTTCGAACGCGCTGGACCGGCTGAACCGCATCCGCGAAATCTATTTCGACGGCCAGGAATCGCTGGGCCAGCGCAAGCTCGACCTGAACCGGCAATCGACCATCACGAAGTTCCGCAGCTATGCCGAGAACGCGTACTGGGAACGGGGCGGCGTGCTGTTCGCCACCATCAACCTGCCGGCGCAGAACAACCACTTCCTCAGCGAGGCCGGCCGCAACAGCGAATACGAAGACCGTTTCGTGGCAAACCGGGCCTGGCTGCAGCGCCTGTTCGGCATGGCCAGGCGGCGCCAGCTGGACGGCATCGTGCTGGTCTCCGACGGCGACATCAAGGCCCATGTCGAACCGGGTTTCTCGCTGCTGGCGGGTTTCTCGACGAAGCAGGACGGCTTTGCCGAAACGCGCAAGCTGGTCGTCACGCTGGCGGAAAAGTACACCGGCAAGGTGCTCTTGATCGACACGGCCGAACGGCCGCCGGCGCCGAGAAGCGAGGAACCGCCCGTGGGCGCCCTGACGTGGCGCGGCAACCTGGGACACGTGACGTTGACGGGGGAATGGAACGCGGTGCGCGTGGAACCGGGCAGCAAGACGCTGTTCGCGCTGCAGGCGGCGGGCCATGGCAAGGACGAGAAAAACGGCAAGGCCGAGAAGGGCAAGGCCGACGACGATGGCCGTGGCGCCCGCAAGGACGGCGGCCAGTCGAAGGCGCCAGGCGCGAGGGCGCCGGCGGCCTGAGACGCGGCAGCGCAGGCTGCCGCGGGATGAGACTTAGTGAATCGGCTGGGTGCGGAAGTGATCGCCCTCGTCGCCTTCGTCCTCGTCGTCACCATGGTGGTGGCCGTGGGCGCCGTGCACGTGCTCGTGGGCGATTTCCTCTTCCGTTGCGGCGCGCACTTCCGTGACCTTCAGCTCGAAGCGCAGGGCCATGCCGGCCAGCGGGTGGTTGCCGTCCAGGACGACCTTGTCGTCGGCGATATCGGTGACGGTGAAGATCATCGCTTCCTCGTCGCTGTCGCCGTCGGGCATGCCTTCGAACTGCATGCCCACTTCCAGCGGTTCCGGCAGGCGCGCGCGGGGTTCGACCTTCACCAGGTTCGGGTCGTAGTCGCCGAAGGCATCCTCAGGCTCGATCTGGATCGTGTTGGCGTAGCCGGCTTCCTTGCCTTCCAGTTCTTCCTCGATCTTGGGCAGCGTGTTCTCGTACCCGCCGTGCAGGTAGACCATGGGCTGGCGGCCGTCTTCGATCAGATTGTTCTGAGCGTCGGACAGTTTGTACTGCACGGTCACGACGGTGTTCTTGGCGATCTTCATTTCGCTTCCTTTCTTGTATAAGCTGGCGCAGATTATACCCCCAGCGGCGCGCCACGTTTGCCGTGCCGGACGCTTGCGTCCCCCTGCCGCGCCTCCCTTATAATATCGCATGAAAAAAAGTTCTCCGCTCCGCCTCCTGGGCGACATCACGCCGGCGCAATTCATGCGCGATTACTGGCACAAGAAACCCCTGCTGATCCGCCAGGCCGTCCCCGGCATGCAGCCCCTGCTGCCCTTCGATGAGCTGGCCGCACTGGCGACGAAGGACTATGTCGAGTCGCGCCTGGTGACGATGACCGACGGCCAGTGGGACATGCAGTACGGCCCCCTGCAGACGCTGCCGCCCCGCAGCCAGCCGGGCTGGACCATGCTGGTGCAGGGCGTCAACCTGCAAAACGACGCCGCCGACGCACTGCTGCGCCAGTTCCGCTTCGTGCCCGATGCCCGCCTGGACGACCTGATGGTCAGCTTTGCCACCGATGGCGGCGGCGTCGGGCCCCACTTCGATTCCTACGATGTGTTCCTGCTGCAGGCCGAAGGCCAGCGCCGCTGGCAGATCTCGCCGCAGAAGGACCTGTCGCTGGTCGAAGGCCTGCCGCTGAAGATCCTCAGCAAGTTCGAGCCGGCCGAGGAATTCGTGCTGGAGCCGGGCGACATGCTGTACCTGCCGCCCCACTATGCCCACGACGGCGTCGCCATCGGCGACTGCCAGACCTATTCGATCGGCTTCCGGGCGCCGGCCTACCAGGAACTGGGCGAAGCCTTCCTGCAGTTCATGGCCGATTCGATCGACCTGCCGGGCCGCTATGCCGATGCCGACCTGGAACCGTCGGGCAAGCCGGCCGAGATTCCCCAGCATATGATCGGCACCATCGCGGACGAGCTGAACAAGATGCAGTTCACGGAAGACGACTTCACCATCTTCCTGGGCGAGTACCTGTCCGAACCGAAGCACAATGTCTTCTTCACGGGCCCGGAAAACCCCTTGCCGGCCGGCCGTTTCGCCCAGAGCGCGGCGAAAAAGGGCGTGACCCTGTCGCGCAAGACGCAGATGCTGTACCGCGGCAAGAACGTCTTCATCAACGGCGAGTCGTTCGCCATCAAGCGGGCCGACAAGGCGGCACTGGAAACCCTGGCGAACGAGCGCAAGCTGGACGGCGTTGCCGTGGCGGCTGCTTCCGAGGACGTGATGGAAGCGCTGTATGCGTGGTATACAGACGGCTGGCTCGAGTTGACCAAATAAACAAGGGGAGTCCGGCATGGCGGCGCAGCGCTTCGACACCCGGGCCGGGTTCCAGGCCCAGCTCGATACCCTGCTGGGCCGCGCACGCGTCACCCTGCAGATGTTCGATCCCGACTTTGGCTGGTGGGACCTGGGCAGCACGCGCAATGACGCCCTGCTGCGCGCTTTCCTGCGCGGCGGCGGCCGGCTGCAACTGGTGGCGCACAGCAATGCCCGGCTGGAACGGGACGCGCCCCGCTTCCTGGCCCTGCTGGCCGACTACCGCCACCTGATCGACTGCCGCGTGACGAACCGCCCGTTGAAGGGCCTGACGGACTCGTTCTGCATTGGCGACGGCCACGACATCGTGCGCCGCTTCCACGCCGATTTCTTCCGCGGCGATGCAGATTTCGATGCGCCTTCGTCAACCCAAACGAGCTTGGAGCGTTATCAAGGTATCTGGGCCGAGAGCATGCCTGGTTTGCATGCAAATGTGACTGGCTTATAAGCTGGAAAACAGTACAATCTCGACCGTTCGACAAGATGTTTTGAGTTGGTGCCGGTAAAGCTGCGTAAAAGTAGTGCAGGCCTTGTAACTTTGGTATTGCGCTTCTGCAAAATAGTTATGATTTCGTCCTGTGCTACTATTGCGACGCACCAAGAATCGCTATAATATTCGGTTAGGAAGTTTCCGTTGTCAGGGGCACCATATGGTCCGAACGACCACGAAACGCCCTAATGAGCGATAATTACCGGTAATTATTCATCGCAACATTGTTTAATTTGTGAATTAATTAAGGAAAACAAATGAAAAAATCCCTGCTGATCGCCTCCCTGCTGGCCGTTGCTCTGGCTGCTTGCTCGAAAAAAGAAGAAGCTCCAGTTGCTCCAGTTGCAACCCCAGAAGCCACTGCTCCTGCTGCTGACGCTACCGCTCCAGTTGCTGCTCCAGCCGCTGACGCTGCTGCTCCAGCCGCTGCTCCAGCTGCTGACGCTGCTGCTGCCGCTTCGGACGCAGCTGCTGCTGCTTCGTCGGCCGCTTCGGCTGCTTCGGAAGCCGCTTCGGCTGCCGCTGCTGCTGCCAAGTAATTGGTCGCATGGCCATCTTCGGATGGCCTGATGAAAAAAACCGCCTTCGGGCGGTTTTTTTTCGTTTGGGCTTTGAATCCGGTTACGCCGATCAATACGCGACAGCGAACCGCGTCCTGGAATGGGCCGGCGTTTCCAGCTCATCCAACATTGCCACGGCATAATCGGCCAGCGAAATATGGCTGCCGCCCGCGGCATCCGTCAGCAACTGGTCCTTGCCTAGCCGAAAAACGCCCGTGCGCGGGCCTGGCTCGAGGTGGGCGGCCGGACTCAGCATGGTCCAGTCCAGGCCCTGTTCCGCCTGCAGCAGCGCCAGCGCCTGGCGCGCACCTTCGGCCGTGGCCTTCCATTGGGCCGGAAACGCCGGCGTGTCGACCAGTTGTACGCCCGGCGCCACCTCCAGGCTGCCGGCGCCGCCCACCACCAGCAGGCGCGGCACGCCGGCCGCCTTCGTCGCGGCGATCACGGCTGTGATGCCCTGCACATAATAGTCGTACACGTCAGCCTGGGCGTGGCCGCTGAAGGCACTGACGACGGCGTCCATGCCGCGCAGCCGCTCCGCCAGTGCGGCCTGGTCCAGCACATCGGCACGCACGGCTGTCACACCTGTCCTGCCGGCCAGTTTTTCCGGGCTTTTCACGAGAGCCGTCACGTCGTGGCCTCGAGCCAGTGCTTCTTCCAGCAGGGCCGAGCCGACATAGCCGGTGGCGCCGATCAATGCGATTTTCATCTTGAATCCTTTCAGGTTGCGAGACGGTCATCATGCACTCTGGCGTTGATACGATAAACGGATCAGTTCATAATTCATTCATCCGAAATTCTTAATAATCTTCCTGCCAACTCCGATGCTGCCCGGCCAAATCGACTTGAATGACCTGATCGTCTTTGGCGCCGTGGTGGAGGCGGGCGGCTTCACGGCCGCCGCCGGGCGCCTGGGGGTGGCGCCGGCCAAGGTCAGCGTGGAAGTGGCGCGGCTGGAAAGCCAGTTGGGCGTCGCCTTGTTTACCCGCACGACGCGGCGGGTGGCGCCGACCGAGGCGGGCCACGCGCTGCATGCGCGCTGCGCCCCGCTGCTGCACCAGCTGCAGGCGGCCATCGACACGGTGCATGCGCCGACGGCGGCGCTGACGGGCAGCCTGCGCATCACGGCGCCGATCGACCTGGGCAGCCAGTCGGTGGCACCTGCCCTGAGCCGCTTCGCCGCCCTGCACCCGACTCTCGCCATCGACCTGCGTTCGGCCGACCGCATCGCCGACCTGGTGGCCGAAGGCATCGACGTGGCGATCCGCATGGGCTGGCTGCGCGACTCCAGCCTGCGTGCCGTCAAGCTGGGGGAATTCGACCAGTACATCGTGGCCGCACCCGCCTACCTGGCGCGGGCCGGCATGCCGTCCGTGCCGGAAGACCTGGCGGCGCTGGACTGGGTGGCCATGACGCGCCTGCCCGCCCCGCTGACGTGGACCTTGACGGGCTCCGGCGGGGAGCGCCGCACCGTGCAGATGCGCTCGCGCATCAAGGCCGATTCCGCCGGCGCCCTGCGCGCGATGCTGTGCCATGGGGCCGGCATCGGCATGCTGGACCAGTACAGCGTGGCGGACGACCTGGCCACCGGCCAGCTGGTGCGCGTGCTGCCCGGCTGGCAGGCAGAGCGGGGCGGCACTTATGCCGTGTTGCCGCCGGGACGACACACGGGCCGCAACGCCCAGGCCTTCGTGGCGTTCTACCGCGACTACCTGCAACAGGCGTAAAAAAACCGGCCGGGGCCGGTTTTTCGTTTGGCGACGGACCGCTTATTTCAGCTGTTCCTGCAGCAAGGTCAGGATCTTCTCGGCCGTCGGCGTCGCGTCCGGCTGGCCCTTGTTGTCCTGCACCGTGACCTGACTGGTGTTGCCGTCGGCGGCCGCCTTGACGACGATGCGGTAGCGTTGCGCTTCCTTGTCCGCTTCCGACGAACCCCAGCTGAACAGGCGCTTGAAGAAGCCCTTCTTCTCGACCTGGTCGGCCACGTAGCGCACGAAGTACACGCCCTGCACGCGGTCGCGGTCTTCCACCGTGAAGCCGGCACGGTCCAGCGCCAGGCCGACCCGGCGCCACGAGCGGTCGAAGCCTTCGTCCGTCTCGACGTGGCGGCTGGCGCCCTCGCCTTTCAGGAACGCATGCAGCGGCTGCACGATGGCGTTGTCGACGGCCGTCTTCGCAACAGCCTGGTCGGTGCCGCCAAGCTTCGTCATCAGGCGGGCCAGGAACAGCGCTTCCAGGTTCGGGTCGGTGGGACGCATGGTCCACGTGGCGATTTCCTTCTGCGGTCCCGTCAGCACTTCCTCGGCGCCACGGTGGCTGATGAAGATTTCGGTGGTGCCGTCGGCATTGCGTTCGACGCGGGTGCGGAACTTGTCGCGCTCGCCGCTGGAATAGGCCGAATCGAAGACCTTGCCGATCGTGCTGCGAATGAAGTCCTGGGGAATCTTGGCGCGGTTTTCGTTCCACTCCGTTTCCATCACGCCGGCCGTTGCGTTATCGAGCGACAGGGTGAAGCCATTGTCTTCCCAGAACGACTTCAGCTGCGGCCACAGCACGTCGGCCGGCTGCTTGACGACCAGCCAGCGCTGGTTGCCGGCGCGGACCACGCGCACATTATCGTTGCCGGTGCTGGCCACGTCGTTGCCGGCCGGTGCGGCCGCAGCCGGCGAACCGGCTGCGGGCGTACCGCCCTGCATGCCGGCGCGCTGGGCCGCATAGCCCGAGGCGGTGGCGATGCCGCTGCTCGAGTCAGGCAAGGCGTAGCGGTTGTCTTTTTGCAGCTGGGTCAGGTCGGGCGGTACATCCAGCGTGACGGCTTTCTTGGCCGATTTGTAGTCCACCGTGCTTTTGCCGACGACCGATTCAACCATGCCGCAGCCGGTCAGGCTGAGCATGAGCGCGCCGAGCACGATCCCGCCTTGCGGGGTAAGAGAAGCTTTCTTTGTCATGTGCTTACTGAGTAGAAGCTGAAAACCAGCTGGAATCTTCCTGACATGCGCGGGCCCTGCGGCCCGCCGTCCGGGCTTTACTGCAATACGCCGGCGTCGCGCAGGGCGGCACGCACGGCGGGGTGGAACTCTTCGGCGAGGGGCACCAGGGGCAGGCGGATGCCGGCTGGCATCTTGCCCATTTCCGCCAGGGCCCATTTGGCTGGCACGGGATTCGGTTCGACGAACAGTTTCTGGTGCAGCGGGAAGACGCGGTTGTTGATCTCGATGGCCTTGGCGATCTCGCCGTTCATGGCAGCGGCGCACAGCTCGGCCATCGCACGGGGAGCTACGTTGGCCGTGACGGAGATATTGCCCTTGCCGCCGGCCAGCATCAGCGCCATGGCCGTGGGATCGTCGCCCGAATAGACGGCGAAGTCGCTCGGGGCCAGGCGCAGCAGGTCGAGGCCGCGGCCGATATTGCCGGTGGCATCCTTGACGCCGACGATATTGGCGATGGCGGCCAGGCGCAGGATGGTTTCGTTGGACATGTCCGCGACCGTCCGGCCGGGCACGTTGTACAGGATCACGGGCAGGTCCACCGCTTCGGCAATGGCCTTGAAGTGGCGGTACATGCCTTCCTGGGTGGGGCGATTGTAGTAAGGGACCACTTGCAGGGTCGCGTCCGCGCCGGCTTCCTTGGCGAAACGGGTCAGTTCGATGGCTTCGGCCGTCGAGTTGCCGCCCGTGCCGGCGATGACGGGAATGCGCCCGGCCACGCGGTCGACGCAGGCCTTGACGAGCGCACAGTGCTCTTCCACGGTGACGGTGGCCGATTCGCCCGTCGTGCCGACGATAACGATGCCATCCGTACCTTCGGCGATATGCCAGTCGATCAACCCGTCAAGTGCTTCGTAGTCGAGACTGCCGTCTGCGTGCATCGGGGTAACGATTGCTACAATGCTGCCCTTAATCATAGGAAAACCTATTGCTAAAATTATTAAAACGTCGATTGTAGACGATAGCCTGTGCCTGTGGTGGTTTTCAGGCTGGAATCAATCTTCCAGTCAAGCTGTACCACCTGCCAGCAGCGCGGCCTCCCTTGGGAACTCCACCTTGACGGCGCACATGCGCTGGACCATGGCTTGTTTCGGGTGGTTAACGATGCCATCCTCGAAAGCGATGACACGCAGGCCATGCTGACGAGCCACTTCCAGCAGTTCGCCCGCCTTCAGCAGGAAATCCGGATTACCCGGCTTGCCGAAAGCGGCATTGCCGTCCGCAAATGTCTCGTAGATCAGCACGCCGTTCGCCGCCAGGCTGCCGATCATGCCCGCCAACAGGGGGCGATGCAGATAGTTCGTCACGACGATGCCGGCAAAGCGGTTCGGGCCGAAGGGCCATGCATCGCCCTCGCCTTCCAGGTCGATTTCGCTGGTGACGATGCCGGGGCCGGCGGCGGCCGCCAGCATGGCCGGGTCGCGGTCCACCGCAACGACGGCATGGCCCAGCGCGGCCAGGTGGCGCGCATGACGCCCTGCGCCGCAAGCCAGGTCCAGCACTTCGCCGCCCGGCACCAGGGGCGCGAAGCGCGCCACCCACGGGGAGATCACGTCGCCTGCGGCCCGGTTGCTTCCATCCGTCACATCGTTCTTTGCATCGTTCATTCAGTTCATCCGCTGGTAAAAGTCGCACTGGTAAAAGTCGCGCTCGTAAAAGTCGTCCCGCCGCTTCACGTGTAATCCAGGCCCATCGCCTCGCGCACGTCGCGCATGGTTTCCTGCGCCAGCTTGCGCGCCGTGTCGACGCCGTCGGCGACGATGGCACGCACCAGCGACGGGTCGTCCAAATAAGGCTGGGCCCGCTCCTGCATGGGTTCCAGCTCCGCCACGATGGCATCGATGACGGGTTGCTTGCATTCCAGGCAGCCGATCCCGGCCGAGCGGCAGCCCCTGGCGGCCCACTCCTGCGTCGGCGTATCGGAATATACCTGATGAAACTGCCAGACGGGACAGCGGGCCGGTTCGCCCGGGTCCGTGCGGCGCACCCGCGCCGGGTCGGTCGGCATCGTGCGCACCTTCTGCGTCACGCCCGCCTTGTCCTCGCGCAGGCCGATGGCGTTGCCGCCGCTCTTGCTCATCTTGCCGCCGTCCAGGCCCGGCAGGCGCGCCGTCGCCGTCAGCTGCGCCTGCGGTTCCACCAGGATCAGCTTGCGGCTGCCTTCCAGGTAGCCGAACAGGCGCTCGCGGTCGATCATGGACAGGCTGCCGGCCTCGTCCAGCATGGCCTTGGCCTGGGCCAGCGCCTCGTCGTCGCCGTTCTGCTGGTACTGGGTGCGCAGCTCGTTGTACAGCCGGGCGCGCTTGCTGCCCAGCTTCTTCACCGCATCCTGGGCCTTCTGCTCGAAGCCGGGTTCCTTGCCGTACAGGTAATTGAAGCGGCGGGCGATCTCGCGCATCATTTCCACGTGCGGCAGCTGGTCCTCGCCCACGGGCACGGCGCTGGCACGATAGACCAGCACGTCCGCCGCCTGCAGCAGCGGGTAGCCGAGGAAGCCGTACGTGGCCTGCTCGTGCGGGGCCAGATTGTCGACGCGGTCGCGGTAAGCCGGCACGCGCTCCAGCCAGCCCAGCGGCGTGGCCATCGACAGCAACAGATGCAGTTCGGCGTGCTCGGGCACGCGCGACTGGATGAACAAGGTGGCCTGGCTGGGGTCGACGCCGGCGGCCAGCCAGTCCACCATCATTTCCCACGCGGCCTTCTCGATGATGGACGGGTCGTCGTAGTGCGTCGTCAGCGCGTGCCAGTCGGCCACGAAGAACAGGCAGGGCTGCTCGGCCTGCAGCCGGATCCAGTTCTTCAGCGCGCCGTGGTAATGGCCCAGGTGCAAACTGCCCGTGGGACGCATGCCGGAGACGACGCGGTCGGGATACATGGCGACGCGACGTCAGTACAGCAGCGCGGTGAGGGGCATGACCAGCAGGCCGATCAGCGCTATCAGGCCACGCACCAGGCTCGTCAGCAGCGAGCTGAGGATGCCCGAATACATCAGCAGGATCAGCGCGATGAAGATGTAGGGCGTGTACTGCTCGATGCGGGCATAGCGGCGCGCCAGCGGATCGGGCAGCATCGCCGTGACGACCCTGCCGCCGTCCAGCGGCGGTACCGGCAGCAGGTTGAACACGCACATGACGGCATTGACGATGACGCCCCCCTGGGCCATGCCGATCAGGAACGGTTCGGTAACGTGCATGGCGTTGAGCAGGATGCCCCAGGTGGCCCACGCCAGCGCCATGGCGAAGTTGGAGGCCGGGCCGGCCGCGGCCACGAAGCCCATCTGCTTCTTCGGGTTGCGCAGGCGGCTGTAATCGACCGGCACGGGCTTGGCATACCCGAATGGCATCTGCAGGAAGTAATACGTCAGCAGCGGCAGCACGACGGTACCGAAGGGGTCGATATGGCTCAAGGGGTTGGCCGTCAGCCGGCCCTGCTCGCTGGCGGTGGGGTCGCCGAAATAGCGCGCCACGTAACCGTGCGCCGCTTCGTGCAGGGAAATGGCGAACAGCACGGGAATGGCGTACAGCGCGACATTCCGGATTACCAGGTCGAATTCACTCATGGGAAAATTTTACCAGACCGGCAAGGACGGCCTGGCGGGGGCTCCGGGTTGGGGGTGTAAGGGTGGGATGCAGATACGGGCAAAGGCGGTCACAGGCCCAGGGTGGCGGGATCGCCCCGGCCCACGCGCACCAGTTCCGGCTCGTCACCCGTCAGGTCGACCACGGTCGTCATCGCCATGCTGCAGGCGCCGCCGTCGATGACGAGGTCGAGCTGCTTGCCGATGCGTTCCTGGATCGCTTCCGGGTCGTTCAGCGGCTCCTCGTCGCCCGGCAGGATCAAGGTCGACGACAGCAGCGGCTGCTCCAGCTCGCGCATCAGCGCCTCGACGATGGGCGTTTCCGGCACGCGCAGGCCGATGGTCTTGCGCGACGGGTGCGACAGCCGGCGCGGCACCACACGGGTTGCTTCCAGGATGAACGTAAACGGGCCCGGCGTGCCCAGCTTTAACAGGCGGAACTGGCGGTTGTCGACCCGCGCATACACGCCGATCTCGGACAGATCGCGGCACAGCAGCGCCAGGTGGTGCTTCTCGTCGATGCCGCGGATGCGGCGCAGGCGCTCGACGGCCGCCTTGTCGTCCAGGTGACACACGAGCGCGTAGCAGGAATCGGTGGGCACGGCGACGACACCGCCGCCGTGGATGATCTGGGCCGCCTGCTTGATCAGGCGGAGCTGGGGATTTTGCGGGTGGATCTGGAAGTATTGACTCATGGATTCCTGTGCTTAGCGGATCGCCTGAAGGGCGGCGATGCGCTGTTCGAATGGTGGGTGGGTGGAGAACAGCGCCGACCAGCCGCCGCCGCCCGTGATGCCCGAGGCCGCCATATTCTGCGGCAACGCGCCCGGCTCCATGCCGCCCAGGCGGGCCAGCGCGTGCTGCATCGGCACGGGGCTGCCCAGCAGCTGGGCCGAACCGGCGTCGGCACGGAACTCGCGCTGGCGCGAGAACCAGGCCACGATGATCGAGGCCAACAGGCCGAACAGGATCTCGCAGACGAACACCGTCACCATATAGCCGATGCCGGGGCCGCGGTCTTCGTTATTACGCAGCAGGACCTTGTCGACGAAGAAGCCGACGATACGGGCCAGGAACACGACGAAGGTGTTGACGACGCCCTGGATCAACGTCATCGTTACCATGTCGCCGTTGGCGATGTGCGCCACTTCGTGGCCCAGCACGGCCTCGACCTCGTCGCGATTCATCGACTGGAGCAAGCCCGTCGACACCGCCACCAGGGCCGAATTCTTGAACGCGCCCGTGGCGAAGGCATTCGGTTCGCCGTCATACACGGCCACTTCCGGCATGCCGATGCCGGCGCGCTGGGCCAGGCCGTGCACGGTCGCCACGAGCCACTGCTCGGTGGAGTTCTGCGGCGTGTCGATGACGCGCGCGCCCGTCGACCATTTCGCCATCGGCTTGGAGATCAACAGCGAAATGATGGCGCCGGTAAACCCGACCACCAGCGAAAACGCCAGCAGGCTGCCCAGTTGCAGCTGCCCGCCCGCGCCGGGGCGGCCGATGCCCAGCAGCGACAGCACAATGGACAGCACCAGCATCACAGCCAGGTTGGTCGCGATGAAGAGGACGATACGTTTCATTTTTCTCTGCTCCGTTGGACGGATTAAGCGTTAACTATAGGACAAGTATATGGCGGCAATAAGACACCCGCCGTCGAGTGCGAAGGTGGCGGCGCCGCGGTCGGAATACAAGGCCGGCCGGGCTTAAATTGCCCTTAAGAAATTCTATTCAGAACCAGTCGTGCCAGACGGGCGTGACGTTGCCCGGCAGCGGCGGCAGTGCGGCGAAATCGACGCGGGCCTCGCCCGGGGCATGGAAGTCCGTGCCGCGCGAAGCGAGGAAGCCGTAGGCATTGGCCAGCTGGGCATACACGGGATACTGGTCCGGCGTATGGCTGCCCGTCACCACCTCGATGGCGGCGCCGCCCAGCTGCTTGAATTCGTCGAACAGCACGCCCTGCTGCATTGCGTTGAAGCGGTAGCGGCCCGGGTGCGCGATGACGGCAATGCCGCCGGCACCCCGGATCCAGCCCACCGCGTCCTGCAGGCTGGCCCAGCGGTGCGGCACATAACCCGGCTTGCCTTCGGACAGGTATTTGCGGAACACTTCGCCGATATTGGCGCAGTAACCCTCCTGCACCAGGTAGCGGGCAAAGTGCGTGCGCGACATCAGGGCCGGATTGTCGACATAGCTCATGGCGCCCTCGTAGGCGCCGGGAATGCCGGCCTTTGCCAGTTGCACGCCGATCTCGCGCCCGCGCGCATCGCGCCCGGAGCGTGTCGCCTCCAGCCCCTGCAGCAAGCCGGCATCGTTTTCGTCGATCTGCAGGCCGACGATGTGCACCGTCTCGCCGCCCCAGGTGATGGAGATTTCCACGCCGGCCACGAAGCGCATGCCCTGTTCGCCGGCCGCAGCGCGCGCGGCGGCGGTGCCGCCCACCTCGTCATGGTCGGTGAGCGCCCACACGTCGACGCCGCCCTTGCGCGCATGGGCCGCCACAAGGGCGGGCGGCAGGACGCCGTCGGAGACGTTGGAGTGGCAGTGCAGGTCTACTTTCATGGCGGTTTGGCGGCTGGATCGGGCAACGTTGAACGAAGTTGCATTGTACGCTGCCTGCCGCGCCACTGCCGCGCCACTGCCGGTCCTGGCCCGTCAGGCGACGAATTTCAGGCCACGAAGTTCAAGCCACGAAGTTCAAGCCACGAAGTTCAAGCTAGAAACTCGCCGATCATGGCCGCCAGCAGCGCCGGCTGGTCGTGGTGCAGCATATGGCCTGCATCCGGCATCATCTTCGGCGTCACGTCGGCGATATGGGCCATGCGGCGGTCCACCTCGCGGCGCCCTTCCTCACGCCCGCCCATCCACAGCCACATATTGGTGTCCTCCGCCTCGACCCACAGCACGGGCGCCGTGATGCGGCGCCAGCATGCCAGGATATCTTCCACGTGGTATGGCAGCGGGCTGCCCTGCTTGTGCACCGGGTCGCCCAGGATTTCCCATTCGCCCGCATCGTTCTGCGCCGACCAGTGCCCGGCCAGGAAGGTGGCCCGTTCGTCCGTCAGGCGCGGATTGGTCTTTTGCAGCCGGGCCGCCACGGCCGCCTCGGACGGGTAGGCCCGCATCACGGGCGGATCGATCAGTTCGTCCAGCCACCTGGCATACTTGCCCGGCGCGTCTTCCGGCACGGCCGCCTTCAGGCCGAAGCCTTCCAGGTTGATCAGGCGGCGAATGCGTTCGGGCCGCACGCCCGCGTAGATGCCGACGATATTGCCGCCCATGCTGTGGCCCAGCAGGTTGACAGCCCCTTCCGGCTGGTAGTGGCGCAGCAGCGCATCCAGGTCGGCCAGGTAGTCGGGGAACCAGTAGGTGTCCGTGCCGGGCCGCTCGGTCAGGCCGAAGCCGCGCCAGTCCGGCGCGATCACGTGCCAGTCGCCGTCCAGGTGGTCGACGACGAACTGGAACGACGCTCCCACGTCCATCCAGCCATGCAGCATGAAGATCTTGGGCGCGCCTTCGCGGCCCCAATGGCGCACGTGGGTGCGCAGGCCGCGCACGGTGAGGAATTCGGAACGGGAAGCTTTCATGGGTGACTCGTCTTGAAATTGCCGCGAGGAGCGCAATATGCGCCCCTTACCATCGGGAAAAGCTTATATTAGCACGACCGTTCTAAATTTGAACGGCGCCCGGCGTTGCCGCCCGAGGGCGTAAAATACCGACACTATTTTTCCCTCGACAAGGACAGTCATGGCCATATACCAGCTGGGCGAGCATGTGCCCGCGATCGATGCCTCCGCATTCGTTGCCGACAGCGCCACCGTGATCGGCAAGGTCACGCTCGACACCCACAGCTCGGTATGGTTTGGAGCCACCCTGCGCGGCGACAACGAGCGCATCACGATCGGCCCGGGCAGCAATGTCCAGGAAGGCACGGTGATGCATACCGATATCGGCCATCCGCTGACGATCGGGGCGAACGTGACGATCGGGCACCAGGCCATGCTGCACGGCTGTACCGTCGGCGACGGCGCGCTGATCGGCATCCAGGCCGTGATCCTGAACGGGGCGAAGATCGGCAAGGGCTGCCTGGTGGGTGCCGGCGCCCTCGTCACGGAGGGGAAAGAATTTCCCGACAATATGCTGATCATCGGTTCGCCCGCGAAAGCCGTGCGTGAACTGTCGGCGGACGATGTGGCGCGCCTGCTGGCCAGCGCCGACAGCTACGTGCAGAGGGCACAGCTGTTCAAGACACAACTCAAAAAGATTGGATAAAGCATGACCCAGGATACGCTGCAAAAATTTATTTTCGACAACGCCGCCGTACGTGGCGAGCTGGTCGACATTTCCGCCACGTGGCGTGAAATCCAGACCCGCCATGCGTACCCCGTCGCCGTCAAGCGGCTGCTGGGCCAGATGGTGTCGGCCGCCGCGCTGCTGTCGGCCAACCTGAAATTCAACGGCTCCATCGTCATGCAGATCCACGGCGACGGCCCCGTGCGCCTGCTGGTGGTCGAATGCGATTCGCAGCTGCGCATGCGCGCCACGGCCAAGGTCAACGAAGGCGAGACCGTGGCCGACGATGCCGGGCTGATCGCGCTGCTGAACCAGCACGGCAAGGGCCGCTTCATCATCACGCTGGACCCGGCCGAAAAGGTGCCGGGCCAGCAGCCCTACCAGGGCATCGTGCCGCTGGACGGCGACGACGTGTCCACCGTTATCGAGCACTACATGCTGCGCTCGGAACAGCTCGACACGAAGCTGTGGCTGGCGGCCGACGACAACACGGCGCGCGGCCTGCTGCTGCAGAAGCTGCCCCTGCATGGCGGCAAGGCCGAAGCCAACCCCGTCAGCCAGGAAGACGCGCTGGAAACGTGGAACCGGGCCGTGCTGCTGGGCTCGACCCTGAAGCAGGAGGAAATGCTCACCACCACCATCGACGTGCTGATGCAGCGCCTGTTCTGGGAAGAGACCATCCGCGTGTTCGACCCCGTCCACCCCAGTTTCCACTGCACCTGCAACCGCGAGAAAGTGGGCAATATGCTCAAGATGCTGGGCCAGGAGGAAGTCGAGGCGGCGCTGGCCGAACAGGGCAAGCTGGGCATCAACTGCGATTTCTGCGGCAAGCACTACGACTACGACGCCGTCGACTGCGCCCAGCTGTTCGCCAGCGATGCACCGGCCGAGGCGCTGATCCACGCCACCGAAGCGAAGCACTGAAGCCACGAACCCGCGAAACCGGGGACAGTCCCCTGTTTCGTGGCAAGCCTTCCTGACATCCCGGCGCTCGGCCGGGATTCATCCTCCGTTCCCTTCCCGCCGTCAGATCCCTTCAGTAATAGCTCAGCGCGTTGTAGATGGTGCGCCGCGTATCCTCGATGCGGCGGCGGCCGTGCATGACGCGGGCATTGTCGATGACGACGATGTCGTTGTCCTGCCAGCCCACGTCGACCGTGTGCCGCTGGCAGACGTCGTCCAGCGCCGCACGCATCGCGTCCGACAACGGCGTGCCGTCCGCAAACGTGATCCGGGGACGCTCGTAGTTGAACGACGGCCCGAAGATGCTGTTGGCAAAAGCCGGCACGCCGGGGCTGAACGGCGAACGGTGCAGGACCGGCGGCGTGCGGAAGCTGTATGTGACCGAGTCGTCCTCGTTCAGCTCGACCTGCGTCGTGCCGCTGGCGTCAACAAGGCCCAGCAGGCGCTGGAAGCAGGTGCGCGTGTCCGCCGCTTCCTGGCCGTCATCGGATGCATGCCGTACGTAGTTCTTCCACAGCTCCACGCCGACGCTGCGCGTATACACGATGTCCTGGGACAGTGCCGCGCGCATCTGCGGCGACAGGTCGCGGTACACGGCGGCACCGTCGCAGACGGTGGTCTGCGATCCCACGGCCGGGGCCTGCGTGCAGAAGAACCAGCACAGGTCGGGCCACAGGGGGCTGTTGCCGTTCTCGCAGTGCAGGCCGATGGCGTCCATGCCCGCATCGACCTTCTGCGCCAGCACCTTGCCGTCCTTGTCGTGGAACTGGCGGGCCGGATCGAGGCTGATGCGGCTGCTGTGGGCGCGCACCAGGTCCGAGAAGCCCTGCACGTCGCACGCGAAGCCCCGCAGCACGATATAGCCGTGGCGGCCCAGCCAGTTGGCCAGTTGCGCCTTGTCGATCGAGGCCAGGGCATCGCCCGCCTCCGCTTGTACCACCAGACCTGCCTGGGAAGAATGAGCTGCAGTTTGCACGTGGTTCTCCAAAAAAAAATAAATTAAGGTTGATGAGTGGCGGTGGCACCAGCCTTGGCGCGCACATGGCGCTCCACGTCCTGGCGGCGCGGCCGGCCCGTGACGGTGAACAGGCTGGCCCGCAGGGCCGGCGCATCGGCCTCGAATACAAAGGTGCTGGCGCGTTCGACGCCGGAGAGCCAGCGCTCGCCATGGCGTTCCAGTTCGTGCCGCAGCCTGGCCTGGTCGACGCCGGGGGCCGTCAGCACGTAGGCCGACAGCGTTTCCTGTCCTTCGCCCAGCAGCACGATGTCGGCGACACCGGCCACGCTGCGGTACGAGGCCTCGGCCGGCTCCGGCGACACGTTGCGGCCGTGCGCCGTGATGATCAGGTTCTTCTTGCGGCCGATGATCGTGATGAAGCCGTCGGCATCGATCTCGGCCAGGTCGCCCGTCCATAGCCAGCCGTCGGCATCGGTATGGCAGGCGCTGGGATCGCTGCCGCTGTAGCCGGCGAACAGCGAGGCGCTGCGCACGCCCAGCTCACCATCCGGCCCCAGCTTGCACTCCACGTGCGCCAACGGCTTGCCGACGCTGCCGATGCGGTTCTCGGCCCGCGTGTTCCACGATACGACGGAGCTGTTCTCGGACAGGCCATACCCTTGCAGCACGGTGATGCCGCGCGCGTCCAGCCGCCGGATCGTGTCGGCGGCGACGGGCGCGCCGCCGGCCGCGATCAGCGGCGCCGTGGGGCGGCCGAACAGCGCCTCGCACAGGGCCGCCGTGTCCAGGTCCGGCAGACGGTCCGCCGCCATGGCCAGCGCTTCCACCAGCGACGGCGGCAACGTCACCGCACTGGGGCAGGCACGCCGCAGCAGCGCCAGCTTGTCGGCGGCGACGGCGCCCGGATCGCCCAGCGGCGCTTCGCCCACCGGCGGCAGCACGACGGTGCCGCCTGCGGCGAACGGCATGTACAGCGCCGTCACCTGTTCGATGAGGAGGCTGAACGGGACCAGGTTCAGGTAGCGCACATACTCGTCCCGCGAGGCGTGGCGCCACAGCGACGCGAGCAGCGCATCCAGGCCGTTCACGCGTATCCGCACCCCCTTGGGCGCGCTGGTGGTACCGGACGTGTGGATCACCTTGCAGACCCGGTCTGCCTGCGTGCCGATGGACAGCGCACGGGCCGTCACGGTGGCGGCGTCTTCGACCAGTTCGCCGATCGACAGGCACGGCATCGACTGGAACGCCTGCGGCGCGGCGGCGCGCCATGCCTCGAAACGGCGCAGACCTTCGTCGTCGGTCAGTACGACGCTGCACGCACCGAGCAAGTGGGCTGCCTGCTCGGCGCTGAACGCCAGCGGCACGGGCACCTCGACGTGTCCGCCCATCAGCAGGGCCAGGTCGGCCTCGATCCAGGCGACGGAGTTGGCGGCCACCAGGCCGACGGTGCTGCCCGGCGCGCACCGCGCGGCAAGTGCCGCCGCCAGCGCGTTGCTTTCTTCAGCCAGCGTGCCGTAGGTGACGTCCCGGCCCGGCGTCACGGTGCCGCCCAGCTGGACGATCGCCACGTCGCCGGCGCGTTCGCGCATCGTGGTGCGGATGCTGTCGATGAAGTGCGTCATGCCGCCACCCCCATCGGCGCGGCTGCGACCAGCTCCTGTCCACCGTCGGCGATCTCGGCGGCCAGCAGGTGCTGGTTGTAGCGGCAGCAGACGGAATCGAAGAACTCGCCCAGCACATCGACGCGCAGCACGCCCGTCATCGGCCGGGTGTCGTAGTACGTCCCCCAGTTAACGCCTGGCACGACCGGCAGCCGGGCCGGATCGGCCGCCGTCAGCGGATGGAAGTGCAGCTTCATCGTGCCAAAGCTGCGCTGCAGCTTCGTCGTGGCGGTGCACAGCACGGCGCGCAGGCCGAGATACCAGCAGACCAGCGGCAGCGCGCGCATCAGCTCCGCGCCGATCGAAGGCTCGATCGTGGCCAAGGTCGACACCTCGGCGACATCGCGGCGGGCCACGTCGCGCTGGAACACATCGGCCAGCATCTGCGGCAGCGATGCTTCCAGGTAGTGCTCGGAAAACAGCGGTGCCCGGCCGGCGAAGGACAGCCCGGCGCAGGCGATGGCCGCGCCGCTTGCCAGGTCGATGCAGACGATAAAGCGGTGCGGACGGGGCGCGATGGTGGCGCCGTAGGCGCGCAGGTAGACGGCCCGCGCCAGCTCGACGGCGGCGCCATAATAGCGGTCTTCCGGGCCGACCAGCTTGAAGACCAGGGAACGATTGCCGAGTTCGAGCTGGAATGCGAGGCCCCCGGCTGTCGACGGTCCAATGGCGGGAACCGCGGGGCTTGCGGACTGGATGTTCATTACGTTGTCGTTGGCTGCAGGTGTATTCATGTCATTCCCTGGTTGTTCAGTGAGACGCTGGAAAGTGGTGGACGAACAGGCCTTCGTCCCGGCCTGGTTGCAGAGGAATCGCAACCAACGACGTGCATGGTATAGAACGAATGTTTGCCAAACTGAGGGGATTTTTCGGAGATTTGTATCGCTTCGTCGGGGTGTCGCAACGATATGTCCGGCAGATTTTTTCACCTGCCGGCGCGGCGGCGCATGGCAAAACGTCATGATCCCGTCATATCGGCCCGTTACGCTGCGCGTCTTTACTTTGCATGGACAGGCAGAACAGATGAACAAGAACCTGAAGGTGGCGGCGGCATGCGCAGCCCTGGCGCTGGCCCCGCTGGCGATGGCGGAAAACGTGGCGGCGGCCGTCGCCAACATGGCGGCCCCGGCGGCGGCGGATGGCGTGGACGCCGATGCGGCGGCGGCCGTCGGTCCCGTCGCCACGGTGGAAATCGTCACGCGCCGCACGCGCTCGTCGGTGGCGCTGAAGCAGGACGAGATCCAGAAGATCCTGCCCGGTATCAATCCGCTGAAGGCCCTGCAGACGCTGCCCGGCGTGAACTTCCAGACGGCAGACCCGTGGGGTAACAACGAACAGAATCTGTCGCTGACGGTGCACGGCTTCTCGGGCCAGCAGCTGGGCTACACGATGGATGGCGTGCCGCTGGGCGACCAGCAGTACGGCAACTACAACGGGCTGTCGCCGCAGCGCGCCGTGATCTCGGAGAACGTGCGCGGCGTCGTGCTGTCCTCGGGCGCGGGCGACCTGGCCACGGCGTCCACCAGCAACCTGGGCGGCACCATCGAGACCTTCTCCAGCGACCCGCTGGCCGAGCGCAACTTCGCCGCGCAGCAGACGCTGGGCAGCCACAAGACGTCGCGCACCTTCCTCCGCTATGACACGGGCCGCTTCGGCGACAGCCGCGCCTACATCTCCGCGCTGCACCACGAGGCGCGCGCGTGGGACTTCGCGGCACGCCAGGGCGGCGACCAGTTCAACGCCAAGTTCGTCAATGACAATGCCACCGGCAAGCTCACCCTCTTCTTCAACTACAGCGACAAGATCGAGCCGAACGAGGACAGCACGGTGCACGTGGCGGGCGAAACGTCGGCACCGTACACGCGGCCCTTCATGTACCCGGACTTCCAGGCCGCCCTGGGCTACCTGTCGCCCACGGGCGCCACGCCGGCGGCGGAAGGGAACAACTACCGCAACTACTACAGCGATGCCCAGCGCGAGGACTACCTGGGCTACGCCCGCTACGAGTGGAACATCGCCGACAACGCCACCTGGACCAACCAGGTCTACTACCACTACGACGACGGCGTCGGCGTGGTGGCCGGCCCCATCGGCGTGGCCGGCCTGCCGGCGCTGTTCGCCGTCTACTACCCGAACCAGAACCTGAAGCAGGTGTTCGGCAATTCCGGCTACGCCACGCGCACCACGGAATACCAGATCAACCGGGCCGGCGTGCAGTCGATCCTGCGCGTGGAACTGGGCGCGCACAAGCTGCAGGGCGGCGTCTGGTTCGAGCACAATGAATCGCAGGCCTACCGCCGCTGGTACGCGCTGGACGTGAACAATCCCAGCACGCCTTACCAGCGTCCGAAAAATTCCCTGATCACGCAGTACGGCAGCGAGATCGAGAACAAGGTCGTGCAGCTGCACCTGCAGGACGAGTGGCAGGTGGCGCCGAACCTGGTGCTGCAGGGCGGCTTCAAGTCGAGCCTGCAGTTCGCCCGCGGCGACTTTCCCGTGCAGCCGAAACGGGGCGCCATCGCCGGCGGCTCCACGGCCCTGCCGGTGGGCGATATCGACACGAAGAAATGGTTCCTGCCGCAGCTGGGCGCGCGCTGGGACCTGAACGCCCAGGACCAGGTCTTCGTCAACCTGCAGAAGAACATGCGCCAGTTCGTCACCTACGGCGGCGGCGGTGCCTCGCCGTGGAGCCTGGCCAGCCAGCAGGCCTTCGACCTGTTCAAGGCCACGGCCAAGCCGGAAACCTCCGTCACCTTCGAGGCCGGCCTGCGCGGCAGCCGCAGCTTCGACGGCATCGTGTCCGGCATCGACGGCCAGGTCAGCGTCTATCACGTCAACTTCAAGAACCGCCTGCTGACGATCAGCCCGACCCCGGTGATCTCGTCCATCATCGGCGGCAATCCCGTGCTGGCCAACGTCGGCAGCGTGAAGACCGATGGCGTCGACCTGTCCGGCACCGTGCACTTCGGCCGCCGCTTCTCGTTCTACAACGCGCTGTCGTACAACCGCTCGAAGTACGACGACAACTACAGCAACGGCGCGGCCACCGTGCCCACGGCCGGCAAGGCTATTCCGGGCAGCCCGGAGTGGATGGACAAGTTCGTCGCCACCCTGAACCTGGGCGCGGCCGAGATCGGCCTGCAGGGCGAGTACGTGGGCAAGCGCTACGCCACCTACACGAACGACCTGTCCGTGCCAAGCTACTTCCTGATGAACCTGACGGTGGGCGGCAAGCTGCCCTTCCTCGACGGCCGCTGGATGAAGAACGCGCGCTACCGCGCCACCGTGACGAACCTGGCCGACCGCACCGGCAGCCTGAATGTCGTCGTCGGCGCGGCCGACAAGACCTACAATACCTTCCCGATCCCGCCACGCCAGGGCTTCCTGACCGTGATGGCAGACTTCTGATGAGGGCACCCATGAGTGAATCGATCCTGCCGCGCCGCCACCTGTCGCGGCGCCGCTTCATCGCCGCCGCCGGCGCCACGGCGGGTGCCCTGCTGCTGCCGGGCGCGCATGCCGTGCCCGCCAGGGCGCTGGTGTTCGCGCACCGGGGCGCTTCGGCCCTGCGGCCCGAGCACACGCTGGCGGCGTATGCCAAGGCCATCGCCGACGGCGCCGACTTCATCGAACCGGACCTGGTGTGCACGAAGGACGGCATCCTGGTGGCGCGCCACGAGGCCGACCTGACCGAGACGACCGACGTGGCCAGACGCAGCGAGTTCGCGTCGCGCCGCACCCGCCGCACGCTCGACGGCGAACGACACGACGGCTGGTTCGTCGACGACTTCACCCTGGCCGAACTGAAGACCTTGCGCGCCATCGAGCGCTTGCCCCAGTCGCGCCCCGGCAGCGCGCGCTACGACGGCATGTTCCAGCTGGTGACGTTCGAGGAGGTGATCGACTTCGTGGCAGCCCAGTCGGCCGTCACGGGGCGCCTGATCGGGCTGGTGCCGGAACTGAAAAGCTCGACCTACTTCGCCGCGCGCAAGCTGGCGCTGGAGGACCGTTTCATCGCCACCCTGGCGGCGCACGAATACACGCGGCGGGCGCCGGTCGAGATCCAGTCTTTCGAGGTGGCCAACCTGCGCTACCTGCGCGAGAAGCTGGGCAAGCGGGCCAACCTGCGCCTGATGCAGCTGGTCGGCGTCGGCGCCACCCGGCCCAGCGACGTGGCCGCGGCCGGCGGCAAGCTGACGTATGCCGACATGGCGACGCCCGCCGGCCTGCGCGATGTCGCCGCCTATGCCGACATCTTCTCGCCGCCCACGCGCGCCCTGATCCCGCTGCGCCCGGACGGCCGGCTCGACGCGCC
>NZ_WNKZ01000180.1 GCF_009720835.1 Pseudoduganella buxea
GGTGGCCAACGTGGCCGGCGCCGCCGTGCGCGAAGCACTGGCCGGCCTGCTGGCCGGGTTGGCGCCGCAGGCCACGGTCGAATGGTTCGCGTCGACGCCACGGCGGGCAGGTCTCGCCAACGGCTACCGCAATCCCACCCAACTGGGCTGCGACCGCTTCGCCGCCGCCATCGGCGCCCGTGCGCTGGCCCCCGGCCGGCAGCTCATCGTGGCCAACTGCGGCACGGCCACCACGGTGGACGGCGTCAGCGCCGCCGGCGTTTTTGTCGGCGGCATGATCCTGCCCGGCCTCGGCCTGATGGCCAGCGCGCTGGCCCGCAACACGGCCCAGTTGCCGCAGGTGGCGCCCGGCGCCGTGCCGTCGTCCCCGTTTGCCGACAACACGGACGACGCCATCCTGGCCGGCATCCTGTCGGCCCAGGCCGGGGCCATCGAGCGCGCCTGGCGCCGCCACGGCGCCGTAGAATGCATCATCTCCGGCGGCGCCGCGGCGTATATCGCGCCGATGCTGGCGCCGCCCCCTGGCGGCGGCGCGCTGCGCCACGTCGACAATATCGTCATGATCGGCCTGCATGCGGTGCTGCGGGCGGAGGATGGAATGTGCTGAAAGTATTCTTTGGAACGCTGCTGGCCGCGAACGCTGCCCTGCTGGGCTATGGCCAGGGCTGGTTCGGCGATTTCGACAGCGAGGAGCATGAACCGCAGCGCCTGAAGGCGCAGCTCAATGCGCGCCAGCTGACGGTGATTCCGGCGGCAAAGGCCACGGCGCTTGCCGCGGCACCCGCCCAGGAAGGGACCGTAAACGCGCCGGCAACGCCAACGCCGGCCCCCGCGCCGGCCCGCCCCGCCCCGTCGCCCGTCGTGGCCTGCCTGGAAGCGGGCGCCTTCCCGGCCGCCGACGCCCGCCGTTTCGAGGCGCAGCTGGCGGCGCTGGATCTGGGCGAGCGGCTGACGCGCCGGCCGGCGCCGGGCCAGGATATCTCCAGCTATATGGTGATGATTCCGCCGTCGGCCACGCGCGACGCGGCCGAGAAGAAGGCGGCCGACCTGCGCGCAAAGGGGCTGACCAACTTCTACATCATCCCGGACGGCCAGCCGCAGAAGAACGGCATCTCATTGGGCGTGTTCAAGGCGGAGGCGGCGGCGCAGACGCAGCTGGCGGCGCTGGTCAAGCAGGGCGTGACGGCGGCGCGCATCGCACCGCGCTATTCGGCCAGCAAGCAGGTGCTGTTCCAGTTCCGCGACATCGACGCCGCCACGCGTACGCGCCTGCAGCGCATCGCGGCCAAGTTCCCCGAGCAGCCCTTGCGCGGCTGCAGGTAAACGAAGCGGCGCCGCCGCAGGCGCCCCGTCAGTGCAAGCCTTCGTCAGTTCACCTGCCGCTGCACGATCAGCGGCTTCAAACGCAGTGCCGGCGGCAGCCTTGCCGCCGCATTGGCAGCTTCCTCGCGGCTGGTGAACGGGCCGCCGTACAGGCGGTAGACGGTGCCGGCCTGCACCACCTCGAATTCGCTGCCACGGGTGGCGACAGCCAGGCGCTCGCGCATCGTCGCTGCCGTTTCCTCGCGCGTGAAGGCACCCAGTTGCAGGTAGAAGCCGCCCGGCGTGGGCGCGGCGCGGTCCGGCGTCGGCGCCCGTGTCAGCAGGAAGTTCTCGATCTCGTCCGGCCCGGTGGAGGCGGACAGCATCGGCGTCGTGCCGGGCGCCGCCACCGGCAGGCCTTCGACCGTGGCGATCAGGGCGCCGGCCTTGCGGGCCGCCACCATGCGCTCGATTTCGTCCGGCATGATGCGCGTCACTTCCAGCTGGCTGCTGCCGTTGCCCAGCAGGCCCAGTTTCAGTGCCGCCGTGTACGACACGTCGATCACGCGGCTCGAATGGAACGGCCCGCGGTCGTTGACGCGCACCACCACGGTGCTGCCGGTGGCCAGGTTGGTCACGCGCGCGTACGAAGGAATCGGCAAGGTGGGGTGGGCCGCCGACATCTTGTACATGTCGTACAGCTCGCCCGACGAGGTACGCTGGCCATGGAACTTCTTGCCGTACCACGTGCCCATGCCCCGCTGCGTGAACGGCTTGTCGTTCGGGATCGGCGTGTAGGTGGTGCCGAAGACGACATAGGGCCGGTTCGAGCGGGGCAGCAGCGGGTCGTTGCGCACTTCGGCGTCCGGCGTGGCCATCAGGTTCGGCGGCGGATCGTCGCCGGGGCCGTCGTCCTTGTAGTAGCCGCCCCGGCCCGAATTGGCCGGCGGCAGGTTCGGCACGCCCGGCTCGCGCTTTTGCGGCTTGACCTTCGGCGCCCCCGGCAGCGACGCGATTTCCGGGCCGCTGCCGCAGCCGGCCAGCGCCAGCATGGCCGCCAGCAGGGCCACGCGAGGAAGGGACGCGGACACCGTCATGTCTGCACCAGCTTGCGGTTGCGCTGGATGCTCATCAGGATGCCGGAGGCGACGCCCAGGGTCAGCGCGGCCGTGCCGCCATAGCTCATGAACGGCAGCGGCACGCCGACGACGGGCAGGATGCCGCTGACCATGCCCATGTTAACGAATGCGTAGGTAAAGAAGATCATCGTGGTGGCACCCGCCAGCAGGCGGGTGAAGAAATTGGGGGCATTGGCCGTGATCATCAGGCCCCGCCCGATCAGCAGAAGATACAACAGCATCAGGAAAACATTGCCGGCCAGGCCAAACTCTTCCGAATACACGGCGAAAATGAAGTCGGTGGTGCGCTCCGGCACGAACTCCAGGTGGGCCTGGGTACCCCGTGTCCACCCCTTGCCCGTCAGCCCGCCCGAACCGATGGCGATGATGGACTGGATGATGTGGAAGCCCTTGCCCAGCGGGTCGGCGGTGGGGTCGATCAGGGTCATCACCCGTTCGCGCTGGTAGTCGTGCAGCATCGACCAGGCCACCGGCATGCTGGCAGCGCCGGCCACGGCCAGGCCCAGGATGGCCTTCCACGGCAGGCCGGCCAGGTAGATCACGGTGAACCCCGCGGCCACCACCAGCAGCGACGTGCCCAGGTCGGGCTGGCGCGCCACCAGGAATACAGGCAGCAGCAACAGCACGGCACCAATCGCATAGGTATGCCAGCGCAGCTGGCCCTGCTGGTGCTGGAAGTACCAGGCCAGCATCAGCGGCACGGCCAGCTTGGCGAATTCGGACGGCTGGATGTCGATGACGCCGATATGCAGCCAGCGCCGCGCGCCCAGCTTGATGGTGCCCACCAGCGCCACGGCGACCAGCAGGAGCACCGTCACCACATAGGCCGGCACGGCAATGCGCATCATGTTCTGCGGCGAGATGTTCGCCACCACCCACATGACGCAGAAGGACATGGCGATATTGCGCAAGTGGTCCTCGATCTTGCCGGGAATGCCGATGCTGGCCGAATACAGGGTGATCAGGCTGGTGGTCAGCAGCACGACCAGCACCGTCATCAGCGGCGGATCGAATACCGTCACGTACGGGCGCATGCGCCGCCACAGCGAGCGTCGTTCATTGATGCGCATAGTGTTCATTGGTCCTTGTTGCGGGGCGGTGCAGCCGCCGGTTGCTGGGCCGCCGGACGCGCCGGCGCGGCGGCCGGTGCCGTCGCCTGCACCACGGGTTGCTGGGCCGGGGGCACGCGCGGTGCCGCCGGTGCCGTGTTCTTCGGCGCCGGCTGGGTCTTGGGACGCTCCGGTATCAGCCCGGGCGACGGCAGCGCCCTGGCCGCCGTGCCGGTCACGGCGGCCAGAT
>NZ_WNKZ01000181.1 GCF_009720835.1 Pseudoduganella buxea
GGCCGTCCGGACCGACGACGCTGGCCGGGGCGGCCGCCAGCGCCGCTGCTGCCGGGTCGACCTTCATGCCGCCTCCGCCACGGTCGCCGTCAGGCCAGCCGCCAGGGCGGAGACGAACGCCGCCGGTTCCGTGCGCCACACCTGCACGGAGGGGCAGCCATGCCAGGCGGCGCAGCGCCGCAATCCGGCCACGATATCGCGCACGAAGCGCTCGCTGGTGCGCATGCCCGGCTCCAGCGCCAGCAGCTTGATCTCGAAGATACCTTCCTTGCGGTGCGCCTTGGCGTCGACCCGGCCCACCAGCGCGCCACGGCGCAGCAGCGGCAAGGTGAAGTAGCCGTAGCGCCGTTTCGCCGCCGGCGTGTAGCACTCGAGCCGGTAGTCGAAGCCGAACAGCTCCAGCGCGCGGCGCCGGTCCCACACCACCGGGTCGAACGGCGACAGCAGGGTGGTCAAGGTCGGCGCCAGCTGCCCTGCTGCCGCTGCCTGCGCGGCGTCGTGCAGGTCGGGATGGACATAGACCGGTTCGCGCCAGCCGTCCACCGTGACCGGCAGCAGCGCGCCCTCGCCCGCCAGCGCGGCCAGGTCGAGACGCGGACCGCGCGTGCGGTAGTAATCCGGCACCCAGGCCGCCCTGGCGACCCCCAACGCGCGCACGGTGCGCAGCGCCAGCTCGCGCGCCACCTGGTCCGGCGGCGGCAGGTCGGCGTCGCTCCAGCCGGGCAGCACCCGTTCGGCCACGTCGTACACCCGCTGGAAGTTGTGGCGCCGGGCGATCATCAGCGCCCCCGTCGTGAACAGCGCTTCGAGCGAACGCTTTTCCGGCTTCCATTCCCACCAGCCGCCGGCCTTGCCGTCCGTGCGTTCGAAGTCGGCCGCGCGCACGGGGCCGTTGGCACGCACGTGGGCCAGCAGGGCCGCCACCTCGTCGCCCCGCTCGCGCAGCCATTTTTGCGGGAACTTCCAGCCCATGCCGGCCGGATCGAGCATGCGGTGGCGCAGCAGCCGGTAGTCCGATGTGGGCACGAAGCAGGCCTCGTGGGCCCAGTACTCGAACAGGGCGCCCTCGGCCAGCAGTTCGTCCAGCCACGCCTGGGGATAGTCGCCCAGACGGCTCCACAGCACCAGGTAGGGGCTGCGCGCGACGACGTGGATGGTATCGATCTGCAGCACGCCCATGCGCGCGATCTGGTCCAGCACATCGGCCTTGGCGGCGCGGCGCCGGCGCGGCTGGAGCAGGCCCTGGGCGGCAAGGTGCAGGGCCCGGGCGGCGGGCAGGCTCAAGTGCAGTCGTGTGGGCAAGTCATTCCTTCCAGGGCGGTGGCGTGGCTATTCTAATGAATTTCGCCAGCAAGAGGCAGCCGGCCCGGCAGCGGCGCCCGGGAACACGACGGGCGGCCGACGTTTCATATAATATGGCAGTCCCCTGACCGCCGTACACCCCATGCGCCTGCTGCACACCTCCGACTGGCACCTCGGCCAGTCGCTGCACAATTTCGACCGCCATTACGAACACCAGTGCTTCCTCGACTGGCTGCTGGACACCATCGTCGCCGAACAGGCCGACGCGCTGCTGATCGCCGGCGACATCTTCGACAACGCCAATCCGTCGGCCGCGTCGCAGCGCCAGCTGTACCGCTTCCTGCAGCAGGCCCGCGAGCGCGCGCCCGGCCTGGACATCGTCGTCACGGCCGGCAACCACGATTCGCCCGGGCGCATCGAGGCGCCGGGGCCGCTGCTGGCGGCGCACGGCACCCAGGTGATCGGCCACGTGCTGCGCGACGCCGACGGCAATATCGACATCGGCCGCATGGTGCTGCCCCTGACCAACCGCGCCGGCGACGTTGCCGCCTGGTGCCTGGCCGTGCCCTTCCTGCGCCCGGCCGACGTGCCGCGCGTGGCCCAGGAAGGCGCCGACAGCGTCGACGGCTACCTGGCCGGCATCGCCACCCTGTACGCGCAGGCCGAGGCCCATGCGCAAAGCCTGCGCCAGCCTGGCCAGGCCATCGTCGCCATGGGCCACTGCCATATGGTGGACGGGCAGATGTCGTCCGACTCCGAGCGCCGCATCGTCATCGGCGGCACCGAGATGCTGCCGGCCGGGATGTTCGGGCCGTCCGTGGCCTACGCCGCCCTGGGCCACCTGCACCTGGCCCAGCGCATCGGCCGCCATGCCCATATCCGCTACAGCGGCAGCCCGATCCCCCTGTCGTTCTCGGAAGTGCTGTATCCGCACCAGGTGCTGCGCGTGGACCTGGACGGCGGTGCCCTGCAGGAGGCCGTCGCCATTCCCGTGCCGCGCGTGGTGCACCTGCTGCGCGTGCCGTCCCGCCCCGCCCCGCTGGCGCAGGTACTGGACGAACTGGAAGCACTGGACTTCCCGGAAGCGCCGCCGTACGCCCAGCCTTTCGTCGAAGTGCGCGTGCTGCTGGACGCGCCCGAGCCGGGCCTGCGCTCGCGCATCGAGGCCGCGCTGGAAGGCAAGTACGTGCGGCTGGCGAAGATCGACACGGCCAGCGCCGCGCGCGGGCCGTCGCTGGACGACGCGGCCCTGTCGCTGGACCAGCTGGCCCAGTTGCAGCCGGACGAGGTGTTCGCCCGCCTGTACCGCCAGAAGTTCGGCAGCGAGGCGCCGCCGGACCAGGTCGAGGCCTTCGCCGAACTGCTGCTGGCGGGGGTGTAGATGAAGATCCTGCGCATCGGCGGCAAGAACCTGGCTTCCCTGGCGGATGAATTTTCCGTCGATTTCGGCAGCGAGCCGCTGGCATCCTCCGGCCTGTTCGCCATCAGCGGCCCCACGGGCGCCGGCAAGAGCACCCTGCTGGACGCGCTGTGCCTGGCCCTGTACGACCGCACGCCCCGCCTCGTGCATGCACGCGGCAAGACGCCGGACGTAGGCGACCCGATTTCGTCGGACGACCCGCGCACCCTGCTGCGCCGGGGCACGCCCGAGGGCTACGCGGAAGTGGACTTCGTCGGCAATGACGGCAATGCCTACCGGGCCCGCTGGAGCGTGCGCCGGGCCCGCACGAAAGCGGCCGGCGCCCTGCAGCCGACGGCGATGACCTTGCACGGCCTGCCGCAGCTGCACCCCATCGGCGCGACCAAGACGGAGGTGCGCGCCGAGATCGAGGCCCGCATCGGCCTGAACTTCGAGCAGTTCACCCGCGCCGTGCTGTTGGCGCAGAACGAATTCGCCACCTTTTTGAAATCGCAGGACGACGAGCGCGGCATGCTGCTCGAAACGCTGACCGGCAGCACCGTCTACAGCGACATCTCGCGCCGCGCCTTCGAGCGCCAGAAGCAGGAACAGCACGCGCTGCAGCAGATCCAGGCGCGCCTGGCGGACCAGAAGCCCCTGTCGGGCGAAGAACGGGGCGAGACGGAACGGCTGGCGCGCGAGGCTGATGCGGCCGTGGCGGCGCTGGACATGCAGCGCGGCGCGCTGGAGACGGACCTGCGCTGGCACGAACAGGCCGGGCGGCTGGCCCAGGGCGTGGACGAGGCGCGCGCGGCACTGGCGCAGCGCAGCGCGGAGGTA
>NZ_WNKZ01000182.1 GCF_009720835.1 Pseudoduganella buxea
TGCGGCACGTGCCGCCGCCGCGCCACAGCACGACCAGCACGGCCATGCCCGCCAGGGCGCATGCGGCGCCGGCGGCCAGCGCCGGCAGGCGGGGCAGATGAAACCACAGGGCCAGCACGCTCCAGGCCATTGCGATTGCGATGATCGGCGTGGCGCCCGCCCTGGCAATGCGGCGGGCAAGGGCAGGTCGTGCCGGGATCGGCCGGACCGTCTTGTGCAAGGCGCGGCTGGGGTGTGGGGTGGTGTATGGGTTGTCTGGTCGCATGGGGGTCAACGTGGGCAATGCCCGGCCAGGTGGCGCCGGCCGGTGCGGCCGAGCTTACCCGATAGGACGGCGCATTCGCGTTCCGTTTGGCGGCCCAGCGGCCGGCCCGGTGTCAAGGCAGATGATGGCGATGCAAGGTTAGCGTTGCGGCGCCGGCGCCCAGTCCGCGACCAGCAGCCTGCGCCGGATGCCCGGGTCCGCGCTGCCGTCCGCTGCTGGCCACGCGCGTGCCGCGGCAAGCAGCTCGTCCAGCGGCCCCGCCCTGTCGTCGATGAGACGGTGGAGCAGGACACGCTCGCCCCGGTAGGCCAGCAGCACCGGCAAATTCTCGGGGAAGTAGTCGCCAATGAATTCGGTATGGTCCTCGATATCGAGCCACAACCAGGTTTCGCTGTCCGGGGCCGCGGCGGCGATGGCGTCGAAGGCGGGGCGCAAGGCGCGGCAACGCGCGCACCATTGTTCCGCGCCTATGGCGAGGATCAGCAGGGCGTCGTCACCGGCCAGGCGCGCGGCCAGGCGGCTGGCGTCGTGCCAGGGATCGAGTTGTTCGCTCATGCGGCCACCCCGCCATCGGCCAGGGCTTGCAGGTGCAGCAGCACCTTCCTTTGTGCCGGCACGGGACCGCGCGGCGTCAGCGCCAGGCGGGGCAGCGCCAACGACAGGTGGCGCAGGGCGATGGCGCGCTGCGCCTGCGCACCGTGCTCGCAGACGGCCAGCGCGTGGGCGGTGCTGATCGGCTGCCCCAGCAGATAGCGCGTGCCGTGCGCCAGTGTCACCGGCGTCGCCCCCAGCACCGCGACTGGATCGGGCAAGGGCAGGCCCTGGTCGGCATCGAGGCGCGCCTCTGTCACGGCGACGGGCGCGCCTTCGTCCGGCGTTTCCTGCAGCGCCAGGCCGGCCGCCTCGATGTCGATCCCGGTGAGCGTGTGCCAGACCCAGCCCGCGTGGCGCGCCGTGTCGGCATCGGCCATCGCTTCGGTGACGACGGGCAGCCAGGCCGGGTCGCCGTGGCTGGCGATGAAGGACAGGCCGGCCCGCGCGGGCAAGCTGCCCAGTAGGGCGGGAATGGCCTCATGGCCGGTCGGCAGCAGCACGGCCAGCCAGTGCAGCCAGCGCAGCAAGCGCCGTTGCGCCTGCATCCGGTCCCAGCCGGTGGCGCCGTCGCAGGTTGCTGCCTGGGCGATCACGGCTTGCAGTAGTGTCCGTGCCGGCAGGTCGGCCGGTGCTTCGCGTGGCCTGGCCGCGCGATGGCGGCCGCACGCAATCGCGGCCTCCGCGCGCACGGCGGCGCAGCCATCGTCCAGCGCGCGGGCGGGCATCAGCTGCAGGAAGTCTTCGGCAGGCAGCGTAGCGGCCAGACGCCATGCGGCGGCGCGCACATGGGGATCGGGCGCGCGCACGAAGGCCTCGATGGGCTGCGCCAGCAGCGAGCGGGCGTCCAGGTTCATCAGCGCCAGCGCCCGCAGCGCCGTGACCTGGCGCACCGGCCCGGTCCCGGCCACCGTCAGCGCCGTAATGAGGGCAGCGGCCCTTGACCGCGGCAGCCAGGCCAGGGCGCTGATGGCGCCGCGCAGCAGCTGTGCCGGCCGGGCTTCGACCAGCTGCCACAGGGCTACGCGCAGGTCGTCGCCATCCCGGCTGAAGGCGACGTGGGCGGCAACGAATGCTTCGGCCGGTTTGCTCCACCGCTTCAGTGCCCCGGCGGCAGGGTCCCACGCGGCCCGGCCGGCCACGTCCAGGCCCTCCAGGTGCGCGGTCAGCAGGTGGCTGAAGCGCTCCAGGCTCGCCAGCCGAAGGCGAGGGGAGTGGGCCGAGCCGTCGTGCTGCGACCAGTAAAAGGCGGCATCCTCGGCATGGCGGCGCACCAGCGGCGCGATGGTGGACGGAATGGGGTTTTGGCTCATAGGTTTGTGCAAGCTGCTGCGTGGTCAGTTGAAGGTGAAGGATAGGGAGCCACGAGCACCCGCCAGGTGTCGCCGTCGAATTGCATGACTGTATCGAGGCTGGCGACAACGAGGATGCCGTCATGCGCGTCCATATGGCCAGTGATGTACACGGTCTCGCCCTCATGCTTGACCGGCACCAGCTCCTTGCCGTTCCACTGGCGGAACTGATAATCGGACGCCAGCCATAGTTTGTCCTGGAACCACAGCACGTCGTTCCACAGGATGCTCGAACTGCCCTTGTGGATCCGCTTCCACGTCGATTTATTCCCTACCCACAGGCTGCCGCCTTCGCCGGAGATATAGACGTTGCCGTCGCCGGCACAGGTGACCGTTTCGAGCCTCACATTGTTGGGAAAACCAAGTTGAGTCCACTTTTCGCCGTCGTAATGCCAGACGTCGCCATGCCCGCCAACGGCGTACATGTCCTCGTCCGAGAATGCATCGATATCGCTGAACCCTTGGTTGGTGTCGGCTTCGACCTTCGGTATGCCATTGGTAAAAGTTATCCATTTTCCTATGGCGACACGCTTGTAAACAGCGCGCCCCACGCCGACGGAATAAGTAAATCCATTGATGCACTTGAGCCTTTTGGTGGCCGGCGTCTCGCCATCCGGTGCGATGTGCTCAAAGGGGCCGCTGCCGCCCCCGAGCGGCCATACGTCGCCGGTCCGATTCCTCGATGCCAACAGTCCGCACGGGCGAGGAAATGGGAGGCGCGAAACGCCCAGTGAAGGGTAGCGCATGCCGTCGAGCTCCTCCAGTCCATATTTCACGCCATCCGGACGATCGGTCGCAAGAGAGTAAATCCTCGTGGGGATGTGGTAATCCCCCCACAAAAAGAGCGTCGTTAGAAGTAGAATTTTCTACTTAAGAACAGAAAGCTCTACATGAAGACGTCCCGCTTTACCGACAGCCAGATCATCGCCATCCTGAAACAAGCCGAAGC
>NZ_WNKZ01000183.1 GCF_009720835.1 Pseudoduganella buxea
TGCCGGCGCTGCGGCGCCAGGCTGGCGCAGACCGGTTGGCAAGCGGCCTGGCCAGCGCCAGGTGGCGAAAGCGCCGCAGGGTCAGGGGCGAGGCCTGCAGGGCGGCCAGCTCGCCGGCCGTCAGCGCCCGGCTGCCGTCGAGCGCGGCCTGCAAGGTGGCATCGGCCAGCATCAGGTAGTCGCCCGGCACGGCGCGGCCCAGCAGCAGGCGTTCCCGCAGCCGCTGCGCCACATCGTCGTTCAAGCCATCATTCAATTCGTCGTTCAAGTCTGTTCTCCTTCCGGTCGGGCACGGGCGATGGCGGCATCGCGCCGCTTGCGCAGGGTCGGCACGGACAGGCCGGCCTGCGCCGCCAGTTGCTGCAAGGTGGGCAGCTCGCCCGTCGCGCTGTCGCGCCAACTGTCCGGATAACTGTCGTCGCCCGGCCCCAGCAGCTTCAGGCAGACCGCCTGGCGCACGGGCAGCGCCTCGGCCTGCAGCGCGGCCAGCGCCAGCTCGTATGCCATCACAGGAGCATAGCCGGGGGCCGGGCAAAGCGCCTCGTTTCCTTCGGATCCGTCGTCACCGGGCGGTGGCAGGATGCGGTCCGGCGCAGTGCTGGCCGCCGCGACGGACTGCGCCGACACCCGTGTCAGGTCTTCCAGCCATTGGGCGGCCGTGCCGGCGTCGTGCACCCAATCGGCGCCGTCGCCATTGGCGCTCAGTTCCTCGTAGGCGGCGATGTCGGCCAGCATGGCGCCGATCTTGTCGACGCCGTTGCGCAGGCTGGCGAAGCGTTTCGAGCGCGTGTGCAGGGGGCCGGGGCCGGCACCGAAGCGCTCCAGTGTTTCGCTCCACCGCACGATCCATTCGGGGCGGCAGGACGCGCTCGACTTCATCTGGCGGAGTTCGATCGGATAGCCGCCGGACGCCGTCACGTCGCGCCCCAGGATGGCGCCGACCTGGGCGGCCGTTCCGGGCCAGCCGGCGAACACCGCCTCGATGGCGCGGCAGGCCGTGTCCAGCATGCGGTAGGTGTAGATCCGGTTGGGCGAACAGGCCTGGCCCGTGGCGGACTGGAAGTTGTCGGCATCGACCTTGTCCCTCAGGGTGGCGTACAGGTCGTTGACCTTCTTGCGCAGCAGTGCGTCGCCGCCCGCCTCGCGCCAGAACGGCCCCTGCCTGGCGTGTTCCGCCGCCAGCGCATGGGCAAAAGCGCTCCAGTGGCCCGGTTGCAGCGCCAGCTCGAACAGCAGGCCCAGGGCCAGGTCGGCCACGCTGTCGCCATAGCTGTTGCCCGGCGCCGTGCCGCCGCGGCGGGCCGCCGCATGCAGCAGCGGCGCCAGCGCTTCCGTGTAGTCGTCCAGCAGGGTCCCATGCCGGGCCGGATCGAGCACCGCGTCAATGTCGCAGGCGCGCAGCGCCGCCAGTGAGCAAAGGCCCAGCAGCTTGCGCACGCCTTCCCAGCCGTGCTCCTGATAGCGCGTTCCCGGCAACCGCATCGTCGCTTTCCTTCGTGGCCGGCGCGGGCCGTCGGAAATCGAAGGCAGCCGTCGCCGCATGGTGGATCATGCCACGGCCGGGCCGATGTCATTGCCCGATTAACATGGCTGTTTTGCCCTCTGTTCGACGTTCCGGCCGCTGGCCCGCCAGGGTGGCCAGCAGCGCGGCAGCGACCGGGGCCGCGTGATCGCCCCCCGTGCCTTCCGAGCGGCTGACGAATACCGCGAAGGCGAGACGGCGGGCCTGCCCCGGCAAGGTGCCTGGTTCCAGCCAGCCCGTGAACCACACGGTCGCCTCGTTGTCCGTGACGGGGGCCGTGCCCGTCTTGCCGAACAGGCCGGCGCGCAGCGGGGCGCAACCGGCGCAGCGGAAGGCCCCCGCTGCCGTGCCGGCATCGATGACGCCTTTCATGCCGGCACGCACCCGGTCCAGCCGGACGGCGAGCCCGCGCGGCGCCGGCGGCGCGGCCTCCAGTCCGTCCAGCGCCACAAGCAACCGTGGCGTGACGGTGGCGCCCTGCCCGATGGCGCCGGCCGCCATGGCCATCTGCAGGGGCGTGGTCTGCATGCGCAGGCCGATGCTCATCTGGCGCAGCTCGTGGCGGCTGCGGATCGGATCGACGTGGCTGGGCGTGGCCTGCAGCGCGTCGTACTGGCGCCACGCGAAGCCGGGCGGCAGCAGGCCGCCGTCCAGCTGCACCGGCTGCTCGAAGCCGAGCCGTCGCGCGGCAGCCAGGATGGGCCGGGACTCGTCCAGCGCACCGGCATCGAGCGCCTGTGCATCGGGCACCCCGCCGTCGCCCCGGCCGAACAGGGTGGCGTCGGACAGCTCGCCCGCCCACGCGAACCACGTGTTCAGGCTGTAGGTCAGGGCCTGGGCCAGCCCCAGCCTGCCCGCCTGGGCGCGCCCCTCGACGCCCTGCTCGCGGTAATTCGTGATGCGCGCGCCATGCGCCGTGGCCGGGTAGGTGGCGGCGGTGGTGGCGAAATCGAAGCCGCGCGCCCTGGCCGTGGCGTTCAGCTGGTCCAGCGGCACGCCGCCCAGCAGCGCGTCGAGGCGCGCATCGTTTCGTGCCGCCAGCTCCAGGCCCAGCGCGCTGACGATCTTGAAGGTGGAGCCGGGGCTGCGCCGGGCGCCGCCGTCGTGCTGCAGTGCGGGGAGGCGCAGCGGGCCCCGGGCCGGGTTCATGCGGTCGAAGTCGCGCACTTCGGCCCAGTTGGCGCGGTCGGCCCGGCCCGTGCCGGCACCGGCGGCGGCCAGGATGTCGCCGTTTTCGCTGTCGAGCACGACCAGGCCCGCTT
>NZ_WNKZ01000184.1 GCF_009720835.1 Pseudoduganella buxea
CCCGTGCCGGCCGGTCCGCCGCCGCCACCCGCGCTGCCGCCGGCGCCGCCCGTCGCCGTCGCCACCAGCGACACATTCGATGCCCCGGTATTTGTCAAGGTCAACGTGGCATCGGCAACGCCACCGGCGCCACCCTTGGCGTCCAGGCTGGTGCCGCCCCGGCCGCCCGTGCCCGTCAGGCTGAGCGACAGGTTGCCGGTGGTGGCGCCGGCGACGTTGTTCGCCAGCGTCACGTCACGTCCCGCACCGCCATCGGCACCATTGCGGCCTGCGCCGCCATCGCCGCCGGCCAGCGACACGCCGAGCGAGACATTCGCGCCTTCCGCGCTGCCGCTCACGCTGCCCGCCGCCGCGCCCCCCATGCCGCCGCTGTTGCCGGCACCCGCTCCCTCGGCACCCCTGCCGCCCCGGGCACTTGCCTGCAACGCCAAGGTGCCGGTGCTGCCGCCACTGCCCGTGATGCCCGCGCTGGCGGCCCCACCCGTCGCGCCGCTGCCACTGTTCCACCCGCTGCCGCCGTCGCCACCCTGGGCGCCGGCAGTGCCGTAGGCGTTGCCGCCCATGCTGCCGTCGATGCTCAGCACGGCATCGGCCGTGCCCCCGGCACCCAGGACGCCAGCCTGGTTCGCCTGATTGTCGCCGCCGCGGCCGCCATAGGCGACGCTGGTGCCCTGCAGGTATTCGCCGGGACCGCCCATCGTCAAGGCGGCGCTGGCATTGCCGCCGGCACCGGCCTGCCCGCCCTGCGTGCCACCCCCGCTCCCGGCGGTGGCCTGCACGGTGCTGCTCAACTGCGGGGCGCCGAAGAACGCCGTGTGCTCCGCTTGCGCATTGCCTCCGGCACCGCCGGTTCCGGTGCCGCCATGACCGCCGGCACCGCCGCCCGCCGCCACCGACGTCTGAGCGCTGGACGCAGGGCCCGTATCGGCCAGGCTCAGGCGCGACGTGCCCTGGCCGCCGGCACCGCCCGTGCCCGTATCGGTACCGCCGCCGTGACCGCCGTACGCCGACTGGTTCAGGTACAGCGCGCCACTCGTGCTGCCGCCGACGGCATCCACCGAATTCGAGGCCGCGCCGGCACCGCCAGTGCCGCCGTTGCCGCCATACCCGCCGCTGCCGCCGATCTGGCTGGTTCCGACCGTCAGCGTACCGTCGGTGGAACTGCCGGTCGCCGTGGCGCTGGCCAGTCCCCCCGCGCCGCCGTTGCCGGCATTGCCCTGGCCGCCGCTGCCGCCCGTTGCGTAGGCAGTCACCGTGACCGCCGCGCCCAGCGTGCCTGCACCGCGGCCGTGGGATTGGGCCGCGCCACCCTGGGCACCCGCGGGACCATTGCCGCCGGTGCCGCCGGTGGCCTGGCTGTTGACGTACAGCACGCCGCTGGCGGCGCCGTCGATGCTTGCCTCGCCGACGCCGCCGATGGCGGCCGTGCCAGTGGTGCTGGACCCGCCGGCCCCGCCGGCCGCCGTACTGGTCAAGGTCAGTTGCGCGGCGCTGTCGTTGCTGACCGTCAGCAGGCTGCGGGCCAGGCCGGCGCTGCCGCCGGCCGCACCATCGCTGGCGCCGCCGCTGCCGCCGAGGGCCTGCTGCGTCAAGGTCAGGTTACCGGCAGTGCTGCCCGCCACGGCGTTCTCCACCAGCGAAGCGGCGCCCGTGCCGCCGGCCGCGCCATTGGCGCCGTAGCCGCCGGCCCCGCCCTGCTGGTAGACGCTCGCGCCAAAGTGGCCGGTGCTGCTGCTGCCGCTGGCCGTGGCCACGGCCACCGCCCCAGCTCCGCCGTGGTTGCCCGCGCCTCCGCCGGTACCTCCGGTGCCGCCATGGGCCGCCGAACTCAGCTGCGATGCGTCGCTGCCGCTCGCGCTGCCCGTGATGCTGCTGGTGGCGGCGCCGCCGGCGGCGCCGTTGCCCGAGACAAGGCCCGTGCCGCCGCTGCCCCCTTGCGCGATACTGCTGCCGCTGAGCGAGGCGCCGTCCAGGTGCAGCGTGCTGGCGGCACTGCCGCCGTTGCCGTTGAAGCCGTTACCGGAGGCGCTGCCGCCGCCGCCGCCCGTGGCTGCGCCATTGCTGATCACCTGGCCGGTGCCGGTGACCGTGGAATCGAGCTGGGCGTTGCCGCCATGCCCTGCCACGCCGCCGCTCCCCGCACCACCGCCGGTACCGCCGTAGGTACCGGCAAATCCGCTCAGCGGCGCAGCGTTGTCCGAGCCCAGCTGCAGCGTGCTGGTGGCCGTGGCGCCCTGGCCGCCCTGCGTGGCGCCATGGCCGCCCGAGCCACCGTACGCATTCAGGTAAGCCTGCGCCGTGCCGGCGGCAGCGTTCGTCAAGACCAGGTCGCTGCCGGCAGTGCCGCCCGCGCCGCCGATGCCGGTGCCGCTGCTGCCGCCGGCACCGCCGTAGGCATTCTGCATCAGCATCAGGCTGCCGGAGGTGCTGCCGCTGACCTGGTCGCTCATGGTCGATGCCGTGCCGGCCACAGCCGGCCCGGCCTGCACATAGCCGCCGGCCCCGCCGTGTTGCGATGCCGTGACGCTGACCGCGCCACTGTCGGCCTGACCGCTGGCGATGGCGTGGCCGATGCCGCCCGTGCCGCCCGTTGATCCCGCGCCGTTGCCGCCGCCGCCCGCGCCGCCATACGCCGTGGCGGTGACCGTCACTGCACTCGTGCCCTGGGCACTGCCGTCGGCGACGGCATCGGCATCGCCGCCATTGCCTGCCGCCGCACCCGTGCCCGGCGAGG
>NZ_WNKZ01000185.1 GCF_009720835.1 Pseudoduganella buxea
GATCGTGAAGGGTTCGCCCGTGTCGAGCAGCCGTGCCACCAGCGCGCGGTTGCCGGCCATGTCGTCCGGGTGGATCAGTTCGTCCATGTGCAGGCCCAGCACGCCCCGCGCGCCCGCCGCCGCCCAGGAGACACGATGAACCGTCCCCAATACATCCTGCTGCCGGTCAGCCCCGTCTTCATCGCCTTCAGCCTGCTGATCGCGTTCCTGCTTAACCTGCTGCCCTGGGGCCGTGTCATCGGCGCGCCCGATTTCGTCGCGCTGTTCCTCGTGTTCTGGGGCGTGCACCAGCCGCGCAAGGTGGGCATCGGCACCGCCTTCTGCCTGGGCCTGTTGATGGACGTGCACGACGCCACCCTGCTGGGCGAGAACGCGCTGGCCTACACGCTGCTGTCCTACTTCGCCATCATGATGCACCGGCGCGTGCTGTGGTTCCCCATCATGACGCAGGCCATGCACGTGCTGCCGCTGCTGTTGCTGGCGCAAACGGTGCAGCTGCTGGTGCGCTTTCTCGTCTCGGGCAAGTTCCCCGGATGGTTCTACTTCCTCGAAAGTATCGTCTCGGCCATCCTGTGGCCCGTCGTGACGATGCTGCTGCTGGCGCCGCAGCGGCGGTCCGTCGACAAAGACCACACCCGCCCGATCTGACGGCACCGCCATGACCGAGTTGAAGAACAACGAACGCGACCTGTACCTGTTCAAGGTGCGGCTGTCGCTGCTGGGGGCCCTGGTCTTCGTCTGCTTCGCGCTGCTGCTGGCCCGCTTCGTCTGGCTGCAGGTGATCAAGCACAGCGACTACGCCGCCCAGGCGGAGGACAACCGCATCGCCATCGTGCCCATCATGCCGAACCGGGGCCTGATCCTGGACCGCAACGGCGTCGTCCTGGCACGCAACTACTCCGCCTACACGCTGGAAATCACGCCATCGAAGCTGCGCCTGCCGCTGGACGAAACCATCGACGCGCTGGCCGCCATCGTCGAGGTGACGCCGAAGGACCGGCGTCGGTTCAGGAAGCTGATGGAGGAATCGAAGAACTTCGCCAGCGTGCCGCTGCGCACCCGCCTGTCGGACGAGGAGGTGGCCCGCTTCACGGCCAACCGCTTCCGCTTCCCCGGCGTGGAAGTGCAGGCGCGCCTGTTCCGCAACTATCCGCTGGGCGAGACGGCCTCGCACGTGATCGGCTTCATCGGCCGCATCAACCAGTCCGAGGCCAAGGTGCTGGAAGGGGCCGAGGACGCCGCCAACTACAACGGCACCGACTACATCGGCAAGGAAGGCCTGGAGAAGAGCTACGAACGCACGCTGCACGGCGTGACCGGCTACGAGGAAGTGGAAGTGTCGGCGGGCGGGCGCGCCATCCGCACGCTGTCGCGCACGGCGCCGATCCCCGGCAGCAACCTGATCCTGTCGGTCGATATCGAGCTGCAGAAGATCGCCGAGGAAGCCTTCGGCGAATGGCGCGGCGCGCTGGTGGCGATCGAACCGGAGACGGGCGACGTGCTGGCCTATGTGTCGCGCCCCGGCTACGATCCGAACCTGTTCGTCGACGGCATCGATACGCAGAGCTGGAACGAACTCAATACCTCGCTCGACCGGCCGATGGTGAACCGGCCCCTGTCCGGCACCTACGCGCCCGGTTCCACCTTCAAGCCCTTCATGGCGCTGGCAGCGCTGGAGCTGGGCAAGCGCACGGCCAGCCAGGCCATGTTCGATCCCGGCTATATGTACCTGGGCACGCACAAGTTCCGCGACGATAAGGTGGGCGGGCACGGCACGGTCGACCTGCGCAAGTCGATCGTGGTGTCGTGTAACACCTATTATTACCAGCTGGGCCGCGAGATGGGGATCGACACGATCCACGACTTCATGAAGCCCTTCGGCTTCGGCCAGAAGACGGGCATCGACCTGGAAAACGAGAAGGTCGGCGTGCTGCCTTCGCAGGCGTGGAAGCGGGCCCGCTACAAGAAGAACCCGGCGGCCGCCCGCTGGGTCGGCGGCGACACCATCTCCGTCAGCAACGGCTCGGGCTACAACTCGTACACGCCGCTGCAGATCGCCCACGCCGTGGCCAACCTGGCCAACAACGGCATCGTCATGAAGCCGCACCTCGTCAAGATCGTCGAGGACGGCGGCACCCGCGCGCGCACGCTGACGGTGCCGAAGGAAAGCTACCGCATTCCCCTGCAGCAGAAGAACATCGACATCATCAAGGATGCGATGGTCGGCGTGACGAGCGAACCGGGCGGCACGGCCTACAACATCTTCAAGAACGTCGAATACACGGTGGGCGGCAAGACCGGTACGGCGCAGGTGGTCGGCATCCGCGCCAACGAGAAGTACAACGCCGCCTCGCTGGCCGAACGGCTGCGCGACAACTCGCTGTTCACCGCCTTTGCCCCGGCCGACAAGCCGAAGATCGTGCTGGCGATGGTGGTGGAAAATGCCGGCTTCGGCGCCGCCGTGGCCGCGCCGATTGCCCGCAAGGTGCTGGACTACTGGCTGCTGGGCAAGCGCCCGACGGAGAAGGACACCACCAAGGTGCCGAAGGAAGACGCCGAAGTGCTGGCGCCAGTGGAAGGCCCCGTGGCCGAGGAAGAAGCGGCGGCGGCGCTGGAGCAGCGCGCGGCAGCGCTGGCGGCAGCGGCGGCTCCGGCAGGCGCCGCGGCC
>NZ_WNKZ01000186.1 GCF_009720835.1 Pseudoduganella buxea
TGGTGCTGCGCGCGGCCGCACCGGCGCGCGCGGCGCACGACCGCATCCATGGCCTGGTGCTGGGCTGCGCCGTCGGCCACGGCGGCAAGGTGAACGGCTTCACGGTGCCCAGCCCGCAGGCGCAGCAGGCCCTGGTGCAGGCGGCGCTGGCCGATGCTGGCGTGGATGCGGCCACGATCTCGTATGTCGAGGCGCATGGCACGGGCACGGCGCTGGGCGACCCGATCGAGGCGCGTGCGCTGGCGGCAGCGCTGGCGTTGCACGATGTGGCGCAGCCGCTGGCGATCGGCTCCATCAAGTCCAACATGGGCCACCTGGAAGCGGCTGCCGGCCTGGCCGGACTGACCAAGGTGCTGCTGCAGATGCGGCACCGCACGCTGGTGCCGTCGCTGCACAGCGCCGAGCGCAACGCCGCGGTTGACTGGACCTGGCTGCGCGTGCCGCAGCAGTGTGAACCCTGGCAGCCGCGCATGGATGGCGCCCGGGCCGTATGGCGCGCCGGTGTCAGCGCCTTCGGTGCCGGCGGCAGCAATGCGCACGTGATCGTCGAAGCGCCCGAGACCGTGGCGGCACTTGCCGCGCCGGCGACGGGCCCGCAGTTGCTGGTGCTGTCGGCGGCGTCGGAAGCGGCGCTTCTGGCCGGCGCGCGCCAGCTGGCGCGGCACCTGGAAGTCACGCCCGCCGTCGAACTGGCCGATGTCGCCGCCACGCTGCAATGGGGCAGGGCCGCATTGCGCGAGCGCTGGGCCGCCGTCTGCGACAGTGTCGAACAGGCGATCGGGCTGCTGCGTGCCTTCGGTGCGGGCGAAACGGCCGGATGGCGCGGACGGGCGGCGCCCGGCTCGGTCGACGTGCCGCCGCAGGCAAGCCTGGCGGAGCAGGCCGGCATGTGGGTGGCCGGCGGTCAGGCTGCGTGGGCGCCGCGCCGGCGCCCGCTGCTGGCATTGCCGTCGTACGCCTTCACGCGGATGAAATGCTGGGTCGACGACGTGCGCGATCCGGTGCTGCCGCCGCCAACCCCGGTGGCCACGCTGGCCGAGCGCGTATGGCGCCCGGCCGAGGCGGCAGTGCCCGCCGTGCCGGGCAGCGGCGACGTACTGTGCGCCGTCGATGCCGCGACGATCGGCCTGGGCCGGCACCTGGCCGCCGCACTGGCGCCGCGCACCGTGCGCTTCGTCGAACTGGGCACCGATGCCGCCGTCACCGCGCCCGTCATCGTGCGCGGCGCGCTAGAGACGGTCGTCGTGCTGGCTGGACTGGACGGCGCCGACACCGGCTGGCAGCGCGCGTTCGACCTGTGCCGCGGCCTGGCCCGCGGTGCCGCACTGGCCCCGCTGCACATCCTGCATGTCACCAGTGGCCTGCATGCACCGGCCGCGGCGGGCGCCGGCAGCAGCGGCGCCGTGCTGGCCGGGCTGTTGCACGCCCTTGCCGCCGAGTCCACCGGCCTGACGGTGACGGTACTGGACGTGGACGAACTGGCCTTGCGCGACGACGCGGCACTGGCCCGGGGCGCGGCGCTGTTGCGCACCGAGCTGGCGCTGCGCACGCCCGGCGATATCTGCGTGACGCGGCTGGGCAGGTTCCGTCCCGTCTGGACCGATGTCGCACCTGCCGCGCACGCCTGGCAACCCGATGCGCAAGCCCTGTACCTGATCACCGGCGGCACGCGTGGCCTGGGCGCCAACCTGGCGCGCCAGCTTGTGCGCCGCGGCGCGCGCCGGCTGGTCCTGCTGGCACGCCAGCCGGGTCCCCACGCCGACCTGCTGGCGGCGGACCTGGTGGCACGAGGCGCGCAGGTGCGGCTGGTGTTCGGCGCCCTGGAAGGGCTGGACCTGGCACGCATGCTGCACGACCTGCCTGCGGTGCCGGTAGGCGGCATCTTCCACTGCGCCGGGATTGGTACCCGGCAGCCCGGTGCGTTGGCGGACCGGCCGCTGGCCGATATCGACGCCGTGCTGGCGCCGAAAACCGGCGGCCTCGCCGCGTTGCTGCCGCTGGTGGCCGCGTGCCGGCCACGCTTCGTACTGGCGTTTTCGTCGATTTCCGCCGTGGTGCCGGCCACCGGCGTCGGCGTCGGCGACTATGCCGCAGCCAATGCCGCCATGGAGTATCTGGCGGAACTGCATGGCCGGCGCGGCTGCCCCGAGCTGATGACGCTCGCCTGGCCCGTCTGGCAAAGTTCCAGCGCCAACGCCGCGGCCATCGCGACCATGGCCCGGCACGGCCTGCCCGTGCTGGACGACGAGCAGGCATTCGACCTGTTGTGGACGGCATTGGCCACGCCGACCTCGGGGCGCATGGCGGCCGTGCCCGCCGCCGCGCTGCCCCGGCCCCAGGCCGCCACCGTTCCATCCACCCCGACAGGAAGCACTCCCATGACGGCAACGAACCCGAACGATGCAACGGTGGCCACGCTGGCGTGGCTGCGCAAGATACTGGCGCAACGGCTGCAAATGCCCGTCGAAATGATTCCCGCCCGTGCCACGTTCGCGGAACTGGGTATCGAATCGGTGATGCTCGGCCGCCTGGTCGAAGACATCGAAGCACAGCTGGGCCGGCCGCTGGCGCCCAGCGCGCTGCTGGAACATCCGACGGCCGAGGACCTGGCGGCGCACCTGGCTGCCGCCGCGCCGGCACCGGCCGCCCCGGC
>NZ_WNKZ01000187.1 GCF_009720835.1 Pseudoduganella buxea
ACTGGTTGTGGACCTACAATCACGACCGACCCAATATGGCGCTCGGCGGTATCACGCCAAAACAGAAATTGGCACTTGCCGCTTAACCTCTACTTTTAGCGTGCTCTAAAAATGGGGGGATTACCGAACCAGCTCCTTGCCGTCCCATTGGCGGAATTGATAATCCGATGCCAGCCACAATTTGTCCTGGAACCACAGCACGTCGTTCCACAGGATGCTCGAGCTGCCCTTGTAGATCCGCTTCCATGTCGATTTATTTCCCACCCACAGACTGCCGCCTTCGCCGGAGATATAGACGTTGCCGTCGCCGGCGCAGGTCACCGTTTCGAGTCTCACATTGCTGGGAAAACCAAGTTGAGTCCATTTCGTTCCGTCATGGTGCCAGACGTCGCCATGGCCGCCGACGGCGTACATATCAAACTCGGAAAATGCATCAAGATCGGAGAAGCCCTGCGCCGTTGTCGGCTCAGTGTGAGGAAAACCACTGTTGAATGAAACCCACTCGCCGATACCAGTGCGCTTAAATATTCTGCGTCCGGTTCCCAGCGAATAGGTGAATCCAAACAGGCATTTCAGTCGATCGGTTCCGGGGAAAAGTCCGGCCGGACTGATTTGCTCCATCGGGCCGTTACCGCCGCCGAAAGGCCATACATCGCCGTTACCGTTCATCGACGAAATCAGGCCGCTTGGCCGTGGGAATGGCGAGCGTGAAACGCCAATTCTAGGATAATGCATCCCGGCCAGCTCTTGAAATCCGTAATGATTTCCGAGCGGTCGATTCGGAAAATACGTCACGATGCGTGATGGAATCTGGCCGTCGAACAGATGTGAGGCTTCCTCGTTGCTCAGCTGTTTCTTCAGGCCGAGCTGGATCACGTCCTTCTCGCGGATGGCGATATCGATAATCTCGAAACCGGCGAATACTGCAAGCCAGGTATTTTCGTCCAGCAATGGCGTCATGACGTCGCGTCCGTTGTTGCAGGCTTGCCCACTCAAGAAACAGGATAGGGGGCCACTAGCACCTGCCAGCTCTTGCCGTCGAATTGCATCACCGTATCGAGACTGGCGACGACTAGGATGCCGTCGTACGCGTCCATATGGCCAGTGATATATACGTTCTCGCCCTCATGCTTGACGGGCACCAGCTCCTTGCCGTTCCACTGGCGGAACTGATAATCGGACGCCAGCCATAGTTTGTCCTGGAACCACAGCACGTCGTTCCACAGGATGCTCGAGCTGCCCTTGTAGATGCGCTTCCACGTCGATTTATTTCCTACCCACAGGCTGCCGCCTTCGCCGGAGATATAGACGTTGCCGTCGCCGGCGCACGTGACCGTCGCCAGCTCGACGTTGGAAGGAAATCCCTGTTGCGTCCACTTCGCGCCGTCGAAATGCCAGACGTCGCCGTTGCCGCCGACGGCGTACATATCCGACTCGGAAAATGCGTCGAGGTCGGAGAAGCCCTGCGCGGTGCTCGATTCGGTCTGGGGCAGCCCATTGTCGATACGCAACCATTTGCCAACCGCCGTGCGCCGGTAGACACGGCGGCCGGTGCCGACGGAGTAGGTATATCCGTTGATGCACTTCAGGCGCCTCGTGGCTGGCCGTCCGCCGTCGGGCGCGATGAATTCCATAGGACCATTGCCGCCTCCGAACGGCCATACGTCGCCCTTGCTGCTTCGTGAGACGATCAGTCCGCTCGGACGTGGAAATGGTGCGCGCGAGACGCCAACCGAGGGGTAACGCATGCCTTGCAGCTCCTGGAAGCCAAAGTTGTTCCCTGGGGCGCGGTCCAGGAACAGCGTAACGATCCGGGAGGGGATGTCCTCGTTTAAAAGCTGCGATGCATCTTCATTGCTCATCTTCGTTTTTAGGCACAGTTGGACGATATTTCTGTCGCGTACTGCGATATCCGTGATGTCGAAGTCCGCAACGACTTTGCGCCAGGTCGCTTCATCCAAAAAAATTTTCACTATCCTTCTCCAAATTTTAGTCAGCGGAACCGCCTGAGGTGTTGGCCGGCATTGCCGGTTTGGCCTGTTCGTTCACCATCTTCGCCCGGGCATTGCCACACTTCTGATAATAGGAATCGAGTTGCGCACGGATGCACTTCTTAGAGCATTTTGAAAGGGGGAAGGCCTTCTGGTGCGACTCCGTGGCCGCATTGAGTGAATCATTCATGCTCATTGTGCCATTTGAGTCGACCCGCCCGTTCTGGTCCAATGCTTCGTGTTCCCTCGCAAGTGCTTCGTGCGCCCGCTTGTGACTGCCATGATTCTGGCTCGTCCCCTCCACGCAGACCGTGGGGGCCCGGTTATGGTTATATCCGGGGCAAGTATCCTTGACCGATCCCCCGGGCACCAGATGGTGCCCCTGAGGTGCACTGTCAATAGTGGACACGTCCGTTTCAAGCAGCCAGCTTCTGTCTGCTGAATTCTTCGGCAAACGATGCTGGCGATAGATACCCGAGACGCGAGTGGCGCCGCTGGCGGTTATAGAA
>NZ_WNKZ01000188.1 GCF_009720835.1 Pseudoduganella buxea
GGTCCGGACGGCCGGCCCGTGCTGGGCCGCTTCGCCGGCCTCGGTCGCGGCTTCGACTGGGCCCGGCTGGCCCCGCCGCACGCGCGCAACCCCCTGTGGCGCCGGCTGCATCACAAGCGCTGGCACTACGTGGCCCTGGCGACGGAGCGCATCTTCTGCGCCGTCGCCATCGTCGACCTGGGCTGGATGAGCACCTGCTTCGGCTATGCCTTCGACCGCAGCGACGGCGACATGATGGCCAATTTTTCCGAGGACGGCCTGCCCGGGCGCTTCTCCGCCAGGCTGGCCGACGATGCGGGCGGCACCAGCCGCTTCGAGCGCCGCGCCACCCGCATCGAGATCGGGCCCGATGGCCTGACCCTGCGCTGCCCCTGGCTGGAAATCGACGCGGCCTTCGCCCCGGCACACTCGCCGCTGCTGCTGGCGACGGGGCTGGTGCCGGGCGGCGCCGTGCATGCGACGCAGAAGTCCGGCGGGCTGGCGCTGGAGGGCGAAGTGCGCACCTGGCGCGACGAATACGCGCTGGCCGGCGGCGTGGCCAGCTTCGACTACTCGAACGGCCTGCTGCCGCGCGAGACGGCGTGGCGCTGGGCTTCGGCGCATGACCTGGCGCTGGGCTTCAACCTGCAGGCCGGCTACTTCGGCGCGTGCGAGAATGCCCTGTGGCTGGACGGCGCCCTGCATCCGCTGGGACCGGCCCGCTTCATCGTCGACCGCAAGGACCCGATGGCACCGTGGCACGTCTTCACGGAGGACGACTGTCTCGACGTCGTCTTCACGCCGGACGGCGCGCGACGCCAGGACCGCAACATGAGAATCGCCGCCAGCCGCTACGTGCAGCCGGTCGGCACCTTCACGGGCTGGGTACGCAGCACGCCGGAAGGGCCGAAGCGGCCCGTCGAGCGCCTGGCCGGCGTCACGGAAGACCATTTTTCGCGCTGGTAGGCGCCAGGAAGGAAGAGCATGAGCGTGCGTCACCTGGACCGGATGTTCGAGCCCCGCAGCGTGGCCGTCATCGGCGCCTCCGAACGGCCCGGCCGGATCGGCACGACGGTGCTGGCCAACATGGCCGGCAGCGGCTTTGCCGGCGCGCTGTGGCCCGTCAACCCGAAGTACGACGAGCTGCTCGGCATCGCCTGCTACGCGCGCGTGGCGGCCTTGCCGAAAACCCCCGGCGGCGGGCCGGACCTGGCCGTCATCTGCACGCCGCCGGACACGGTGCCTGGCCTGATCCATGAGCTGGGCGCGCGCGGCACCCGCGCCGTCATCGTCCTGACGCCCCTGCCGGCGGGCGTGCGCCAGGCCATGCTGAAGGCGGCGCGCCCGCATGTGCTGCGCATCCTGGGGCCGGGCGGCATCGGCCTGGTGGCACCGGCCGCGGGCCTGAACGCAAGCGTTGCCCACGTCGGCGCCAAGGCCGGGCGGATCGCCTTCGTGTCCCAGTCCGGCATGCTGATGACGGCCGTGCTGGACTGGGCACGCCAGCAGAATATCGGCTTCTCGCGCGTCGTGTCGCTGGGCGAGGCCGTCGATATCGACGTGGGCGACCTGCTCGACTTCCTGGCCGGCGATGCCGACACGGGGGCCATCGTCGTCCACATCGAATCGGTGGGCAATGCCCGCAAGTTCATGTCGGCCGCCCGCATCGCCGCGCGCGGCAAGCCCGTCGTCGTATTGAAGTCTGGCCGGGAGGGCGACGACCGCGTCTACGATGCCGCCATTCGCCGTGCCGGCATGCTGCGCGTGCATTCGTCGGCCGACCTGTTCGACGCGGTGGAGACCGTGGCGCGGGCGCGGCCCCTGGCGGGCGAGCGGCTGGGCGTGATCTGCAACGGCACCAGCCTGGGTTTGCTGGCCACCGATGCGCTGGACCGCATCGGCGCGCGCCTGGCCGGCCTGTCGCCCGAGACGGTGCGCGCCTTGCGGCCGCACGTGCCGGACGGCGCCGTGCCGGCCAATCCCCTCGATATCGGCGTGCGCGCGGACACGGCCCGCCATGTGGCGGCGCTGGCCGGCATGCTGGCCGAACCGCAGGTCGACGCGCTGCTGCTGGTGCACGCGCCGACATCGTCGGCCGGCAGCACGGAAGTGGCGCAGGCGCTGGCCCCGCTGATCCGGGAAGCGCGCCGCAGCGTGCTTTCGTGCTGGCTGGGCGGGGCCGGCGTGGCCGAGGCGCGCGCCATCTTCGCCGCGGCGAACCTGCCCACCTACGACACGCCGGAAAAGGCCGTGCGCGCCTTCGGCCAGATCGTGCAGTACCAGCGCAACCAGGCCCTGTTGATCGAAGTGCCGGCGCAAAGCGGTACGCCCGATGTGCCGCAGGCGCAGGCCGCACGCGAGGCGGCACGGGCCCTGGTGGCCGAAGCACGGGCCGCGGGCCAGGATCGGGAGAGCGACGTGTGGGGCAACAGTGTGCGCCCGA
>NZ_WNKZ01000189.1 GCF_009720835.1 Pseudoduganella buxea
CATCGGCCACCGCGACGGGACGCGCCGTGCTGCGCTGGTTGGCGCGCGCCAGCGGCCCCGCCGCGCGCTGCTGCTCGGTGTGCACGGGCGCCTTCGTGCTGGCCCGTGCCGGCCTGCTCGACGGACGCGATGCCGTCACCCACTGGCAGGACGTGGCGGCGCTGCGCGCCCAGCATCCGGCGGTGCGGGTGCAGGACGATGCCATCCACGTCAAGGACGGCAAGTTCCGCACCTCGGCCGGCATCAGCGCCGGCATGGACCTGGCCCTGAGCCTCGTCGAGGAAGACCTGGGACGCGCGGCCGCCCTGGCCGTGGCGCGCCGCATGGTCTTGTTCCTGAAGCGGCCCGGCGGGCAGCGCCAGTTCAGCGCCGAACTGCTGGCGCAGTCGCATGAGGAAGGCGTGGCCGGCCAGTTGATCGCATGGCTGCGCCCGCGCCTGCACCAGCCGCTGGACGTGGCGCAGATGGCCGCCGCGTGCGCGCTTTCCGTACGCACCTTGCACCGCAAACTGCGCGTGGAGGCGGACGTGACGCCGGCCCAGCTGCTGGCCCGGCTGCGCATGGAGCTGGCCTGCCAGCTGCTCGAGCGGCCCGGCATGACGGTCAAGGCGGCGGCCCGCAGGAGCGGGCACGGTTCCGAATACAACCTGCGCCGCGCCTTCGTGGCGCGGCTGGGCGTGCTGCCCGGCGAATACCAGGCACGGTTTGCCTGAGCCATGAAAAACGCCACCCGAAGGTGGCGTTCTGCTTGCTGCAAGCGGTCGTGACAGCCGGTCAGCGCTTGCGCGGCGGCGGCAGGTCCGTGCACACGCCTTCGTACACTTCGGCGGCCATGCCGATCGACTCACCCAGGGTCGGGTGCGGGTGGATCGTCTTGCCGATGTCGGTACCGTCGCAGCCCATCTCGATGGCCAGCGCGATCTCGCCGATCATGTCGCCGGCATGCGTGCCGACGATGGTGCCGCCGACGATGCGGTGCGTTTCGGCGTCGAACAGCAGCTTGGTGAATCCTTCCTCGCGGCCGTTGGCCACGGCGCGGCCCGAGGCGGCCCACGGGAAGTGGCCCTTCTCGACCTTGATGCCCTTGGCCTTCGCTTCGTCCTCGGTCAGTCCGACCCATGCCACTTCCGGATCCGTGTAGGCCACCGAAGGAATCACCTTGACGTCGAAGTGCGACTTCTGGCCAGCGGCGGCTTCGGCCGCCACGTGGCCTTCGTGCACCGCCTTGTGCGCCAGCATCGGCTGGCCCACCAGGTCGCCGATGGCGAAGATGTGCGGCACGTTGGTGCGCATCTGGCTGTCGACGTTGATGAAGCCACGATCCGTCACCTGCACGCCGGCCTTGTCGGCGGCGATCTTCTTGCCGTTCGGGCTGCGGCCCACGGCCACCAGCACCATGTCGTAGATTTGCGGTTCCGGTGCCGTGGCACCGGCTTCCGCGGCCTCGAACGTGACCTTGATCCCTTCGGGCAGCGCTTCGACGCCGACCGTCTTGGTCTTGGTCATGACGTTGTCGAAACGGTGGGCATTGTACTTCTGCCAGACCTTGACGGCGTCGCGGTCGGCGCCCTGCATCAGGCCATCCATCATCTCGACCACGTCGATGCGGGCACCGAAGGTGGAGTAGACGGTGGCCATTTCCAGGCCGATAATGCCGCCGCCGATGACGAGCATCCGCTTGGGCATGAAGCGCAGTTCCAGCGCGCCCGTGGAGTCCACGATGCGCGGGTCTTCCGGCACGAACGGCAGCTTCACGACGGCGGAACCTGCGGCGATGACGGCCTGCTTGAACTGCACGACTTTCCTGCTGCCGTCAGGACCGGTCACCTCGATGTGATTGGGGCTGAGGAACTGGCCGACGCCCTGCACCACCTGGGTCTTGCGGGCCTTGGCCATGCCGGCCAGGCCGCCCGTCATCTTGTTGATGACGCCTTCCTTGTAGGCGCGCACTTCGTCGATATCGATTTCCGGACGGGCGAACTTGACGCCGTGCTTGCCCAGGTGCGCCGTCTCGTCGACGACGGAGGCCAGGTGCAGCAGGGCCTTGGACGGAATGCAGCCCACGTTCAGGCAAACGCCGCCCAGGGTCGCGTAACGCTCGACGATGACGGTGTTCATGCCCAGGTCGGCGGCGCGGAAGGCGGCCGAGTAGCCGCCAGGGCCGCCGCCCAGCACCATCATGTCGCAGACGATGTCGGCCTGGCCGGCAAACGAGCCGGCGCCCGGCGCGGGGCCGGACGATGGCGCCGAGGCTGGTGCCGGCACGGCGGGACCGCCGTACACGGGCGCGGCC
>NZ_WNKZ01000018.1 GCF_009720835.1 Pseudoduganella buxea
CCGACGGTTCCGGCCTGCGCCGCCGCCAGGCCGGCTTTCGCGCCGACTGGGACCGCCCGCTGGGCGGCCTGACCGTGTCCGGCGACGTGTATGCCACCGACCTGGCGCAGCTGGGCCAGCCCGACGCGCCCCTGTCCGGCGCCAATCTGGTGGCGCGCCTGACCCGCAAGCTGTCCGACGACTCGGACCTGCGGCTTCAGCTGGTGCTGGATCACGCCGAGCGCGACCAGCAATTTGCCTTTATCGAGCGGCTCGACGTCGTCGACCTCGATGCCCAGCACAGCCTGCGCGTGGCCGGGCGCCACAACATCACGTGGGGCGCGAGCTACCGCCATGCGCGCGACCGCGTCACGCCCAGCAGCGCCTATGCCTTCCTGCCGTCGACGCGTTCGATGCACTGGACGGGCGTGTTCGCCCAGGACGAGCTGGCCCTGCACGAGGACCTGCGCCTGACGGCCGGATTGAAGGTCGAGCACAACAACTACACTGGCGCGGAATACCTGCCGAACCTGCGGCTGGCGTGGACGGCCAGCCCGACCCGGCTGCTGTGGGCCAGCCTGTCGCGCACGGTGCGGGCGCCGTCGCGCATCGACCGCGATTATTATTTTCCGGCCCGCCCCACGCTGGTGGGCAACGTGCCCCGGTACACCGTCGGCGGCGGGCCGGATTTCCAGGCCGAGACGGCGCGCGTGGCCGAACTGGGCTGGCGCATGGCGCCGACGCCGGCCCTGTCGTATTCGGCCACGGCCTTCTACGCCAGCTACGAGCGCCTGCGCACGCAGGAGCCGAATGTCAACGGCCCGGCCTACAGTGGGCTGCTGGAGATTCGCAACATGGCGGCGGGCGATGTGCGTGGCGTCGAGATGTGGGCCCGCTGGCAGGCGCGCGAGCACTGGCGGCTGAACGCCGGCCTGGTGCTGCAGCGCGTGCGCTCGCACCTGCTGCCCGGCAGCCGGGACAACCGGGGTACCCTCGGCGTGGCCACCAGCGACCCGGAGCGCTATTGGCAGCTGCGCTCCTCGCATGACCTGCCGCACGCCATGCAGCTGGACTGGACCTTGCGCTACACGGCCGCGCTGGCGCGCCCCGCCGTGCCATCGTATTACGAACTCGATGCGCAGTGGCTGTGGAAGGCCCGGCCCAACGTGGACGTGGCCGTGGCCGCCCAGAACCTGCTGCACCGCTCGCACGTGGAATTCGGCGCCGCGCCCAACCGCAGCGTCGTCCGGCGCGCCCTCGCTGTCAAGCTCACGGTGCGGTACTGATGATGAGAACCTTCCCAACACTGCGCTGCGCCGCCGCCTTGCTGCTGGCCCTGGGCCTGGGCAGCCCCGTGGGTGGCACGTGGGCCGCACCGCAGGCAGCTTCCGTGCCGGTCGCCGGCGCCAGCCTGGAACGCAGCGTCAAGGCTGCCTACCTGTTCAAATTCCTCGGCTACGTCGAATTCGCCGCGCCGCTGGAGGCGGGCGCGCCGCTGGTGGTGGGCGTGCTGGGGGCCGACGATGTCGCCGCGGAAGTGACGCGGCTGACGGCCGGGCGCACCGTCAACGGCCGCGCCGTCACCGTGCGCACCTTGCGCGACGGCGATCCTGTCGCCGGCATGCAGATGCTGTTCGTCGGCGCCGATGCGGAGCGGCCCCTGCAGACCCTGCGCGGTGCCGCGCAAGGCGGCGTGCTGACGGTCACCGAGGACGAGAACGGCCTGCAGCAGGGCGCCGTCATCAATTTCCGGCTGGTCGAGGAGCGCATCCGCTTCGAGGTCTCGCTGCCGGCGGCCGAACGCAGCAACATCCGCCTCAGTTCGCGCCTGCTGTCGGTGGCGTACCACGTGCAGAAGGGGAACTGAGTGTTGCGCAGGCTGCGGCCCCATACGGTGCGCGCCAAGCTGGTGGTGATGGCGCTGGCCACCACGTTCGTCGCGCTGGTGACGATGTCGGTCAGCATGCTGATCTACGACCTGACCACCTTCCAGCAGAACTGGGTGGACGACCTGACCACCCAGGCCGAGATCGTGGCCACCGTGTCGGCGCCCGCCATCAGCTTCAACGACCCCGGTGCGGCCCGGCAGAACCTGGCGCTGCTGCGGGTGCGCCCGCAGATCCAGGCCGGTGCCATCTACGGCGCCAACGGCGCCATGTTCGCCGCGTATGCCCAGTCGGCACTGGCCACGCCCGTCTTTCCCAGCCGGCCCGGCCCGGCCGGCCATGCCATCGAAGGCGGGCGCATGGTGGTGTATCACCCCATCGTGGAAAACGGCGAAATCGTCGGCACGGTCTTCCTCAGCGCCCGCTACCGCCTGCTGGACCGGCTGGCCAGCTACGCCATCATCCTGGGCGGCGTCACGCTCGGCAGCCTGCTGCTGGCGGCCATCGTCGCCAGCCGGCTGCAGCAGGGTATCACGCGCCCGCTGGAAGCCGTGACGGAGGTGGCGCGCGCCGTCATGCACAAGCGCGACTTCTCGCTGCGGGTAACGGAGCAGGCCAGCGGCGAGATCGGCACCCTGGTGGGCGCGTTCAACAAGATGCTGGCCGAGGTGGAGCGCCGCGCGTCGGCGCTGCAGGATGCCAACCGCACCCTGGAACACGAGATGACGGTGCGCCAGGGGGCCGAGCGGGCCTTGCTGCTGGCCGACCGGCGCAAGGACGAATTCCTCGCCACCCTGGCGCACGAGCTGCGCAACCCGCTGGCGCCGATCCGCACGGGCCTGGACATCATGCGCCTGAACCGCAGCGATCCGGCCGCCACCGAGCGGGCGCGTGCCGTGATGGAGCGCCAGTTGAAGCAGATGGTGCGCCTGGTCGATGACCTGCTCGATGTCTCGCGCATCAATACGGGCAAGCTGACGATCCGGCACGAGCAGGTCGAATTGCAGGCCGTGGTGGCCAATGCGCTGGAAATCGTGCGGCCATTCATCGATGCCCAGGGCCATGCCATCAGCGTGAGCCTGCCGGAGCGAAGCGTCTACGTGCTGGGTGACGCCACGCGGCTGGCCCAGGTGCTGTCGAACCTGCTGAACAACGCAGCCAAGTACACCGACCGGGGCGGCCGGCTGGCGCTGGCGGCCCAGGTGACGGACGACGGCCAGTTGCGCATCGCCGTGTCGGATAACGGCATCGGCATCGCGCCGCAGATGCTGGGGCGGGTGTTCGACATGTTCGTGCAGGCCGATGCTTCGCTCGAGCGCACGTCGGCCGGACTGGGAGTCGGGCTGTCGCTGGCGCGCCGGCTGGTGGAGCTGCACGGCGGCTCGCTGGAAGGGCGCAGCGCCGGGCCGGGCACCGGCAGCGAATTCATCGTCACCTTGCCCGTACTGCAGGGCGTGCACGGTGCGGCGCCGGCAGTCGTGGCGGGCCTGGCGCAGGGCCGGCCTTTCCGCATCCTGCTGGCCGATGACAACCTGGACTTCGTCAACGCCATCGGCGCGCTGCTGCGCACGATGGGCCACACGGTGCACATCTGCCACGACGGTCCCCAGGCACTGGCCGCGGCCGAGGCCTTCGCGCCGGATTTCGCCTTCCTCGATATCGGCCTGCCTTACCTGAACGGCTACGACCTGGCGCGTGCGCTGCGCGCCTTGCCGGGGCTGTCGCGCACGGTGCTGGTCGCCGTCACCGGCTGGGGCCAGCAGAAGGACCGCGACCTGGCCCTGGAGGCGGGGTTCGCGGCCCACCTCGTCAAACCCGTCAGTGTCGAACAGATCCTGGAACTGCTGGCCGCCCGCACGACCGCCGCGCCGCTGGCCAGTGACGCCGCCGGCTGACACCCGTCAGCCGAAGCGCTCCGTGCGGATCGAACGGGCCGGCAGGCCGCGCGCCACCAGCAGCTTGCCCATGGCTTCGACGAAGGCCGTCGGGCCGCACAGGTAGCTGGTAACGGGCAGATTGCCCCACTCGTCCAGCAACTGGTCCAGCATGGCCGCGTCGATGCGGCGCCCGAAACCCCCGGGCAGCGGGGCGCCCCGCGTGGTGGCCGTCACGTATCTGCCTTGGCCCCAGCCATGGTTCCCCAACGCCGCCAGCTCGTCGCTGAAGGCCAGCGCGCTGGCCTCGCGGGCGGAGTGCAGCACGAGCAATGGCGAGCCGCCGCCTGCCGCCCGCCAGGCCCGGGCGATCGACACAAGGGGCACGATGCCGGCGCCGCCGCCGACCAGCAGCAGCGGGCCGTGCTGGGTGCCGTCCCACGTGAAATGGCCGCCCAGCGGGCCGCGTACGTCGAAGGTATCGCCCACGGCCGCGACATCGTGGAACCAGCCGGACACCTCGCCGTCGTCGTGCGCCGCAATCGCCAGTTCGATATCGGCCGCGCCGGGGCTCGATGCGATCGAATAGCTGCGGTGGGCCTGGTAGCCGCCTGGTGCCGTCAGGCGCACGTCGACATGCTGGCCCGCCACGTGGCGGAGCAGGGGCGCATGCAGGAAGTAGCTGCGCATGCCCGGCGTGCGCGGCTCGATACGCACGATGACGGCGCGTCGCCAGTTGCCGTCGTTGGCCGGTGTCGTCATCGCGGCGCCTTCAGTCGTCGCTGCTGAAACGCTGCTCGCGCCATGGGTCGCCGTGCATGTGGTAGCCGCGCAGCTCCCAGAAGCCAGCTTCGTCCCGGGCCGTGAACTTCAGGCCCTTCAGCCATTTTGCGCTCTTCCAGAAATACAGGTGCGGCACCAGGAGGCGCGCGGGACCGCCATGTTCCGCCGTCAGCGGCTGGCCGCCGAAATGGGTGGCGATCATGGCGCGGCCGCCCGCCAGCTCGGCCAGCGGCACATTGGTGTCGTAGTCGTCATAGGACTGGGCCAGCAGGTAGGGCGTGGGCGCTGCCACGCCGGCCGCCTGCAGCAGGTCGTCGAGCGTGACGCCTTCCCACTCGGTGTCGAATTTGCTCCAGGTCGTGACGCAGTGGATGTCGCCTTGCCAGCGCGTGCGGGGCAGGGCCTGGAACTGTTCCCACGTCCAGCTGGCCAGGGGCCGGGCGCCGTGGCGCAGGGTAAAGCGCCATTGGGCCAGGTCGATGACGGGGGCCGGCCCCAGCGACAGTACGGGGAAGTCGCGGGTTTCGTACTGGCCCGGCGGCAGGCGGCGGGCGGCATCGGCGCCAGGTCGGCGGCCGGTAAAGCCTCGGGTGCTCATGCTGGACTCCTGTGGCGAAAAAGCCCAGTGTAAGGGAGATTGGCGGGCGCTGCCGGCACGCCACGGTGTGCGTCGGGACGTCGACTTGGAAGGCCGGTGTGCAGCAAAATCGGGCAGGGCCGAAGCCTGCGCCAGCTTGCAAAAAAAAATGCTAAGGTTTTGTCAACATTTATGGAGGAGCATCGTTATGGATATGAACGCCGAGCAAAACGCAGTGGTACAGGGAGGCGAATCCGCGATTCGCGCGCATATCACGCCGGACCCGGATACCCCGACGCCGGAGCAGGACCCGCCGACGATGCCGCCGCCCAGCGACGTCCCGCCAAGCGAGATTCCGCCGGTCAGCGAACCGACGGCGCCGCCGCCGCCCATCAAGGCTTGAGGCGGTCGGGCGGCGGTCCGGCTCAGGGCTTGGCCGGTTCGCGCGATGGGTCGCTCTGGCGATTCGGCGAGATCTGACGGATCTGTTCTTCCGTCTCCCGTTCGCCGGGCGTCTTTTCGCCGCTGCCGATGTCGGGCTCGTTGATCATGTGGCGGCCTTTTTCGGATTCGTCCGGTTGCGTCGGTTGGCCGGAAGCGTTGGTGGTGGAAACGCTGATTTGGCTCATGGTGGACTCCTGGTCTGTGGTGGAAAATATAAGACCATCGTAACAAGCCGGCGCCGGGGCTGTCGCAGCATTGCTTTAATGAAATAAGTGTTGCTGCAAAGATGTATTTCGTTGTTTTTGTGTTGGCTGTCACAAGGCCGTCACTGAACTATTTTTATAATGAGCCATAGAACTTTATTGGGAGACCACTATGGGCAATTCCTTACACAACAAAATTTATCTGGGCCGCCGTGGCCGGATGAACCAGGTGCGCATGGCCTGGGCAGGCATCGTTGCCGGTGTCGGCCTGCTGTGGCTGACCGTGCGCGCGCTGAAGTAAGCTGCCCATGGCGCCGCCCGCCCTGCGCGGGAAAGCGTCCCGCCTTGCTTGCCGCCGCCTCCGGCTGCGCGTACCATGATGGCCGCAACTGCCATCATGGATCAAGCAAGAATGAAAAACGAAAAATTCAGTACCGATGAGTACAACGCGCTGGCCGAAGTCGCGCGTGGCATCACGGGCCGCCCCAGTGCCTGCGTCGGCCGCAATACGAAACGCCTGTCCGGCCTGAAGCTGCTGTCGATCGCCCGCAACGGCCATATGTCGCTGACGGACAAGGGCAAGGAACTGCTGTTCCTGCGCCGCTGCATCCTCAGCCTGCGCGCCCTGGCCGCCGACCCTACCGCCAAGCTCGACGGTGACGTCGCCGCCTTCCTCGGCAAAAAGTCCCACATCGCCCCCATCGAAGCGGGCTACACCGTCACCGACAAGGGCCGCGAGACGCTGGCCGACATCGACGCCCAAGAGCAGTAATCCTTCACCAGGCGCGGTCATGCAAGGCCGCCGATATCGCTCTGAATCGGTGTCCGATACTTGCTTCGAGATCGAGACCGGTATCGGACGGCAAATTCATGGCTGCCATCGCCGCTCCTTGAGGCAGTGACCTGAAAACGGTGTCTGACACCGGTTTTCAGGCAACATCGAATCAGGGGCCCGGCCCCGAATCCGGTGTCGGTGCGCGCTTACTTCGTTGGCCGGAAGCCGTCGGCGGTAATGTCGAGCTCGGTGACTTCGCCGTATTTCGTGGCGACCTTGCGCACTTCGCTGGCTTTGCCGACAAGGACCATCTGCAGGTTGTTGCGGGGGAAGTGCCTGTCGACGAGCTGCTTGGCTTTCTCCGGCGTCAGGCCGTCGACGTCGCGCATGAAGTTGTCGATCTGGCTGCGCGGGATGTCCAGCGCGTACATGTCGCCCAGCAGGCTGGCCAGCTGCTCGCTCGTCTCGAACCGGGGCGGGAACTGGCCCTTCACGTAAGCCTTGGCCGAATCGAGCGTGGCCTTGTCGATGCCCTTGTCCCACAGCCTTTGATAGGTCTTCAGTGCCAGGTCCAGCGCCGCTTCCGTCTTCGGCAGTGCCGTGAAGCTGGAGATGGCGAAGGTGCCGGCCTGCGACAGCGGCGAGAACGCGCTGTTGGCGCCGTAGGTAAGGCCCGAGTTGACGCGCAGCTCGTCGTTCAGCCAGGACGTGAAGCGTCCGCCCAGCACCGTATTGACCACCTGCAGCGGCACGTAGTCCGGATCGTTGCGGGCGATGCCGCCGCCGCCGATCAGGAACGTCGTCTCGATGGCGTCGGGCTTGTCGACCAGCCAGACTCTAGCCTTGTCCGTCAGCGGCTTGCCGTAATCGAAGCGCTGCGGCGCAGCCCCATCGGCACGCCACTGGCCGAACAGGGCCTGGATCTGCTGCTTCATCGCGGCCGGATCGAAGTCGCCGACGACGACGATGGCCGCGTTATCCGGCCGGAAGTAGCGGCCGTGGAAGGCCTTGACGTCGTCTTGCTTGAGCGCCTGCAGGCTGCCCACCGTGCCGCCGGCCGGATTGGCGTAGGCGCCGCTGCCGAACAGCATGCTGCGGTAATACGTGCCGGCGACCTGGCGCGGGCTCTCCTTGGCCTGCTTCAGCCCGCTGACCTTGCGCGTGCGCAGCTTGTCCAGCTCCGTGTTGTCGAAGCTGGGCTGCTGGACGATCTCCGCGAACAGCGGCAGCAGCGCGGCGGCATCGGCCTTGGCGAAGTTTGCCTGCACGGTGGTCTGCTCGACTCCGCCGCCGCCGGCCAGCACGGCGCCGCGGAAGTCGAAGGCTTCGTCGATGGCGGCCTTGTTGTGGCGCGCGCTGCCCAGAAGGATGGCGTCGCCCGTCAGGTTGGCCAGCCCGGCCTGCGGCCCGTCGTTGACGGCACCGGCCTTGACGACGGCACGCACGGCGATCAGCGGCACTTCATGGCGCTCCATCAGCAGCACCGTCAGGCCGTTCGGCAGCCTGGTCGTCTCGAACGGGGGCAGCTTGAATTCGGCCGCGGCGGCCACGCCGGTCACATTGGCCAGGGAAGCGGCGCACAGCAGGGCGCCACCGGTTGTCAGTGCTTTCATCATTGCTCCTTCGCCGCCAGCACACCGATGGTGCGCTGGGATTTTTTCAGGTACTTCACCGCCACGGCCTGGATATCGGCCGGCGTCAGCTTCTCGTAGGCCGCCGGCGCCGCGAACAGGTTCGCGTAGCCGCCGTAGAACACCTCGTAGTTGCCCAGTTGCTGGGCCTTGCCGTTGATGGTCTCCTGCAGCCGGTACAGGTTGACCAGCTTGGTGTTCTTCACTTTCTGCAGTTCCTGCGCCGTCACGCCGTTCCGGACGACGTTATCCAGCTCGGCCAGCATGGCCTTCTCGACCTTGTCGGCATCGACGCCGTTGGCCGCCACGGCGAACACGTACAGCAGGCCCGGATCGAAGCCGTCGGTCGTGTCGGCGCCCACCGACGTGGCCAACTGCTGCTCCACCAGGGCCTTGTACAGGCGCGAGGTCTTGCCTTCCGTGAGCAGGCTTTGCAGCACGTCGATGGCGTAGTGGTCGGCATGGTCGGCCTGCGGCACCTTGTACGCCACCATCAGGTTGGCCGACGTGGCCGACGGCTTGGCGACGAACAGGCGCCGCTCGCCTTTCTGTTCCGGCTCCACCGTCTTCACGGCCGGGGGCAGGGCGCGCTTCGGAATCGCGCCGAAGTACTTGCCCGCCAGGGTCTTCACCTGCGCGGCCTTGACGTCGCCGACGATGACGGCCACGGCGTTGTTGGGCGCATAGTAGGTGCGGAAGTAGTCGACCAGGTCCTGCTGGGTCCACGCCTTGATGTCGGACTCGAAGCCGATCACGGGCCAGGAATACGGGTGGGCGCTGTAGGCCACGCTGTTCAGGTCTTCCATCAGCATGCGCACATTGGAATTTTCCAGCCCAGTGCTGCGCTCGGACAGCACGACCCCCCGTTCGCTCTCGACCATCTTCGGGTCGATCGTCAGGTGGGCGATGCGGTCGCTTTCAAGCTTGAAGATGGTCTCCAGGGACGAGGCCGGGAACCAGTCCTGGTACACCGTCACGTCGCTGCTGGTGTAGGCGTTGTTGCTGCCGCCGCTGGCTTCCATCGTGCGGTCGAACATCTTCGGCCCGTAGTGCTTCGAGCCGTTGAACATCATGTGCTCGAAGAAGTGCGACAGTCCCGTCGTGCCGGGCGCTTCGTTGCGCGAGCCGACCTTCCAGAACGTGTACATATTCGCGTTCGGGATCGTGCTGGACTCGAGCACGATGAACTTCATCCCGTTCGGCAGCGTGAACGACTTGACCTGGTCGGCCGTGAAGGCGGCCTGCGCCGAGGCCGCGAGGACCAGGCCGGCACAGGCGGCCGCGACTTTTTTCCACTGCATGGTGCATACCCTTTCAATGTTGCGAACGTGGCAAGGATACGCCACGGCACGCCAGTTGTTAAGGTTAGAATGCCTGGGAGAACATTTTTATTTTCGATTGGAAGGCACTATGGAAAGCGCAATGCACTGGTCGGCCCACGAGCTGACGATGACCGTCCTGATGACGCCGGACATGGCAAACTTCTCCGGCAACGTCCACGGCGGCACCATCCTGAAGTTCCTGGACAGCGTGGCCTACGCCTGCGCCAGCCGCTATTCGGGCAGCTACGTCGTGACCTTGTCGGTCGACCAGGTGATGTTCCTGCAGCCGATCCACGTGGGCGAGCTGGTGACCTTCCTGGCCTCGGTCAACTACACGGGCAAGACGTCGATGGAGGTGGGTATCCGCGTGGTGACGGAGAACATCCAGCAGCGCCTGGTGCGGCATGCCAACAGCTGCTACTTCACGATGGTGGCCGTCGACAAGGACCGCAAGCCCGTGGCCGTGCCGGAGCTGGTGCCCGATACGCCCGAACGCATCGCCCGCTTCGAGCAGGCCAAGGACCGCAAGGCGGCGCGGCTGGCGCTGCATGGAGCGAAGACCAGGAAGCGCGGCCAGTAGGGCCTCACAGGGGCGCTTCGGCTGCCACGCCGTCCTGTTCGTGAGCGCCCGCCAGCAGGGCGGGCAAAAGGGACGCCACCTCGCCGGCAGGCACGGGCCGGCTGAAGAAATAGCCCTGCACCTCGTCGCAGCCGTGGGCGCGCAGGAAGTCGCGCTGCCCGGCCGTCTCGACGCCTTCGGCGATCACCTTCAGCTGCAGGTTGTGCGCCAGCGCGATGATGGAGATGACGATGGCCGCCTGATCCGTGTCGACGGCGATCTGGCCGACGAAGCTGCGGTCGATCTTCAGCACGTCGATGGGGAAGGTGCGCAGGTAGGAAAGGCTCGAGTAACCGGTGCCGAAATCGTCGATGGCCAAGCCCACGCCCAGCGCCTTGAGCTGGTGCAGCAGCGTCACGGCCTGTGCCACGTCGTCGACGAACAGGCTTTCCGTCAGCTCCAGTTCCAGCAGGTGCGGCGGCAGGCCCGTGTCGGCCAGCACCCGGGCCACGGACTGCACCAGGTCGCGCTGGGCGAACTGGCGTGCCGACAGGTTGACGGCCACGCGCAGCGGGCCCAGGCCCGCGTCCATCCACGCCCTTGCCTGGGCGCAGGCGGTACGCATGACCCACGCGCCGATCGGCACGATCAGGCCCGTCTCTTCGGCCAGGCCGATGAAGCGCTGCGGCGCCACCATGCCCAGTTCCGGGTGCTGCCAGCGCAGCAGCGCTTCGACGCCGACGATGGCGCCGCCGGCCAGGTCGAGCTGGGGCTGGTAGTGCAGCACGAATTCCTGCCGTTCCAGCGCCGAGCGCAGCGCGCTTTCGATGCGCAGCCGTTCCTGGGCCGCGTCGTTCATCGAGCTTTGATAGAACTGGTAGCAGTTGCGGCCCAGCTTCTTGGCCGAGTACATGGCGATATCCGCATGCTCGATCAGCTGGCCGGCGTCGCCGCCCGGGCCGTCGTAGACGGCCACGCCGATGCTGCAGGTCACAAAAAACTCCTTGCCTTCCAGGTCCACCGGCGGGGCCAGCGCGCGCATGATGCGCCCGACCACGTCCGGGGACAGCGACTCCTCCGGGTATTCGCTGAGGATGGCGACGAATTCGTCGCCGGACAGGCGCGCCACGGTGTCGCTTTCGCGCACCGAGGCCTGCAGCCGCGCCGCCACCGTTTGCAGCAGCCGGTCGCCGGCCTTGTGACCGAGGCTGTCGTTGACGAACTTGAAGCGGTCCAGGTCGATCAGCAGCACCCACAGCGGGTGGCCGCTGCGGTTGGCATAGGCCACGGCCTGGGCCAGGCGGTCCTGCAGCAGCACGCGGTTGGGCAGGCCCGTCAGCGCGTCGTGGTGGGCGATATGCTGGATGCGCTGCTCGGCCAGCTTGCGCTCCGTGATCTCGCTGCCCGTGCCCCGGTAGCCGCGGAACTCGCCCTGGGCGTCGTACACCGGTTCGCCGTTGCTGGTAAACCAGCGCGTGACGCCGTCCTTGCCCGTGATGGCGTATTCCAGATTGGCGAACGGCAGGCGCGCTTCCAGCTGCGCCATGTGCTGGCGTCCCCATGTCGTGTGCTGCATGGCCGGGTAGCTGTGCCAGCGCGTGAAGCCGATGTAGTCGGCCCGGTCCAGCCGGCCTTTGTCGAAGAAGCCGTTGGTGATGCTGGTGAAGCAGAAGTTGACGTCCTGTTCCCAGTACCAGTCCGACGACAGGGCCAGCAGCCGCTTGAAACGGTGCTCGCTTTCCTGCAGCGCGCGCTCGGTGCGCTTGCGCGCGGCCACGTCGGCGTTCAGCTTTTCGTTACTGCGCTGCAGGTCGAAGGTGCGCGCCTCGACCAGCCACTGCACCCGGCGCGAGCGCTGCGCCAGGGTCTGCATCAGCAGCGCGGCCAGGATGCTGAACAGGGCGCCGCCCACCAGCGTCGACACGGAACCCAGGTGGTCGGCCAGGAAGGGGCGGGGCGAGGCCGCCACCTGCACCCGCCATGTCAGGCCCAGCACGTCGAAGGAGCGGGTTTCGCGGTCGTGGTACCAGCGGTCCAGCCAGTGCGGCGCCGGGCTTGCGCCACCATCGGCGCCGCTGGCATGCACGAGGATGCGTTCGGCGCTGCCCGTGCTGCCGGCGTACACGCGCAGGCCCAGGTGGGCCTCGTCGAGCAGACCCGCCGAGTGCAGGATCTTGTGCACCAGCTGAGGCGCATGGATCATGGCCGCCGTGTCGCCCACCCACGCCGCGTGGCGCTGCTCGGGCGTTTCCAGCGGCGCGCCGGGCCGGTACACGGGCATCATCATGACGAAGGTTTGCGGCAGGCCGGGTTTGCTGTCGAGCTTCATCAGCGCCGTCGCGGCGGGCCGGCCCGTGCGCAGGATGCGCTCGATGGTGACACGCGTTTCCGACAGCGTGCCGACGTCCAGGCCAAATACTTCCCGCCGCGGGTCGAATGGCTCGAAATAGTCCGTCACGTTGTACCACGGCCGCTCGGCGGCCACGCCGAAGCGGAAGTCATGCACCTCGGCGATGGTGACGCCCGGGCGCAGGCGGCTGGCCGCCGCTTCCCACGCCGGGCGGTCGGCATGCGACACCAGGCGGTGAAAGGTGAAGGAATGGATGAAGGGATAGCGCTGCAGCAGGGGTTGTGTGAAGCCGCCGAACTGCTCGCGCGTGACGCTTTCCGGCGGCAAGGTGCGAAACAGCTGGTTCGTCACCGTCAGCACTTCGATGGCGTCATCCAGGCCGCGCCGGATCGCTGCCACGCGCAGGTTGGCGCGCTGCTGGAACCCGAGCGACATCTTGCCGTATTCCAGGGCGGCCACGCCGGCCGACAGCACCCCCGTGACGCCCAGCCCCACGGCGAGCGTCAGCAGCGCCGTGCGGGACACGGTCGCCGCCGGGGCAGCGGTGGAAGACGGGCGGCGGCGCATGCGATTCCTTGATCAAGACGACAGCTTGCCAGTGTGGCATAAATCGGCCCGTTTGCCGACCTTTTGTATATCTATGAAGAATTTATTGTTGTCTTGACGCACTGTCGCGGCCACCGTGCGCCGCCGCGCGCAGGCCCGCCACGACACGGTGCGCCAGCAGCTGGTTGACGGGGCCGAATCCCAGGCAGGGCCACGGGCTGCCCCACGTGGCCAGGCGCCGCATCAGCGCGCCGGCGCGGGTGTGGGTGCCCGGCACGGCGCGGTGGGCGAAGACGATGCGGTTGTTGCCGGCGATGCCGCGTAACTGCCCGACGTGGTTGCCGAAACAATGTTGCAGGCGCCGTAGCATGGTGCGGTAGTGGGGATCGTAGCTGAAGATATTGGCCACCAGCACGCCGTCCGGCCGCAACGCCCGCCGGCAGTCCGCATAGAAGCGGGCCGACGACAGCGCCGGCGGCAGGCCGTCGTCGTCGAAACCGTCCACCAGCAGCACGTCGACGCTGCCGGCCAGCTGCGGCATGTGGCGGGCCGCGTCGGCATGGACAATGCGAAAGCGCTCGCAATCCGGCGGAATCTCGAAGTGCTCGCGCAGCGCGATGACGTCCTCGCGCAGTTCCAGGACGGTAATGCGGGCCGCCGGCAGGTAGCGGTGGCAGAACTTGGCCAGCGAGCCGCCGCCCAGGCCGACCATGACGATATGGGCCGGGCGCGGTTTGAACAGCACGAAGCACATCATGGCGCGCGCATACGCCAGCACCAGCCGGTGCGGGTCGCGCAGGTCCATCTGGCTCTGCACGGCGCCGGGCTGGAATTCGAGGGTAAGGCGGCCGTTGCGCCGGCTGACGAGGGGACGGTGGTCGGAAACGGTAGACATGGTGCCGGCTTGTTCTCGGGCTGGAGGTTCTGATAAGCTCTCGGGCTCGCCGCCAGAGTGTAACCCGGCAGCTTCATTTACACGACACCGTTTTATCGGTACATTGCCCCAGGCAGGGTCCACCGGGCCCCACGGAGATCATTCATGTTTCTGGACCACCCGACCATTACCGCAACGAACAGCTTTACCGAGCCGGACCGCATCGAGCGCCTGAACCGCGTGTATGGTTACGTGGCCGCCCTGGCCGATCTGGCGGGCAAGAATTATTTTATCGAGAAGGTCAGCCAGCTGCATGACCACAAGGGCACCCTGATCGTGTTCTGGCACGACGCCCCGAACGAGGAAGAAAAGGCCTTCTTCACGCAGGCCTGGGCCAGCAAGGTGGGCGACGGCAGCAGCAACGTCGAACACGAAGTGTGAGCGGCATGGACAGCCAGGCACTGCTGCACCTGCTGGCACTGGGCAACCTGGTGCTGGCCGGCGTGCTGTGGTGCCACGCGGCCGGGCGGCGCGGGCGGGGCGACCTGTCGGCCGTGCTGGCCGCCCGCCTGTGCCAGGGCGGGGCGTGGCTGGTACCGGCCTGGCTGGGGCCGATGAACGATATCGTCACGGCCGTCTTCTTCATCGCACTGACGGCCGGCATCGCTTTTGAAGTGGCGGCCTTCCGCCAGCTGGCCGGCGGACGCATCGCGTCACGCCTGCTGCTGCAGGTGTTCGCCGTCGGTGCCCTGGTGGTCGCGCTGGCGGCCCTGCTGGCGGGCAGCGTGGCCTTGCCGGCCCAGCCGGGCGTGCTGCTGGCGGCGCTGTTCATCGTTGCGGCCGCGCCAGCCTGCTGCGGCGGACCATGGCGGCGGTCAACCTGCTGCCGCTGCTGGCCGTGGCTGGCGGCGTCATCATTCGCAGCAGGCCCGTGCAGGAACTGCTCATCGGGCGCCTGGACTGGGCCAGCGGCTACGTCGACGGCGCCGTCATCGAGCAGTGGGCGCTGGTGGCGTTCCTGCTGGTCCTGCTGGTCAATGCCGCCGGCACCTTGCTGCTGGGCCGCGACGGCCTGCAAAGCGAGATGGAACGCCTGCAGGTGGTGGACGCGCTGACGGACGTGCCGAACCGGCGCGGCTTCTACCAGGGCCTGGCGCCGTGGCTGGCGCTGGCGCGCCGTCCCGGCCAGCCCACCGCCGTCGTCATCCTGAACCTGGACAGCTTCAAGCGCGTCAACGACCATTACGGCCACGGCGTGGGCGACACGGTGCTGAAGGCCATCGTCGACGCCGTGCGCGGCCAGTTGCGCGACAGCGACCTGATGGGCCGGCTGGGCGGCGCCGAGTTCGCGCTGCTGCTGCCCCGCACGGGCCTGCCCGAGGCCGTCGTCGTGGCGGAGCGGATTCGCCAGGCCGTGGCGGCGTTGCCCGTCAAGGCCGAGCGGGCCGTCATCAACCTGACGGCCAGCATGGGCGTGACGACGATCCGCGCCGAGGATTCCACCGTCAGCCTGTTCAAGCGCGCCGACGAGGCCCTGCAGGCGGCCAAGCTGCGCGGACGCAACCAGGTGGTGGCCGCCGCCGCGCCCGTGTTGCCGGACGACGACGCCGACCTGGACCCGCCCGCCGCCGCGCCCACCACAGTCGGCCAGCACCGCTGATGTCATGATCCCGTCATCAACGGGTTCTAATGTGGTAGGATTTTCTATATAAACGATATAAATGGAATCCTCCATGTACGCAGCGGTCGACCTCGGGTCGAACAGTTTCAGGTTTTCCATTGGCAAGCACGACGGCGACGCCATCCGCGTGCTGAAAAGCGTGCGCGAACCGATCCGCCTCGCGGCCGGCCTCGACGCCGCCGGCAACCTGACGCCGGACGCCATGCAGCGGGCGCTGGCCTGCCTGGCCGGTTTCCGCGACACGCTCAAGGGCTACGACCTCGAGGCCGTGCGCGTCGTGGCCACGTCGACCATGCGCCAGGCGCGCAATATCGCCACCTTCCTGCCGCAGGCCGAGCAGGCCATCGGCTATCCCATCGAGATCATTTCCGGCGAGGAGGAAGGGCGGCTCATCTACATGGGCGTGGCCAACGCGCTGGACCAGCCCACCGAGCGGCGCCTGGTGGTCGATATCGGCGGCGGCTCCACCGAGCTGATCCTGGGCCGCGGCCTGGACATCGAGCGGGTCGAATCGTTTACCGTCGGCAGCGTGCGCCAAAGCCTGGCCTTCTTCATCAACGGCGCCGTCGACGCGCCGTCGTTCCAGGCCGCCATCCTGTCGGCCCGCAGCATCTTCGAGGACGGCGCGCCGCCGTACCAGCCGCAGTTCTGGAAGCGCGCCTACGGCTCCTCCGGCACCATCCGTGCCATCGCCGACGTGATCGAGAAGAACAACCTGGGCAAGGGCCTGACCCCGGCCAGCCTGGAAGCGCTGAAGAACCGCCTGATCGAACTGGGCCACGTCAGCCGGATCGACATGCCCGGGCTGCGGCCCGACCGCGCCGGCACCATCGTCGGCGGCCTGGCCATCCTGATCGGCGTGATGCATGAACTGGGCATCGGCCAGATCGAACCTGTCGAAGCGGGGCTGCGCATGGGCGTCATGTGGGACCTGTACCTGCGCTCGACCCGGCGCGACCGGCGCGACGAATCCGTTCGCGCCTTCCTGCAGAAGTTCAACGTCGACACGGCGCGCGGGGGGCGCGTGGCCGACGACGCGCTGGTGCTGCTCGAGCAGTTGAAGCCCTCGTCGGACGCCTGCGCGCGGCTGCTGTACTGGAGCGCCCAGCTGCACGAACTGGGCATGGCCGTATCGCAGACGGGCTACCACAAGCATACCTCGTACATCATCGAGAACGCCGACCTGCCGGGCTTCACGACGCGCGACCAGCGCACCATGAGCCGGCTGGCGCTGGGGCAGAAAGGCAACCTGCGCAAGATCGGCGAGTTTCTGGCCGACGGCGATTTTGCCCGCGCCGTCGTGGCGCTGCGCCTGGCCATTGTGTTCATGCATGCGCGCGTCGAGGTGGCGGACGCCGCGCCGAAGCTGCGCATGAAGAACAAGATCGAGCTGGAACTGCGGCGCGGCTGGGCCACCGAGCATCCCACCTTGATGTACTGGCTGGAAAAGGAACAGGAAGCATGGGACGAGGTCGATATCGACCTGACCGTGCGCACCGGCTCCTGAGCACCCTGGTGGCATCGCGCATCCACGACAAAAAATATTGTCAGCAAGAATGTATCACTGCCTTGTAATTTTGCTTACACTATAGCTTTCACCAACTCGGGTGGCCCGCGCGGGCCAGTGGTGACGGGTTATCTGGAGGCATGATGGCGGCACGGGGCAGTATGGGCTTGGAATCGACGAGGGCAGTGGCGGCGCGTACGGCTGCACGGGGCGGCGTGGGCCTGCGGCGGCGCTGCCTTACCTCGCTTGCGCTGGCACTCGCGTTGCCGGCCTCGATGTCCGCGCTGGCCGCCGGTCCCACAATCACGCTTTGCTACGAACGGGCCGACGTCAAGCCGTGGCGCACGCAGACCGGCGAAGGCCTGAACTTCGAACTGCTGCGGCTTGTCGCCGAGCGCGCCGGCGTGGAGTTCCACTTCCAGAGCATGCCGTGGAAGCGCTGCCTGGCGCAGCTGAAAGCCAATGCCGTCGATGGCGCCTTTGCCGTCAGCTATAAACCCGACCGCCGCGAGATCGGCGAATACCCGGGCGGCGCCACGCCGGACGCGGGCAAGCGCATGCACATCGACCGCTACATCCTGCTGCGCCGCAAGGGCGGCACCCTGGACTGGGACGGCCGGGCCCTGCGCAACGTGGACGGTGCCATCGGCGCCCAGCTGGGCTATTCCATCACGGACCAGCTGCGCAGCCTGAACGTCACCGTCGACGAAGGCAGCCAGCGCTCCGACGAGCTGGTGAAGAAACTGCTGGCCGGGCGCCTGGCCGGCGCCGCCGTGGGCGGCAGCGATGCCCGTACCCTGCTGGAAGGGCCGTACGGCGACCGCATCGAAGCGCTGCCGCTGCCGCTGGTGGAAAAACCCTACTTCCTGATGCTGTCGCACCAGCTGGTGGCGCGCCAGCCGGCGCTGGCCCAGCGCGTGTGGGCCGCCGTCGAGCAGGCCCGCAACAGCCCGGCCTACCAGAAACTGGAGCGTGCCGGCAGCAAGGGCGCGCCCCGCTGATGCAGACGTTCCTGACCTGGCTGGCCGGTTCGCCCCTGGGCCGCCTGCGCGACACGTGGCGGCGCGACATCCTGTTGCGCCTGGCCGTCTCGATCTTCCTGGCCGTGGCGCTGTCGACGGCCGCCTACACGACCTACGCGCTGCACACCTTGAAGGCCCAGGCCGAACTGCGCCTGCAGGAGCGCTCCGACCGCCTGGCCACGGTGCTGGCCCAGGCGCTGGCGCGGCCCCTGTTCGACATCAACAACGCCGCCATCACCAGCGTCGTCGACGCCATCCGCGGCACGCCGGAAGTGCTGATGCTGCGCGTGTCCGCCCCGGCCGGCGGCGCCGAGCTGGCCGGCTTCTCGGCCAGCCGCATCGATCCGGGCAAGGCCATTGCCGTGCACCGCGACATCACCTTCGTCGACGGCTCGCGCAGCTACCGGGTCGGTGCCATCGATATCGCCTATTCGCGCCAGGAAGTCGAGCGCGACCTGCGCCGCCAGCTGACCCAGGCCCTGGTGGTCAACCTGCTGTTGGCGCTGACCATCGTCGCGTCGATCTTCCTGGTGGGGCGCAAGGCGGCGCGCCCGTTCGCCGACATCCAGAAGTCGCTGGAGAAGCTGACCCAGGGCAGGACGGACATCCAGCTGTCCGGCATCGGCCGGGCCGACCAGGTGGGCCGCCTGTCCGGCGCCGTGCGCAGCTTTCGCGACACGTTGACGCGCCTGCGCGACGCCGAAAGCGAGTTGCGCGAACTGAACGGCGACCTGGAAACGAAGATCGACGCCCGCACGCACGACCTGAAAATGACGATGCAGATGGCGCGCGACAGCGAGCGCAAGGTGCAGGCCATTATCGACACGGCACTCGACGCCGTCGTCACGATGGACCGGCACGGCCGCGTCGCCGGCTGGAACCGCCAGGCCGAGCGCATCTTCGGCTGGAGCCGCGACGAGGCCGTCGGCCAGCAGCTCGACAGCCTGATCATCCCGCCCCGCTACCGCGAGGATCACCGGCGCGGGTTCCGCAATTACCTGGCCGGCGAGGGCCGCGGCGAAGTGCTGGACCGCCGCATCGAGGTGGAGGCGCTGCGCAGCGACGGCAGCGAGTTTCCCATCGAGCTGTCGATCACCCGCATCCTGCTCGACGGCGCCGACAACTACGAGTTCTGCGGCTTCATCCGCGACATCAGCGACCGGCGCGAACGCGAGCAGAAGCTGGTGGCGGCCAACGTGAAGGCGGAGGCGGCCAACCTGGCCAAGTCCGAGTTCCTGGCCAATATGAGCCACGAGATCCGCACGCCCATCAGCGCCATCATCGGCATGGCCTACCTGGCGCTGCGCACCGAGCTGTCGCCCAAGCAGCACGACTACATCAGCAAGATCCACCGCGCCGGCCTGGGCCTTCTGGGCATCCTGAACGACATCCTCGATTTTTCCAAGATCGAGGCGGGCCGGCTGGAAGTGGAGGCCGTGCCGTTCTTCCTGGACGACGTGCTGGCCCACGTGGCCAGCGTGACGAGCCAGAAGGCGGCAGACAAGGGCCTGGAGTACCTGTTCGACGTGCCGCCTTCCGTGCCGCGTCACCTGTGCGGCGACCCGCTGCGCCTGGGCCAGGTGCTGATCAACCTGGTCAACAATGCCGTCAAGTTCACGGCCACGGGCGAACTGGAACTGTCCTGCCGCCAGCTCGACAGCGACAGTACCGACCGCGTCGTGCTGGTGTTCTCCGTGCGCGACACGGGCATCGGCATGGCGCCCGAGCAGAAGGCCAAGCTGTTCCGCGCCTTCAGCCAGGCCATGGGCTCGACCACGCGCCAGTTCGGTGGCACGGGCCTGGGCCTGTCGATCTCGCAGCAGCTGGTGCGGCTGATGGGCGGCTCGATCGCCGTCGACAGCGAGGAAGGGCGCGGCTCCGTGTTCAGTTTCGAGCTCAGCTTCGCGCGCTGCGGCGAGCCGCAATCGGCGCCCGTGCTGCCGCCGGCCCTGGATGGGGCGCGGGTGCTGCTGGTGGACGACAATCCGCTGGCGCTGGAAGTGCTGTGCGAAGCCATGCGCGGCCTGCCGCTGCATGCCGACACGGCCGGCGACGGCGCGACCGCGCTGGACCTGGTGCTGGCGGCCGACGCCGCCGGCAACCCGTATGCGCTGGTGCTGACGGACTGGCAGATGCCCGGCATCGACGGTATCGAGCTGGCACGCCGCATCGCGGCCCAGCCGCTGCGGCGCCAGCCCGGCATGGTGCTCGTCACGGCCTTCGGACGCGACGACACCCAGCGCGAGGCGGAGGCGGCCGGCTTTGCCGGCTTCCTGTTCAAGCCCATCGCCCAGTCGGCGCTGATGCAGATGCTGGTGACCTTGTTTACGCCGGCGCAGCAGCGCGGCACGGCGCTGCCCCCGGCGCCGCCGGCCATCATCGCCCGCGTGCTGCTGGTTGAGGACAATCCCGTCAACCAGCAGGTGGCGGCGGAACTGATGCAGGTGCAGGGCATCCATGTCGATTTCGCCGGCAACGGCCGCGAGGCGCTGGACATGCTGGCCCAGGCCGGTCCGGAGCGCTACGACCTGGTGCTGGTGGACCTGGAAATGCCGATGCTGGACGGCCACGAGACGACCCTGGCCCTGCGCCGCGACAAGCGCTTCGACCGCACGCCCGTCATCGCGATGACGGCCCATGCGCTGGCCGACGTGCGCGAGCGCTGCCTGGCCGAAGGCATGCAGGATTACCTGACCAAGCCGATCGACCCGGACCGGCTGTATGCCACCTTGTCGCGCTGGCTGGGCCGGCCCATGCTGCCGGCGCCACCGGCCCAGCCACCCCAGCGGGGACGCGGCCTGCCCGAGCTGGCCGGCATCGACACGGGGCGGGGCCTGCGCCACGTGGCCGGCAACCAGGTACTGTACCTGCAACTGCTGGAACGCTTCTGCCACTCGCAGCGCGACGCGGCCGAGACGGTGATGGCGGCGCTGGCGGCCGGCCGCCGCGACGAGGCGCGCCAGCGCGTGCATACCTTGCGCGGCGTGGCCGGCAATGTCGGCGCCAATGCCGTCGAGGCGGCCGCGCGCGAGGTCGAGGCGGCGCTGGCCGAAGGCGAGGCGCCGGCACCGGTGCTGCTGAACGAACTGAAGGTGGCGCTCGACGTGGCCGTGACGGCCGTCGATGCCCGCTTCGCCGCGGGTGCCTGGGACGAGGCGTCGGCCGGGCCGGCGGAAGGGGCGCGCACGGCGGCCGTGCGTCCGGCCGAGGCGGTGGCCCACCTGGCCGCGTTGCTGTCTTCAAGCAGTGCCGACAGCGTCGACTACTTCGACAGTACCCGCCCGGCGCTGGCCGCCGTGCTGGCCCCGGCCATCCTGGACCAGCTGGCGGCGCAGATCGCCCGCTACGATTTCGAGGCCGCGCGACGGTCGCTGTCGACCGGCATGCCGGCAGGAGAGCCGTCTTGAAGACCGTGCTGGTTGTGGACGATACGCCCGACAGCATCATGGTGCTGTGTGCGCTGCTGAAGGGCCGTTATGACACGCGCGTGGCCATCAGCGGCGAGGCGGCGCTGCGCCTGCTGGGCGCTGCCCCGGTCGACCTGGTACTGCTCGACGCCGTGATGCCGGGAATGGACGGCTATGAAGTATGCCGGCGCATCCGCGCCAACCCGGCGACGGTCGCCGTGCCCGTCGTCTTCCTGACGGCGCAGTCGGCACCCGAGGATGCCGCGCGGGCCGTGGCGGCGGGCGCTTCCGGTCACCTGGCCAAGCCGGTGGAGCCCGCCCTGTTGCTTGCAATGGTGGAGCGGCTCCTGGCCCGGTAAGGCCGGCGGCAGGCCCTCCCGGGTCGGACCCCGGTGCTTGGGTCCGGGTTCCCGGCATGGCACGCGCCGGCGCAAAAAACGCAAGGACTGGTGCCTTGCGGCCAGAAATAGTATATATTGTTTATATTATTCAATTCCCCGCGGAGCTAGCATGAACGCACTCAAGTCTGTCAAACCGGCCGCCGCGCCGGCAACCGAAACCACCGTCAACGATCCTGCCGCGACTGGCGATGTGAATGTCGCCGCCGCGCCGGCCAAGGCCCGCAAGGCCGCGCCAAGGAAGGCCACGCCAGGTCAGGCAGCGGCGGCACCTGCCGCCGCTGTCGACGCCAAGCCCGCCGCCAAGCCGGCGGCCAAGCGTGCCGCCAGGGCGCCCGTGAAGGCCGTGGCGGAAGCGGCCACGTCGGCGGCGCCGGCACCCGCCAAGGCAGCACGCAAGAGCAGCGTGAAAGCCGCCGTCAAGGCCGCACCGGCCAAGGCCGCGAAGGCGGAAAAGGTCGAGAAGGCCGAGAAGCCGGTCAAGGCAGCGAAACCGGCCAAGCCGACCGCCAAGCCAGTCACGAAGGCAACGGCCAAGCCGGCCACCAAGGCCGTCGCCAAGGCTGCGGACGTCGCCAAGGACAAGCCGGCCAAGGAACGCCTGGTGCGCGACAGTTTCACGATGCCGGAAGCGGAATACGCGGTGCTGGGCCAGGTCAAGAAGGCCTGCCTGAAGGCCGGCTTTGAAATCCGCAAGAGCGAGCTGCTGCGCATCGGCGTGGCCCTGATCAGCCAGATCGACATGGCGACCCTGCAAAGCGTGCTTGCTTCGCTGCCGACCCTGAAGACGGGCCGTCCGAAAAAGGACTGATGTCACCGAGGCGACATCGCGCTGTCATCCTGTTGAAGTAAAGGGCCGTTACGCTGGCTTCGTCTCCACAATAGAGGACGAAGCATGCAATTGACTACCGCAACAGGCTATGCCAGGGCGCTGTCGCCCCGCCTCGTCGTCGGCATGGCGACCACCAGCCACGACGTACGCGCCGTGCAGCGCCTGCGCTACCGGGTGTTCGTCGAGAACCTGGGCCTGACGGCACTGAAGCGCGCCGATGGCCTGGACAGCGACGAATTCGACGAACACTGCGACCACCTGGTCGTGCGCGACGTCGACTCGCTGAAGATCGTCGGCACCTACCGGCTGCTGTCGCCGGCCGGCGCGCGCCGCCTGGGCCGGGTCTACTCCGAAAACGAATTCGACCTGGGCCGGCTGAACGGCCTGCGCGGGCGCATGGTCGAAGCGGGCCGTGCCTGCGTCCACCCCGACTACCGGGGCGGCAGCGTGCTGATGATGCTGTGGGCAGGCCTGCTCGACTACGTGCGGCGCCAGCACTGCGACTACTTCGTCGGCTGCGCCAGCATCAGCCTGGCCGACGGCGGCCACAACGCCGTCGCCGTCTACGACACGCTGCGCCGGACCCACCTGGCCCCAGCCGAATACCGCGTCACGCCCCACCTGCCGTTCCCCCACGAAAAGCTGGAAGCAGCCCGCACCGCCCAGGTGCCGCCGCTGCTGAAGGGCTACCTGCGCTCCGGCGCGTGGATCTGCGGCGAACCGGCCTGGGACCCGGACTTCGACAGCGCCGACCTGTTTGTCCTGCTGCCCCTGGCCAATATGGACGCCCGCTACGCCCGCCACTACGGCGTCGAGGAGCTGGCCGCCTGACGCCGAATCGAAACCGGCGGCCAGCGCTGCGGCGCGGCAGCCGGTTCTGGCGTAACGGCGCCGGCTCAGCGCCAGCTGTCGCGCGGGGCGGGCGTGGCGAGGGCGGTGGCGGGGGCGGGGGCTTCCAGCGGTGCCGCGCCCGGGTCGCCCGAGCCTCCCAGGCCCGTGTCGGCGTGGTGACGCTTGTGGGGCGTGCCGGACAGGCGCAGCGCGAGGGTGCGCAGCAGCACGTAGAACAGGGGCGTGAGAAACAGGCCGAAGAACGTCACGCCCAGCATGCCGGCAAAGACGGCCACGCCCATCGCGTGGCGCATCTCGGCACCGGCGCCGCTGGAAAACACCAGCGGCAGCACGCCCATGATGAAGGCGATCGACGTCATCAGGATGGGCCGCAGCCGTAGCCGGCATGCTTCCAGCGCCGCCTGCAGGACGGTGCGGCCATGGTCTTCCAGCTCGCGGGCGAATTCCACGATCAGGATGGCGTTCTTCGAAGCCAGGCCCACCAGCACGAACAGGGCGATCTGCGTGAAGACGTTGTTGTCGCCGCCCGTCAGCTTGACGCCCACCAGCGCGCACAGGATCGACATCGGCACGATCAGGATGACGGCCAGCGGCAGGGTCCAGCTTTCGTACTGGGCGGCCAGCACGAGGAAGACCAGCAGCACGCACAGGGGGAAGACGTAGACCATCGTGTTCCCGGCCAGGATCTCCTGGTAGGTCAGGTCGGTCCACTCGTAGGTGATCCCCTTCGGCAGCGTCTCGCGCGCCAGTTGCGACATGGCTTCCTGGGCCTGGCCGGACGACACGCCGGGCGCGGCGCCACCGCTGATGTCGGCCGCCGTGTAGGCGTTGTAGCGGTTCACCATGTCCGGGCCATAGGTGTCCTTCATCCGCATCAGCGAGGACAGGGGAATCATCTCGCCCTTGTCGTTGCGTACCTTCAGCTGGGCGATCTGCTCGGGCTGCGAGCGGAACGGCGCGTCGGCCTGCACCACCACCTGGTAGGTACGGCCGAACTGGTTGAAGTCGTTCACGTACAGGGAGCCCAGGTTGATCTGCAAGGCCTGGTAGACGGTCGCCAGCGGCACGCCCAGCTGCATGGCGCGGGTGCGGTCGATGTCGGCGAACAGCTGCGGCACGTTGATCTGGTAGCTGGAGAACACGCCCGCCAGCTGCGGGTTCTGCCACGCCTTCATCTGCAGCGCCTGGGTGGCCTGGTACAGCGCGTCGTAGCCCAGGTTGCCCCGGTCCTCGACCATCATCTTGAAGCCGCCGATGGTGCCCAGGCCGTTCACCGGCGGCGGCGGGAACACCATGATGAAGGCATCCTCGATGGCGCCCAGCCGCTTGTTTACTTCGGCCGCGATGGCCGGGCCGGACAGCTCGGCGGAGTGCCGGTCGCCGAACGGTTTCAGGCCGATGAAGACGATGCCGGCGTTCGGCGCGTTGGTAAAGCCGTTGATCGACAGGCCGGGGAAGGCGATCGAATCCATCACGCCCGGCACGTCCCTGATGATGTCCGACATGCGCCGCACGACGGCATCCGTGCGTTCCAGGGAGGCCGCGTCCGGCAGCTGGGCAAAGCCCACCAGGTATTGCTTGTCCTGGGCCGGCACGAAGCCGGACGGCACGGCGCGGAACGCGAACACGGCCGCCACCGTCAGCGCCAGGTAGACGCCGATGCCCAGGCTCTTGCGGGCCATCACGCCCTTGACGCCGCGCCCGTAGGCATCGGAGGAACGGTGGAAGAAGCGGTTGAACCAGCCGAAGAAGGGGCCGAACAGCTTGTCCATGCCGCGCGTCAGCGCATCCTTCGGTGCGTCGTGGCTGCGCAGCAGGGCCGCCGCCAGGGCCGGCGCCAGGGTCAGCGAGCACAGGGCCGAGATGACGGTGGAGATGGCGATCGTCAGCGCGAACTGGCGGTAGAACTGGCCCGTCAGGCCGGACACGAAGGCGATCGGCACGAAGACGGCGCACAGCACCAGCGCGATGGCGACGATGGGCCCGGACACTTCGCGCATGGCCTGGATGGTGGCGTCGTGCGGCGTCAGCCCGGCGGCGATATTGCGCTCGACGTTTTCCACCACGACGATGGCATCGTCAACGACGATGCCGATGGCCAGCACGAGTCCGAACAGCGACAAGGTGTTGATCGAAAAGCCGAACATCAGCATCACGGCAAAGGTGCCGATGATCGACACGGGCACGGCCAGCAGCGGAATGATGGAGGCGCGCCACGTCTGCAGGAACACGATGACGACGACAACGACCAGGGCCACTGCCTCGAGCAGGGTGTGGATGACGGCGCGGATCGACTCGCGCACGAACTGGGTGGGGTCGTAGACGATGGAGAACTCGACGTCCTCGGGGAAGTCCTTCGACAGCTCGGCCAGGGTGGCGCGCACGTCCGTCGACAGTTGCAGCGCATTGGCGCCGGGTGCCTCGAAGATGCCGATGGCAGCGGCCGACTTGTTGTTCAGCAGCGAGCGCAGTGCATACGAGTTCGAGCCCAGCTCGACCCGGGCCACGTCGCGCAGCAGGGTCACGGCGCCATCGGCGTTGGTACGGACGATGACGCCGCCGAAGTCGTCCACCGTCTTCAGGCGCCCGGTGGTGTTGACGGTCAGCTGGAACTGCGAGCCTTTCGTGGGCGAGGCACCGACGACGCCGGCCGCCACCTGCACGTTCTGGGCGCGGATGGCGTCGACCACGTCGCCCGCCGTCATCGAGCGGGCCGCCAGCTTCTGCGGATCGATCCAGATGCGCATGGCGTAGTCGCCGGCGCCGAACAGGATCACTTCGCCCATGCCGGGAATGCGCGAGAGCTGGTCCTTCACGTTGAGCACGGCGTAGTTGCGCAGGTAGACGTCGTCGTAGCGGCCCTTGGGCGAGGACAGGTGGGCCACCATCGTCAGGTTGGGCGAGCTTTTCGCCGTCGTCACGCCGATCTGGCGCACTTCCTCTGGCAGCCGGGGCAGGGCGCGCTGTACCCGGTTCTGCACCTGCGTCTCGGCCTGCTCGGCGTTGGTGCCGATCTTGAACGTCACCGTCAGCGCCAGGCTGCCGTCCGACGTCGCCTTCGAATCCATGTACAGCATGTTTTCCACGCCGTTGATCTGCTCCTCCAGCGGCGCGGCCACGGTTTCGGCGATGACCTTCGGATTGGCGCCCGGGTACTGGGTCCGCACCACCACCGAGGGCGGCACCACTTCCGGGTATTCCGAGATGGGCAGGCGGCTGATGGCAATCAAACCGGCAACGAAGATCATGATCGACAGCACCGCAGCGAAGATGGGCTTGTCGACGAAAAAGCGCGGGAAGTTCATGCTCCCTCCAGGTCAGCCTTTTTGGGCCGGTGCGCCGGCGTCAGGTTCGGCATCCATCGCCACGGTGCGGGGCGCCAGCGGCGCGCCGGGCCGCACCCGCTGCAGGCCGTCCACGACGATGCGTTCGCCCGGCCTCAAGCCCGCGCGCACGACGCGCAGGCCGTCCACGGACGGGCCCAGGGTGACGGGACGGTATTCGGCCTTGTTGTCCTTGCCCAGCACGTAGACATACTTGCGGTCCTGGTCCGTACCGACGGCTCGGTCGTGGATCAGCAGGGTCGGCACGGCCGTCTGCTGCCGGCCGCCGCCGGCCAGCTGGACGCGGGCGAACAGGCCGGGCACCAGCTGGCCGTCCGGGTTGGCGAAGGTAGCGCGCATGCGCACGCTGCCCGTGGCCGGATCGAGACGGTTGTCGACGAATTCCAGCTTGCCTTCGTGCGGGAAGCCCGTCTCGTTGGCCAGGCCGATGCGCACCCGGATGTCCTTGTCCTTGTTCTGGCCTTGCCGGAGCTGCTGGCGCACGCGCAGGTAGCTGTCCTCGTCGCCGTCGAAACTGGCATAGATGGGTTCAATCGAGACGACGGAAGTCAGCACGGCGCTGCCGTCGACCAGGTTACCCAGCGTGATTTCGGCTTTGCTGACCCGCCCGGCGATGGGCGCCGTGATATTCGTATAGCCCAGGTTCAGCCGGGCTGCATCGACCGTGGCGGCCGAGGCGCGTGCCGCCGCGTCCAGGTCCTTGACGGCGGCCGAGCGTTCGTCGAACTCGCGCTGGGCGATGGCGCGGTCCGCCAGCAGCCGGGCGGCCCGGTCCAGCTCGACCTTGGCCAGTCCCGCCCGGGCCCGGGCCGAATTGGCGTCCGCCTCCGCCTTGGCCAGCTCGGCCTGGTAGGGGCGGGGATCGATGGTGAACAGCTTGTCGCCCTTCTTCACCAGCGCGCCCGGCGTGAAGTGCACGGCCGTGATGTAGCCGGACACGCGGGGCCGGATCTCGACTCGTTCCACCGCTTCAAGGCGGCCGGAGAATTCCTGCGTCTCGACGACCTCGCGCTGCACGACCGTGGCGGCCGAAACGGGCGAGGCGGGCGGCGGCGCGGCGGTGCTCTGGCTATGGGCGCCGTCGCAGCCGGACAGCAGAAGGGCCAGCACGGCGCTCAGCAAGGCCGCAGCCGGTGGCGTCGACGACTTTGTCATGGTATCCCCTGGTGCACGGGCAGGCAGGGCCCGCGTCTCGGCCAGTGTAGTCAGCCGGGAATAGCTTTACCTCTCCCAATGGTGGGAGGGCGGACCGAACGCAAAGTGTCAAAATATCAGCGGTCGGAAAGACCCGGCGACGGGGCGAGGTGGCCTGGGTACGGCTCAGGGGGAAGGGACGGCGTTGCGGGGATATTGCGCGGACAGGCAAGGTAAAACGGGCGCCGGAGCTGCGATGCCGGCGCCAGGCATTGCACTGTACTTCAGTGCACGGACGCAGTGGACAATTCCTTCAACTCGCGGATACTCATTTCCGACTTCTCATGCATGCGCAATAGAATCGTTGCGCCTACTGCAAGCTTACGGTGACGAATCTTGCTGATAATGGGGGGCTGTACTTCCAGCACCCGACACAGCTCGGCATCGTTCTTCAGATTCATCCGCTCGATCAAGGTATCGAGCAGCTTGTTGGGAACGAAACTTGACGGTTCCATGGCTCGGGCCCGGTTCATGGCCTCGATTAACTCCAGCTTTTTTTGCCTCACGCTCATTTGCTCCTCCCTGAGTTATAACAACGCGTGCATCCAAGGCGCCTGCTGGCTTGTTCTATGGGGCTTTATTAATAACCATGCAAGTTGGATAAACTATACTACGGCTGTAAAAAAAGGCGCGCTTTGCTGGCGAAAAATCTTCAGTTTATTGAGCGAACCGCTTGACGTGTGGCGCTTCCTGCAGTCCAGCCCTGGTAAGAATGACAGTCCGGTCCGCCATCGCGGCCGCCGCCTGCGAATGCGTCACCATAATGGTGCAGGCGCCGCTGGCGGAAATCTCCGCCCGCAATAGCTGCAACACGGCCTGCGCCGTTTCAGGGTCGAGGTTGCCGGTGGGCTCGTCCGCCAGCACGAGGGCGGGACGGTGCACCAGCGCGCGGGCAATCGCCACCCGCTGCATTTCGCCGCCCGACAGCTGGTGCGGATAATCGTGGTCGCGCCCGCCCAGGCCGACGGCGGCCAGCATCTGGCTGGCCCGTTCCTGGGGCAAGCCGTTCAGCAGCAAGGGCAGCGCCACGTTTTGCAGCAGGGTCAGGTGCGGCAATACGTGGAAGGCCTGGAAAATGAAGCCCATGCGTTCGCGGCGCAGGCGGGTGGCGGCGTCGTCGTCGAGCGAGGCCATGGCGATGCCATCCACCAGGATGGGCGCGGCGGGGCCGGGGTCGGGGTGATCCAGCCCGGCGATCAGGTTCAGCAGGGTCGACTTGCCCACGCCCGAGTCGCCCATGATGGCGACGAATTCGCCGGCCCGGAAGGTGTAGGACAGCTCGCGCAGCACCGGGTGGCCGCTGGCATAGGATTTATTCAGTTGGCGCAGTTCCAGCATGGTGCCTTTCAGGCGGGTGGATTAACGGGTAAGCAGCCGGCGCAGCCCGAAACTGGCCGCGTCGACCAGGGCGACCAGCAGCAGCATGGCCAGGATCACGGTGGCCGCCTTCGGCATCTGGAACAGCGACAGGTGGTACTTCAGCATCTGGCCCAACCCACCGGCACCGACCACGCCGAGGATGGCGGCTGCGCGGATATTGTTCTCCCACCGGTACAGCGCGTAGGACAGCATCTGCGGCAAGGTCTGCGGCAAGGTGGCGTAGAAGAAGGCCGCCATCGGCGCCACGCCATTGGTGCGCAGGCTCTGTTCCGGCAGCGGCGTGGCGTTCTCCAGCGCGTCGGCGAACAGGCGCCCCAGCACGCCGGCCGTGTGCGCGCCCAGGGCCAGGGTGCCGGGGAAGGGCCCAAGTCCGGCGGCAATCAGGAGCACCGAGGCCCACACCAGTTCCGGAATCGAGCGCAGCACGTTCAGCAGCACGCGCACGAGGGCGCGGGGCACCCGGCCGAAGCGGCCCGCGGCGGGAATGGCCAGCAGCAGGCCGAAGACCACGGCCAGCAAGGTGCCCAGGGCCGACATCGACAGCGTCTCGCCCAGCGCGATGGCGGTTTTTTTCAGGAAGCCGCCGGCCAGTTCCGGCGGCGCGAAGCCGCCCAGGAACTCGGCCACGCTGGTTGCCGCCTCGCTGGAAAACAGCGCGGCGAAGTGCAGCGGCAGGCTGGCGAAGCTGGCGGCCACCAGCGCAAGAAGAGCCAGGGCAAAGGCCAGGCCGGACCAGCGGCGCGGCGGCGGTGCCGGCATTTGGGGCGCGGCGCTCATCCCAGCCTCCGGCGCAGCTGTTTCGAGACGACGTCGGCGCAGGCCACCAGCAGCACGAACACCAGCAGCATGGACGACACTTCGCCGCCGGCCAGCATCTTCATCGATTCATCCATGCGCTGGCCCAGGCCGCCGGCACCGACGAAGCCCATCACGACGGAGCCGCGGATGGCGCACTCCCAGCGGTAGACGGTGTACGACACCAGCTCGGAGGCGGACTCCGGCAGCGCGCCGTACAGCAGCGCGGCCAGGCGCGAACCGCCGTTGGCCAGCAGGGTATCGCTGGCGTGGCGCTCGGACGACTCCAGGATTTCCGCATACACCTTGCCCAGCATGCCGCAGTAGGTCAGGGCGATGGCCAGCACGCCGGCCGTCGGCCCCAGGCCGATGATGCGCACGAACAGCAGCGCCCAGACCAGCTCGGGCACGCTGCGCAGCAGCACCAGCAGCCAGCGCACCAGCTGGCGCACGGCCGCCGGCAGGGGCGCCATCCGGCCCGTGCCCAGCCGCGAGACCGACAGGCGCTCGGTGACGATCAAGGTAGCCGGTATCGCGCCCACCAGCGCCAGGGTCAGGCCGGCAGTGGCAATGGCCACCGTCTGCCACGTCTCGCGCAGCAGCATGGCGAGGAACTCGGGCGAGTGCGCAGGTGGTAAAAAAGCGGCCAGGAAGTTGCCCGTGGCGGCCAGGCTGTCGCCCTCGAACAGGATGGCGGGCTTGAATTCGCTGGCGACGACCATCGGCCACAGGATCAACAGGGCCAGCACGGTCCACGTGACGCGGCCGCGCCAGGCGGGGTCGGGGTGGCGCTCGGAATAGGGTACGGCGGGAATGCTCTGCATCGGTATGGCGCCTACAGGCAGGCGCCGACGGCAAGCTTGGCGGGCAGGTCGTCCTCGCGCGGGGCGTTGGCCGGTGGCTGCTCGTTCAGGTACAGGGCGTCGATCATGGCCTGCGTGACCTGGGCGCGGGGCAGGTCGAACACGAGGCGGCCATCCTTCAACGCGACGATGCGGTTGAAGTGGGCAAGCGCCAGATCGACCTGGTGCAGGCTGCAGACCAGGGCGGCGTTGCGCGCTGACGCTTCCTGCTGCAGGGTCGTCAAGGTCAGCTGCGACAGTGCCGGGTCGAGCGCGGACAGGGGCTCGTCCACCAGCAGGGCCTGGGCGTTCGACAGCAGCAGGCGCGCCAGGCCGCAGCGCTGGCGCTCGCCGCCGGACAGGCGGTCGACGCGGGCGTAAAGCTTCTCGCCCAGGTTGAAGCGGGCCAGCGCGCGGTAGGCCGCTTCCGGGTCACGCGGTTTGACCAGCGAGACCAGGGCCTGCCACAGGTTCCACTGGGGCAGGCGCGCCGCCAGCACGGCCGTGACGACGCGCTGGCGCGGCGGCAGCGGTGGCGTTTGCGGTGCCAGGAACAGGCGTGCGCGCAGCCGATGCCGTTCGCGTTCGGCCAGTGCCCACGGATCGGTGCCGAAGGCTTCGAAAGTGCCCGCCTCCGGCCGGTGCGCACAAGCCAGGGTTGCCAGCAAGGTGGTCTTGCCGGCGCCGGAAGGCCCGATCAGCGCCAGCTGCTCGCCGGGGGCCACGTGCAAGGTGATCCCCCGCAGCGCCAGCGCGCGCGTGCCGCCCGCATGGTGGGCATCGACGCCGTCGAGGCGGTAGACAAGCGCAGCGGCGGCGCGTGGCGTGGAACTCATTGCGGTAACGGGTCCTTCTTACTTCTTCAGCAGGCCGGCGTTCTTGGCGGCCGCCTCGATGGCGTTATAGTTTTCGACGCGGGTCGGAATGAACCTGGTGGCGCGCTGCAGTTCCAGGATCTGCTTGCCTTCGGGCGTGTTCGGGTCCAGCGACAGGAAGGCGTCCGTGATCTTCTTCTTCAGGTCGGCCGGCATGTCGGCACGCACCGTCCAGTTGTAGTCGTAGTAGGGCGGCGTCGTGTAGAACACCCGCACCTTGGCTGCGTCGACCTTCTTCTCGCCGACCAGCTTTTCCCACACGGAGATATTCAGGGCGCCCGCGTCGACCTTGCCACCGGCGACAGCCGCCACGGTGGCATCATGCGCCCCGGAGAAGGCGATGCGTTTCAGGTCGCTGTCCGGATCGACCTTCGCCGCCAGCAGGAACGAGCGTGGCATCAGGTGGCCCGAGGTGGAGGACTCGGAGCCGAACGACAGCGTCTTGCCCTTCAGGTCTTCCAGCTTCTGGATGGCGGGCGACGTGGTGATGAACACGGAGCGGAATTTTTCGTCTTCCACGCGCTGCACCAGCGGCACCACCTGGCCCTTGCTGCGGTCCTTGGCCTGGATGAAGGTGAAGCCGCCGAACCACACCATGTCCAGCTTGTGGTTGATCAGGCCTTCGACGGAAGCGGCGTAGTCGGTCACAGGGGTGAATTCCACCTTCATGCCCGTCTTCTTTTCCAGGTATTCGCCCAATGGCTTGAACTTGCGCTGCAGTTCGGTCGGCGCTTCGTCGGGAATGGCCGACACGCGCAGCACCTGCTGGGCAAAAGCGGTGCTGGAAGCGAGCAGGATGCCGGCGGCGGCAAGAAGGGAAGTGAATTTCATGGATGTCCTGGAAGGTGGTGGTTCGTGATCGATTCGGGATCGGTTCGTGTCCGGTTCATGTCCGGTTCGGCGGGCGCACTGCTGCCTGAGCTGGGCGCCGCGCCGTCGATATTCGGCTATGATAACAAAGATGCTATCCAAAGATGCTATCGATCATGCTGACGGCAAGACAGCCAGCCTCGTGCTGGCGTTTGCTGGTCGGCTACAGGTTTTTCCCCGAGGCTGCTCTGATGCCGGTCCAGCGCCGCGCCGGGGCATCGCTTCACCAGCACCACGCGCAGCTTCCGCAGCTTCCTTGCAGTTCTTCTTGCAGTTCTTCGCAGTCGTTGATGCCAAAGCAAAAACCAGGAAAGAACAAGACCATGTCCATGACCCGAACAGCCGCGCTGCGCACCGTCGCGCCGGAGCGCGCCCCGGCGACGCACCGCACCGCCCATGGCGAACGCGCCACCATCGCCGACATTACCGCTGGCCTGCTGGCGCCGCAGGCGGCCACGTCGCCGAAATACCTGTATGACAGCCTCGGTTCGCGCCTGTTCGAGGCCATCTGCGAGCTGCCCGAGTATTATCCCACACGCACCGAGGCGTCGATTTTCGCCAGGCATGGCGCCGATATCGCGCGCCGCGTCGGCACGGGCAGCACCCTGATCGACCTGGGGGCCGGCAACTGCGCCAAGGCCGCCAGCCTGTTCCCGCTGCTGCAGCCAAAGCAATATGTGCCCATCGATATCTCGCGCGAGTTCCTGAACGAGGCGGTGGGCCGCCTGCAGCAGCGTTTCCCGCACATCGCCATGATGGCGCTGGCGCTGGACCTGGCCGGCCACTTCGCGCTGCCCGCCGGCGTCGAAGCGCAGCGGCGCGTGTTCTTCTACCCCGGCTCGTCGATCGGCAATTTCGCCCCGCACGAGGCCATCGCCTTCCTGCGCCGGGTGCGCGAGAATGCGTCGCACGATGGCGGCCTGCTGATCGGCGTGGACCTGATCAAGGACGCGGCCGTGCTGGACTCTGCCTACGACGACGCCATCGGCGTCACGGCTGCCTTCAACCTGAACATGCTGCGCCACCTGAACTACCTGCTCGGGGCCGACTTCGACGTGCGCCAGTGGCAGCACGTGGCCTTCTTCAATGCCGAGGAAAGCCGCGTCGAGATGCACCTGGAAGCGCGCACTTCGTTGACGGTGCAGTGGCAGGGCGGCGAGCGCCATTTCGCGCGCGGCGACCGAATCCATACGGAAGACAGCTACAAGTACACGCGCGAGAGCTTTGCCGACCTGCTGGCGCAAGCCGGCTTCACGGCCGACGGCAACTGGACCGACGACGCCGGCTGGTTCGCCGTGATGCACGCGCGCGCCGCCAGCGCCTAGGAGGGCCGCCATGCAGATGAACGACCCGGGCCTGTGGACGGCCCGCTTCCAGGCCGTGCGCCGCCACACCCTGGCGCTGGCGGCGCCCTTGTCGAGCGAGGACTGCGGCGCCCAGTCGATGCCGGACGCCAGCCCGGTCAAGTGGCACCTGGCCCATACCACGTGGTTCTTCGAGACCTTCATCCTGGCACCGATGGAACCCGGCTTTGCGCCGTTCCACCCGGCCTTCCGCGTGCTGTTCAATTCCTATTACAACGGCATCGGCGACAAGCACCCGCGTCCGCAGCGGGGCCTGCTGACGCGCCCGTCGCTGGACGAAGTGCGGGCCTACCGCGCCAACGTCGATGCCCGTATCGCCGCGCTGATCGGCGCAGTGCGGGAAGGGGCTGCGCGCGAACGCCTGGCGAGCCTGTTGACCCTGGGGCTGGAGCACGAGCAGCAGCACCAGGAACTGATCCTGACGGACGTCAAGCACCTGCTGGCGCAAAGCGCGCTGTGGCCGGCCTACCTGGACGAGCCGCCGGCACCGGCCTCCCCGGCACTGAGCCCGCAATGGCTGGCCTGCGCCGGCGGCCTGGCCACCATCGGCTACGACGGCGACGGCTTCTGCTTCGACAACGAGCTGCCGCGCCACCGCCAGTTCGTCGAGCCGTTCGAGCTGGCCTCGCAGCTGGTGACGAACGGCGACTACCTGGCCTTTATCGAAGCGGGCGGCTACGAGCAGGCCGCGCTATGGCTGGCCGAAGGGTGGGACTGGGTCAACGCCCAGGGTTTGCGCCAGCCGATCTACTGGCACCGGGGCGAGGACGGGCGCTGGTTCGAATTCACGCTGGCCGGCCTGCAGCCGCTCGATCCGGCACGCCCCGTGACGCACGTGTCGCTGTTCGAGGCGGACGCCTATGCCCACTGGGCCGGCGCGCGGCTGCCGACGGAAATCGAATGGGAGTGGGCCGCGCGCGAACACGGCGCCGTGCCGGGCACGCCGCCGTCGTTGCCGTTTCCCGGCGAGGCCCGGGAGGTGGAAGAGGAGGGCACCCTGCGGCAGATGTTCGGCCATTGCTGGCAATGGACCAGCAGCAGTTACGCGCCGTACCCGGGCTACCGCACGGCGCCCGGCGCCATCGGCGAATACAACGGCAAGTTCATGGTCAACCAGTATGTGCTGCGGGGCTCGTCCTGCGCCACCCCAGGCGGCCACGCGCGCGCCAGCTACCGCAACTTCTTCCCGGCCGGCGCGCGCTGGCAGTTCGCCGGCATCCGCCTGGCACGCTGACGCATCGTGCTGGTACGCGCGCTGGCCGGCAACTGCGCGGCTTTGCCGATATTCTCCAGGACAAATAGCTGCCGGAACGTGCCATATACACCGGGATGGTCAGGTCGGCGCCGTTCATTGGAATCGCGCAAATCGGCCGCGCGGGGCACGCGTGCTCCGGTCGTACCGGCCGATTTTGCCATTCTCCTGCCGCGTAAATCAAACGTGGCCATTGCTGACGGGGCACGTCGGATCCGGAAACTCGGCATTGGAATAGTAGCTCCCCGGCGTAATTCTGTTTCTTGGTCTCACAAGGTTCGGCACCAATATGCCGCAATCATTCGCGCCGAACGCTTTCTCCACCGGTTATAAATGTATCGGGAGCGGGAAAAAGGCCCGAATGAGGTGGGATCAAACCCGCCGGCCTGCCCATCGTATTTACTGAGCAAACCGAAATCGCCCAGGCGCGCGAAAGAGACCATATTTTCCGTGCGTTGGCACGAGGTGCTTGACCGGGTGGCGCTTTCCATGTCACTGGCAACGTCGACGTCCGCACACCGGACTGGCGCAGGTGTCGCCGTGGCTGCAGCAACCCGGACCCTTCGCCGGGAGAGCCTCGCCCGGCGCCCCGCCACGGCGCTGCTGCGCCGCAGACCAGCGAAAACGTGCCGGTCAGACAAGCTGAGCCTGGATGACAGTCAGCAAGGAATAGTGGGATGAAACCCGGCTCCGTCGTTGCGTGGAAATATATCCCACGGCCGCGCCAGGTACTATGCAGCCGACTTCGGGCAGTGCAGAATGTATATAGGGAATTGGTTCGCGCATCTCGCCCTCAGTCCTGATCTGAAAACATTTTCAACGGTGATTTATTCTGCGCGACAGCGAATTTATAACTATTATCCTGGAAGGTAGTTCGCCTTATGCATAGTGACCATGACCGGAGGTTCGAGCCGCATCGTTTTGAACGCAAGTGGCAACAGGAGTGGGAGCAAAAGAAAATCCACCGGGCTGACGGCAGCGGCGGCAAACCGACATGCTTTGTAATGGACATGTTCCCCTATCCGTCCGGCAGCTCGATGCACGTGGGGCATCCGCGCGGCTATGTGGCCACCGACGTCTACAGCCGCTTCAAGCGGATGCAGGGCTTCGATGTGCTCCATCCGATGGGCTGGGACGCGTTCGGCCTGCCGGCCGAGGAAACCGCCATCGCCAACAACGAACATCCGGCCGCGACGGTGGCGCGCAATATCGATAGATTCCGCGCGCAGTTGACGATGCTGGGGCTGGGCTACGACTGGTCGCGCGAGATCAACACGACGGACCCCGGCTACTACCGTCATACGCAGCAGATCTTCCTGGAGTTCTTCCGGCGCGGCCTGGCGCGCAACGACGTCGTGGCCGTGAACTGGTGCCCCGCCCTGGGTACCGTGCTGGCCAACGAGGATATCGTGGACGGCAAGAGCGAGCGGGGCGGCCATCCGGTGTTTCAAACTCCGATGCGCCAGTGGGTGCTGGCGATTACCGCGTATGCGGACCGCCTGCTCGACGACCTCGACCTGCTGCCGCAATGGCCCGACCGGGTGAAGAATGCCCAACGCAGCTGGATCGGCCGCAGCGAAGGGCACGAGCTGCGGTTCGCGACATCGGCGCAGGTAGCCGTCGACGTGTTCACGACCCGTATCGAAACGCTGTTTGGCGTCACCTTCCTCGCATTGGCGCCCGATGCCGAGCTGGCACGCAGCTTGAAGGCGTCCGCCAGCAACGAGGCTGAAGCGGACGCGTATATCGCACGCGCAGCCCAGGCCTCGGAACTGGACCGTCAGAGCGCGTCGTCCGGTGCGGTGCTCCTCGGCGGCGTGCACGCCATCCATCCGCTTACCAAGGCACGCCTTCCCGTCGTGATCGCCGATTATGTACTGGCGTCGTATGGCACCGGCGCGGTGATGGGGGTGCCGGCCCACGACGAGCGCGATGCCCAGCTGGCCCGCGCCCTCGACCTGCCGGTGCTCGCGGTCCTCGACGGCGACCTGTTGACCAATTCTGGAAGCTTCGACGGGCAGCCGGTGCAGCAGGCGCGGTCGGGCATCGCGGCGGCAGTGGCGGCGACAGGCCGGAAGCGATACAAGATCCGCGACTGGACATTCTCGCGGCAGCGCTTCTGGGGCGAACCGTTCCCCATCGTGTGGATCGCGGGGCGCGACAATTTCCATGCGGTGGCGCACGGCGAACTGGCGCAGTGGCTGCCGGAGCAGCCGATTTCCCACGTACTGGACGGCGTCGAGTACTTCGCCGTGCCCGTCCTTCCGGCCTACCTGGATGCGATGCGCCTGCCGGTCGTGGTGGCGTATCGGCCCACCGGAACGCTGGAGGGACCGTTGGCCGGCATCGACCAGTGGGTGAACGCCTTCATCGATCCGGCAACGGGGCAGGTCGACAATACGCCGGGGCACGCCGGCTGGATTCCCGTGCGCCGTGAAACCAATACGATGCCGCAGTGGGCCGGGTCATCGTGGTATTGGCTGCGGTACATGGACCCCGACAACGACACGGCGCCGTTCTCGCGCGAGGCGATGCGCCGTTGGGGGCAGGTGGACGTGTATGCAGGCGCCGATCACGCGGTCGCGCACCTGATCTATGCGCGGTTCTGGCACAAGGTGATGTACGACGCCGGCATGGTCGATTTCGCCGAGCCGTTCAAGCGCCTCGAATTCCTCGGCCATATCCTGGCCGCCGACGGCTCGAAAATCTCCAAGCGCAGCGGTAACAGCCGCAGCCCCGAGGAAGTGGTGCGCGAGGTCGGTGCCGATGCGTTCCGGCTCTACGAGATGTTCATCGGACCGTTCGAAAAAGCCATTCCATGGAGCGACGAAGGACTGACCGGGACGCGGCGCTTCCTTGAGCGTGTGTGGAGCGTGGCGCACCGGGTCATCGATGAAAACGCCCCCGCTTCGGCCACCGACGCCTTGAAGGCCTTGCATCGCACGGTCGACAAGGTGGGCGACGACATCGAGAAGTTCCGCTTCAATACCGCCGTGGCCACGCTGATGGGCTGTCTGAACGAAGTCCAGCACCGCACGCTGAGCGTGTCCGATTTCTCGCTGTTCCTTTTGTCGCTGGCGCCTTTCGCGCCCCATATGACGGAGGAAATCTGGTCGACCATCAGCCCGCGCGAGTCGATCCACCTGGCGCCTTGGCCACAGGCCGATGCCGCACTGCTTCAGGACGAGTTGATTACCCTGCCCGTGCAGGTGAACGGCAAGTTGCGTGGCAATGTGGTGGTGAAGCGGGACATCCCCGAGGCAGACCTGCGCACCGTGTCGTTGAACCATGCGGACGTCAGCACGTACGTCAGCGAGCACACGCTGAAGAAATTCATCTACGTGCCGGGGCGTATCGTCAATCTCGTTACGTGATGGCGTGGAAGCCAGGCGGGACATGCTGACGCGATACGGCGACCGGGTACGCGCAAGGCGCTCACTGGTCGCCGTTTCAGCGGGTGAGGCGGTGAGGAGCCGGATGTAGCGGCGCCCGCGGCAAGGCGTACTGGTCGTACGTCATGCCGCGGGCGCGGGTTCGCGTCAGGCGGTGGCGTCGGTGTCCAGTGCCGTGGCCTTCGCAGCCTCGCGTGCCTTCAATTGGCGGTTCACGGCCGACAGCACGGCCTTGAACGAGGCGGTGACGATATTGCTGTCGATGCCGGCGCCGAACAGGGTCGGGCCATTGTCCAGACGCAGTTCCACGTAGCAGGCGGCGCGGGCATTGGCGCCGTGGCCGATGGCGTGTTCGTGGTAGTCCATCAGCTTCACGTCCAGGCCCAGCGCGTCGACGAAGGCATCGATCGGGCCGTTGCCGCCGCCCTGCAGGGCCAGCGGCGCCTGGCGGTGCATCAGGCCGATATCGATCTGCACGGATTCGTCGGCGCTGCTGTCCTCGATCATCTTGTGCGACACGTAGGCATACGGCGACGTCTGGGCAAAATATTCCTTCTCGAAGATCTGATGGATGCCTTCGGACGTGATCTCCAGGCCTGTCTCGTCGGCCACGGCCTGCACGGCGCGCGAGAACTCGATCTGCAGGCGGCGCGGCAGCACCAGGCCATAGTCCTGCTCCAGCAGGTAGGCCATGCCGCCTTTGCCGGACTGGCTGTTCACGCGGATCACGGCGTCGTAGCTGCGGCCCAGGTCCTGCGGATCGATCGGCAGGTACGGAATCTCCCACAGCGCGTTCGGCTGCTGCTGGGCGAAGCCCTTCTTGATGGCATCCTGGTGCGAGCCGGAGAAGGCCGTGAAGACCAGGTCGCCCACATAGGGATGGCGCGGGTGCACGGGCAGCTGGTTGCATTCCTCGACGATCTTGCGCACGGAATCGATGTCCGAGAAGTCCAGGCCCGGATGCACGCCCTGCGTGTACAGGTTCAGTGCCAGGGTCACCAGGTCGACGTTGCCGGTGCGCTCGCCGTTACCGAACAGGCAGCCTTCGACCCGGTCGGCGCCCGCCATCACGGCCAGTTCGGCCGAGGCCACGGCGGTGCCGCGGTCGTTATGCGGGTGCACGCTGATGATGAGGCTGTCGCGGCGTTCCAGCTTGCGCGACATCCATTCGATCTGGTCGGCATACACGTTCGGCGTGCTGCACTCCACCGTGGAAGGCAGGTTGATGATCATTTTCTTCTGCGGCGTGGGCTGCCAGATGGCCGTGACGGCGTCGCAGATATGCTTGGAAAAGTCCAGTTCCGTCGTCGAGAACGATTCGGGCGTGTATTCGAAGCCCCAGTCCGTTTCCGGGTGCCTGGCGATCAGTTCCTTGACGAGGACGGTGCCGGTGGTGGCGATCTGCGTGATCTCCTCGCGCGACATGCCGAACACCACCTTGCGGAACACGGGCGCCACGGAGTTGTACAGGTGGACGATGGCTTTCTTCGCGCCGGCGGCGGCCTGCACGGTGCGGCGGATCAGCTCTTCACGCGACTGCGTCAGCACGATGATGGTGACGTCTACCGGGATGCGGTCTTCCTCGATCAGCCGGCGCACGAAATCGAAATCGGTCTGCGACGCGGAGGGGAAGCCCACTTCGATTTCCTTCAGGCCCGTCTTGATCAAGAGGTCGAAGAAACGCAGCTTCTTCTCGATGCTCATCGGCTCGATCAGGGCCTGGTTGCCGTCGCGCAGGTCGGTGCTCATCCAGATCGGCGGCTTGGTGATCGTGTTGTTCGGCCAGGTGCGGTCGGACAGCTGGACGGGTGGGAAGGCGCGGTATTTGGCTGCCGGGTTCTGCAACATCATGGTGTACTCCTGGAATCTTGTAAGGAAAAGCGGGAAGGCGCGGGCCGCGGCCGGCGCGTCATGTGGCGTCGGGCTGCCTGGTGGCCACGGGGCACTGGACCAGGCAACCGGTCGGTAGCGCCAGCGCTGGCGTGACAATGGCAATGGCGGCGGATGCGGCGAAGGGACGATGGATGGCCGTGATGAGCATCGGTGCAATCTTTCCTGTTTTTCGAGGCGGTGCGGCTTGTGGCCGGCTTGGGTACAGCGTGGTGCGGCGGCTGTCACGTGCGACGCGCTGAGGGTAAAACGAATCAGGCGCGTGCTAGTAGGCGCGTTGCCAGCGGTAGGCTGGCAAGCGATAGCAGGAAAGCAGATAGTTGCGGATGCGTGAACATGACTCCAATGTAAGAGAAGCCCTTGCACACTGTCAAGCTATTTCGTCCGGCAAAAGTTGCCAAAAAAATGGGGACAGACCCCATTTTTCGAGAAATATTGCTCAGAAAATGGGGTCTGTCCCCATTTTCGGGGAAATATTGCTCGCGGGCGGTCAGGCGTTCACTTGCACGCGCGCGTCGCCGGCGCTCATGTTGCCGATGACGGCGGCGGCTTCGAAGCCTTCCCGGGCGAACAGGGCGAGCACGTCGGCGACGGCAGCGGGGTCGCAGGAGACCAGCAGGCCGCCCGAGGTTTGCGGGTCCGTCAGCAAGGTGTGCTGGGCCGGCGTGACGGCCGGGTCCAGGGTGACATCCTTGCCATAGGCGTCCCAGTTGCGCCCCGACGCGCCCGTGAAGTAGCCGTCGTGGGCCAGCTGCTCGACGCCGGGCAGCAGGGGAATCTGGGCCATCGACAGGTTCGCCGTCAGCTTGGCGCCCCGCGCCAGTTCCAGCAGGTGGCCCAGGAGGCCGAAGCCGGTCACGTCCGTCATCGCGTGCACGCCGGCCAGGTCGGCCAGGGCCTTGCCCGGTTTATTGAGCTTGGTGGTGTTGGCGATCATGGCGGCATAGCCTTCGTCGCCCAGCACGTTCTTCTTCAGCGCGGCCGACAGCACGCCCACACCCAGCGGTTTGCCCAGCACCAGCACGTCGCCGGCGCGGGCGTCGGCGTTCTTCTTGATCTTCGACGGATGCACCAGGCCCAGCACGACCAGGCCGTAGATCGGTTCGACCGAGTCGATGGTGTGACCGCCCGCGATGGGAATGCCCGCCTCGGCGCAGATCGATTCGCCGCCCTTGATGATCTGGCCGATGGTTTCCAGCGGCAGCTTGTTGACGGGCATGCCGACCAGGGCCAGCGCCATGATGGGCGTGCCGCCCATGGCATACACGTCCGAGATGGCGTTGGTGGCGGCGATGCGGCCGAAGTCGAAGGGATCGTCGACGATGGGCATGAAGAAGTCCGTCGTGGCGATCAGGGCCTGCTCGTCGTTGAGCAGGTAGACGGCCGCGTCGTCGGCCGTCTCGATACCGACCAGCAGTTCCTTCGGCACGGGAAAGCCATGGGAATTCTTCAGGATTTCGGACAGGACGCCGGGGGCGATCTTGCAGCCGCAGCCGCCGCCGTGGGAAAAGGAAGTCAGTTTGATCGGTTCAGTACTCATGATGTCTTTCGAATATTACGTGCGGTGAATCAGCAGATTATCCACCAGTTCCAGCAATGCTGCCTGCTCGGTGGCCGGTGCGAACAGGGGCGCGCGCGTCGCGCACTGGCGCCGCAGCAGTGCGTGGAAGGCCGGATCGGCGATGCTGCGCTCGATCAGCCGGGCCAGTGCGGGCGCGTCGCCCAGGGGGAAATAGCCGGCATAGTCCCCGCCCAGCATGCCCCGGTTGCCGGAAACGTCGCTGGCCAGCACGGGTACGCCGCAGGTGACGGCTTCGATGATGACGTTGGCGCCGCCTTCCATGCGCGAGCAGATCGCCATCGCATGGCAGCGCCGCAGCCGTTGACGCGCCGTGGCACGGGGCAGGGCGCCCAGCCACCGGTAGCGCGGCACGTCGGCCTGCGTCGCCAGGGCCAGCTCGCCCAATGCCGGATCGAGGGCGCCGCCGATGTGCAGCAGCCGTGCGCGCGGCGCCGTCACGAGGGCGGCGGCCCGCATGAAGGTGGCCGGGTCCTTTTCGTCGCGCAGGTGGCCGACCATGACGACATCCGCATGGCGGCGCGGCGCGCTCCACGGCCGCAGCGCCGGCGCGGACTGGTGGATGACGCAGGCCTTGCCGTGCAGTTCAGCCGGCAGCTCGGCCAGGCCGGCGGCCTGCAACAGCACCAGCCGCGTCGCATGGCGCAGCGAAGCCTGCGCGGCGGGATCGTGGTGGATGTCGCGATACAGGTCGGTACCGGTCAGCAGCAGCACGGCGGGCCGGTCGGGGTAGGTGGCGCGAAAGGCGTCCAGCGAATCGGCCGAGCGGCGTGCGTGCAGCGCCACCAGCAGGTCGGGCGCCGGCCCGTTCCCATCGGGTCGCCATTGCCTGGCGATGGCAACGCGATAACGACCTCGCAGGAAGCGCGCCCAACGCGCCGCCGTCTGCCAGTTGCCGTTGTTGGCGTCGGCCAGGGCGGGACTGATAATGCACAGGTAGGGCCGGTTCGCCATCAAGCGGCTACAATCGTGGTCATTGCTACAAAGTGCCTTATGAATTCCATCACCGCCTCGTTCCGTTACGCCCGCACCCAGCAGCTTGCCGAAGCGCTGGAGAACGCGCGCCATTATACGCTCGGCCTGTTCGACGGCTATGCCGCCGCCGGCCTCGACAACCTGCGCAATGTGCCGTACCTGCCCGTCATCAACCCGCCCCTGTGGGAGCTGGGCCACACGGCCTGGTTCGCCGAATGGTTCGTGCTGCGCGAGGCGCTCTCCAGCCACCCGGCCGACGCCCAGTTCACGTCGATGCTGAGCAAGGGCGACGACTGGTTCGATTCGAACCTGGTGCCCCACCGCAGCCGCTGGAGCCTGGACCTGCCCAGCACGGGCGGCGTGAAGACCTACTGCCACGAAGTGCTGGACCGGGTGCTGGACAAGCTGGGGCGCGAGCCGAACACGGACGAGGCGCTGTATCCCTACCGCCTGGTGCTGGCCCACGAGGACATGCACGGCGAAGCCTTCCTGTACACCTTGCAGACCCTGGGCCTGCAGGCGCCGCCTCACCTGGCGCGCGACGAGCCGGCCCTGGTGGCGCCGGGCGAACTGGGTTTTCCTGGCGGGACCATCCAGATGGGCTGCGGCGAAGCGGCCGGCGGCTTCGTGTTCGATAACGAGAAGGGCGGCCACGCCGTATATGTGGCGCCGTTCCGCATGGATGGCGCCCTGGTGACGAACGCCCAGTATGCCGACTTCGTCGCCGACGGCGGCTACGACAAGCGCCAGTTCTGGAGCAATGCCGGCGCGGCCTGGCTGATGCGCCAGGAACGTTCGGCGCCGCGCTACTGGCACCGCGACGGCAGCCAGTGGCTGACGGTGCGCTTCGGCCAGCCGGCCACCCTGGCGCCGCACGAGCCGGTCCGCCACGTCAACCTGTACGAAGCGCAGGCCTATTGCGCGTGGGCCGAGCGGCGCCTGCCGACGGAAGCGGAGTGGGAGTACGCGGCGCAGTACGGCCACCCGGCGTTCCGCTGGGGGCAGCTGTGGGAATGGACGGCGTCGCCGTTCGAGCCCTATCCCGGTTTCGCGCCGGACCGCTACCGTGAATACTCGCAGCCGTGGTTCGGCAGCCACCAGGTGCTGCGGGGCGCGTCGAGCGCGACGCCGACGCGCCTGCGTTCGCCCAAGTTCCGTAACTTCTACATGCCTGAGCGGGACGATATCTTCTGCGGTTTTCGCACCTGCGCCTGGAAGTAAGCCAGGGCCCGCCATGGCCTGACGTGCACGACCGTCCTGGCGCAGCGGTAGAAAAAACGGCCGCGCAAGGCGGCCATCGTAGCTGGCGGATTTACTTCTTCAGGTGCTCATCCAGCCAGCCCAGCACCGTGTGGTGCCACAGGATCGAATTGGCCGGTTTCAGCACCCAGTGGTTCTCGTCCGGGAACACCAGGAGCTTGGATTTGATGCCTTGCCGCTGCAGGGCGCTGAAGGTGCCCAGGGCCTGCGCGGTGGGGATGCGGAAGTCCAGGTCGCCCTGGATCACCAGCATCGGCGTCTTCCAGTTCTTCACGTGGTGCACCGGGTTGAACTTCTCGTAGCCTTCCGGATTGTCGTAATAGGTGCCGCCGTTCTCCCACTCCGTGAACCACAGTTCCTCGGTCGAGTAGGCCATGCCGCGCTGGTCGAACACGCCGTCATGGTTGACGATGCACTTGAAGCCGTCGCTCCATTTGCCCTCGATCCAGTTCATCATGTAGCCGCCGTAGGACGCACCCAGCGCGCAGGCGTTGGCCGTGTCCAGCCATGGGAACTTCTCGCCGGCGGCGGCCAGGCCCTTCTTCAGGTCTTCCAGCGGCTTGCCGCCCCAATCGCCGCTGATCGAATCCGTGAAGGCCTGGCCGTAGCCGGTCGAGCCGTGGAAATCGATGAAGACGGTGGCGTAGCCGGCGCCGGCATACACCTGCGGGTTCCAGCGGTAGCTCCACGAATTGCCGAAGCTGCCCTGCGGGCCGCCGTGCACGAGGAAGGCCACCGGATACTTCTGGCCCGGCTGGGCGTTCCACGGCTTCATCACGTGGCCATATACCGTGTCGCCGTTGGCGCCCTTGAAGGAGAACTGCTCGTACTGGCCCATGCGCACGTCGGCCAGGCGGGCCGCGTTCAAGGTCGTCAGCGGTGCCGGCTTCTGCTCCGAGCTGGCGTTGGCCGGCAGCTTGTACAACTGGGCGCCGCCCGACAAGGTGGCGTGCGCGATCACGGTGGTGTCGCGGCGCGTGTCGAAGTCCGCCACGTAGCCCTGGCCCGTCAGCGCGGTGACCTTGCCGCTGGCTGCGTCCAGCGCGAACAGGCGGTGCTGGCCGACGTCGTCGGCATTGGCCAGCAAGGCGCGGCCGTCGGCGCGCCAGCGGTAGTCGGCGATGGAACGGTCCCAGCCCTCGGCCAGTACGCGCTTCCTGCCGCTGGCGACATCCTGCAGCACCAGGTGAAAGCGGTCCGCCTCGAAGCCGGGGCGCTTCATCGCCAGGTAGGCCAGGGTCTTGCCGTCCGGGGAAAACTGCGGCTTGGTGTCCCAGGCCGGATTGTCGCTGGTCAGGTTGCGCGGTGCGGCGCCGCCGGCGGCGGGCACGTCGTACAGGTCGAAGTTGGTCGACCATGCCTCCGTCCTGCCCGCCACGCGCACGGCAAAGACGACACGCTGGCCATCCGGGCTGAAAGTGTATTCGCCGCGGTCGCCGAAGGGCTTGGACGTGACGTCGCCGTCGAGCGTGCCGGACAGGCTGACCGGGTCCTTGCCGGCCTTGCCGGCAGCGTCGAGCGGCAAGGTGTACAGCACGTTGCGGCGGCCGTCGTTCCACGTATCCCAGTGGCGCACGAACAGCTGGTCGTATACCTTGCCGGTGGCCTTGTTCTTCTCCTGCTCGTCGCCGCGCTTCTTGCTGCAGGCCAGGTCGGCGCAGTCGCGGAACACGGCCAGCGTGACGGCGATGCGGTCGCCCTTGGGCGAGACGCGGAAGCTGTCCACGCCCAGCGGCAGGTCGGTGACGCGGCTCGCCTCGCCGCCATGGGCGGGCAGGCGCCACACCTGGCTGGAACCGGAGCGGCTGGACAGGAAGTAGATGGCGTCGCCGCTGGCCGACCATTCCGGATCGGCGGCGCTGGCGTCGTGCGACGTCAGCTGCTGGGGCACCGGCCTGGGGGCGCGCAGGTCGATCATCCACAGCTGCGTATTGCCGCGGTTCTTGTCCATGTTCGTGCTGCGCACCGTGTAGACGACGCGGGCCGCGTCGGGCGACAGCGAGGGGCTGCCGACGCGGTCCATGCTGGCGAGGTCTTCGACGGTCAGGCCGCGCGGCGCGGCGTTTGCACTGGTGGCCGCGGCAAGCGCGGCGCCTATTACCAGCAGGCGTAAGGTCATTCGGTTCTCCGGTCATGAATAGGACGACCGGCGCGCGCCGGTCAGGCGCGCATTTTAGCAAGCGGGCGCGGCGAGCGGCCGATTGTTCAGGGGCCGAACGGCACCTCGTCCAGCGACACCGGTTCGACGATGGGCGCGCCACGCCGCCGGGCCCGCAGCCGCGCCGACATTTCATAGGCCGCCTTGCGCACACGGTTGACGGCGCCCAGCGGACGGTGCACGGCCAGGCCATGCCACGGGCTGAAACTCATTCCTTCGTCGATGGCGGCGGACAGGGCCTCGCTCCAGCCTGCCTGCGGCGGCGCCACCAGGCGCGCCACCGGCATGAAGGGGCTGACGCTTTCCGGCCACTCGGCGGCGGCGTTCTCGATCGGCATTTCCTCGATATTCGTGCACAGCTGCACGCGCAGCTCCCACTCGCCGCCCTGCTGGGCAAAGTAGTCGCACACGGCCTGGCGCAGCGCATCGGGCGTGCCCTTGACGTCAACAGGTTCGCCGTGCAGCCGGGTCAGGCCGGTGGCGACGGGCGCCAGCGACACCTTCGCCATGTACGGCCCGAACAGGATGGCGGTCTGGCTGTAGTAGGTCTCGCCCAGCGGATTGGTGGCGGGGTGGCCGCCCATGCCCTTGAGCGCGGCGCTTTCGGTACCGGCTTTCTCCAGCAGGCCCTCGGCCTTGCGCAGCGCGGCGGACAGCACTTCCTTCAGCGCGGGCGCCTTGTCGGTGGTGGCAGCCAGCAGTTGCAGGCCGCCCAGGAAGGCTTTCGGGCCGGCGTTCAGGAAGGTGGTGCTGTTGACGAGCACGAAGTCCTGGGTGCTGTCGTTCTCGCTGCCGGGCAGGCGCTCGCCACGCACGCCGAGCACCTTCAGCGCCATGCCGCGCGGCGTGGAGACGCTGTCGGCCAGCACGTCGCCTGGCGTGGTCGACAGCCGCATGATGACGGGGTAGGTGCCGGGCTGGCCGAACAGGCCCTGCGCCAGGCTGCGCGGCAGGCCGGGCAGCACGCGAAGCTCACCCCGCAGCAGGCCGTGGCTCTTCGCGTGGACGCTGCGCAGGGGCTTGCCGCTGTCGCGGAACGTGGTGTCGGCGATGCCGTGCAAGGTGTCGAGCAGCTCGGACTGGGTATCGCCTTCGCCCTCTTCGGGAAACTCGAAGCGGGGGTCGTATTCGATGGGGACGTGCATGGCGCTTCCTTGGCTGGTCGAAGATGACTGATTGTCGATCAGGCAAGGCGGCGATGTCTGTGGGTTGGCCCACAATGCCGGCGCGTGGTCGCAAAAAAAAAGCGCGGCAGCGAGTTGCTCGCTGTCGCGCCCGTCTCCTCCGTGGTGGCCGCTCGGGGGCGGCCGCTCTTCTTCTGCGAGGAATCTGCCGAGGCTGTTCCGGAACCATCCGGGACAGTCCCCGAAAAGTCGGAACGGTTCCGGATTTTTCTTACGGGTACAGGCCCCGCACTTCACGCGCCTGCAGCACACGGGTGCAGGCCAGGATGAAGGTGGCGGTGCGCAGCGAGACTTTCTTGTCCTGGGCCACTTCCCACACGGCGTTGAACGCTTCCTGCATGATGCGGGTCAGGCGGGCGTTGATCTCTTCCTCGGACCAGAAGAAGCTGGAGAAGTCCTGCACCCATTCGAAGTACGACACGGTGACGCCGCCGGCGTTGGCCAGCACGTCCGGCACGATCAGGATGTCCTTCTCCATCAGGATGTCGTCCGCTTCCGGCGTGGTCGGGCCGTTGGCGCCTTCCAGGATGATCTTGGTGCGGATCGTCGGCGCGTTCTCGGCCGTGATCTGCTGTTCCAGCGCGGCCGGGATCAGGATGTCCGATTCGATGCCCCAGAAGGCGTCGCGGTCGAGGAAGGCCTCGGCGCCGGGGAAACCCTTGACGCCGCCCGCTTCGGCCACGTGCTTGTGCAGCAGCGCCACGTCCAGGCCGCCCTGGTGCACCACGGTGCCCGTGTGGTCCTGCACGGCGATGACTTTCGAACCCGCGTCGGCGAACATCGTCGCGGCCACGCCGCCGACGTTGCCGAAGCCCTGGATGGCGACACGGGCGCCGGCAATGGCCACGCCGCGCTTGGCGGCCGCTTCACGGCCGACGACGAACACGCCGCGGCCGGTGGCTTCGCGCCGGCCCAGCGAGCCGCCCAGCGAGATGGGCTTGCCCGTCACGACGCCGGTCGACAGGTTCCCTTCGATCATGGCGTACGAGTCCATCATCCACGCCATCACCTGTTCGTTGGTGTTCACGTCCGGCGCCGGGATGTCCTTGGTGGGGCCGATGATCAGGCTGATTTCGCTCGTGTAGCGGCGCGTCAGGCGCTGCAGCTCGCCTTTCGACAAGGTCTTCGGGTCGACGCGGATGCCGCCCTTGGCGCCGCCGTAGGGCACGTTGACGGCGGCGTTCTTCACCGTCATCCATGCCGACAGGGCCATCACTTCGGACAAGGTCACGTCCTGGTGGAAGCGCACGCCGCCCTTGCCCGGGCCGCGCGACATATTGTGCTGCACGCGGTAACCCTCGAAGTGGGCGATCGAGCCGTCGTCGCGCTCGATCGGCACGTCGACCGTCAGGATGCGCTTCGGACGCTTCAGGGTTTCCACCCAGCGCGACAGGGCGCCCAGGTGCGGGGTGACGCGGTCGATCTGCTGCAGGTACTGGCCCCATGGACCGAGATCGTCGGCGTTCAGGTAGGAGGGCAGGGCGTGATTGATCATGTGATGGCTCCGGGATTCGGGGTTCGAATGGTCTGCTCGCATGCACCTCGATACGGTGCGCGGCAACGGAGCGAATCTTATGGCGGCGGGCCGTTTGCCGGCCAATGCCGCTTGCGCATCCAGCCATGCAAAAAACGCATAACGTGGATTCTGGTGTCAGCGCTCGGACGCCGGCACGCGCCGTTTCGACGCCCGCGGCTGCAAGCGCTCTGCCAGGAACTCCCACAACTGCGCGACGATCGGCTTGCCGGGCCTGGCCGCCGACGGCCGCTCGCGGTACAGGCGGATGTCCATCTCGATTTCCCACTGGCCGCCTTCGTCGGCCCGCGCCAGCTGCTTCGTCTTGACCTCGCGCGTGACGGCCGATTCGGGCAGGAAGGCGATGCCCCGGCCTTCCAGCGCCATCATCTTCAGGCCCTCGGCCATGTCCGTCTCGTAGCGCTTGTCCAGGTGCAGGGCCGGCCTGGCGTCCGCCAGGATCAGGTCGACCATGCGGCCCAGGTAGGCATTGGTGGTGTACGACAGGAAGGGCAGCGGCGCGTTCTTGCGGCCGGGCAGGCGGAAGGCCGGTTCCCTGGCCTTGTCGCAGCGCGCATAGGCGCGCAGCGCCTCGCGGCCCATCACCAGCATGTCGTAGCGGCCCGGGTCCAGCTGCACGGGCTGGCGCGGATGGTGGTAGCACAGCAGCAGGTCGCAGCCGCCGTCGACCAGCTGCAGCACGGCGTCGTGCACGTTCAGCGCCATCAGGCGGCTGTTGATGGTGCCGAATTCCCCTTCCAGCCCCGTGATCCACTTCGGCACGAAGGTCAGCGACAAGGTGTGCGGTACGGCCAGGTCGATGGTGGTGCGGGCCGCCGCCCGCTTGTGCCGCAGCAGCTCGCGCACGCCGTTGATCTGGCCCAGCATTTCCAGCGCCTGCTCGTAGAACACGAGGCCCGCCGGTGTCAGGCGGGTGGGGAAGGTGGTGCGATCGACCAGGTCCGTGCCCAGCCAGTTTTCCAGCGACTGGATGCGGCGCGAGAAGGCCGGCTGGGTGACGTGGCGCAGCTGCGCGGAGCGGCTGAAATTATTCGTCTCCACCAGTGAAATGAAGTCTTCCAGCCATTTCGTTTCCATGCTTGCCCTACCTGCTCGAGATTGTCAGGGCGTCATTCTAGCGCTGCCGGCACGGTCGGCGCCATCGGCACCATCGGCGCCGATGGCGCGCATCGGCGTCAGGGTCCACGCCAGCACGGCGCAGCAGACCAGCATGGCGCCACTGGCCGCGAACAGCTGCGGCAAACTGGCATGCTGCAGCACCCAGCCCGTGCCCGCCGCCGACAGGGGCGCCAGGCCCATGAAGATGAACAGGAAAATGCTCATGGCCCGCCCCAGCATCGGCGCCGGAACGCGCTTGCGGATCCACGTGAAGATCGCCACCTGCAGGTAGCCGCCCAGGATGCCCAGCGCCAGCAGCAGCACGGCGCCTTGCCAGGCCGCGCCAATCGTGCCGAGTGGGGCCAGCAGCATGCCGGCCACGGCGTCGCCCACCAGCAGCATGGCGCCGAACGGCAGCACCGCCAGCCTGGGCAGCAGCGCAGCGACGGCCATGCCCAGCAAGGTGCCGGCGCCGTGGGCGCCCAGCAGCAGCGCGTAGGCCGGTGCGCTGCGCAGCGTTTCGCTGGCCAGCAGCGGCAGCGCCACCTGCATCGAGCCGCCCACGAAGAACGACACCAGGCCCCAGTACAGGAAGCAGGTGCGCAGCGGCACGTCGCGCCACACCATCGCCAGGCCCGCGCCGACGGCGCGCAGCACGGATTGCCCCTCTGGTGCGGCCTGCGCGGGCAGCGGCTTGACGCGCGCCAGGGTCCACGCCGACAGCAGGAAGCTGGCGCAGTCGACGGCGAAGGCCAGCGCCAGCGCACGCGTGTCGGCCTTGCCTGCGCCGCCGGAGAAAGCCAGCAGCGCCGCCGCCAGCAAGGGGCCGGCCAGCAGCGACAGCTGGCGCAGGCCCATCATCATGCCGTTGGCACCTTGCAGCAGCGGTGCCGGCACGGCGCGCGGCAGGATCGACGTGGCAGCCGGGATGGCGAAGGCCTGGGCCAGCCCTATGGCCAGCGCAAGCGCGTACAGCACGGGGAGCGTGGCCTGGCCGCGCCACGTCATCACGGCGAGAACGCCCAGCAGCACGGCGCTGGCGTATTTGGTCAGCAGCAGCACCAGCCGGGGCGAGTGGCGATCGACCAGCGCGCCGCCGACCAGCATGAACAGGGCCCGTGGCACGCTCATCAGGGCGATGACGAGGCCCAGCGCCAGCGCGTCGCCCGTTACGTCCAGCACCAGCCACGGCAGGGCGATCAGGGTGAACTGGTCGCCCAGCAGCGACAAGGTACTGCCCCCCATCAGCCACCGCAGGTTGGTGTCGCGCCACAAGGCAGCGCGCGGCGCGGCGCTCATGCACCCGGTCCGACGATATTGCCCAGCACACCCGTCAGCGCTTCGAGCTGGTCGGCCGGCGCATGGCGCAGCAGTTCGGCGCACGTCTCGCGCGCCGTCAGCAGGGCGTGGTCAAACAGGTTGTGGCCGGCCGGCGTGATGGCGGCAAAGCCGACCCTGGCGTCGCGCTCGTCGGCCATGCGCGCAACCAGGCCCGTCTTCTCCAGTGGCAGCAGGGTGCGCGTGACCCCGGATGCCGTCAGTCCCTGGCGCTCGGCCAGGTCGACCCGGCGCAAGCGGCCGCCCGGCGCCTTCGACAAGTGATGCAGCAGCATGAAGTCGCCGAATGACAGGCCGTGGTGGCCGCCCAGCACGGTGTCCAGGCGGCGCACGACCGTGGCCTGCGCCCGCGCCAGCCGCAGGCAGAAGGCCAGGGCGGCATCGCCCGCCAGGGTGCCATTATCGGTGTTGAATTCTGGATTCATGATTTGTCCTTGAAAAGTACTTGAGTGCGCAAGTATATGTGAAAGAATTTCCACGCGCCACAAAAACATCGCTGGCGCGACAGGCGTATGATGAAGCCCATGGACAATCGCAGATCATTCCTCAAGAAATCCGTGGCCGTGGCATCCGCCTTGAGCATGCCGGCCCTGGCGCGGGCCGCCGTGGCGGCGCCGCATGAACGCAGCCTGCGTTTCTACAACACGCATACAGGCGAGACCCTGCGCACGATGTTCTGGGCCGAAGGCCAGTTCATTCCGGAAGCGCTGCAGGACATCAATAAATTGCTGCGCGATCATCGCAGCAATACCATTGCCACCATCGACCCGGGCCTGCTGCTCCTCGTCAACAAGGTCAGCGCCCAGTTCGGGAGCAACAATATCATCCACATCATTTCGGGTTATCGCTCGCCGGAAACGAACCAGAAGCTCGCTGCTGCCAGTGGCGGCGTCGCCAGGCACAGCATGCACCTGGAAGGCAAGGCCATCGACCTGCGCATTCCCGGGGTCGACCTGAAGCAGGTGCACAAGGCCGCGCTGGGCATCAAGGGCGGCGGCGTGGGCTATTACCACGACTCCCAGTTTGTCCACATGGACACGGGGCGCCTGCGCCACTGGTAAACGCACAAAGGGGCTTCGCCCCCTTTGTTTTACGTGCCGGCCTGCCTACCTGGCCGTCGTTTCGGTCAGGTAAGGATATGGATTGACGGGCGTGCCCTGCCACCATTTCTTGTCGGCGGCCAGTTCGAAGATGGCGAAGTGCAGGTGCGGCGTGGCCGGATCGGCATTGCCGCTGACGCCCACATAGCCCACCATCTGGCCACGACGCAAGGTCTGGCCTTCCTTCAGGTCCGCCGCGTAGCTGTCCAGGTGCGCATAGTAATACGCGTATTTCTCCGACGGGTCGAACTGGTAGACGGTCAAGCCGCCTGCCTTGCTGTTGAACAGCTTGACGATCTTGCCGTCCGCCACGGCCAGCACGGGGGTGCCTTTCGGTGCGACGATATCCAGGGCCTCATGGCGGCGCTCGGTACCCCGCGCCTGGTTGAACGTGTCCGTCAGTTCCTTCGCGCTGACACCGGCCACGGGCAGTAATAGCGGGCCCAGCGCCGGCTTGACGTTCATGTCCACCGTTGCCGGTGCCGGCGAGACCGGTACGGGCGGCGTCACTTCCGGCAGATCGGCGGCGGGCAGTGCCACGCCGGCTGCCGGTGGCGTCGCGGCAGCGGGCGGTGGCGTCGCGGGGGCAGCGGGGGCGGCCGGGGCCGGCGTCACGGCAGGGCCCGGCAAGGGCGTGCCCGCGCTGCTGACATCGCGTCCCAGGTACAGCACCGTCCCGACGACGCCCAGTACGGCGCCGAACAACAAGGTCAACAGCCATTTCATCGCGTTCTCCCCGGATCAGTCTTGCAGGATGACCGGGAAACCCGGCTTGACGACGTCGGCCACCTTGGCCGCGTCCCAGTTGGTCAGGCGGATGCAGCCGTGCGACTCCGTCTTGCCGATGCTGCCCGGCTCGGGCGTGCCGTGGATGCCGTAATGGTCTTTCGACAGGTCGATCCACACGACGCCGACGGGGTTGTTCGGCCCCGGCTTGATCTTCGTTTTCGTGTCGCCCGGCTTGGCATCCCAGAACAGCTTCGGGTTGTAGTTATAGTCGGGATTGCGGCCCACACCGTTGATCTTCCATTCGCCGATGGGCAGGGGATCGTGTTCGCTGCCCGTGCTGGCGGGGAACTGGGCGACCACCTTGCCGTCCGCATCCACCAGCGACAGGGTGCGGTCCGAGTCGTCGACCACCAGCCTGCTCGCCGCTGGCATGGGGCCGGCCGCGTGCACATTCGGCACGAGGATGTGCTCGCCCGCGCGGGCAAAATCCTTGCCCGGATTGAGTGCTTTCAACAGGGCCGGGCTGGCGTGAAACCGTTCGCCCAGCGCTTCCTCGATGCTGGCGAAGCCCAGCGCGGCCAGCTTCGCCTTCTCGCCCATCGATTCGGGCACCTTCACATACGGGCCCTGGGCGTCGGCATCCGTGATGGTGTAGGTGGCAATGACCGGTTGCCGGTCGTCCAGCGCGTCCAGGGTGGCCTGGTCCAGCTTGCCGGTAACGGGCAGGCCGCGCGACTTCTGGAAGCCAGCCAGCGCGTGTTTCATATTGCTGCCGTAGGCGCCGTCGATCTGTCCGGCCGAGAAATGGGCACGATCCAGGAGCACCTGGGCGCGCAGCTCGGGCGAATCCTGCGTGCGCGCAGGCGCTTGTGCGACCGGGGCGGCCGTGGCCGTGGCGGGCGCTGGCGTGACAGGTGCCGGCGGCGCCTGCGGCGCGACTGCCGGCGTGGCGGGACGGGCCGCCTGCTGCGGGGTTGCGGTCTGCGCGGCGGCCTGCACCAGTGGCGCGGCGAGGAGGAGGGTGAGCAAGGTCTTTTTCATGGGTGCATTGTGCCTTGCGTTGACGGGAGACTCTGTACGTCAGCGTACACAAGCGCGGGGCGTCCGGGCCTGCTTCGCCTTGTCAGCAGGCATGTTCACACCACCGTCGGGCTTCCTTACAAGCGAGTCCATTAATGGCAGCACGCCGCAGCCCAGTGCCGCTCGCCGCAGGGGAAATCCGGGTTGGTACGAGCTTTGCGTTCAGTGTTGGCCGATACCGTCTCCAACGGGTCAACCATCTGGGAGGGCTGAGCAATGAAACACATCCTTCGTGCGGCCGCGCTCGTCGGCGCACTGCTGGCGTCGGGCGCGCAAGCGGTTCCGTTCCACTACAACTTCTATGGCACCGTCCAGCAGGCGACGTTCGATCCGGCCAGTCCCTTCCGGGTCACGCCAGGGCCCGGGACCGCCCTGATAGGACGGGTTTTCTTCGATACCGAGGCACCCGACCTGGCGCCGGACGATCCAAGCGTCGGCGTGTATGGCCGTACCGACGGTGCGCCGTTCTTCTTGCAGCTCGAGCTCTACCCCGACAGTACGCCGCTGGTTTTCGTCTTCAACGACTACCGTATCGGCGTCGTCGACGGACCGGTGCGCGACCAGTACACCTTGCACGGCGAAGCCGGCAATCCGGACGGCCTGAATTCCTATGCGATGTTCGACATGCAGCTGGACTACCCGGGCTCGCTGTTCCGCAGCGATGCGCTGCCGGCCATCCCTCCCGACCTTTTCTACCGCTACCCGCACACCTTCATGCTGACCGGTGCCGTCAACCGCGGTGGCCAGCTTTACCAGTACGAGGTGGCCGGCATCGTGTACCAGGTGCCGGCACCGGCAACGGACTGTTTGCTGCTGGCCGGTTGCGGCGCCGGCGTCGCGGTCTGGTCGCGGCGGCGCCGCGCATCCTGATTTTTCCACCATGAACAGCAAAGGAGCAACAAATGGACATTTCGCGCAGCATCATATCGGGTCTGGCAACGCTGGCGGCATTGGGCATGGCGGCTTTCTCGCCGGGCGCCGGCGCCGTCGATGGGGTGGTTCTGATCACGCAGGCCCGCGCACTGGCCGGTGGCGTGACCCCGGCGGACCTGCCCGGGTTTCCGGTCACGATCTCCGAGCCGGGAAGTTACCGCCTGGCTTCCGACCTGCGCGTGGCAACGCCGAATATCCCGGCTGTGGACTTGAGGGCCAACTACGTGGAGCTCGACCTGAACGGATTCACGATCTTCGGCCCGGGCAAGGGCTTCGGTACCGCAGCAGGCATCGAGGGGCATCCCGGCGGCGGGACGACCGGCGCAGCCGTCATCGTCAAGAATGGCTTCGTGCGGGATATGGGCGGTCACGGCATCTCCATCGACTCGGGAGCCACCATCGATCATGTCAGCAGCAGCAACAATGGCGTGGACGGCATGATCCTGACGACGGGAGCGCGCATCACCAACTGCGAAGCAAACGACAATGGCCGCCACGGTTTCCGTATCCTGATCGGACAGATCATTCATAGTCACGCGGGCGTCAACGGGGCGAGCGGTATCTACATCGAGTATGGCTCCAGCCTGGTCAGCGATAATGTGCTGGTGTTCAACCGCGAATGGGGGATTTTCGGGAATCCCGCCGGATTGGGCGGACCAAGCGGTTACAAGGGTAACGTCATCGCCAGCAGCGGCGCAGGCGCGGCCGGCGGGGCTCTTGTGGAATTGGGCCCGAACTTATGCCATGGGTCGACCGCCTGCCCGTAAGCGCAAGGCAGGGGCCCTTGGTCGAATCGCGTGGCTGTTCAGGTCCACACCCGGCGATCGGCGCTGGCCATTGGAAGACGCACCGGTTTGCTGGACCCGAGCGACATAAGGAGTCTGTCATGAACAATCCATCGCACGTCTTGTTCGCTATATTCGCCGCACTCGCGCTTTGCAGTTGCCCGCAACGGGCTGGCGCGGTCGATGGCGTCGTCGTGATCACGCAGGCTCGGGCGATTGCCGGCGGGGTGACACCCGGGGACGAGCCAGGCTTTCCCGTCACGATTTCCCAACCCGGCAGCTACCGCCTTGCATCCAACCTGCACGTGACGGCGAGTGAAACAGGTGCGATCGTACTGGCCGCCGATCACGTGGAAGTGGATCTGAACGGCTTCACCATCTTCGGCCCCGGCAAAGACAGCGGTCACTCGGCAGGAATCGGCGCCGAAAATTATCGCGGCAACTATGTTGTGCTACGCAACGGCGCTGTGCGCAGTATGGGCGGCGACGGCGTGTCCCTGGGCTGGTGGGTGGAAGTCGATGAAATGTCCAGCATGGAGAACGGCGGCAACGGCATTGCCATCACCGAGGGACGTGTAAGCCGGAGCCGTGCGATCAAGAACGGCCGCATAGGTTTCCTCCTGTACTCGACCAGCCAGATTACCCGTTCGATCGCCAGTGAAAATGGCAGGGCCGGCATAGTGCACTACGGCGGACTCATCAGCGACAGTATTATCCAGGGCAACATGGAAGCAGGCATCGAGTCGCATGGCAATGTTGCGTACTGGAGTAACCGGATCGACTTGAACCAGACAGGTAACGTGGTCGGCCCATCGCTGGAACTCGGTGCAAATATTTGCGGGCGGAGCACCGCCTGCCAGTGAACCCGCATCGTCGTCACGATGTCCGGGCTAACCACTTTGTTGTATTGAAAGGAAGAGATCATGTGCCGTGCTTCCAAACCGATCCGTGTAATGCCACTTGTCGCCGCCCTGATGTTGGCCGGCCCCGCGGGAACAGTGCACGCCGTCGATGGCGTCGTCCTGATCACGCAAGCGCGCGCGCTCGAGGGTGGCGTCACCCCGGGCGACGAGCCGGGCTTTCCCGTTACTATCTCGGAGCCCGGCAGCTACCGGCTCGCATCCGACCTTCGCGTGACAGTGCCGAGCGCCGGCGCTGTACTGGTGGCGTCCGCTCATGTGACACTCGATCTGAACGGCTTTACGATCTTCGGCATGCACAATGCCGGTTTTGGTATTGCTTATCGTAACGATGGCGACAACATGACGGTCGTGAAGAACGGCACGATTCGGGACGTGAACGCAGATGGTATCTACCTCGATGCCTTTGCGACGGTCAGCGATGTCGTCACCGCCTTGAATGGCGGCAGCGGTATGGTTGCGGGGCCATACGGTCTCATCACGAATTGCAAGGCCATCGGCAATCGCGGTGGTGGATTTTATGTAACGCGCTCCATCATTTCGAACAGTCAGGCGGGCCATAACGAAGGGCGTATCGAACCCGAGTCAGGTATCGTGGCCTCCGAGTCTCTCGTCCTTGACAGCCGCATCGATGGCAACCAGGTGTATGGCCTGGTTGCCGGGCGGTACACCGGCTACAGAGGAAATTATCTGGCGAACAATCGCTTGGGAGATCTCAGAAGTGGGCAGCGCATCCCATTGGGCCCCAATTCCTGCAGCCATGTCCTTTGTCGGTAATGACAAAAAAAACGCCGGGCTTCCACCCGGCGTTTCATGCATCGATCTAGGCTATCGGATCAGCGTTCGCCCCAAGGACGGCGCGGTGCGTCGGAACGCGGTGCGCTGTCGCGACGGAAGCCGCCGCCTTCCTTGCGGAAGGTGGTGCCTTCGGCGCTGCGGAAGGGCGCGCCTTCGCTGCGGAAGTGACCGCCTTCGCGCGGCGCGCCATCACGCGGTGCACCGGGCTTGCTGAAGCTGCGCTGGCCTGGCTTCGGGCCACGGCCTTCGCCTGGCTTCCAGCCTGGACGGGCAGCCGAGCGCGGTGGCGCCGTGCGCTTCGGCTCGAAACCTTCCACCACGTTGACGGGAATCGTCTGCTTGGTGAAACGCTCGATGCGCTTGACGTTCATGCCTTCGGCGTGGTTCACCAGCGAGATGGCGTGACCGTTGCGGCCGGCACGACCGGTGCGGCCGATACGGTGCACATAGTCTTCCGGGAACTTCGGCAGGTCGTAGTTGAACACGTGCGTGATGGTTGGCACGTCGATGCCGCGCGCTGCCACGTCCGTTGCGACCAGCACCTTGACGCTGCCGCGGCGCATGCTGTCGAGCGTACGGTTACGGGCGCCCTGGTGCATGTCGCCATGCAGTGCGGCGGCCGAGAAACCGGCGATGTTCAGGCGGTCGGCGATGGTGTCGGCGTCACGCTTGGTGGCGGTGAAGACGACGGCCTGGTCCAGCGACTCGTCGCGCAGCAGGTGATCGAGCAGGCGGTTCTTGTGCGACAGGTCGTCGACGAAGTGCACGCGCTGCGTGATGTTCTCATGCTTGTTGGCGGCCTGCATGATCTGGATGACCATCGGGTCCTTCGTGATACGGCGCGCCATATTGCCGACGACGCCGTCCAGCGTGGCCGAGAACAGCATGGTCTGGCGGTTGGCCGGGGTAGCGGCAACGATCTTCTCGATATCGTCGATGAAACCCATGTCGAGCATGCGGTCGGCTTCGTCCAGCACGAGGATCTGCAGCTGGGAGAAGTCGATCTTGCCCGATTCCATATGGTCGATCAGGCGGCCAGGCGTGGCGACGATGATTTCAGGATTGCGCGACAGCAGTTGCATCTGCTTCGGGTAAGGCATGCCGCCCAGGATCGACACGGCCTTGATGCGGCGCAGGTTGACGCTGTATTTGTCGGTATTCGTGGTGACCTGCAAGGCCAGTTCGCGGGTCGGGGTCAGCACCAGCATTTTTGGCTGGGCTGCCTTGAAGCGTGGGCGCTCGCCGCGTGCGGAAGCGGCCTGCTTTTCCTGGTTCGGCGTGCGGCCGGCCGCTTCCGGCTCGATTTCGGCGAGGCGGTGCAGCGAAGGCAGCATGAAGGCCGCCGTCTTGCCCGAGCCCGTTTGCGACGATACCAGCAGATCCTTGCCGGCGATGGCGGCCGGAACGGCCTGCTCTTGCACGGGGGTCGGCGCGGTGTAGCCGGCGTCAGTCAGGGCTTTCAGGATGGACGGGTTCAGGCCAAGTGTTTCAAAACTCATGTATATCTTTCGTAAAAATCAGCGTTCGCGCAAACGCGGAACGCAACATAGCAACGCCAACCAAACGAAATGACTCTAGACAGCAAGAATAGAAATTTCGGCACAAAAGCTTTGCGCCGGGACGGTGTCAGATTGCGACACGCTGGGGCGGGGGGCTTTTTATAAGCGCCAATTGAATGTCGGAAGTCTCGGTGGAAATCCGGTACACCAATGCGCGAAGGCTTGCGATGCTGCTTTTGTAAGTGCTTTGTTTTTGTTTTTGCGTGCTGCCTGTTGCAGCGCACAAACAACACTATAACCGATATCGGCCGACTCTGCACACTTATCTATTGCGTGCGTGCCCCGAAAGGGGCAAGCCGGCCGAATGGGGCGGTGTTATTGGTAATCCGTGGCGTTCAGGCCCATCACGTGCGAGAAGCCGCCGTCCACGTAGATGATGTCGCCCGTGATGCCCGATGCCAGGTCGGACAGCAGGAAGGCGGCCGTATTGCCCACTTCCTCGATCGTCACGTTGCGGCGCAGCGGCGCGTGGCTGGCGGCAAAGCCCAGCAGCTTGCCGAAGTCCTTGATGCCGGACGCGGCCAGCGTCTTGATGGGACCGGCGGAAATGCCGTTCGAGCGGATGCCCTTCTGGCCCAGGTTTTCCGCCAGGTAGCGTACCGACGCTTCCAGCGAGGCCTTGGCCAGGCCCATCGTGTTGTAGTAGGGGATGGCGCGCACGGCACCCAGGTAGGACAGGGTCAGCAGCGACGAGCCTTCCTTCAGCAGGGGCAGCGCGGCCTTGGCCATGGCCGGGAAGCTGTAGGCGGAGATGTCATGGGCGATGCGGAAGTTCTCGCGCGACAGGCCATCCAGGAACTCGCCGGCGATCGCTTCGCGCGGGGCAAAGCCGATGGCGTGCACCAGGCCGTCCAGCTGCTGCCATTCCTTGCCCAGGTCGGCGAACAGCGCCTCGATCTGCTCGTCGCTGCCGACGTCGCAGTCGAACACCAGCTTGCTGCCGAACTCGGCGGCGAAATCGGTGATGCGATCCTTGAAGCGCTCGCCCACGTAGGTGAACGCCAGCTCCGCGCCTTCGCGCTGGCATGCCTTGGCGATGCCGTAAGCGATCGAACGGTTCGACAGCAGGCCGGTGATGAGGATTTTTTTGCCTTGCAAGAAAGCCATGATTACTCCAGTTGCCTACGGTGCCCGGGTGGTGGCGGCGCCGTCAGTGTTGGTTGTTGTTCTGTTGGTGGAGGCGGCCCGACAAGCGCTGGTCCCGCTACCGCAAGTCCGAGATTGTAGGGTCTGAACGGCATGGCTGCAAGCTTGCTCATGTCACTGCGGGGCTGCAAGCCGCCCGTGCCCTGGGCGCCACGTGAAAAAGCCGCGCGGCCCGAAGGCGGCGCGGCTCCCTGGAGCATTCGCGGCTTGGCGGCGGCTCAGTTGCGGGTCCTGCGCTTGGACGACTTGGCCGCCTCGCTGCGCGACACCCGTGCCTTGACCAGCTTGATGGGCGACTTCCCCTTGCCGGCGCTGGCGCTGGCGCGTTTGTAATTGCTGCGCGGTGCGGCGCGCTCGGCCGTGTCGAGGGCGACAGTGGCGTTTTCCGCGATCTCGACGGGAATATCCAGGTTGGCGCTGGTGGACAGTTTCGGCACCAGGATGGTGGAGCCGGCTTTCAGCACGCCGCGCGACGGAATATTGTTGGCCTGGCGAATCACATCCGGCGTCGTGCGGAATTTCGACGCCAGCGAGGCGATGCTCTCCCGTGCGCCCGTCACCTTGTGCGTGGTCCACGTCGACAGGGCGCGGCCCCACTGGGCCAGGTTCAGGTGGAATTTCTCCGCGTTTTCCTTCGGCAGCAGGATCTGGGTCTGCTCGCCGCCCGTGATGACCGGGCGATTGAACTGCGGATTCAAGGCCTTGAATTCGTCCACCGACAATTCGGCCAGCTGGGCGGCGATGGTCAGGTCGATATCGCTGGTCTTGTCGACGGCCGTGAAATAGGCCTCGTTCTGGATCTGCGGCAGCGTCAGGCCATAGCGGGCCGGATTGGCCACGACGTTCTTCAGCGCCTGCAGCTTCGGCACGTAGTTGCGCGTCTCGGCCGGCATCAGTGCGGACAGACCCTCGAAATCGGTGGGCTTGCCGGCGGCGCGATTCTTGGCGATGGCCTTCTGCACCGAGCCTTCGCCCCAGTTGTAGGCCGCCAGCGCCAGTTGCCAGTCGCCGAACATGTCATACAGGCGCTGCAGGTAGGTCAGGGCCGCGTCGGTCGACGCCAGCACGGAACGGCGGTCGTCCTTGAAGGCATTCTGCTTCAGGTTGAAGTCGCGGCCCGTGCCGGGCACGAACTGCCACAGGCCTGCGGCATTGGCCGATGACAGCGCCTGCGGGTTGAAGGCCGATTCGACGAAGGGCAGCAAGGCCAGTTCCGTGGGCATATTGCGCTTTTCCAGTTCCGAGACCACGTGGAACAGGTACAGCGAGGCCCGCGCCGACGAGCGCGCCATATGATCGGGGCGCTCGGCATACCAGCTGGCATGACGGGCCACGAGGGAATTGTTCAGGTCGGGAATGGCATAACCGGAGCGGATGCGGTTCCACACATCCGTTTCGCGGAAGGCCTCTTCCGACGGTGCGGCCTTGATAACGTTCTTGGAAGGGGAGGCGAAAGAGGTGGCAACTTCCGTTGCGGGCGCCTTTGCGGCGGAGGACAGCGCGACCGGCGGCTGGGAGGTGGCGGATTCGACCGCCCCGCAGATCGCCGGAGCCGCGAGAATCAGCGCCGCCAGCAGTGGGGTGTACTTAGTTCGCATAGCTTTCCATTGTTGTCGTCAAATGAAGATCGGCTGGTTCCGCGAGTGAAGGCGAGGCTGATTCACTGCAGAGCTAACCGGACAGACTACCAATTTAAACGTGGAGTCTACGGGCCTTGTCGGGTCGCCGTCAAGAAATATGTCGGCACGGTTACAAATAAGATGGTCGGGAGACTTGTCGTTTTATACCGTAAAGATGTGCGCGAAATAACTAGAGATGACGGAAAATGGCAGAAGCGACAGCGATTGCGTAAAATGCGGGTTCGCATCTTAGATCAAGGAAGTTTCTTATGAGCACCCCCGCCGTGGACCACGCCGCCGCCATCGCCGCCACCCAGGACTGGCTGGAAAAGGCCGTCATCGGCCTGAACCTGTGCCCCTTCGCCAAGGCCGTCCACGTCAAGAAGCAGATCCGCTACGTCGTCTCGGACGCCACCACGCCGGAAGAGCTGCTGGAACTGTTGATGGACGAGCTGCAAAGGCTGGCCGACACGCCGGCTGAACAGGTGGACACGACCTTGATCATTCACCCATCCGTACTGTCAGACTTCGAGGACTACAATGAGTTCCTCGACGTTGCCGACGCGGCGCTGGAGGATATGGACCTGGTAGGCGAGCTGCAGGTCGCCAGCTTCCACCCGGACTATCAGTTCGCCGACACGGACAAGAACGACATCGGCAACTACACCAACCGCTCGCCATACCCGACCTTGCATCTGCTGCGCGAGGAAAGCGTCGAACGTGCCGTCGCCGCCTTCCCGGAGGCGGAGGAAATCTTCGAGAAGAATATCGAAACGATGGAACAGCTGGGTCACGAAGGCTGGGACAAGCTGTTCCCGCAGGGGCATTGATGGCCGGCAAAGAGCTATCCGACGGCGACCTGCCCGAGCGTCCGGACACCCCTTGCGTGGCGGTCTGCTCGACCACCTTCGACGACATCTGCCGCGGCTGCGGGCGCACCTATATGGAAGTGGCGCACTGGGTGTCGATGAGCCCGGAGCAAAAGGAGCTCGTCTGGCAGCGCATCACGGCCCAGGGCTATCCCCGCCGCAACGGCTGACGCCAGCCTTGCATCCGGTGTCAGCCACCTGAATCCATTGTCCGCCGAAAACATCCTGCTTCTAAACCGGTGTCAGACCGCTGCGGCGGACCGGCCGGTTTCAAGGCAACTGGTTTCCTGCGAGCAGCCACAGCCGGCGAACCAGGTGGCTGACACCGGATTCGCGGCCAGCGCTGCCGGCCTGCGGATCAGTAGGAGCCGATGAAGTCCTTCTTGCCGATCTCGATGCCGTTGTGGCGCAGGATGTCGTAGGCCGTGGTGGCGTGGAAGAAGAAGTGGGGCAGGGCGTAGTGCAGCAGGTAGGTCTGGCCCGTGAAGTGCTTGGTCTTCTCGCCGCTGCCGGTGGTGATGGCGCGGTTGGCGCTGTGTTCGATCTCGCCCTGCGGCAGGCTGTCCAGGAAGGCCAGCGTCCTGGCGATGCGGCCCTTCAGGTCGGCGAAGGTTTTTTCCGTGTCCTCGTAGGCGGGCACGTCCTGGCCGGCCAGGCGGGCGCCCGCGCCCTTGGCGAAGTCGGTGGCGATCTGGATCTGGCGGATGAAGGGCAGCATGTCCGGGTACAGGCGGTATTGCAACAGCGCGGCCGGATCGATCTTCTTCGCTTCGATATGGCTTTCCGCCTTGTCCAGGATGGCCGTCAGGCTGTTGAGGATTTGGCGAAACACGGGAAGGGACGCGGAATGCATGGAAAACGACATGGGTGAACTCCTCTGAAAGAGTGCGGATCATAGCAAGTCCGGCAAGAACGCGCGCGGCGCCAGCCTGCTGCCCCGGGCAGCGGCGCCTTGTCAGCTTGCTCAGCCGTTGTCGCCACGCGCCGCGCCGCGCGCATCCGGGTGACTCGGGCAGGGCTTTCCGTGCATAATTGCATCAGGAAAACAACCTCGACCTTTAACCCCGCAATGCCACCGACCCCCACCGGCCGCCCCACTGCATGACCACTCCGCCGAACAGCCCCCTGAGCCGGCTGCGCGCACGCCTGTCCGCGCTGTACGGCTCGTCGATCTATGGCTCGCTGCTGCTGGTCGTCTTCGTCGGCCTGGTGATTCCCGCCATTGTCGGCAGCTACCTCCTGATCGGCGTGCGCGAGCACCAGGCCGCGCGCACGGCGCTGGACGAAACCTTGCAGCGCAATGCCGACATCCTGGCCCTGGGCATGCAGGAATCGCTGTGGAACATGAACAGCGATTCGGCCCAGCTGCTGGCCGAATCGGTGATGCGCGACCGCTCCGTCGTGCAGGTGCAGGTGACGGGCCAGGCCGACAGCCCGTTCATCCACCTGACGTCGCCGGCCCGCCCGCTGGGCAACGTGGTGCGGGCCGAGCGTGACGTGTCGGTGCGGGGCGAACGCATCGGCCGCATCGTCGTCGAGATGGACGACGCCCGCAGCCGCCAGGAACTGCGCAGCAAGCAGCGCTCCCATATCTTCGTGCTGGCGGCCCAGCTGTCCGTGTCGCTGATGCTGATCATCCTGCTGCTGAACCGGCGCGTGATCCAGCCCCTGCGCAAGCTGATGCGGTTTTCGTCGCGCCTGTCGCAGGGCGACTTCACGACCCGGCTGGAACTGCGCGGCGAGGATGAACTGGGGCGCCTGGCCGGCCAGCTGGAACTGACGCGCGACGCCATCGGCCGCCTGTTCGAGGACGTGCGCCTGCGCGAGGAACGCTTCCGCACCATCGTCACGCAAGTGCCGGGTGCCGTGTTCCGCTACCGCCCGGACGGGCCGATCGAATTCGTCAGCGATGCCATCGAGGGCATCTCCGGCTACAGCGCGGCCCAGCTGATGGGCGGCACGACCCACGCGTGGGCCAACCTGGTCACGCCGGAAGACCGCCGCTTCCAGCGCAACGCCGTACGCCAGGCCATCGCCGAGCACCGCCCCTACGAAACGGAGTACCGCATCATCGACGCCACCGGCACCCAGCGCTGGGTGCAGGAAGTGGGCCAGCCGCAGGTGGGCGCGGACGGCACGCCATGGGTCGACGGCATCCTGTCCGATATCAGCGAACGCAAGGACAACGAGGTGCGTATCGAGGCCCTGCTGGCCGAGCAGAGCGCCATCCTGGACAACGTCATGTTCGGCGTCAGCTTCATCCGCCATCGCACCATCATGTCCGTCAACCGTCGGTGCGAGCAGCTGTTCGGCTACGATCCGGGCGAGATGGTGGGCAAGTCCACCGCCATATTCTTCCCCACCCCCGAGGATTACGAGCGGGCCGGCGCGCGCCAGTATCCCACCCTGGGCCAGGGCGAGTACTACAACGAGGAGCGCCAGTACCGCCGCCGCGACGGCTCGCTGTTCTGGTGCCTGGTGAGCGGCTGCGCGATCGACCAGAAGCACCCGCACGACGGCAGCATCTGGGTGTATGCGGACGTCACCGAACGCAAGGAGGCGGAGGAAAAACTGCGCCTGTCCGCCACGGTGCTGGAACATATCGGCGACGCCGTGATGGTGGTCGACGCGGGCGGCACCATCGTCGCCGTCAATCCCGCCTTCACGCAGATCACCGGTTACACCGAGGGCGAGGCGCTGGGCCACGACCTGGGCCTGACGCGTTCGAGTCGGCATGACGACACCCCCGGTCCCCGGCTGTGGGGCGAGCTGGTCGAATCGGGCTACTGGCGCGGCGAACTGTGGTGCGTGCGCAAGAACGGCGAGGAATTCCTGGAAGAGCTGACCCTGACGGCCGTGCGGGACGCGGCCGGCACCGTCACGCACTACGTCGGCGTCTTCAGCGACATCACGCAGCTCAAGCAGTCGCAGGACAAGCTCGATCACATGGCGCACCACGATCCGCTGACGCAACTGCCGAACCGCTCGCTGTTCAACGACCGCCTGCAGCACGCCATTGACAGGGCCGGCCGCGCCGGCGAGCAACTGGCCCTGCTGTTCATCGACCTGGACCGCTTCAAGAACGTCAACGACACCCTGGGCCACCATGTCGGCGACGAGCTGCTCCAGCAGGTGGCGCGCGCGCTGGCCAGCCACCTGCGCGAAGGCGACACGCTGGCGCGCCTGGGCGGCGACGAATTCGTCGTGCTGCTCGAGGACATCGACGGCCAGTATGGCGCCTCGCTGGTGGCGCAGAAGCTGGTCGAGATGTTCGAGCAGCCCTTCCTGGTGGCGGGGCACGAGCTGTTCGTCACCTGCAGCGCCGGCGTCAGCCTGTACCCGGCCGACGCGGCCGACCTGAATATCCTGATCCGCAATGCCGACGTGGCCATGTACCAGGCCAAGGCGCGCGGGCGCAACGGCTACCGCTTCTACGCGCCCGAGATGTCCGGCGAAGGCGTGGCGCGCCTGCACCTGGAAACCTACCTGCGCCGCTCGATCGAGAAGGACGAGATCTTCCTGCACTACCAGCCGCAGGTGGAGATCGACACGGGCCGCCTGACGGGGGTGGAGGCGCTGGTGCGGTGGAACCACCCGGAACTGGGCCTGGTGCCGCCGTTCCGCTTCATTCCGCTGGCCGAGGACACGGGCTTCATCAATCAGCTGGGCCAATGGGTGCTGCACGAGGCGTGCCGCCAGATGGTGCGCTGGCAGGAGGCCGGGCTGGAGGTGCCGAAGATCGCCGTCAACCTGTCGGTGCGCCAGTTCGAGCGCGGCACCATCGTCGGCATGGTGGGCGAGATCCTGCGCGAGACGGGGCTGGCGCCGCACCGGCTGCAGCTGGAGGTGACGGAGTCCGTCATCATGAACACGGGCGACGCGCTGGCCTTCATCAACGACCTGCACGCCATCGGCGTGTCGCTGGCGATCGACGATTTCGGCACGGGGTATTCGTCGCTGGCCTACCTGAAGCAGATGCCGGTGCAGACCCTGAAGATCGACCGTTCCTTCATCAAGGACATCTCGACCGACGCCAATGACGAGGCCATCGTCATCGCCATCATCCAGCTGGGCAAGAGCATGAACCTGTCCGTCATCGCCGAAGGGGTGGAGACGGAGCAGCAGGCCGCCTTCCTGGCGCGGCACGGCTGCAACCTGGCCCAGGGCTATTACTACAGCCGGCCCGTGACGCCGGATGACATCCTCCAACGCTGGCAGCAACGGGACGATAACGATGAATGACCTGGAGCACGTCAAGCCGGCAGCAGCGCCGAAGAAACCTGCGCGCCGGCGCTTCCTGCTGAGCGGTGCCGGCCTGGCCGGCGCCCTGCTGGTGGGCTGGGGCGTGACGCCGCCGCGCCAGCGCCTGATGGCCCAGGCGCCGCTGCCCGTGCAGGACGGCGCCGTGGCGCTGAACGGCTGGGTCGCCATCGCGCCGGACAACACCGTGTCCGTCGTCGTGCCGCGCGCCGAAATGGGGCAGGGCGTCAGCACGGCGCTGCCGATGCTGGTGGCCGAGGAACTGGACGTGCCGCTGGCGTCGGTGCGCATCCTGCAGGCGCCGATCGACAAGATCTATGCCAACGTGGCCGTGATGCGCGAGAACCTGCCGTTCCACCCGGACGACACGGGCAACACCCGCGCCGTGACGCAGTGGGCCCTGGCCAAGGTGGCGCGCGAACTGGGCATCAACCTGACGGGCGGCTCCTCGTCGGTCAAGGACCTGTGGCTGCCGATGCGCGAGGCCGGCGCCACCGCGCGCGGCCTGCTGATCGCCGCCGCCAGCAGCACATGGCAGGTGCCGCCAGGACAGGTGCGCACGCAGGACGGCCACCTGTTCCACGACGCCAGCGGCCGCAAGGCCAGCTACGGCAGCTTCGCCGCGGCGGCGGCGCAGGCCACGCCCGTCGAGGTGCCGCTGAAGGCGCCGCACGCGTTCCGCCTGATCGGCCATGCCGCGCCGCGCCGCGACAGCCGCATCAAGGTCGACGGCAGCGCGCGCTTCGGCATCGACGCGCGCCCCGAAGGCATGGTGTACGCGGCGCTGCGGATGTCGCCCACCATCGGCGGCACCATCGCCGGCGTCAGCCCGGTGCCGGTGCTGGCCATGCCCGGCGTGCTGAGCGTGATCGACTTTTCCGGCGCGCTGGAGGGCCAGACCGGTGCCCAGGCCGGCGTCGCCGTCGTGGCGCACACCTTCTGGCAGGCGCGCCAGGCCGCCGCGGCGCTGTCGATCCGCTGGGATGAAGGGCCGCACGCGGCGCTGTCCACCGCGACGCTGTTCGAACAGATGGCGGCCGCGCTCGACGGCGACGACGAGCACGTGTACCACAGCCGCGGCGATATCGCGGCGGCCCATGAGGGCGCGAAGGTGATCCGGGCCGAGTACCGTGCGCCACTGCTGGCCCATGCGGCGATGGAGCCGGTCAACTGCACGGCCCAGGTCAGCGGCGGCAAGGTGCGGCTGTGGCTGTCCACCCAGGTGCCCACCATCGCCGTCGACATCGCCGCGAAGGTGGCCGGCGTGGCCGTGGCCGACGTCGAGCTGCACGAACACCTGATCGGCGGCGGCTTCGGGCGCCGGCTGGAAGTCGACATGGTGGCCCAGGCCGTGGCCATCGCCCTGCAGTGCCAGGGCCGCCCGGTGCAGGTGATCTGGTCGCGCGAGGACGATATCATGCACGACGTGTACCGCCCGGCCGCGCTGGCGCGGCTGGAAGGCACGCTCGATGGCACCGGCACGATCCGGTCGTGGAGCAGCCGCGGGGCCAGCGGCGCCCTGGGTCACCAGTTCGTGCGCCGCAACCTGGGGCTGCCGGCGGCGGGGCCGGACAAGACCACCGTCGAAGGAGGCTACGACATGCAGTACGCCATCGCCCACCAGCGTATCGCCCACAGTGCCATCGACAGCGCCGTCCCGCTGGGGAACTGGCGTTCCGTGGGCCATTCGCAGAATGCCTTCTTCAAGGAGAGCTTCGTCGACGAACTGGCCCATGCGGCCGGCAAGGACCCGGTGGCCCTGCGCCGCGACATGCTGGCCGGGCATCCGCGCCAGCTGGCCGTGCTCGATGCCGCCGTGCGCCGTGCCGGCAGCGCGCCGCCGGGCCGGGCCCATGGCGTGGCGCTGCACCAGAGTTACGGCTCGATCGTGGCGCAGGTGGCCGAAGTGTCGGTGGAGGGCGGCGAAATCCGCGTGCACCGCGTCGTCTGCGCGATCGACTGCGGCATCGCCGTCAATCCCAACCTGGTGGCGCAGCAGATGGAGTCCTCCGTCATCTTCGGCCTGTCGGCCGCGCTGGCGGGCGAGATCACCGTCACCGGCGGCAAGATCGACCAGGGCAATTTCGGCGACTACCCCGTGCTGCGCATGCCCCAGGCGCCGCGGGTGGAAACCGTCATCAGCCTGAGCAGCGAGCCGCCCGAGGGCGTCGGCGAGCCGGGCGTGCCGCCGGTGGCGCCGGCGGTGGCCAACGCCGTCTTCAAGCTGACGGGGCAAAGGCTGCGCAGCCTGCCCCTGCGCCTAAGCTGACGGCATCGCTTCAGCGGATCTGGTAGCCGGACACGCGCCAGCTGCCATCCTGGTCCAGCATCGGCGTGATCGTCTCGACGGCGCTTTCCTTGTTGGCGAACTGGGTGCTGTATTGCAGCACCACGTACTGGCCGTCCGGCGCGCCCGGCAAGGTGCGCTGGAAGGTGGCCGACTGCAGGGCCCGTTCACCGGCCGCGCCCAGTGGCGTGCGCACGGCGCGCATGCTGGCTTCCCACTGGGCCTGCGTGACGACGCTGCGGAAGGGGCCGGCCGCGTCGCGCCAGGTGGCGGCGTAATTGCCGGAATCGGCCTGGGCCAGCCAGCGCTCGGCGGCTTCCTGGGCGTCGGCCAGCGACTGCGGTTCCTGCGCCAGGCCCGGGGCCGTGGCAAAAGCGAGGACCGCCGCCACGGCATACAGGGCGGCACGACGGGTGAGGCGGCTGCGGGGAATCGTGCTCATCTCGAACTCCGGTCTTTGTCTTATCGATAAGTTTAGCAGCATTGCGTTGCGCCGCACGCCTGCGGATGGCGCCCGGCCCGGCGCAACGGCAATCACTGCTTGATTTCCGAGTGGCAATTATTCATACTGTTTGACATGCCGCCGCCCCGACCCAGCCACGGTTTGCACTGTCGCCCGATGTTCCATCGCCCGGCATCCAGATCGCGCCCACGGCGCGGCACACCCGAATCGCGCCTTGGCCGCTGCCGGCGCCCCCTGCCATGAACGTATTGTCTTCCTTCGCCCCGCGCCGGGCCAGCATGCTGGCGGGCACTGTCCTGCTGGCTGCGGCACTGCACGCGCCCGCCGTGCGCGCCGACGAGGCCGCGATCCTGGCCGAGCTGCGCGCCATCGTCGAACTGTCCTACAGCGCCAACCAGGCCGCCGCGAAACGGCTCGAAGCGGTGCGCGCCGGCCTGCCGGACAATATGCCCTACCGCGTCCACCGCGAGCTGCTGCTGGCCCGGCATACCTTGCAGAGCGACGCCGGCCAGCTGGACGAGGCCTACGAGACCCTGGAAAGCCTGCGCGAGCTGGCCAAGGCCAACGGCGACGCCGGCACCGTGGCGCTGGCCCGGCTGGGGCGCGTCGACCGCCTGATGGACCAGGGCAAGCCAATGCAGGCGCTGGCGGCGCTGGACGCGCTGCGGCCCGAGATCGGCGCGCATCCGGACCCGGCCCTGCAGACCCGGCTCGACATCGCCTACGGCCTGGCCTACAACGACACCACCCAGTTCGACAAGGCATTGGGGCATTACCTGAACGCGCTGAAGCTGGCCGAAGGCAGTGGCGCAGCCACTCTGCGCTCGCGCCTGGACACCATCGCGCTGATCAGCCGGCTGTACATCAACATGAAGAACGCCGAAAAGGGGCTGGAGATGGCAACGGCGGCGCTGCAGGCCTACCGCGGCACGATGCCGCCGCGCTTCAAGGCCCGGCTGATCTTCGCCCAGGGCTGCGCTTACGTCGTCCTGGGCCGCAACGCCGAGGGCCTGGCCGCCTTCGAAGCGGCGCTGGCGACGGCCGAGGAAGCCGGCCTGGCCACGATGGAAGCCTCGATCCTCGGCAATATCGCCGACCACTACCTGCACGGCAAGGAATACGCCAAGGCCGAGACGGCGGCGCGCAAGGCCCTGGTCAAGTCGCTGCAGGTGAACGACGCAGGCGCAACGATGATGGCCAAGGCCAACCTGGGCTTCGCCCTGGGCGGGCAAGGCCGGATCGATGCGGCCGAGCCGTACGTACACGAGGTCATCGCAGCGCTGCGCGCGGCCAAGGCAACCGGTGACCTGGTCAACATGCTGGACGAGACCAGCCGCATGTTCGAAAGCGCCGGCCGCACGCGCGAGGCGCTGGCCTACGTACGCGAACAGCAGGCGGTGCAAAGCGGCATGCTGCGCTCGGAGCGCGACCAGGCCGTCGCCGCCCTGCAGGAAAAATTCGAGGCGGACCGGCGCCAGCGCCAGATCGACCAGCTGGCACGCGACAACCAGCTGAAGGACGCCGTCATCAGCGGCAAGCGCCAGGAACAGTGGATCATCGGCCTGTGCGCCGCGCTGTTGCTGGCAGCCGGTGTCTTCGTCTACATCCAGTATCGCCGCGCCCGGGGCGCCAACGCCGAGCTGGAACGGCTGAACGCGCGACTGGAATTCCACGCCACCCGCGATCCGCTGACGGGCCTGTACAACCGCCGCTTCTTCCTGGACCGGATGCAGGGCCGGGCCGGCATGGCCGAAGCGGAGCGGCGCCAGATGCGCGCGGCCGGCGTCGATGCCATCACCTTGATCGACATCGACCACTTCAAGCAGATCAACGACCGCTGGGGCCACGTGGTGGGCGACCGCACCCTGGTCGAGGTGGCGCGCCGCCTGACGGACGCCGTGCGCGGCACCGACATGGTGCTGCGCTGGGGTGGCGAGGAGTTCCTGATCTTCTCGCCATCGATGCCGGCCGGCCAGCTGCAGCCGATGCTGGAGCGCCTGCTGCACGGCGTGGGTGCCAAGCCGGTCGATTGCGGCGACGTGCAGGTGCCCGTGAAGATCAGCGCCGGCACGGTGCCGATGCCGTTCTGCGATTTCCCGGAATCCCAGTTCGGCTGGGAAAAGGCAGTGCAGCTGGCCGACATGGCGCTGTACCACGCCAAGTCGCACGGGCGAAACCGCGCCGTCATCGTCGACGGCCTGGCCGAGCCGGCCCGGGTTTCGCTGGCGCGTGCGGAAAGCGATTTCGATGGCGCGGTGGCGCAGGCGGCCGTGATGACGACGACCGTGGCGGGGCCGGACTGACGACAGCCACGCCAGGCCGGGCCCCGCCCGATGGGCTAGCGCGGACCGGGCGAGAGCACTTCGCGCGGGCTGCCCAGCACGACCGGTTCGTGCGCGCGCCGGTCCAGCAGTAAACGGCTCAGCGGCAAGGTAATGAAGGTCGAGATCAGCGCCATCGTTGCCAGGGCGGAGAACAACTCCCTGCCCAGGATGCCGGCGTCGAGCAGGATATTGATGGCGATCAGTTCCATCAGGCCCTTGCACTGCATCAGGCTCCCCATGGCCAGGCTCTGACGCCAGCGCAGGCCACCCAGGCGTGCCGTGATGGCCACCATCACCATCTTGCCCAGGATCGCCACCGACGTCACCAGCACGACCTGTTCCCAGAACTGGGGACTGTGCAGGTCGATGCTCAGGCGCAGGCCCGTCAGGATGAAGAACGGCGGCAGCAGCAGTACGTGGGTCACCTGGTCCAGGTAGCTGCGGCAGGCGTTGACGGCCGCCTTCGGCAGGATGGCGCCGGCGACGAAGGCGCCGAAGATCGAATGCAGGCCGATGATGCCCGTGGCGACGGCCGACAGCAGGATGACGCTGACCACGACGATAAAGCTGTCCGCGTCGGCCGGATTGGCGCGGGCATCGAAATACCGGCGCAGCGCGGGCCTGACCGCACCGGCCATGACGGCCAGGTACACGCACAGGCCGCCGAACAGCTGCCATGGAATGCCCGCCGCCGCCCTGCCGAACGACAGGATGACGGCCATCCCCAGCCACAGCCACAGGTCGTCCAGTACCGCGCAACTCATCGCCATCTTGCCGATCGACGTGTGGGCGATGCCGCCCTGTCGCACGATGGCGGCCAGCACGGGCAGCGCCGTGACGGACAGGGCCAGGCCGATCGAGGATGCAAACACCCATGGCCGGGCCGCCGGCCCCACGGCCTGCGGATACAGCTGTGCCAGCGCGAAACCGAGGGCCGTGCCCAGCAGGCAGGTGCCGGCAAAGCCGGCGATGCTGATCGCCAGGACCTGCCAGCGGTCCCGCCCGGACACCCGGGGCACCGATTCGGAGCCGGCCGTGGCCACCAGCATGACGACGCCCAGCCAGCCCAGGCCTTCGAGCGAACTGGCAAGGGTACCGCTGCTCCAATCGATCTGGCGTGCCTGCAGCCATTCGACCGCGCCGCTGAGCTTGAGCGCGAAGCCGAAGGCCAACTGCAGGAAGACCAGCGGCAGCAGCTTGTTGATGTTGAAAAATCTGCTGAGCAGGGTCGGGATCAGCAGGAAGATCAGCAAGGAGATAAGGAAGGCAGTCATTCTTGTTCCTGTAGGACGTCGTTTTCGCGGTACATGGCATGCGCCGGTGGCGGCGCATGCCGCGCCTCAGCGGCCCGTTTCGCGCCCGGCCCCGGGCGCATCCACCGACCAGTGTTTCCACATCAGGTATTCGACGTGGCTGTCGACCCCCGCTTCGTCCGGCATGATCGGTATCGTCGCGTAGGTCTCATAGCCACGCCGGCGGTACAAGGCGTAGCCGGGCTGGAAATCGGAGGTGGCCAAGCGGCTGCGGCAGACGCCGCGGGCCGCGGCAAAGGCCTCGATCCGCTCCAGCAGCGTCGTGCCGATGCGGCGACGGCGCTGTGCGTCGTCCACCCACAGCATGTTTACGTACAGCCAGCCGAACTGCAGCCAGCCGTGCACCGCGCCCAGCAGCTTGCCGTCGTCGCCATGGGCCGCGACCATGATCGTGGTGGCCCCGTACTCGCCGATGGCGGACTCGTTGAACGCCTTCAGGGCAGTGCGCAGCGGCTCGACTTGCTCCGCGTCCGGCTGGACGAATTCTTCAAACAGGATGGTCATTGATGGTGAACCTTGTTTATCGGGTTAATGATTGATTGATTGATTCATTGATTGATGGTTCTTCCGCGACGGCGGGCGCCGTGGGGGACGTCGCGTCGCGGACCGAGCCTGCTGGACGCACCCGCGCCAGCAGGGCCTCCGGCAACGTGGCCAGTTCTTCCAGCATTTTCGCCAGCAAGGCGCGACGCTGGGCCGGGGCATCGGCGCAGTCGCCGCCGCCATCGCCGTCGTTGTCGTCCGCCGCCACCGCTGCCGCCGTCGCCGGCGGTGCCCC
>NZ_WNKZ01000190.1 GCF_009720835.1 Pseudoduganella buxea
TCGATCCGCTCAAGCGCTTTGCTAACAAACTCGCGCCTTACTGGCGCGGCATCCTCGCGCGCGTGCGCTGGCCGCTGCACACCGGACAATTAGAAGGCATCAACAATCGCATCAAAGTCATGAAGCGGATGGCATACGGTTACCGTGACAGTGAATTCTTCTTCCTGAAGATCAAGGCTGCGTTTCACGGAAATCCGTGAAGAACCCTTTTTTTTCCATCCATTCCGTCTCAAGGGAAGGATGGGGCCTTGTCTTGTTCAGCAACGAACTGTAATCACCATCCCTCGATACGATATGCAAGTCGCCGTCCGGGACCATCTTCAAGAGCATTTCCCAGTTGTACTGGTCGCCGACACTGCCAGCTTTCCCAGGCGGGTTTCCCCGCTGCGCCCGTTGCAGTGCAAGGCCAAATACTTCATCGTCTTCCGCATAGCGCGCCGATTTGGCGAACAGGTCGCGCAAGAGGACATCGGTCTGGAGCGTCTGATTTGAAGCGTCCGCGAGAGCTATGCTGATCAACTGCCCACGCAATTTCTTCGCCTGCTCGATCGCTGCAATATAGTCTGCATATTGTGTATACGTCTGCATATGGCGCGGGACGCCTGCTGGCAATGGGTGCTTGCTGAACTCGTCCGTCGCGGATTTGAGTTTCGATTCACGGTTTCTTGCAAGCTCGTTCCGCACTTGCTCGGGAATGTGCAGGCAGATACCGCCATCGCCAATTTCCTTGATGAGTTTATCCAGCTCGGTCAGGTCGTCATCGGCGAAATGATAAAAATTGAGGAATACATTGGTATCGATAAACAAGTGAGCTATCGGCATTGTCCGTCCATGCTGATCTTGGTCGATTAATTGTAGCGCATCCTATTTCCGTTTCATCGGACCATCGGATAACGCATGCCTGCGGTTCGCACCGATACAACGCTGGCAAATAAAAAGCCACCCGAAGGTGGCTCATGGACGCGCTGCCCCGCTCAATTGCGCCAGGGATTGTCCGGCCGGTGGTCGCGGCGGTTCGGCACGCCGTCGCCATCGCGGTCGCGGTCGTGGCGGTTCGGGATGCCGTCGCGATCCTGGTCGCGGCCGCGGCCGTCACGCCAGCCGCTCTCGCGCCAGTCGCCCCGGTGGCCGTCCCAGCCCCGTTCCCGTGGGCGATCCCAGCCGGGGCCACGGTCGCGGTGCCAGCCGCCGCCGTCATGGCGGTCGTAGCGATTGGCGATGCCGTCGCCGTCGCGGTCGCGGTCATAGCGGTTCGGCACGCCGTCGTGGTCCATGTCGCCGCGCGGGCTCAGACGGTTCCAGCGGGCCTGCTCGTGGTACCAGCGGCCATGCCGCTCCGTCCAACGGGGCGCCGCGTAGGCATAGCCGGGCCGCTCGCGCAGCCAGTTGCCGCCGACCCAGGCGTGGCGGTGGCCGTTCCAGGCCCAGTAGCCGGGCGCCCACACGTAGCCGGCACGGGGATGGGGCATCGCTTCGTAGCGCGGCGGGGGCGGCGGCACGCCGATGACGAGGTTGACGTCCACCTGGGCCAGGGCCTGGGTCGGCAGGATGGACGCCGACAGGGCCAGGGCGGCGGCAAGAATGACAGGCTTGATCATGATGTTCTCTCCGTGGTTCCGAATTCGTGGGCGGTCTTTGCGCCCGGTGAATTCACTATATCGCGCACGGCGGGAGAACATTGCGCCTGATTCAGATTTTTACAAATCGGGGCGTGCCTGCTACAGCGTGTAAGCGCCGCCCGCCGGGGCTACTCGGTGGCGCGGGCCTTTTCCTCGGCGCTCAGGCGCTTGCCCCGCACGATGACGGCCGGCGGCGCGTGCGACGTCACCAGCACGGCCACACGCTGCCGTGGCGCCGGCGCGGCCTGCTCGACGGGCGCGCCGCTGCTGGCGGCAAAGGCAGCGGCCACGCACAGCAGCACGGCGGCAACAAAGAAGGCTTCGAAATGGCGCAAGACGTACATGGTTTTCCCCTCAAGAAAAGTGGTGCATATGGACATCGTGCCCAGGTGCATCATCCGCAGGTTTGCGCCAGATCGAATCGCGCCGATGTAGACGGCAAATCGGCCGCCGGGACCCACTGCCGCGTTGCGGATTTGCCCGTCCCCCCGCTAGATGCGGGTATTCGTGCTCACGTCCACGCTCATATCCAGGCTTATGTCTCACTTTTATGTCCCACTTCTTTCTCACCCAGCTGCGCGACTGGCGCCGCGCCCGTAACCTGGGCCGCGCGCGCCGGCCCCGCGCGCGGCCGTGGACGGCGCTAGGCCTGGCCCTGCTGGCGCTGGCC
>NZ_WNKZ01000191.1 GCF_009720835.1 Pseudoduganella buxea
TGCATCCGAGGCGCTGGCAGGATTCAAGGCCGCCGAAGAACTGGCGCAGACGATCAGCGATGCCGCCACCGCGCAGAATGCGCTGGTGAGCAAGAACGCGGCAACAGCGCACAAGGATTTCGTCGCGTTGCTCGATCCCGAGCAAAAGGGGAAGTTCAGCGGGGCCGTCAACGGCCAGGAAGCCTCGAAAGCCCAAAGCGGCTCGCGTGAGCTGGATGCATCGCAACCGGTAGAGAAATTTGGTGCACCGATTGTTGTCATGGACTCGCCGACCAGCATCAACTGGGCAACACCTGCGTCGACGGTGCTGTTCGCCGGGCAGCAGTTGCGGTGGATTACCCAGGGCGATGTGCAGATGACTGCCGCGCATACGGTGTCTTCGGTTGCTGCGAACGCCGCGTCGTTCTTCACGCACTCCGGTGGGATCCAGGCCATTGCTGCCAATGGGCCGGTGTCGCTGCAGGCGCATACGGATCAGCTGGAGATCATGGCCGATAAATCGGTGACGGTAATTTCGGTGAACGATTCCATCGAGATCAAGGCGAATCAGAAGATCGTTCTACAGGCTGGCCAATCTTCCATCACGTTGGAGGGTGGGGATATCACGTTTGCTTGTCCGGGGAACTTTACGGTTAAGGGTGGGAAGCATGTGTTTGATAGCGGGGCGGACATACCAGCAACTTTGATCAGGCTACCTGACTCATCTGTTAAATTATTTGATGAAGCATTTATACTGCGCAATAAAATTACTGGCGAGCCTATGGCAAACGTTACTTACCGTATTAAATTTTCCAGTGGAGAATATGAATACGGCACGACCGATGATCACGGCGCAACACACCTTGTAAGTACTGCAACCGCTGAAGAACTTGTGATTGAGGTGCAATCATGACCTCTGGCCTTCCCGATCAAAAAAAAGAGTGGATTGAGCTTGGGCGTTCTACGAGCTCGCCAAAAGAAAACACAGAGCGCGCCATTGTAGAGCTTGACGACTATTATGTGGTTATCGGATTTGAGGTCAACAACCCCAAGGCGTTCATGGATAAAACACATGACCTAGCGGTGGACTATGGTCACGCGTTTTATTATGTTGTTAAGAATTCATTGATATCGAAAGCTTTGAGTTTTGGCCCTGGTGACGAGGGAAAGATCGGTTGGTTTAATTCTGGTCGGCCCGCACCCATAAAAGACGGATATATGAACTCTAGGCCAGGAGATGTGGATTATCCAATACGTGAAACAGTAAAAACCTTTAAAATAGCCCTTACTGCCGCACAAGGGCGAATTCTGGAATTAGAGACGGAAAAATTCAGAGAGAAAGTTAAATCGGGGAAGGAGAAATACACTGCCTATCTCAACGATACATGTGCCGAAAGTGCGCGAGATCTACTAGATGCAGCCGACATACGTACCCCTAGCGGTTCCGGCAGGGTTAAGCACAGTGATATACTCTCGCTCCCTATTGCATATGCTATTAATCCGTACATGTGGTATAACAATTTTGTCGATGAAGGGTTTTCAGAAATGGTGATGGAACTCGGAGAGGATGAAGAGTGGCAACCCACCGTTGGTGAAATTGACCCCATTTTTGGGAGTGCATCTTGAGAGATTTGAGTCTCGCGGCGGTAGTATTTTTTTATTGTATTCTTAATTTGAATTTGTCTACCGCCGCGGAATTCAATGACATCCCGATGAAACCAGCCGAGTCGCAGAAATACGCAGGAAGTATCACGAATGGAGTCGCTATGAATGAAATGCCAGTCGATCGCTTTAGCAACGTTAGCCCGCTAGAGATGCCTAGAATAATTGTGATGAATGATGCCGAAAGAATGTACTTCACATTACTTGTTGGCGAGATGATGAAAATTCTCAGCAAGCGCCGCGACCTAGAAGAAACTGATCCGATCTTCGGATCGGGGAAATATTTCTGGCCGAAGGACCCAAGAGAAAAGACGCACACGTCTATAACATTTGGCGCACAGAATTTTTCTCTTCGATCGATTACCATTGGCTTTCGGCGAAAAAGCAAGGATCAGCCCTGGCAGAAAGGAATTATTACAATACACCCGCGAAATTATCCGGTTGGCGTTTACGACATGCAGCTTCCAAAGGAAGCTTTCAAAAATTATGTTTTTGAAAGCTCGTCTTCGGAAATCCGGCCTAACAGGCCAGTCAAGGAAGTGAACATTTATTCTTTTAGAGTTCTCGAGGAAAAATCTTCATTATTGTTGCGGTATGAGGCGCGACCAGATGTGT
>NZ_WNKZ01000192.1 GCF_009720835.1 Pseudoduganella buxea
CTCCGCCCTCCAGCGCTGGCTGTGGCGCCTGCCGCACCTGGGCCGACAGCTGCGCACCTACCAGCTGGCGCGCTTCACCCGCACGGTGGCGATGCTGCTCAAGGGTGGCGTGCCGCTGGTGGCGGCCCTGGCCATGACGGAGGCGCTGCTGCAACAGCAGGCCCTGCGCGGGGGGCTGCGGGCGGCGCGCCTGGCCATCAGCGAAGGCGGTGCGCTGGCCGATTGCTTCGGCCGCCACGGGCTGGCCACGGATGTCGGCGTGCGCCTGCTGGTGGTGGGCGAACGTTCGGGCAACCTGGGCGAGACGATGGAAAAGATCGCCGCCTTCTACGACGAGGAAACCGCCCGCGCCGTCGACTGGTTCTCGCGTTCGTTCGAGCCGCTCCTGATGACGGTGATCGGCTGCCTGATCGGCGGCATCGTGATCCTGATGTACCTGCCCATCTTCGACCTGGCGGGCAGCATCCGATGAATGCGCCGCCGCCACAGGAGGCGTGCCTGTCCGGTGCCGCGCTGCTGGCGCTGCTGGCACGGCGCGGCACCGGCGAGAGCGTGTTTCGCGCGCTGGAGGAAGAGCTGGGCCTGGCGCCGGCCGCGGCGCTGGCCGAACTGGGCCGGGTGCTGCGCATGCCCACGCTCGACATCGACGCGCTGCATGCGCTGACACCGGATTTTGCGCTGCTGGCCTATGGCGACGCGGTACGGGGCCGCTGCCTGGTGGCGCGTGCCGGCGCGGCGCCGGCGCTGCTGTGCGTGACGGTCGATCCCTTCGACACGGGGCTGCAGACCCTGGTCGAGGCACGCCTGCCGCAACCGCCGCGCTGGCACCTGGCCCATCCCGACGACCTGGCGGCGTATTTCACCATCGCCGGGGAAAAACTGCGTGCCCTCGATGCTTCGTTCGAAGCGCAGGCGCCACGCGAGGCGGCGCCCGGCGGCGCGGCCGATTTGTCGCTGGAATCGATCTCGCAGGATGCCAGCCCGGTGGTCAAGCTGGTCAACTCCTCCATCTTCGACGCGCTCAAGGCCGGCGTCAGCGACATGCACTTCGAGGTCGGCGCCAAGGGCCTGACCCTAAAGTACCGTATCGACGGCGTATTGTCGCACGTGCTGTTCGTGCCGGGCGGCGACATGTCCGACCAGGTGGTGTCGCGGCTGAAGGTGATGTCGGACCTGGACATCTCGGAGCGGCGCGTGCCGCAGGACGGGCGCTTCAAGCTGCACGTGAAGGGGCGCCAGATCGACTTTCGCGTCTCCATCATGCCCAGCCTGTTCGGCGAGGACGTGGTGGTGCGCATCCTCGACAAGGAAGCCCTGGCCGACCAGATCGTCGGCCTGCGCCTGGATCACCTGGGCTTCGACGCGGGCACGCTGCGGCGCGTGCGCCAGCTGGCACGCGAGCCCTACGGCATGACGCTCGTCACCGGCCCCACCGGCAGCGGCAAGACCACCACGCTGTACGCCGCGCTCACGGAAATCAACAGCGGCCAGGACAAGATCGTCACCATCGAGGACCCGGTCGAATACCAGTTGCCCGGCATCCTGCAGATCCCCGTCAATGAGAAGAAGGGCCTGACCTTCGCGCTGGGGCTGCGCTCGATCCTGCGCCACGACCCGGACAAGATTCTGGTCGGCGAAATCCGCGATCCCGAAACGGCCCGCATCGCCATCCAGTCGGCATTGACGGGGCACCAGGTCTTCACCAGCGTGCACGCCAACAATGTCTTCGACGTGCTGGGCCGCTTCCTGCACATGGGGGTCGACATCTACAGCTTCGTGTCGGCGCTGAACGGCATCCTGGCGCAGCGCCTGATGCGCATCGCCTGCGAACATTGCGCCGTGCCGTACCTGCCCGATGCCGACGAACTGGTGGCGGCCGGCATCGACCCGGCACTGACGGCCGGGGGCCGCTTCGTGCGCGCACGCGGCTGCGGCCAGTGCCGCGGCACCGGCTTCAAGGGCCGCAAGGCAATCGGCGAATTCCTGCGCATGAACGACCAGCTGCGCGAACTGATCATCGGGCGCGCGCCGATCCGGCAGATCAAGGAAGCGGCGCAGCAGAACGGCACGCGCTTCCTGCGCGACGCCGCCATCGATGCCGCCCGCAACGGCATCACCACCATCGAGGAAGTCAACCGTGTTACGTTTGCCGAATGATGCCCTGTGGCTGGGCCTGGGGCCGCGCCAGGTCGGTGCCGCGCGGCGTGCCGGCCGGCGCCGGCAGGGCGCGGCAATCGGC
>NZ_WNKZ01000193.1 GCF_009720835.1 Pseudoduganella buxea
GGGCGGCGCGGCCGGGCTGGCCGCCACCGCGCTGCCCTGCGCCGGCTCGCCCAGCCGCAGCGGCTTGACATCGAGGCTGCTCTCCGTGCCTGACCAGAATTCGACGGGCTGGGCGGCAGCGCGCGCCGGCGGGCGTACCACGCGCGGCGTAATCGACAGCACGATTTCCGTCTTCGTGGCGCTATCGGTGGGCGCCGTGAACAGGCGACCCAGCAGCGGCAGCCGGCTCAGGCCCGGCACGCCGCTGGCGGAGCGGCGGTCCTGGTCGCTGATCAGTCCCGCCAGCACCTGGGTTTCGCCATCGCGCAGGCGCAGGAAGGTCGACGCGTTGCGGGTGCCGACCTGGTATGCCACGGTGCCGTTCGGGGTGGAGACCTGGCTGGCGATCGAGCTCACTTCCAGGTTGAGCCGGATCGACACGTCGCTGGACGGATGGATCACGGGTTCGGCGGCCAGCTTCAGGCCGACGTCGAGGTACTGCACGTTTTCCGCCACGAAGCCGGTGGCGTTCGACGTGGTGGTAATTACCGGCACCTTGTCGCCGATGAGGATATTGGCCTTTTCCCGGTTATGCACGCGGATGCGGGGATTGGCCAGCAGGTTGGTCAGGCTGGCATCCTGGCGCAGGTTGACGGACGGGTTGTTGAAGGCCACGCCCAGGCGCGTCGAGTTGAGGCGCTTGAGCTCATCGAGCGTCAGGTTGACCCCGCCGCTGGCCAGCGGCACCACGGTGAACTGGTTGGGCCACTGCACGCCCAGCTTGAGCAGGTCGTCGCGCTGCACTTCCAGCACCTCCAATTCCAGCATCACTTCCGGTTCGGCCAGGTCGTGCAGGGCGACCAGGCGCTCGGCCAGCCGGACCGCCTCCGGCGTGTCGCGCACCGTCACCAGGTTCAGGCGCTCGTCGATGACGATATCCTTGAGCTTCAGCAGGGACTTGAGCACCGTCTGGATCTGCACGGCGCCGGCGTCCTGCAGGTAGAAGGCCCGCACCACCAGCTCCTGGTTCTCGCGCCGCTTTTCCGGGGTGTCGGGATAGATCTGCACGGTGTTCCTGTTCAGTACCTTGCTGCGCAGCTGGCTGTTGCGCAGGATCAGGCTGACCGCCTCGTCGATATTGGCGTTGCGCAGGATGACGGTGGTCCGCACGTCGGCCGGCACGTCCTTGTCGAAGATGAAGTTGATGTCGGTGGTGTGCGACAGTGCCTCCAGCACCTGGCGCACGCCGGCATCGCGGAAATCCAGGTTGACCGGCTGCGGGTGGCTTTCGCGCAGCGTCACGTCGGCGAACTGGGCGCGCGCACGCGGCTGTTCGACCAGGCGTTGCAGCTCGAGCGCGGCAAGATGGCGGGGATCGTCCGCCAGCGCCTGCACCAGCAGCGCGCCGGCCTGGCCGGTGTCGCCCCGGTCGTGGGCCTTGCGCGCCTCCGCCACGGTGGCGTCGGTCTGGGCCGCCCGGCGCAGGTTCTGCAAGGCCTGCGCCGCCGCGCCGTTGGCGGGATCGAGCGCCTGCAGGCGGCGCAACTCGACCTCGGCGCCGGCGAAGTCGCCCTGGGCCTGCTTCTGCTGGGCCGACTGCAGCAAGGTGCCGGTGGCGCCCAGCTTGGCCAGCTGGTAATCCTTGCGCAGGGCCGCGTCGCGCGGCGCCGCCTGCACCGCCTGGGCCAGCGAGGCCAGGCCCGCCTCCATGTCGCCGGCCGCCATCCGCTCCATGCCGCTGCGGTGCAGCGCCTGTCCGGCGCAGCCGCACACGGCCCACAGTACGGCCAGGCCCAGCGCCCCGTTTTTCCACCGACCTTGCATCATCTGCTTCCCATCACGAGTATCTGTTTCGCCGCCAGCGGCAGGTAGACGATCTCCAGCTCGCCGGCGCCAAGCCTGGCCAACTGGTACTGCTCGTCGATGCGCTCGCCCTCGCGCACCGAGATGACTTCCTTGTCGCGACGCAGGTGGATCACCGCGCCTTTCGCGTCCCCCAGCACCTCGGTGCGGCCCAGGAACTGGAACGGCAGCGGCGGCGCCTGCGGCGGCGGCGGCGGATTCCAGTCGCTCGTCGCGAAGGCCCGCGCGGCCTGGGCGCCGCTGGAGCAACACAGCACACGGATGCGGGAACAAAGCGCCGCGATGGAGGCGCACGGCAAGCAGATGGGCGAGGTGGGCGCAAGGCTGGGCCA
>NZ_WNKZ01000194.1 GCF_009720835.1 Pseudoduganella buxea
GCCCGTCTTGGCGGCGCGGCTGTTCGAACTGGAAGCGCTCTACCTGGACGGCACGGCCCACCCGCAGGCGCTGTTCGCGCAGCTGGCCGGCCTGCTGGGGGCGCTGGCGGCGGGCATCGGCCAGGCCGCGCTGCCGCCCGTGCCGCCGTTCGACTACCGCGACCTGGGCAGCTCCTTCGATACCTTGCTGGCCCAGCTCGAAGCGCTGCGCGAGCGCCTGGCGCCGGACTTCGACTGGGCCCCGTTCGTCGCCCTGGGCCGGCATGAGTTCGAGATCGCGGCGGGCTTCCTCGATGCCGCGCCGCCGTACGTGATCGCGCTGCACAAGCCGGCCCGGGCCAGCGACGAGGACATGGCACGCTGGCTCGACGAAGCCCTGGTCTGCTCGGTCGGCAAGGGCGCCGGCCCGCAGCGGCGGCGCACGCGCGGCATCGGCACCACGCAGCTGAGCGCCGACGCGGCCCGGCGCATGGGCGGCGACAGCAGCCGCACGCTGTTCCAGCTCGTCGTCGGCGGCGACGCGGCCGAATACTTCGACCCGGCCCTGCCGCTGCGCATCGGCGGCCAGGGCGGCAGCGCCGAAGGCTATGTCGAGCCGCTCGGCATCGAGCTGCTGCTGCGCCGCGAGGACAGGGCCCATGCGCAGCGCTGACGCCACTGCCACGCCGGTCTGGGCGCTGGACGCCAACCCGCTGGGCCTCGTGTTCCGCGAGGCCTACCAGGCCGTGCGCGAGCTGCTCGACGCCCAGCCGCGCGCCATCGCCGGTGCCGTCAGCGACGAGCAGGCCAACCAGGCCGCCGTGCAGTTCGGTGCCGCGCTGTGGGACATCCACCTGGCGCTGGCCCGGCGCAGCGCGCTGCGTCACGTGGCCGGTTCGGCCGACCAGTCCGAGGCCCTGCAATACGCCTTTGCCGTGCTGGTGGACGAAACGCTGCTGAACGAGAACTGGGCCGGACGCGGCGCATGGTCCGAACACCTGCTGGAATGGCGCGTCTTCAAGACCCGCAGCGGCGGCACGCGCCTGTTCGAACGGATGGACGCGGCCGCGCGCAGCGGCGAGCGTGCCAGCCGCGAGATCGGCGAAATCTACCTGTACTGCCTGACCCTTGGCTTCGCCGGGCGCCTGCGCGACCGCCCGGACGGCGCCGCCGAGCTGGCGCAGCGCCGCGCCGCGCTGTTCGCCTGGCTGTATCCGGACCAGCCGTCGCTGGACGATCCGGCTTTCGTGCTGGCCCAGGCGCGCGAGGAAAACCTGGCGCGTGCCGAGCCGCACCAGCGCAGCCTGGCCGGACGCCTGCGCGTCTACCTGGTTGCCTCAAGCCTGCTGGCCGTGCCGCTGCTGCTGTCGCTCGTGCTGTGGCTCTACCTGCGGGCCGATCTGGCCGGGGTACTGCGCAATCTGCCGGGGAGTGCCTGAGCATGGGCCCGACCTTGGCGCAGGGCTTGTTGCTCGTGCTGCTGGTGCTGCTGGCGGTGCTGGTGCTGGGCGGCCTGTGGCTGTGGCGGCGCCGACGCGCCGCACCGGCCGCCACCTCCACTACCTCCGCCACGCAGCCGGTGGCGCCATTGAAGCGGACCGTTTTCGATGCCGCGCTGCGCGCGCTGTACCCGCGCGATGCCGACTACCGGTACGAACGGCCCTGCGTGCTGGTGTGCGGCCCGGCCGGCGGCGGCAAGAGCGAACTGCTGCGCGGCGCCGGTCTCGAGCCGGTCGTGGTGGCGGGCGGCATCGACAGCGGCTGGTGGCGCGGCACCGAAGGCTGCGCCTTCGAACTGCCTGCCGCCGCCTGGGCCGCCGATGGCGCGCCGTGGACGGATTTCCTGCGCCTGCTGGACCGGCGCCGCGGCCTGCGCGCGCTGGACGCCGTCGTGTGGGTGATGCCGCTGGCCGCGCTGGACCGGGACAGTGCCGACGGCGACAGGATGTACCGCAAGCTGGACGACATCCAGCAGCGCCTCGGGCTGGCGCTGCCCGTGTACGTGGCCGTCAGCGGCTGCGACGGCTGCGAAGGCTTCGGCCAGTGGGCCGCGCGCCTGCCCGCCGCCCTGCGGGGCCAGTCGCTGGGCTGGGCCAACCCGGCCGCGCT
>NZ_WNKZ01000195.1 GCF_009720835.1 Pseudoduganella buxea
GGCATGGCGCGGCGCGATGGGCGAGCAGGCCGTCGCCTGGCTGGGCAACCGGCTGCGCCGCCTGGTCAGCGCGCAGGCGGCGCACGACGACCTGGGCGAGGACGGGCCGGCGATCTTCCTGATGCCCGATCGCCTGGCCCGCTCGCTGGCGAAGCTGCCGGCGATGCTGCAGGAAGCCATGCGCCAGCACGCCGCCATGAGTCCCTTCACGCTGCGCGGCATCTACCTGAGCGGCCGAGCCGGCGCGCCGCAGGACGCGGCGGCGGCAGTGGTGGACGATCCGTTCGCGCCGCCGCCCCCGCTGCCCGCACCGGCGCCGCCGCTGTTCTGCCGCGACCTGCTGCGCGAACGCGTGTTCGGCGAATTCGGCCTGGCCACCATCGTGCCGCGACGGCTGGTGGCCGAACGCCGCACCCGCCGCGCCGTGCTGGCCGGCAGCGGTGCGCTGGCGCTGGTCTGGCTGATCGGCCTGGTGCCCACCTTCTTCGCGAGCCGCCAGCAGCTGCAGGCGATGGAGGGGCCGGTGCTGGCCGTGATCAGTGCCGTCGTCCGCGCCGGGGACACGGCCGGCGGCGCCCATTTCGACGCGCGCAGCATTGCCGATATCGCCACGGGGCTGGACCGGGTCGAGGATTGGAATACCCGTGCGCTGGCGCTGCCGGCGTCCTGGTTCTCGTGCTGCGGCGGTCTGGACGACGGCGTCAACGGGGCGCTGCGGGCGTACTACAGCAAGGTGCTGTTCAAGAATATCGACGAGGAATTCCACGCGCGGGCCGAGCACCTGACGCCGCGCGGGGCCACCGCGCTGGGCGGGGCGGGCGAGCCCACGGGCGACCCGGAAAAGACCGTGCAATTCGTGGCGCTGCAGGAATTCGTGCTGGCCACCCAGGAATACGAGTACCAGCGCGCCAAGTTCGACGAACTCACGCACATGTATGGCGGCAGCTGGAAGGATGCCGCGGGCCTGTTGCACTACCTCTTCAACGTGCAGCTCAATGCGGGATCGCCACGGGCGGCCGAGCGTTTCAGCAGGCTGTTGCAGGAAACGGCGTTCACGCCGCGCGCGCGCGACGTGGCCGACGAGAAGCTGCGCTTCCAGGCGCGCCTGCGGCAGCTGCACGGCGACTGGCTGAACCGCATGTTCGGCGCCACCCGGCTGCGCGAACTGCAGGCCGCGCTGGCGGCCGACGTGCAGCAGCTGGGCAGCGGCGGGGCGGACCGGCACGCCGACATGGTACGCATCCGCCAGCGCATCGGCGAGCTGCGCACCTTGCTGACGCAAACGGACCTGACGTGGATGGCCGACGGCAACCTGTCGATGAGCGCACCGTACCAGCGGCTCGAGACGGATATCCGCAAGTCGCTGATGCTGCGCGATGCCGCCGCCGGCCTGCGGGCCGAAGTCAGCGGGCGGCAACGCCAGTTCCGCGCTGCCGTGCAGGCCGACAGCAGCGGGCCGAACGCCGTGCTGGCCTACACGGAAGGCAAGGCGCTGCAGGTCAATGCCGACGTGGCCGAGCTGGAACAGGCCCTGGCACGCCTGCTGCAGTACCGCTTCACGCAGGGCGCCGACACGGCGGACGAGCTGGCCCTGCTGGCACCGGAAGGCCTGCTGGCGTGGCACGCCGACCAGCTGGGCGCCGTGCGCGACACGGTGGCGGAGCTGCAGAAATACGAAAGCACCGACCTGGCGGCGGCGCCGCCGGCCTACCAGTCCACCTTGCGCACCCTGGCGCGGCTGCAGGCAACGGCCTTCATGCAGCGTGAGCTGGCCACTGCCGCGGCGCCGGCGCCGTGCGAGGTCGGCTGGCGCTGTGCCAATTTCGACGACGCCCGGCAAATGGTCGGCCCGCTGTTGCCGGCGTTGCGCAAGCTGGAGCTGAACGACGCCGCGGCCAGCTGGCAGCAGCTGCTGGACCGGCAGGCCGAAACGCTGCTGCGCCAGTTGAATGCCGCGCTGGCGGGGGACACGCTGTACCTGCCCGCCGAGGGGGGCGTGGCGGCATGGGATGGCGGCCGGGGCGGCGCCATCGGCGCCTACGGCGCG
>NZ_WNKZ01000196.1 GCF_009720835.1 Pseudoduganella buxea
GCTGGTCGGTGCGCGCTCGGCCGTCGCCGCCGCCGCCGCAACGACGGCCCGTCTCGATGCCGACATCGCCGACACCCGCCTCGTCGCCCCCCGCGCCGGGCGGGTGCAGTACCGCGTGGCGCAGCCCGGCGAAGTGCTGGCGGCCGGGGGCAAGGTGCTGAACCTGGTCGACCTGCGCGACGTCTACATGACCTTCTTCGTGCCCGAGGAAAGCGCCGGCCGCGTGGCCCTCGGCAGCGAAGCGCGCATCGTGCTCGACGCGGCCCCGGCCACGGTAATTCCGGCCCGGGTGTCGTATGTGGCCAGCACGGCGCAGTTCACGCCAAAGACGGTGGAAACGGCCAGCGAACGGCAGAAGCTGATGTTCCGGGTCAAGGCCCATATCGACCGGGCCCTGCTGGAACGCTACCAGCAGCAGGTGAAGACGGGCGTGCCCGGCGTGGCCTGGCTGCGCATCGATCCGGCGCAACCGTGGCCTGCGCAGCTGGCGCTGCGTCCGCTGCCATGACAGCGGCCGCCCACGTTGCCGGACTGAGCTTGCGCTATGGCGACCGGCTGGCCCTGGATCGCGTGGATTTCACCTTGCCGGCCGGGCAGGTGACGGGCATTATCGGGCCGGACGGTGTCGGCAAGAGCAGCCTGCTGGCCACCATCGCCGGCGCGCGCCGGGTGCGGCAGGGGACGGTCACGGTACTGGGCGGCGACATGCGCCGGGCCACCACGCGGCGCGCCGTCTGCCCCCGCATCGCCTACATGCCGCAAGGGCTGGGGCGCAACCTGTATCCGACGCTGACGGTCGGCGAAAATCTGCTGTTCTTCGCCCGGCTGTTCGGGCTGGCGGCGGCGGGGCGGGGCCGCATCGTGCCGCTGACGGCCGCACTCGGCCTGCAGCCCTTCCTGGACCGGCCGGCGCAGCAGCTTTCCGGCGGCATGAAGCAGAAGCTGGGCCTGTGTTGCGCGCTGATCCACGACCCCGACCTGTTGATCCTGGACGAACCGACGACGGGCATCGATCCGCTGTCGCGGGTGCAGTTCTGGGAACTGATCGGCGCGATCCGGGCCACGCGGCCGGGCCTGTCCGTGCTGGTGGCCACGGCCTACATGGACGAGGCCGCGCGCTTCGACTGGCTGGCCGCGATGGACGGCGGCCGCATCATCGCCGGCGGCACGCCCGCCCGGCTGCTGGCCGACACCGGCTGCGCCACGCTCGACGAGGCATTCGTCGCGCTGCTGCCGGCGGCGCGCCGGGCCGGGCCCTTCGTCACACCGCCGGCCCCGCCCGTGACGGCGGACGAGGCCGCCATCGAGGCGTTCGGGCTGACGCGGCGCTTCGGCGATTTTCTTGCCGTCGAGGATGTCAGCTTTCGTATCGGCCGGGGCGAGATCTTCGGCTTCATCGGCTCGAACGGCTGCGGCAAGACGACGACGATGAAGATGCTCACGGGCCTGCTGCCCGCCAGCGCCGGCAGCGCCACCGTCTTCGGCGTCCCGCCCCAGGCCGGCGGGGCGGCGGCGCGGCGCCGGGTCGGCTACATGTCGCAGGGCTTTTCGCTGTACGGCGAGCTGACCGTGCGCCAGAACCTGGTGCTGCACGGCCGGCTCTTCGGCGTGCCGCTGGCCAGGGTCTACCATCGCTGCGCGGACATGCTGGCCCGCTTCGACCTGGCCGGCGTGGCGGACGACCTGCCGGGCCGCCTGCCGCTGGGCGTACGCCAGCGCCTGTCGCTGGCCGTGGCGATGGTCCATGCGCCGGAACTGCTGATCCTGGACGAACCCACGTCCGGCGTCGACCCGGTGGCGCGCGACCGCTTCTGGCAGCTGATGCTGGAACTGTCGCGGCGCGACGGCGTAACGATCTTCCTGTCCACCCACTTCATGAACGAAGCCGCCCGCTGCGACCGTGTGTCGCTGATGCACGCCGGCCGCCTGCTGGCCACGGGCACGCCGGCCGCCCTGGTGCGCGAAGCCGGCTGCGCCACGCTGGAAGAAGCCTTCGTGGCCGGCCTGCGCGCGGCCGGCGGTGG
>NZ_WNKZ01000197.1 GCF_009720835.1 Pseudoduganella buxea
GCCAGCGCGTGCCGGGCCGACGCCTCGTGCCTGCCGGCCGTGCGTGTCGCCCAATCCTGTGGTACATCGGGCAGGCCGGGCTCGGCGAGCAACGATGCCGGGGCGGCTAGCGCCACCACGGGCTGGGCCGCTGGCGGGGTATCCCGGGCCGCCATGTCCGCGCGCAGCCGCCGCAGCAGTGCCCGCTGGGCGGCCAGTTCTTCCTTCAGTCGTGCCAGTTCGGCCGCCAGTGCGGCGACGGCCTGGCTTTCCTCCGCCGGGACCGGTGCATGGGGGGCGGGTAAGGCCGGCGTGGCCGGCAACGCGCCGGGCGGTGCGGCCTGTTGAGCCAGGGCACTGGCCATCAACAGGGACAGGCCGGCCGAGCCGGTGCGAAGTAGTCGGGCGGACCGCATGCTTTTCCTCCAGGTAAAGCGCCCCTCAACGGGGCGCGATCGCGGTCGACAGGGCCTGGCGCAGGCTGTCGCCGAAGTTGAGACCCTTCAGCGTACCGAGACTGTTGACGGTCGTATTGATGGTCGTCTGGGCGCGGATCAGCTGGTTGTTTTCGCGGTTTTGCAATAGCAGGGCCAGGGCCGGCAAGGCGGCCGCCGGCAGCGCCGCGGGCGCCGTTCCAACCGCGCGCAGGGCCGCGCCATCGACCGGCAAGGCAGTGGCGCCGGCGCCCATTCCCGGCCCGTGGGCCGCGTGCAGGCCGGCCGCGCCGACCTCCGGCAGCACGAGGCGGCTGCTGGCCACTTCGCTGCCGTTCAAGGTCAGCAGGCGCTCGATGCTGAGCGATATCAAGAGGCCGTTGCCGGGGTCGTAGCCGCCGCGCGCAGCGGCCAGGCTGGCGTCGGGTACCGGCACCCAGCCGGCGCTTGCCACCTCGCCCCCGGCCATTGCCCGTAGCGGCAAGCCCAGCAGCATCGGCACGGTGTACAGCATGGTGGTCCAGCGCATCGGGTCCGCCTCCGTCAAAAGTCGCCGGCATCGAGCTTCGGCAAGGTCACGCGCAGCAGGCTGCCGCGCTCGAGCACGTCGCCCGGCCGCAGCGCCGGCGCCGCGTCCCAGTCCGCCACGTCGTTGAAGCGGGGCCGGCGCGGCGCCTCGTGGATCACGAACAGCAGGCGGTTCTGCCACACGGCCTCGAAGGCGGCGCGGCTCATCGCGCGGGTGCCGCCGGCCGGGTCGCCCAACAGGACACGGTCCGGCCGCAGGCCCTTGACGACGACGAAATGGTGATAGCCGGCCTCGGCCACCAGCACGATGGCCGGGAAGCCGGCCTGGCCCAGGCTGTCGAGCGGCTGCTGGAATCCGTCGGCCCGCAGTCCCCGCGTGGCAAGGAAATTCTTCATGTCCAGCAGGGAGAAACCCTGACTGCGGATGCGCGCCTGGTCGCCCCGGGCGTACATCTCCTGGAAAGCCTGCTGCTCGCTGACGGGCAGGTTGTAGTGGTGCGTCAGCAGGGTCGCCACCGCCGCCGAGCCGCAGCTGAAATCGTATTGCTGCCGCACAGTCGCCAGATAGCGCCGCTCGCGCACGCTGGTGACACGCACGGCAAAGGCGCCGCCGCCGGGCGTGCCGGCCAGGGCCGCCAGCCCCGGCAGCTCGGCGGCAGGCGCCACGGCCGGCAATGCCGCCAGGGCGATGGCGGCCCAGATGCCGGCGGCAAGGGGGCGACCCGCGCACCCATCGACGTCAAGCGTACTCATTGGAACTGCACGTTGACGATGGTGGCATTCTGGATCAGCACATTGGCGCCGGAATTCTGGATCACCATCGGCAGCCCCGATGCATTGCTGAACGCGCCGTCGCTGACGATATTGGCGCCCGTCACCACATTGGTGGCGACGTTCTGGCCCACCGTGCCTTGCAGGTGCATGTCGCTCGATGGCGTCAGCGCGCCGCCGCGCAGGCGCGCCAGCCCGGCTGCGGCCAGCGGCGTGCCGAACGGTGGCCGGGACGGCACGGCCGGCTGGCCCA
>NZ_WNKZ01000198.1 GCF_009720835.1 Pseudoduganella buxea
CCGCCACCGCCGGCGCGGCCTCGGCGGGCACGGGCGGCGCTTCGGGCACGGCATCGCTGTAGCCGGGATGCTGCTGCAGGCACAGGCGCAGCACCTGCTCCGCTTCGGCCAGCGTTTCGCACAGGCGCCGCAGGCGTGGCGGCGCGCCGGGCAGCAGCCGGTCCAGCAGCACGTGCAGTCCGGTCAGCGCCGCCGACCATGCCGTCGCCGCCTCCAGCGCCGCACGGCATGCCGGCACCGGCATCGTGGCCGCCTGGGCCAGCGCCTGCGCGTGAGTCAGCTGGTCGACCCGGGGCGGCCGGTCCTGGCGGCCACCGCTCTTTTCCTTGCGGCCCTCGTTCTCGGCCGCCAGCGCGGCACGCCATTGGCCCAGCGTGATGGCCTGCGCTTCCGGCCCCGTGCCCTGCACCAGCGGCACGCGCAGCAGCAGCGCCTCGTGCCAGTGCTGGTCGGCCCAGTCGAACGGCGCGGTGCGGAAGTCCTGGTCGCCGTCGCGCGGCAATGGATGCAGGGCCGGCCAGAACGCCTCGCACAGCGCATGCAGCAAGGTCGTGGCGCGCAGGCCGCCGGCCAGGCCGTCGAGTGAAATCCACGCCTCGCCCAGCCATGCGGCCACCTGGATATCCTTGCTGCGCCGGCGCAGCGCCTCTTCGCACAGGCGCACCACCTCGTGCCAGTCGGCCCGCTTCTGGACGCCCGTCCATACGCCCAGCGGCAGCGACGTGTCGTCCTCGTGCCGGGCCAGGGCGATGGCGTCGTACTCCGGTTCATGCAGCAGCGGCGCGCCGCAGGGGCCGCCCTGCTCCAGCGGGTCCAGCAGCGTTGCAATGGTCATGGTGTCTGTCCTTCACGGTTGCTGGCCAGCGCCGCGCCGGGGCCGCCTGGGAAAGCCGGTGCGGCCCCGGTGGGAAAGCGCGGCACCGGCAGGCGCTCGGGCTTGCCGTGCACCGAGACGGCCAGCCGCGCATAGGCCACGGCGTCGCCGGTGGGGGCGCCGGCCGCATCGCGCGTGGGTACGACGAAGCGCAGCACTTGCGGCGGCCGGGCATCCCGTTCGGCCAGGTCGGACAGGGGCGCCGCATGCGCCTCCAGCACGCGCAGCAACGCCCAGGGATCGTCGTACTGCCAGCTGGCGACCTTGCCTTCGACCCGCATCGCCGGCAGCGCGGCGCTGGCCGCGGGGGCGACGGGGCTGTTGCCGGCCCAGCGCAGCGCCACCGTCACCGGCTCGCCCAGGCGCCACGTCACGCCGGGCGTCCCGCCCGCCGTCGGTGGCGGCAGTTTCGGGCCCGCCTCGACGCGCCAGTCGATGATCTGGTCCGCGCCTTTTTCGCGCCCCCGGTTGATGCGGAACTGGGGCCACAGGTCGAGCGCGGCGGGTCCGCCGGCCGGATCGTCCGCCAGGATGGCCGCCAGCAGCGGCTGGATCGCGGCCAGCCGGTCCAGGAACGCCTGGGCCGCCAGCGCCTGCGCGTCCTGCCGCCGTGCCGGCACCAGCCGGGCCGCCGGCAATGCCGTGTCCAGCATGCCAAGCAGCTTGCGCACCTGTTCCGGCTCGGCCGGCGGGGCATCGGCGGCGCTGGCGAAGGGATAGCGCTGCGCCATCCACGTGTTGTAGTGGCCGGCGATGGCGTCGTACGCGGCCCGGCTGGCGGCAAGCTCCACGGCGGCGCAGCGGGGCCGGTACAGGGCCGCCACCCTGGCCAGGCGGCGCTGGAAGAAATCGGTCGGCACGGCCCCGGCCCGCCCCAGCCGGGCGGCGCAGTTGGTGCTGTCCAGGCTGGCCAGGTCCTCGGCGATGAACTGCTCCAGCCGCGTCAGCGAGCCGCCCGGCACCTTGGCCGCATGCCGCGCCAGCTCGGCCTCGATACGGGTCCAGTCGGCCAACGCACCCTGCACGTCGCGGCCGGCCTGCGCACCCGGACGCGCCAGCCAGG
>NZ_WNKZ01000199.1 GCF_009720835.1 Pseudoduganella buxea
AGGCCCTGGCCACACTGGCCGGGACCTTGGCCGCCCTGCACGTGCGTGGCGCCGACATCGCCTGGCAGGACGTGCTGGCGCACGAACCGGTGCGCCCCACCCCGTTGCCTGCCTATCCGTTCAACCGGCAATCCTACTGGCTGGCGCCACGGCGCGACATGGCCGAAGCGGGGCACGCGGCCCCCGCCGCCATGCCCGTCGCGCGCTGCCATCGCGTCGTGTGGGAAGCGGCGGGCGGTCCGGCCACCGTGCCAGCCGCTTCGGCGCAGCCTGCGGCATGGAAGATCGTCGCCGAACCGGCGTGCCGGGTTGCGGCACGGCTGGTCGAGCGCATGACTGGGGCAGGCATACGCGTCGATCGCGACAAACCGTCCGTCGACGGCACCGATGCCGCCCACCAGCCGGTACCGGCCCAGCGCTGGGCCGGCGTGGTGCACGTTTTCGCGCCCGCGGCGGGTGCGGCGGCGGGGGCCCTGCTGCGCAGTCGTGAAGCGCTGCATACCCTGCGCCTGGCCGGAGCCAGCACGGCCTTGCACCTCGTTACCCTGGGCGCGCAGTCCATCGGTCCCGCGGACGACGCGGCGGATCCGGCATTGAGCGCCATCTGGGGACTGGCGCGCGGCGCAGCGCAGGAGCTGACGGCGCCGCGCCTGCGCCTGGCGGACCTGCCGCCGGTAGCCGACATGGCCAGCATCGACAGCTTGCTGGCCGATATGTTGGCGGTCGCGCCGCTGGCGGAAGTCGCCTATCGCGCCGGGCAACGCTACCAACCCGTATTGCAGCCCCTCGCGCTGCTGCCGGCCCCTGCACGGCCCTACGGCGACGGCTGCATGCTGATCTCCGGCGGGTTGGGCGGCCTGGCCCTGCTGCTTGCCGAGCATCTGATCGGCGCGGGCGTGCGCAGCATCGCGCTGCTGGCACGGCGCCAGCCCGACACTACCGAGACACACCGCATCGCGCAGTGGCGGGCCGCCGGCGTATCGGTGCATCTGCTGCAGGCCGATGTCGCCGACAGGCAGGCTGTCGCGGCCGCCCTGGCCGCGTTGCGCCAGGGCGGCATCGTCGTGGAAGGCCTGTTCCACCTGGCCGGCACCCTGGCCGATCGCACGGTCGACTCGCTCGACGCCGCGCACCTCGAGCGGGTATTGCGGCCCAAGGCCGAGGGCATCGAAGTGCTGTGCGGGCTACTCGAACCGGCACCGCGTTTCGCCGTGCTGTTCTCATCGCTGGCGGCGATGCTGGGCGCGCCGGCCCAGGCCAATTACGCCGCCGCCAATGCCTTCCTGGATGGCTATGCCGACCTGCTTCGCCGGCGCGGCGTGCGGGCCACCAGTATCGCCTGGGGTCCATGGGGGGAAGCGGGCATGGCGGCGCGCCTGGCCAGCAATGGCAGGAACGGCAAGGTGGGCAATGTCGGCAGGCTACGGGCGCTGGCCAGCGCCGCCGCCCTGGGGTTGGTGCCGGCCCTGGCGACGGGCGAGGCGACGCAGGTCATGGTGGCCGACCTGGGCCTGCTGGAAGCCCAGGCGCCCGTCAGCGGCGCGCCCCTGCCGGCGCTGGCGCGGGCCCTGTGGCAAGGCAAGCAGGCACCCGCGCCGGCAAGGGCTGCAGCCACGGCCACGTCACCGGCATCCCAGGCCGAGAAGTTGGCGACGATGACGGACCGGGTGCGCGTCAACGTGGCGGCCCTGCTGGGCGAGGACGAACAGGCCATCGATGCGACCCTGCCGTTCGAGCGACTGGGACTCGATTCGCTCAACATCCTCCAATTGCGCAACCGCCTGAACACGCAGTTCGGCACGGACTTCACTGCCGCGACGTTCTACAAGTTCTCGACCTGCGCGGCCCTGGCGGCCCATCTGCTCGATGCCGCGCCGGAACCGGGCGCGGCCCCGCCCTTCCCGGAGGCGCCGGGGGCGCCGGGGGCACCGCC
>NZ_WNKZ01000019.1 GCF_009720835.1 Pseudoduganella buxea
CACCGGGGCGGGCGTGCCGCGGCAGCCGGCGCACGGGCCGGCCCGCGCCACCAGCGCGCCACGGCGGGCAGGTTGAACCACAGGTGAACGGTTACCAGCAGCAGCGTGCCGTAGCCGAACAGGTAGTGCCAGTCGAAGACGGGCAACTGCTGGTTGGCGACCCAGAAGATGCCCAGCCCGGCCGTCGTCAGCAGGTAGCCCATCAGCAGGAGGCTGAGCTGGATATTGAGCGCCAGCCGCGAAGGCCGCCAACCGCGCAGCAGGGCCACGCCCAGACCGGCGGCATACAGCAGGAGCGGCAGCAGGACCCAGGCAATCGGCGGCATGGCGGTTTCTCCGGACCGGTTGGAGCTTCGATTCTACAAGAGGCAACGAGCGCGCAGGCCCGCTTTTGATTGTTTTTTATATATCTTTTTCAGGCATAATCGCCGGCACCCGACAACGAAAGGCACACATGACCGAGCCCACCTCCCACCCGGAAAATCCCGCCGAAGCAGCCCTGCTGGCGCACATCGCCGAACAGTCGAAGACCGATCCCCTGGTCGGCGCAAAACTGGGCAGCCGCGAAGTGACGCAGCGCCTGATCGCGGGGCTGAAAACGGAACGGGGCGTGCACGTCGACTCGATGCTGTGCGTGCTGGGCGCCCTGGCAGGCTATGCATGCCAGGCGGCCGTCCGTGCCCAGGCCGTGGCGCAAGGCTTGCCCGAGGAAGCCCTGTTCACCAAGGTACAAACCGCCGACGGCAAGACGCTGTTCTTCGGCGACCACCTGAACAAGCCGCTGGCCGAAGACCGCTATTCGGTCTGGGGCATCGCGGCGGGCGGGGCCCAGGAAGCGGGCTGCGAGACCTTTCCCGACCTGAATGCGATCTTCCAGCACGTGGCGCAGGACACGGGCAGCGAAGCTTTCGGCGTGCCGCGCGTACCGGAGCAGCACCAGGCGCACGACCTGCCGCTGAACTACCTGCGCATCATCTGGCCGGCCCTTACCCCCCTGTTCGAGAAGTTCTGCCCGGACCGGACCCAGTGGCCCATCATGCTGGCCCTGTCGGCCCAGGAAGTGATCGTCATGGCCAAGGACGCCATCGACCCGGCCCTGGCGCTGACGATCGTGATGGAGTCGGCGGTGCCGATGTCGAAGGTGGAGCTTGACGCTTCTTGACCGGACGACGTCAGCGCACCTGAACTGCCAGCCCGGCAAATCCGGCTAGCCCCCCCACCGACAAATGCCCCACCCCATACGCCTGCACGCCACTGGCGGCATCGGGCCGCTCCCGCCACAGGCAGAACCGCACCAGGGTCCACCCACCCGGCTCGACGCCCACCACGACCGCCAGCGCGCCGGCAGCGAGGGCAACCTGGGCCGCCGCGCCCTCGGCCTCGCGCAGCGCGGCCAGCGCGGTGTGCTGGGCGATGGGGTGGACGCTGCGCGTGGCGAAGCGGGCGTGGGCGACGTCGGGCGGCACGTGGGCGTGCCACGTCGTCCACGTAGGCACGGCAGGCCAGCCGAAGGCTTGCGAGACACTGGCGAAGCCCGGGCCGGCGAGGAAATCTTGCATTGCGTCCGCGTGCTGCCACAGGTAGAACGGCGCGTACAGGTTGTCGGCAGCAGCATCGCCGTTCTTTTCCGCCACCAGGTAGGCCTTGAACAGCAGGCCCGGCAGCCCGTCGGTACGGTGGCCCCGCTCGGCGATGCGGCGGTGGACGATGCCCATGTCGTAGTCGGCCGGCAGCACGAAGCTGTACTGCATGGCGATCATGGCTGGCTCCCCGCGAAGCCGGGCAGGCCCTGCCTGCCGGCGCTGAAGGACCAGTCCTCGGACTGCGAGTGCTGGATGACGATCATCACGTCGTCCGGCCGCAGGCCCGGCGCTTCGCCCAGCAGCGCCACCAGCCGGCGGTAGAACGCGGCCTTGGTGGCCGTGCTGCGCGGGCGGCCGGCGATGACGTTGATGAAGACATAGTCGGCGCTGCGCCCTTCGGCCTCGTAATGCGGGTCGATGCTCATCTCGTGCGCTTCGTGCTGGTGGATCAGCTGGAAGCGATCCTTCGGTGGCACGTCGAATGCTTCCACCAGCGCGCGGTGCACGCCATCGGAAATGGCGCGCAGGTATTCGGGCGGTTTGCCCTTCTGCAGGGATATGCGGGTCATCGGCATGGTGCGCTCCTGGGAATTGACAAACCCAGTCTACGCGCCTATCGTCATTCATAAAATCAGGAATATTCAAACTGACCATCCATAAAAACAGGACGATCATGAACAGGCTGACGTTCGATCTCGACGTGCTGCGTACCTTTGTCACGGGCGTGGACCTGGGCAGTTTTGCCCGCGCCGCGGACCGCCTGGGCCGCTCGACCTCTGCCATCAGCGCGCAGCTCAAGAAACTGGAGGACCAGGTCGGCGCGCCCGTGCTGAAGAAGACGGGCCGGGGCTTGGCGCCCACGGCTGTCGGCGAAGCGCTGCTGGCCTACGCGCGGCGCCTGTTGGAGCTGAACGACGAGGCGGCGGCGGCCGTGCGGGGTGTCGAGCTGGCCGGCAGCATCCGGCTCGGCATGCAGGAGGATTTCGGCGAACACATCCTGACGGCCGTGCTGGGCCGCTTCGCGCGCTCGCATCCGCGCGTACGCATCGAGGCGCGGGTGGCGCGCAACGCCCAGCTGATGGAGCTGTTCTCCGCAGGCCAGCTGGACCTGGCGCTGGCGTGGAATGCCGGTACGGCAATCGCACACGGCACGCCTGCCATCGACGCGCTGCCGATGCAGTGGATCGGCGCGGCCGATATCGGTACTTTCGATGCGGCAGAACCGCTGCCGCTGGTGATGATGGACGCGCCGTGCATCATGCGCACGGCCGCCATCGCGGCGCTGGACCGTGCCGGAATCGCCTGGCGCATCGCCTTCACGAGCCCCAGCCTGGGTGGCGTGTGGGCCGCCGTGGCGGCTGGGCTGGGGGTGACGGTGCGCACGGCCATCGGCATGCCGGCCCACCTGCGCCTCTTTGACACCGCCGCCCTGCCGCCCTTGCCGACGGTGGGACTGAACCTGCACTGCGCCGTGCCCGAACCTGCGCCCGTCACGCAGCGGCTGCATGACATCGTGCTGCACACCCTGGCGCAGCACGCGCCGGCGGGGCTTATTTCGCCACCACCTTGAGCTGGTCCACGTCCAAGGTCGATTCGCCGAAGGTCTCCTTGTCGAATTCGCCCACCAGTTCCACCACCGTGTTGTGGTCGACCGTGGCGCCCTGCGGGAACAGCTTCGCGGAAATCTCCACCGTCATCTTGCCGCTCTGGTCGGCGAACTCGTATTCGTCGCCGCCCTTGTGGCTGACCAGCTTGCCCTTGAGCTTGACGTACTGGTCGTCCTTGCCCTTGTCCAGCAGCTCCTTGGCGCTCATCAGCTGCACGTTCGACGGACCTGTGTAGCCGGCCGGCGCGGTCGCGGTGGCCGGCTTCGCGCTCGGCCCCGTGTAGCCGCCCGTCTGGGCATAGGCGAAGGCCGAAGCGGCGACCAGGGTGGCGATGGCGGAGAGTTTCAGGGTACGTTTCATGGTCGTTCCTTTTTCAGGTAAGCCCGCCGTGGCGGGGACAGGGGCATTACACCGAGCGGACATTAACCGCATCTTAAGGACACAACCGCTTCGCTATAATCGGCCTGAACCCAATTCGCGAAAGCCCCGATGACTCCTCGTTTCACCGAAGCGCTGGCGCTGGCCGCCAGGGCCCATGAAGGCCAGGCCCGCAAGGGCACGGCGATTCCGTATATCGTCCACCCGGTCGGCGTGGCCGCGCTGGTGGCCCGGCATGGCGGCGACGAGGACCAGCAGATCGCCGCGCTGCTGCACGACGTGCTGGAAGACGGCGGCCCTGGCTTCGAGCCGGCGATCGCCCGCTTCGGCGCGCGCGTGCTGCGCATCGTTCGCGGCTGCACGGATGGCGTGCCCGACGCGGGCGGCGCCAAGCCGGCCTGGCAGGAGCGCAAGAGCGCCTATCTCGCCCACCTGGCCGAAGCCGACGAGGAAACCCTGCTCGTCAGCGGCTGCGACAAGTTGTACAACGCCCGCGCCATCGTCGACGATCTGGAGGCCGTCGGCCCGGCCGTGTTCGACCGCTTCACCGCCGGCAAGGCAGGTACCTTGTGGTACTACGGGTGCCTGAGCGACATCTTCGCCCGGCGCGGCGTGCCCGTGGCGGATGCCTTGACGCGCACCGTCAACGAAATGGCCCGGCTGGCCGCCTGAAGGTCAGGCCGGAGAGTCAGGCCTCGAAGTCCAGCGTGACGCCCAGGCCCCGGTCGTCCAGGCCCGTGCCGAATGCCAGCGCGATGCCATGCAGGTCGGCGATGCGCTTGACGATGGACAGCCCCAGGCCGCTGCCGCCCTGCCCCTGCCCCAGCACGCGGAAGAACCGCTCCGTCAGCCGCCGGCGGCTGGCATCGTCCACGCCGACACCGTCATCGCGCACGGCGATGCGCACGCCGCCCGCATGGGCGATGGCATCGATCTCGACGCGGCTGCCGGCCGGGCAATAGCGCAGGGCGTTGTCGACCAGGTTGCGCAGCACGATCTCCAGCATGTGCGGGTCGCCCTGCACCGTCTCCACGTCGCAGCGCGTGGTCAGCGTGATGTGGCGCTGGGCGGCGACTTGCGCGTGCGTCGCCACCACTTGCGCCAGCAGCGGCGCCAGCGCCACCGGCTCGCGCACCAGCTGCTCGCGCGCCAGCGGGTCCAGCCGGGCCAGGGTCAGCAGGCTGTCGACCAGCGCCGTGCTGCGGGCGATATCGTGGCGCAGCTTCAGGAAGGGCGCAGCCAGGTCGGGATGCTGGCGCTGCAGCAGTTGCACATGCATCTGCAGTGCGGCCAGCGGCGTGCGCAGCTCGTGCGCGGCGTCGGCCGTGAAGCGGCGTTCGGCCTGCAATGCCGAGTCGAGGCGGGCCAGCACGCCGTTCAGGGCACACACGATGGGCAGCAGCTCGCGCGGCTGGCCGCTGGTGGGCACCTGGGCCAGGTCGCCCGGCGTCTTGGCCGCGATGGCGGCGGCCGTCTCGCGCAAGGGCTTGAGCACGCGGCCCGTCAGCAACCAGCACACCAGCGCCAGCAGCACGAGGAAGGCCGTCACGGGCAGCCAGAGGTGCTCGGCCAGCTCTTCCAGGATATCGAAGCGCTTGTCGTGCCGTTGCCCCACCTGCACTTCGAAGCTGCGCGCCTCGTCGCGCACGACGAACACGCGCCACCGGTCCCCGTCCACGTTCGGGTCGGCAAAGCCGTCGTCGTCGTCGAAGCCGGTGACAAAAGGCGTCGCCGGCGCGCCGGCGGTGCGCTGGATGACGCGCCCGTTGGCCACGACCTGGTACTGCATGTCGACCTTGTGCTCTTCGCTGGTGCCCCGTTGCGGGGGCAGGCCCCGTTCGGCCCAGTCGGTGGTGGCGGCCATCAGCATATAGCCCGATTCCTCCAGGGCGTCGTCGAACACTTCCTTCGTTTCCTGCCAGGCGATGACGGTGACGATGCCCAGGCTGGCCAGCCACAGCACGGTGCTGGCGCCGATGATGGCCAGCAGCAGGCGCCGCCGCAGCGACCACGGTGCAGACTCAGTCTTCATGGTTCTTCAAGCGGTAGCCGAGTCCGCGCACGGTAACGATGCTGTCGCTGCCCAGCTTCTTGCGCAGGTTGTGGATGTACACTTCGATGGCATTGCTCTCCACCTCGTCGCCCCAGCCGTACAGGGTTTCCTCGATCTGGGCGCGGGTGACGATGCTGTTCCGGCGCAGCAGCAGCGCATACAGCACATGGTATTCGCGGGCAGTGAGGGCCACCGGCTGGCCGGCCAGGGTGGCCTGCCGCGTCTCGATATTCAAGGCGATGTCGCCGTGGCTCAAGTCGTTGCTGACCTGATCGGCGCCACGCCGCGCGGCCGCGCGGATGCGGGCAGACATCTCTTCCAGCTCGAAGGGCTTGACGAGGTAATCGTCGGCGCCCAGGTCGAGGCCTTCGACCCGGTCGGCCAGGGCGTTGAACGCCGTGATCAGGATGACGGGCACGCGGTTGCCGGCCGCGCGCAGCGAAGCGAGCAAGGCATCGCCGGAAAGGCCCGGCAGGCCGCGGTCGAGCAGCACGCAGTCATAGCGGTGCGTCATCAGCGCCGTCTGCGCCGAGTCGCCCCGCTGGACCCAGTCCACCGCGTGCTGGTCCATCTTCAGCCAGGCCTGGATGGTCTCGCCCAGCGAGGTATCGTCTTCCACCAAAAGAATGCGCATTGCGGCTCCACGTTCACGGATGCCGGCGACTGTGCACCGGCGACATGAACCCAATCTTAAGCCATCAATTCGCGCGCATCACCTGCAGCTTGACCTTTTTTCCCTGGCGGTAGGTGAACAGGGTCAGCGCGGCGTCGCGCAGGTCGCCCTTCGGGTCGAAGGCGATGGTGCCGGTAATGCCTTCGTACTTCACCTTGGCCAGCGCCGGCAGGTATTTCGCGGGGTCGCTCGATCCGGCCTGCTGCATGGCCGTGGCGAACACCATCACCGAATCGTAGGCATAGGGCGCATAGGTTTCCACGTCCAGCTTGAAGCGCTTCTGGTAGCGCTGCGTGAAGGCGGCGTAGTTCGCTTCCTGCGGGCCGCTGACGCCACCGGCCACGACGCACACCACCTTGTCGTCGCCCAGCGCTTCGCCGGCCAGCAGCGGCAGCCGCTCGGAGCAGATGCCGTCGCCGGAGACGAGCTTCGCGTGCAGGCCGAGGGCCTTCATCTGCTTGAGCATCGGGCCGGCCACGGCGTCCATGCCGCCATAGAAGATCACGTCCGGATTGCGGCCGCGGATCTGCGTCAGGATGGCGTTGAAGTCGGTCGCCTTGTCGTTGGTGAACTGGCGGCTGACGATGGCCGCGCCGCCGGCCGCCTTGACGCCCTTGACGAATTCGTCCGCCAGGCCCTGGCCGAAGGCGGTGCGGTCGTCGATGACGGCGATGTTCTTTGCCTTCATCGTGGCGACGGTATAGGTGGCCAGCGTGCGGCCGATCAGGTTGTCGTTGGCGACGACGCGAAACGCCGTCCTGAAGCCCTGGGCCGTGTATTGCGGCGTGGTGGCGGCCGGCGAAATCTGCGGAATGCCGGCGCTGGAATAGATTTTCGACGCCGGCACGGTGGTGCCGGAATTGAGGTGGCCGACCACGCCGGCTACCTTGGCATCGACCAGCTTCTGTGCGACCGCCGTGCCGGTTTTCGGATCGCTGGCGTCGTCCTCCGGGGCCAGCACCCATTTGACCTTCCTGCCGCCGATGGCGACGCCCTTCGCGTTCAAGTCATCGATGGCCATGCGGGCGCCGTTTTCGATATCCTTGCCCTGGTGGGCGCCAGGGCCGGACAGGGGCGAGGCGGTGCCGATCTTGACGACGGTCTGGGCCAGTGCGGGCGCGGCGGCCAGGAAGAGCACGGCCGGGACGACCAGGGAACGACGATGCATCGAATTTCCTTCATGGGACAGCGGTGGAAAAGCGGGGACGCATAAGCAAAACGCCACCGTCGGGTGGCGTTTTCGCTTGCGCCTCACGGCGTATCAGTTGAAGAACAGATACAGCAGCACCAGTACGATGCCGGGGACGCCCAGAATCCACGCCAGAAAATATTTACCCATGATTGCTCTCCTGAGGTTCTTGATTCGCTATGTAATCATTCGATATGTAATCACTACGCCTCAATAATGCCCCACGGGACCGGCACCGTCCGTTCGTTACTGCACAGTAGTCAAGTTTATATCTTTTTCAGTGCGTCCGGCTTGTGGGCCGCCTCGGCTCCCGTCTTGTCGCTGACCACCAGGTATTCCGGATTCTCTTTCGAGGCCGCCACGTCGTGACCCTTGATGCTGGTGTGCGACGTCAGTTTTTTCTTCACCGTGCCCTGCACGGTGCCCTGGGACGAATGCCACTCGACCTTATCGCCCGCCTTGAATGTTCCCGTCATCATGTCCTCCGTGAATGCGACAATGGTGTTTATTTGACCATGGATTGCCGCCATTCCCGATGAAATTCCCAGTTCACCTCCGGGTCGCGCTATGCGCCGCCCTGCTTCTTCCCGCCTGTGCGATGGCCAACGACGGCATCGCCACCGTCGGCGCGGGCGGCATCGTCTTGCGCAAGACGGATGCCATCGCCATGAAAAAGGAAGTGCTCAACGTCAGTCATGACCTGATCACGGTGGATTATGAATTCCTCAACGAGTCCACCGCCGATATCGAGGAAACCATCGTGTTTCCCCTGCCGGCCTATCCCGCCACGCAACAGGTGTCGGACAGCTATTACGGCCAGCCATCGGGCTTTTCGATCCTGGTGGACGGCAAGCCCGTCGCCTTCACGGCGCATGTGCGGGCCGAACTGGACGGCAGGGACGTCACGGCCGAGCTGCGCCGGCTCGGGCTCGACGACGTGCAGATCGCCTTCAACACCGAGTTCGAGCCCCGGCCCAGGGTCACGCCGCTGACGGCGCGCCAGCGCAAGGAGCTGACGCGGCTGGGGCTGCTGGAGAAACAGCCCGGCAACGAGGGCGACGCGCTGTGGCATGTGCAGGTGAACTACGTGTGGAAGCAGATATTCCCCGCCGAACGCGTGCTTCGCGTGCATCATGCTTACCGCCCGTTTGTTGGCGCCGGCCCGGGCAACTCATGGATCGATCCGGAATTTTCCGCGACCTATTGCGCCGACAAGAGCTTTTTCGCCGCATATAAGAAAGTCGAGGCGCGCAACGATGGCCATGTGATTGCCGCCCACGTGGCCTACATCCTGAAAACGGGCAATACATGGAAACGGGGTATCGAGGACTTCACGCTCAATATTGTCAAGCGCGATCCCGCCGAGCTGGTCAGCCTGTGCTTTCCCGGCACGGTGAAGAAGCTCGACAGCAAGACCTACCAGGTCCGGCTGAAGAACTTCCAGCCCAGGGACGACCTGCGGGTCTATTTCGGTAACGTCAGGTTCGACGCCGACCATGCCGGCGTGATGCCGCAACTGCGCAAGTAGCGGCAACCCGGCTCAAGGCCCGCCCCGGGAGGCGACCTTCGGTGCCTCTTCGCCCAGGGTGCGTCGCGCCGCCTGGCTGATGGCCTGCGTGGCCGGGTGGCTGATGCGCCGCTCGGACGTGATGGCATAGACCTGCTCGCGCAGGCTGGGAATGGTGCCGGCCAGGACGACGCCGTACTGCGCGCAGATGTGCTGGGCAATCGCCGCCGGCGCGAAGAACATGCCCATGCCGGACTGGCCGAAGGCCTTGATCATGGCGCTGTCGTCGAACTCGCCGATGACGTGCAGGTGCGGCACGTGATCGTGCAGCCACTGCATCAGCCGCGCATGGACGGCGAAATCCTCGCCCGGCAGCAGCAGCGGCACGCCGTTCAGGCACGCGGGAAACGGGCCGGCCAGGGTGGTGGCCACGGCCGGCGCGGCGAACACGCCCAGTTCGCTCTCGCCCAGCAGGTGGTTGTAGCCGCGCACGCTCAGGTGGCCGGGCATGGGCCGGTCGGCAATGATCATGTCCAGCTTATGGACGGCCAGGTCGGCCAGCAGCGCCGCCAGCCGCCCTTCCCGGCACACCAGCCGGATCGGATCGGCCAGGGTCAGGGCCGGCTCGATCAGGCGGCAGGCCACCGTCTTCGAGACGGAATCGGACACGCCCACGCGAAACACGGTGGCACTCGTCGTGGCCTGGTCGCGCACCACGTCCATCAGGGCGTCGCCGGCGCTGAAGATGTCCTCGGCATGGCGCAGCACGCGCTTGCCCGTTTCCGTCAGCTCCAGGCGGCGGCCCACGCGGCGGAACAGGGCCACGCCCAGCGTATCGGCAAACTCCGTCAGCTGGCCGGAAATCGACTGGGGCGTCAGGTGCAGCTGGGCCGCCGCCTTGGCGATGCTGCCGGCGCGGGCCACCGCCCAGAAATAGCGCAGGTGCTTGTAGTTGAGAGTCGCCATTTACGGATTCCGTCGGTTCGATTGTTCGGTCGGTGCGCGCAAGTATACGTGCCTTGCCTGGCGGCTCGTCATGGCGCCGTCCCCCTGCATGAAGGAACCCGACATCGTGGGAATTGGTGAGTATGTCGGCGTTATAAAAATGCTACGCTGAAAACCCATCCTAACAACCTCGAGGAGCACATGAAACCACTTCTGAGCAAGCTGATCATCGGCACCGCCCTGTTGGCGGCCAGCGCCGCGCATGCGGCCGGCACGATCGCAACGACCGGCTTCAGCCTGGCATGGGCCGAAGGGTTATCGCGCGATCCATTCGACATGACGCTGCTTTCCAACACGAACGGCATCGCGCGCATCGGGCTGGATGTCGGCTTGCCCGATTTCATGCTCGATACGACGTCCGGCGGGGGCGACACGGGCGACAGTTCCTGGCACCGCCTTGCTGGTACGGTCGAGCAAGGCTACCGGATCACGTCGATGACGCTCAGTGCCACCGTCGACGGCAAGCTGTTTGTCCAGTCGCTCCCGTGCGACCTGTGCACGAGCACCGACGCGGCAGCCAGCAACGGGGCTTCGTTGGCGTGGGCGGTGACGCAGCATGGCCAGCGGGTCGATCTTCCGGGCAGCGCCCTGGAAAACGTCATCGCGCCCACGCAGCTTGCCTTGACTTCCGCCCAGCAGATCGACGGCGCCTTCGGGCTCGACCTTACCGTTGCCAACACCGCGCTCGCCCAGCAGGGATTCCAGTCCGGCTATGTGAACGGCCAGTGGTATTGGGAGCGTTACCTGGAGGCTGCGTCCGACATCACCGTCTCGGACCTGACGCTGACGGTCCAGGTAACGGCCGTGCCCGAGCCGTCCACCTACGCCATGCTGCTGGCCGGCCTGTGCGTAGCCGGCTGGGCAGCACGTCGCCGCAAGGCCTGATTCACCCGGCGGCGCCTCCGGCGCCGCCGCACCATCCCCGCGCGGCAAACCGGCCGCACCTCCCCCCGCGTTGCCAATCTCATCTCTTTTTTCGATGATTTAAGAAAGTATATTCGAATTGTACGAATGATCGATCGTCCCTACCATGAAGTCTCATCACTAACGAGGAGATGGTTATGCAGATCGACATTCAATCGAACGGCCTGGTCGTGACGAGCAGCCTGCGTGCGTACATCAAGCGCCGCCTGCGCTTTGCCCTCGGCTGGGCGCTGACGAGCCGGCTGGTGGTCTGGCTGTCGGACATCAACGGCCCCCGCGGCGGGCGCGACAAGCGCTGCAAGATCCAGGTCCAGCTGGGCCACGGCCGCAAGAGCGTGCTGATCGAGGATACCGAGGCCGACCTGTACACCGCCATCGACCGCGCCGCGGACCGGGCCGACCGCGCCGTGTCGCGCCAGCTGGCCCGGCGCCGTGCCTTCACCCACGAAAAACTGACGGTGCCCGAACCCGGCGACACGCCGGTGCCGGGCGGCACACACTGACGGACACCATCAACGGATAGGACATCGATCATGAACGGTCTCGAAAACATTGCCAGCGGCCCCATGTGGGCGGGCTTCGTGGCATTTGTGCTGGTAATGCTGGCACTCGACTTGTGGGTCTTCGGCGGCAACAAGGCACACAAGGTGTCGGTGCGCGAGGCGGGCGCGTGGTCGCTCGGCTGGTTCTCGCTGGCACTGCTGTTCAACGGCGGCCTGTGGTGGTACCTGAAGGGCACGGTGGGGCCGGACATCGCCGAGCAGAAGGCGCTGGAATTCCTGTCCGGCTACCTGATCGAGAAGGCGCTGTCGGTCGATAACGTCTTCATCTTCCTGCTGATCTTCTCGGCCTTCCAGGTCAAGCCGGAATACCAGCGTCGCGTGCTGATCTACGGCGTCCTCGGTGCCATCGTCATGCGTGCCATCATGATCCTGGCCGGTGCCTGGGTGGTCAAGGAATTCACGTGGGTGCTGTACCTGTTCGGTGCCTTCCTGCTGTTCACCGGCGTGCGCATGATGTGGGCGGCCGACCATGAACCGGACGTGAAGAACAATCCCGTGCTGCGCTTCGCGCGCCGCGTGCTGCCCGTGGCCGAAGGCGACCATGGCGAGAAGTTCTTCGTCCGCAAGAACGGCGTGCGCCATGTGACGACCTTGTTCCTGGTGCTGATCCTGATCGAGGTGACGGACCTGGTGTTCGCGGTGGACTCGATTCCGGCCATCTTCGCCATCACGTCAGACCCGTTCATCGTGTTCACGTCGAACCTGTTTGCGATCCTGGGCTTGCGGGCGCTGTACTTCCTGCTGGCCGACATCGCCGACCGTTTCCACCTGCTCAAGTATGGCCTGGCGCTGGTGCTGTGCTTTATCGGCGCGAAGATGCTGCTGCTGCCGTGGCTGCACATCCCGGTGCACATCTCGCTGGCCGTGGTGGCCACCCTGATCGCCGGCAGTGTCGTGGCGAGCCTGTATGCCACCCGCAATAAAGCCAACAAAGCCAATTAATCGAATTCATCAAAGGAGTCTTGCAATGCGTAGTTATCCCCAAAACAGTGCCAACGCCGCCGGCCGCCTGCTGGCCCTGGCCATGGTCATCGACGGCAACCTGGCTCCGGCCGAGCTGCGGACCCTGTCCGCCACCCACCTGCTCGACGAGATCGACATCGACGTCGATACCTTCCAGGGCCTGATCGGCGACCTGTGCGAGGACATGCTGGAAAGCGCCGGCGGCCAGCGCAACGTCGAGCTGGAGCCCGACACGCTCGACACGCTGCTGGCCGAGATCGCGGACCCGCTGCTGCGCCGCAAGCTGCTGGGCGCGATGTCGAAGATCGCCGACGCCGACGGCGTGCTGACGGATGCGGAAGCGACCCTGCTGGCGCATGCCGCTGCCGCGTGGAGCGGCGACAAGCTGCCCGCCGCCGCTTGAGCGCCGCCTAGGCCGGGGGCAGCGGCAGGCCCTCGGCCAGCGCCAGCCGCTCCATCGCGCTTTCCAGCAGCACCCGCGCCTGCGCCGCGGCCAGTTCCAGGTCGCGGTGCAATTGAGCATCGCTGGTATTGCGCGCGATGCACTGGGCGCTGTAGCGCTCGAACGAGCCCACCATCAGCAGCAGTTCCGACAGGTGGCGGGGGCACTCGCAGCTTAACCGGTTGCCGGCCGCCGTGATGGCGGCCAAAGCCTGCTCGTCCAGCCGGCGCGGCGGCACGGGCGCGGTGGCCGCCGTTCGTTCGGGCAGGCGCACCTGCTGCCCCGCCAGCGCGGCGCGACACAGGATGGCCAGCTCACCCATCTCGGCCGGCACGCGCGCCACCAGGCAGCCATGCGCGCGCAGTTCGCGGATGGTGGCGCTGGCGCAGAAGCGGTACAGCACCACCACGGCCGCCACGCCGGCCCGGGTGCGGGCGGCGGCCAGCAGCGGCACGGCCGCCTCGTCCAGCTCGGACAATTCCACCAGCAGCACGTCGGCACTGCCGATCGGCACGGTGACTTCATCGAGCCGGGCGCAGGCGGCACGCACATCCAGGCCCAGCGACCGGCCGGCGGCGGCGATGCGCCGCGCCAGGCTGTCGCCGACAACGGCCACGCTGATGGGGCCGGACGGCGTATCGGCATGGTCCGCCCGCGCGCCCGTCAGTTCCGCCAGCTGCTCCACCGGCAGGGTCGTCAAGGTGCCGATCGGGTGGCCCTGATCGACCAGCTGTTTCAGCAGCGCCAGCCGGCGCACCTGGCCTGCCGTGTACAGCCGCTGCCCATGTTCCGAGCGCTGGGTGTCGGACAGGCCGTAACGCCGCTCCCACACCCGCAAGGTTTCCACGCTCAACCCGGCCAGGCGGGCCGCCACGCCGCTGCGGTACGCCAGCGCCGATTTTTCCTGCTTGCTTGTATTGGTGTCATCCATGATCTGAACCGAAATTGAACCTGTGAAGGCCCTATTCTAACGGTGCTGTCCTGGACAAAGCACACGATTGAACGATAAATTGTGTCCCAAGCCGGTTCAACTCCCGGGCAAGCAGGCACGACAGCCTCTTTGCATGGGAAAACTCCGGGACAGTCCGCGAAAAATCCGGGACAGTCCCCGATTTTTCCGGGACAGTCCCGGACTTTTCCGACGTATCCATTCATCCAAGGAGATCAAAATGAAGAAAATGTTGATCGCAGCAGCATTCGCCATGGCAGCAGGCGCCAGCCACGCCGCCGATATCGTCGACACCGCCAAGTCCGCCGGTACCTTCAATACGCTGGTGACGGCCGTGCAGGCCGCCGGCCTGGTCGACACGCTGAAGGGTCCGGGCCCGTTCACCGTGTTCGCCCCGACGGACGAGGCCTTCGCCAAGATTCCGAAGGCCAAGCTGGACGCGCTGCTGAAGGACAAGGCCGCGCTGACCAAGGTGCTGACCTACCACGTGGTGCCGGGCAAGGTGATGGCCGCCGACGTCAAGCCGGGCAATGTGAAGACGGTGGAAGGCAGCAACCTGGCTGTCACCGCCAAGGGCGGCAAGGTGATGGTCGACAAGGCGCACGTCGTCAAGACCGATATCGCGGCCGACAACGGTGTGATCCACGTCATCGATACCGTCGTGATGCCGAAGTAAGCGCTGCGCGCGAAATGAAAACGCCACCCTGCGGGGTGGCGTTCTGCATTCTGCAGCGTAATCGACGTTCTTTTGACCGGCGCCAGCCTTACAAGTCGTAACGTGTGATACAGGTCACAGCCTATCCTCGACCGGCCGCAGCCCTTAATCTACTCCCGAAGGCCAATCAATGACCGTGGAGAGAAAATTATGGAAAAGATCGCTACCGCAAGCCCTGTTGCAAGCCGCATCCACCCGCTGTTTGCCGCCGCCGCCGTCTCGGTGATTGCCTTGAGCGGCACTGGTATCGCCGCCATGACGGGCATGCTGCCATCGAGCAAAGCCCAGTCGGCCGACACCGTTCCGATGAGCCTGGCAACGCAGCAAGCCATGGCCGCCCGCCAGGGTCTGGAGCTGCAACCGCTGGCAGCGGCGCAGCCGGCCCCGCAACAGCTCGCGCCGCAAGCGCTGCAGCAGCCGGCACTCGTGCTGGACCCGGCCCCGGCCGTACGCCAGCCTGCCGTGCCGGCGCAACCGGAGCGCGTGGTCGTGCGGGAAGTCGTGTACCGTGAACCCGCGCCCCGCAAGGTCGTGCGCGAAGCGCCGGAGCGCAGCCATGTGGCGCGGCACCAGCAGAGCGCCCCTGCGCCAGCCGCGCAGGAACGCGCGCCGAACTATGTGGCCATCGGTACCGGCGCGGTGGTTGGCGGCCTGCTCGGCAACCAGGTCGGCGACGGCAATGGCAAGAAACTGGCCACCCTGGCCGGCATCATCGGCGGCGGCTATGTCGGCAACGAGATTGCCAACCGCAACAAGTAAGCCGATGCAGTATCAACCCGGTCCCGCCTGGCAACGGTGGGACCAGGCACTTGCCGGGGCAATCGTCCGGCTTTCCCGCGCTTCATGGCCGGCAATCGCCCGGCCCACCCCGCCCCCCGCCTGACTTCACCACATCAAATCATCGGGAATCTGGAAGGCGGCATACGGATCGTCCGGATCGACTTCCGTCGTCGTCTTGTTGACCCGCACCACCAGCCCCGCGTCGCGTTCGGCGATCTTGTCGGCGATCACGCGGGGCACCAGCTCCGTCGCTTCGCCCAGGCGGACGATGACGAGGCGGCCGGCCACCAGGTGCTCGCGCACGGCGGGCGAGACGAAGATGCGCTCGATCTTGCTGTTGAACGTGAAGTTGTAGGCGATATCGCCGTTGCCCTTGCTCTGCCGGTTCTTCTGCACCATGTCGACGATCTGCGCCATGATCGCCTTCTGGGCGGCAGCCGCGTCGCGCTGGGCGTTCGCTTCGCGCGCCTTTTCCGCGTTCTTGCGCTGCAGTTCCTGGGCCGCGACGCGCGCTTCGTCGACACTTTGCGTGCCCGTGCGCCGCTCGACCTTGGTCTGCTTGCTCTTGTCCTGGTTGACCTGTTTGACCTTCTTCTTGTCGACCAGGCCGGCTTTTAAAAGTTGCTCCTGCAACGAGACCATCTGCTGCTCCGTGAATTGAGGGCCGGCGGTGCCGGCCGTAAAGCCGCCAGCATAGCAAACCCGCCGGCACCGTAGCCGGAAACTTTGACCTGGCCCGCTGGAAGGAAGATACTAGGCAACGTTGCATTCCAGTACTCATCATCCCATAAGGAGATTGTCAGTGAAGAAAGTCATGCTGGTCACCCTGCTGGCCGCCGCGTTCGCCGCGCAGGCGCAAACCGCCCCGCAATTCGATCCGCAGCGCCTGTCGCAACATGTCAAGGTGCTGTCGTCCGACGCCTTCGAGGGCCGCGGTCCGAACACGGCTGGCGAAACGAAGACGGTGGAATACCTGATCGAACAGTTCAAGGCGGCCGGCTTGCAGCCAGGTGGCGACCTCGTCAAGGGCCAGCGCAGCTGGACACAGGATGTGCCGCTGGGCCGCTTCGAGATCAAGGGCCCGGTGAAGCTGACGCTCAATGACGGCAAGAAAACCGAATCGTTCACGCAGGGCGAGCAGCTGGCCGTGCGCGCGGCCATGAACGGCAGCAAGGTCGTCGACTTCAAGAACGCGCCGCTGGTCTTCGTCGGCTACGGCACGACGGCGCCGGAACGGCAGTGGGACGACTTCAAGGGCGTCGACCTGAAAGGCAAGCTGGCGGTCGTCCTGATCAACGATGCCGATTTCGAGACGGGCCAGGGTGAATTCGGCGGCAAGGCCATGACCTACTACGGCCGCTGGATCTATAAATATGAAGAGATGGCGCGGCGCGGCGCGCTGGGCACCCTGATCGTGCACGAAACGGCGCCCGCTTCCTACGGCTGGGCCACGGTGAAGAACTCGAACACGAACGTCATGTACGACATCGTGCGCAAGGACCCGCGCGCGGCCCATGCGCCGATGGAAGCGTGGATCCAGCGCGACGTCACGGTGGACCTGTTCAAGCGCGCCGGCCTGGACTTCGACGCGCTGAAGAAGCAGGCCCAGGGCCGCGACTTCAAGCCCGTCGTCCTGAAGGGCATCACCCTGTCGGCCCACTACGCCGTCGATGCCCAGGTGATCAAGTCGAAGAACGTGGCGGCGCGCGTGGAAGGCAGCGAGCGCCCGAACGAGACCGTCATCTACAGCGGCCACTGGGATCACCTGGGCGTGGGCCTGCCGGACGCCAAGGGCGACAAGATCTACAACGGCGCCATCGACAACGGCACCGGCATCGCCGCCCTGCTGGAACTGGCGCGCGCCTACGGCAAGGCACCAAAGCCGAAGCGCAGTGTGGCCTTCCTGGCCGTCACGGCCGAGGAAAAGGGCCTGCTGGGCTCCGAGTACTACGCCGCCAATCCCCTGTACCCGCTGGAGAGCACGGTGGGCGTCATCAATATGGATGCACTGAGCCCTTACGGTCCGGCCCGCAACTTCACCATTTCCGGCAGCGCCAAGCTGGACCTGCTGGACCAGCTGGTGGCCAAGGCGAAACAGTACGACATGACCTACGCGCCCGACCCGAAACCGGAAGCGGGCCACTTCTTCCGCTCCGACCACTTCCCGTTCGCCAAGCGGGGCGTGCCGGCCATTTCCTACGGCTCCGGCGAGGACTGGGTCGACGGCGGCAAGGCGGCCGGCGCCAAGGCCGAGGAAACCTATGTGACCGACAGCTACCACCAGCCGTCGGACGAGTGGAAGGCAACGTGGCCGTTCACGGGCATGGCGCGCGACCTGGGCATGCTGTACAGCCTGGGCCGCGACCTGGCGGACGGCGGCGCGTGGCCGAACTGGTCGAAGGACGCCGAGTTCCGTGCGGTGCGCGACCAGACGGCGGGCAAGCGCAATTAAAGCTGTTGCGGGCGCCACGGTGCATCATTCACGCACCACGCTGGTGCGTGCGTGGCGCCTGCACGACAGCGCATCCGTCAACTTGCGGCCCGGGCGATCATCGTGACAAAGTGTGAGCATTAAGGCAGCAACTTGACCTTATACTCTTGTGCTCCAATGAAAGATTGAGCGCAAGGAAATATGGATGCCCTGACCTTGATTGTCGCTTCAGGCATGGCCGCGACCATCATGGCCGCCGCCATGGCGATGCTGTATCGCGCCAGTTCCGGCGCGGCCGGCCTGCTCGACTGGTCGCTGGCGGGGCTGCTGTTCCTGGCATCGAATATCGTTGCCTTCGGGGCCGTCGTCTCGGGCCGTCATGAAATCCTCATACCCGCCGTCGGCAACGCGCTGTACGTGGCGGGGCACTTCGCCATCGGCGCCGGCTTGCGGCGTCACCTGGGACTGCCTCCCCGCTACGGCGTGCTGGCCGGCATTGCCGTCCTCGTCGCCGCCCTGCACTGGCTGCCGTTTGCCCAGCAGGCCGTGGCCAACCGGCTGATGCTGTTCACGCCCATTATCGTCGCCATCAACTTCAGCGTCGTGCGCCTGCTGTGGCGCATGCCGGCGGGCCCGGCCCGCGCCGCCTATATGCCGCTGCTGTGCCTGGAAGTGCTGTTCATGGCGCAGATGCTGGTGCGGGCCGGCTACCTCGCCATCATGCCCGAAACGACGCTGACCTTCCTCGGCAGCCAGGCCCTGCAGACGGTGGGCTCGCTGTTCGTGCTGCTGTTCCTGATGGTGGCCGGCATGAGCTGCGCGCTGATCGTCATCCGCCACCAGGAGCTGGCACTGCGCAAGGCCTCGCTGACAGACAGCCTGACGGGCTGGCTGAACCGGCGCGCGTTGCACGATCTCGCCAGCCGCGAGTTCGCCCGGGTCGGGCGCGGCGGCCACGCCCTATCCTTCATCGCCTTCGACATCGACCATTTCAAGGCCGTCAACGACCGCCACGGCCACAGCACGGGCGATATCGCGATCCGCCACGTCACGGCCCTGGCCGAGCAGGCGCTGCGCGGCTACGACGCGCTGTTCCGCCTCGGCGGCGAGGAATTCGCCGTGCTCGTCACGGGCCACGGCCCGGGCGAACTGCACGGCATCGCCGAGCGCGTGCGCGACCTGATCGAGCGCACGCCCCTGTACTGCGGGGACAAGTCCATCGCCATGACGGTCAGCATCGGCCTGGCCACCTGCGCGCCGGCCGACACCAGCTGGGAAGACGCGCTGCGCCGCGCCGACGGCGCCCTGTACCAGAGCAAGCGCGAGGGCCGTAACCGCGTCACGCCCTGCCCCATGGTACGGCTGCACGCCGTGGCGGCCTGAAGCAATCAAGCGCGGACTACGCGCTTGATCCGGATCAAACTCTGGATCGAATGCGGTGACAGTGCCCCGCCCATGGATTCCAATCTTCCTGAACCCCAGGCGGGAGATTTTCCATGAAACCAGGCACGCCTCCACCGAAGAAACCCCTGGCCGCCGGCACCCGGCGCCTGCTGCTGATGGCGCTGTTCGCCGCCATCGCCATCGTCGCCGCCCTGGCGGCGGAAGGATTGGCCGCCGGCGCCCCGCCACCGCCCGCGTTCGATCCCCTCGCCGCGCCCGTGTGCGCGCCGGCGCCGGGTGGCCAGGGCATGACGCGCCCGTTGCTGCTGGCGCAGGCGGAAACGGCGCCGTTCCGCACCGAGCGCACCGTGCCCGGCCAGCCGGCCGCCGGCCCACCACCCCTGTACGACAACCTGGGCACGCTGCACATGGCCGTCACCACGGACAGCCCGCGCGCGCAGGCATATTTCGACCAGGGCCTGCGCCTGGCGTTCGCCTTCAACCATGCCGAAGCGGCCCGCGCCTTCCGCGCCGCCCAGCAAGCCGATCCCGCCTGCGCCATGTGCCATTGGGGCGAAGCGCTCGTGCTGGGCCCGAACATCAACGCGCCCATGTTCCCCGATGCCGTGGCGCCGGCCGTGGCCGCCGCGAAACGGGCCGTGCGCCATGCCGCCCGTGCCACGCCGGTGGAACAGGCACTGATCGGGGCCGTGGCGCGGCGCTACGCGGCCCCTCCGCCGGCCGACCGCGGCAAGCTGGACAAGGCGTATGCCACCGCCATGGCCGCCGCCGCCCGCGCCTTCCCCAACGACGACACGGTGCAGGTGCTGTATGCGGAGGCCCTGATGGACGTGTCGCCGTGGAACTACTGGGAACAAGGCGGCAGCCGGCCGCGGCCCGGCACGGCGGAGATGGTGGCGGCGCTGGAACGGGTGCTGCAACGCAATCCTACCCATCCGGGCGCGGCCCATTACTACATCCATGCGGTGGAAGCGTCCACCCAGCCGGACAAGGCGCTGCCGTATGCGCGCGAACTGGCCCGCCAGATGCCCGGTGCAGGCCATATCGTGCACATGCCTTCGCATATCTACTACCGGGTCGGCCTGTACCGCGACGCGCTGGAGTCGAACCAGGCGGCCATTGCGGCGGACGAAGCGTATTTCGCCGGCGCGGCCAGCGATCCCGTCTACCGGGGCGCCTATTATCCCCACAATATCCACTTCGTCATGGTGTCGGCCCTGATGGGCGGCGACGGCCGCACGGCGCTGGACTCTGCCGCCAAGCTGGACCGGTCGCTCAGCCCCGCCCTGGTGAAGGCCTTCGCCATGATGCAGCCCGTCAAGGCGGCGCCCTACTTCTCGCATGTGCAGTTCAGCAGCCCGGAAACCCTGGTGGCATTGCCTGATCCGGGGCCGGACTTCGTGCTGGTGAAAGCCATGTGGCATTACGCCCGCGCCGTTGGCTACGCCCGCAAGGGTGCGGTGGCCGAGGGCATGGGCGAAGTGGCGGCGCTGGCGGCGCTGGAACGGCGCGCCGACTTCAAGCCCCTCACGGAAGCGGGCGTGCCGGCGCCGGACATCGTGCGCACGGCACGCGCCGTCGCCACGGGCAGGCTGGCCGAAGCGCGCGGCAAGCAGCCGGCGGCGCTGCAGGCCTACCAGGAAGCCGTGGACGTGCAGGACAGCCTGCCGTACACGGAGCCGCCGTACTGGTACTACCCGGTGCGCCAGTCACTGGGCGCGGCGCAGCTTCGTGCCGGCCAGCTCGATGCCGCCGAACAGACCTTCCGCGCCTCGCTGGCCCGCACGCCCAGCAACGGCTGGGCGCTGCGGGGGCTGATGGAGGTCTACCGCCAGCGCGGCGATGCGGCGGCGCTGGCGGCGACCCGGAAGCGCTTCGACGGCACATGGCTCGGGCAGGGCCTGCCGGCGCTGTCGCTGCTGTGAACGGTGGCCGTCAGAAGGTCTGGCTGCCGGTCGACGGGCGCACCCGGTAATCGTCGCCGCCCTGCTGATAGCCGCGCATGGCGCCCGCCACCACGACGCCCAGCAGCAGCACGGGCACGATCCACGCCACGATGATGACGCCGCGCGTGTTCGGGGCCGGCCTCGGGCCGAAGGCGTTCGGCCCGCTGTCGCCCTTGCCGAAGACGAGCCACAAGGTGGCGATCACGTTTGCCAGCGGCACCACCAGCAGCACGCTCCACCAGCCGGAACGGCCCATGTCGTTGAAGCGCCGGCGCGCGATGACGAAACTGGCCACCATCATGGCAATGCCGACGACGCCCTGCACCAGGCCCAGCAGCGACGTTGCGCCCAGGCCCGCCACGCCCAGCAGGCCTCCCGACAGGCCCGCCACCAGCAGGACGGCGATGACGGCTGCGCTGCTGTAGGCCAGGTAGCGCACGCGGCCGATGCGGCCGGACCAGGCCAGCAGGCGCGGCAAATATTCGTCATTGCCGCCGCTGGCCGCAGCCGCCGGTTCCTGCACTGTCTGGTATTCCATATAACCCCCCGTTTGGCTTGCGTTGTCCTGCGCGTTGTTCGTCCAGCATTGTGGTCGAAACAGCAAAGATGCGCTGCTGCCATTGAATCACAAGTGCTTCGCTGGGCGCGCGCGATGCGCTGTCTTGCCCCCGCAACGTCGGCGGCGCGGCGCGGCCGGAAATTGATGACTTCGCTTTGAATTGCGCCTATCATGTTTCCATAACGCAATAATACTGCGAAGTTTGCAAGAACCCTCCGTCCATTTCCAAAGACCACCGTGGCTTTCAACGACATCGCGCACTGGCGCAACCAGATCTTCAGTCCCCTGATGTCCGCTGTCGCCGCATTGGGTACCGTCGTCGCCGTTCCCAGCATCGCGCTGGTGATCCACCGCGGCTTCTGGGGCGTGGCCGTGTTCGACATCATCGCCTTCGCGTGGCTGCTGGGCCTGTGGCGGGCGAAAGGCCTGCCCTACCGCGTGCGCGTGATCAACCTGCTGGCGCTGATGTTCGTCATCGGCATCGCCATGATGGTGACGGTGGGCCCCATCAGCCAGGTCTTCCTGCTGGTGCCGCCGATCCTGGGTGCCATCCTGCTGGGCCCGTGGCCGGCGGCGCTGGCGCTGGCCTCCGGCGGCGTGGCCATCCTGACCTTGAGCCTGACGGGCCATGCCCGGCTGTACGTCACGGGCACGCAGGATTACGCGCTGCTGCCGTCGCTGATCCTGACACTGAATTTCCTCTGCATCGGCGCCATGCTGACGTTCTCGTGCAGCATCCTGCTGCAGCGCCTGACCCGTTCGCTGACGGATCTGCGCGACTATGCCGAATCGCTGCAGCAGGGCCGCGGCGAACTGGCCGCCCTGAACGGCGAACTGCGACTGCAGGCCACGGCCATGGCGCGCCTGAGCGAAATGGTGCTGATCGCCGAATCGCGGCCCGGCTCGGCGGCCGAACAGCCGATCATCTTCGCCAACGACGCCTTCCTGCGTCGCACCGGGTACACGCGCGAGGAGCTGGTGGGCCAGAGCATGCGGCTGCTGCATGGCCCCCTGACGGAAGCGCACGAAGTGCAACGCATCGTCGAGGCCATGCGCCGGCTCGAACCGGTGAAGGCCGAGATCATGAATTACACCAAATCCGGCGAGGCCTACCTGGTGGAGATGGAAATGGTGCCCTTCGCCGACGAGGACGGCGCCAACACGCACTGGGTGGTGGTGGGCCACGACATCACGGAGCGCAAGCGCGCGGCCGACGCCATCCACAGCCTGGCCTTCTATGACGTGCTCACGGGCCTGCCGAACCGCCGCCTGCTGATGGACCGGCTGGAACACATGCTGGCGGCGGCCCAGCGCGACGGCCGCTGCGGCGCCGTCATCTTCATCGACCTGGATCACTTCAAGTACATCAACGACGCACGGGGCCACGCCACGGGCGACTCGATGCTGCGCAAGGCAGCGCAGCGCCTGACACGCCTGGTGCGCGTCGACGACACGGTGGCACGCCTGGGCGGCGACGAATTCGTCGTCCTGCTGCCGAACCTGGCGCACGATGTCGAGCAGGCCACCCGCACCGCCTTGACGATGGCCGAACGCATCGGCGAAGCCGTGCGCCAGAGCTTCGAGATCGACGGCCAGTCCTACAATTCCTCGGCCAGCATCGGCGTGGCCATGCTGCCCCGTCCGGGCCAGACCGTGCACGACCTGCTGCGCGAGGCCGATATCGCCATGTACCGCGCCAAGGCGGCCGGGCGCAACGGCGTGGCCCTGTTCGAAGCGACCATGCGCGCCGACGTGGAACGGCGCCTGACGATGGAGCGCGACCTGTCGATGGCGCTGGAAAACGGCGAGCTGCAGATGCACCTGCAACTGCAGGTCAGCCAGGACGAAACCCCGGTGGGCGCCGAGATGCTGATGCGGTGGCGGCGCGCGGACGGCAGCTCGGTGCCGCCGGACGTCTTCATCCCCGTGGCCGAAGCCACCGGCATGATCGTGCCGCTGGGCCGCTGGGCCCTGCACCAGGCCTGCCTGGCCTGGCTGCGCCTCGATGCCATGGGCACGCCGCTGCCGCTGTCGGTCAACGTCAGCCCGTCGCAGTTCCGCCAGCCCGATTTCGTGGCCGAGGTGCGCGCCATCCTGGCCGAAACGGGCGCCCCGGCCGCGCAGCTGATCTTCGAGGTGACGGAAGGCCTGCTGATCGAAAACCTGGACGCCACCATCGAACGCATGCACGAACTGGCGCTGATGGGCATCCGCTTCTCGATCGACGATTTCGGCACCGGCTACTCGAACCTGGCCTACCTGAAGCGCATGCCGCTGTACGAACTGAAGATCGACAAGAGCTTCATCCACGACACGCCGGCCGACGCCAACGGCCGCGCCATCGTGCAGTCGATCCTGGCGATGGCGGGCCACCTGGGCCTGCGCGTGGTGGCCGAGGGCGTCGAGACGCAAGCCCAGGCCACCTTCCTGTCCGAGCACGGCAGCCCCGGCATGCAGGGCTACCTGTTCTCGCGCCCGGCGCCGCTGAACGACGTCATTGCCCTGCTGGGGGAGCGCAATGAAGCCCTGCAGGCGGGCGCCGCGCCCTGAGCGACGACCACGCGCCCGGCCGTCCTGGCCGTGGCGCAATCCATCAAAGCGCTGACGCAAAGCGACAATACGCGCTGCCGCCTTCCCTCTAGTCTCTCCCACCAGCGAACGCCCGCGGCGGCGTCGCGTGTCACGCTGTTGCCGCATCCTCGACGTTTCATTCACCGCGGTTATGCAACCTTATCGGAGAAACAGGAAATGGATCTGAGCAAGTGGAAATTCCTCGGCAACACCGCCGGCGCCCTTGCGCTGGCCCTGGCGACGGCCTTGCCGGCGCAGGCAGGCAATACCGGCGTGGCCTTCGTGCACGGCACCGGGCACCCGACCGATGCAGCCAATGACTACTGGTCGCGCGGCATGATCGATTCGGTGCGCCAGGGCCTGCCCAACCCTTCGCTATATGTCGTCGTCAACTGCGACTTCGACCAGTACATGTGGGCCGCCACGGCGGCCGGCTGCCTGGCCGACCAGCTGCACCGCTTCATCGTCGCCAACGACATCACGGACCTGGTGGTCGAGACGCACTCGAACGGCGGCAACGTGATGCGGTGGATTATGTCGAACCCGACCCAGGACAGCCGCTTCCCCGCCATCATCCGCGCCGTACGCTGGGTCAATGCACTGGCGCCGTCGTCGCTGGGCACGCCGCTGGCCGATGCCGCCATCAGCGGCAATGCCTTCGAATCGTCGGTGGGCTGGCTGCTGGGCTTCAAGTCCGACGCCGTGCGCCAGCAGCAGCTGAGCTGGATGGCCAACTACAACGCCACCATGTTGTACGGCACGGCGGGCCGGCCCGCGCTGCCCAAGCCCTTCTACAGCATCGTCGGCACCGACGTCGACAGCTCGCCCTTCGACACCGACAGCTGGTGCGGCGGCTACCCGGAAAACGTCGGCCTGGAAGTGACGCAGGGCTGGCTGAACAGCTGCTCGGACGGCTTCCTGGAATGCACCAGCCAGTCCGGCGCGGGCTCGCGCTGGTTCTACGACAAGGACCGCACCAACGGCGGCGAACCGCTGTCGCACAACCAGAGCCGGCGCCAGTGCTTCGGCCTGGACGTCATCCTGCGCAACGACCTGTGAGGAACCCGTCATGACCAACCAGACCATGCTGGCCGCCTGCATCGCCGCCGCCCTGCTTTCCCCCTTCGCCGCCCACGCCGACCTGCTGCCGCAGCAGGCCGGCGACCTGGCCCCCGGCGCTCTCGTCGCCGGCCAGGCCGCGCGCACAGTCGCGCCACCCGTCACGCGCGAAGCCGTCTCGTTCAGTTGGCGTTCGCGCGATGCCGTCACGGCGCCGAAGCCCTTTGTCGCCTTGAGCCGTGAAGCCTACTTCACTGTCACGGGCGCCGAGCTGGCGCAAGGCGTGGCGCTGCCTACCACGGCACCGCGCGCCATCGTGCGGCTGCAGCCCGTGGGCGAAGCGTCCGTGCGTGCCAACGAGGCGATCCAGCCGTCGTCGCTGATCATCATCGACGCCAACGGCCGCGCCCTGGCCGCGGGCGAAGGCATCGAGACGATGGTCTCGGCCGACCGCCTGGCCAAGGCCGACCTGCCGTTCGCCGCCGCGACGTCGGCCTTCCGCCTCGGCCTTGACGCCGGCAGCGGACCGCTGCGCCTGCGCGCCAATGGCCTGGCCGACAGCCAGCGCTACCTCGTCAACGTGGTGGAGCCGGACAGCCCGGTGGCGCTGACGATGCAGGCCACGTCGGCGGCCTACCTGCAAGGCCAGCAGCTGACAGTGCTGGCGCAGTTGCAGAACGGCGCCGCCGGCGTCACGCCGGGCCGCGTCGACGCAACCCTGGTATCGCCGGCCGGAAGAAGCCTGCCGCTGGTGTTCAGGCGCGCCGCGGATGGCAGCATGGCCGCCACCGTCACGCTCGACGCGGGCGACGCCGACGAGAGCGGCTTGTGGGAAGTGCAGGCCAACGTGACCGCCACCGTCGACGGCCGGCGTGCGTTGCGCACGTCGCGCTTCGCCGTGGCGGTTGCGGCGCCGACGGCGAAGCTGGCACGCACCACTACCCTGGGCACCGACGGCGACGCCCTGACCGTGCAACTGGGCGTGACGGCGGCCAGCGCCGCGCGCTACGAAGTGCGGGGCGTCCTGTATGGCACCGTGCAGGGCAGGCTGGTGCCGCTGGGCGTGGGCAATGCGGCGAAGTGGATCGAGACGGGCGACGGCAGTATCGCGCTGCCGTTCGGCGCCGACCTGCTGGCCGGCAGCACGGGCCCGTACGAAGTGCGCGACCTGCAACTGCTGGACCAGGGCCGCCGCACCGTGCTGCAGCGCCAGCAACGCGCGCTGGCGATGGACGAGAGCGAGGTGGCGCGGCTGCTGCCGCAGCGTGCCGCCGTGGTGCCACCGACATCGGCCCGCGTGAAGAAAACCGCCAGCGCAGAATAGGAAACTTCGGGGACAGTCCCCGAATTTTCCGAGGCTAGTCGCGCAAGCCGCTGGCCAGCCGGGGCGAGGACAGCAACTGGCGGAACGCGGTCCAGCGCTGGGCCCTGGCCTGGGCCGGGTCGGTGGCCGTCACACGCCGCTCGACCCAGGCTTTCACCAGGTCCTTGCCCAGGTTGTAGTTGATGACATAGCCGCGCAGGCCTTCGTAGAACTGGATGCGCTGGCCGGCCTTTTCCGGCGGGTACAACGCCACGTTCACCAGCCATTCCACCGCCTGCTCGCGCGTGAAGCGTCCTTCCAGGTAGTGCATCGCATTGTCGTTGTCGGCATAGCTCAGTTGCGCCAGCAGCTTTTGCAGGCGGGCGTACTTTTCCGCCAGCGCCGGATCGAGGCCGGCCAGCGGGTACAGCACGTCGCGCTCGAAGGCGATGCGCTCGTCGTCCGGGAAGGCCATTTCGATGCCGTAGTTGGCGCTGCCCTCGGCCACCAGCGACATCGGCGAATACAGTGGATAGACGCTGAACTCGACCCAGTTTCGTTCCTTCACCAGGGCCTGCTCCAGCAGCGCGTTGTAGACGTGGTGACCCGGATAGCCTTCGTGGCAGCCCAGGTCCACGGCGCGCTCGATGTAGATGGGGAACTGGGTGTTAATCTGGATCAGGCTGTGGGCGTCGCCCTTGTACCAGTTGTAGCCGGACCAGGGTTTATTGGTGACGAATTCCAGCACGAAGCTTTCCTTGGCCGGCAGCGGCAGGTACTTCGCCGTGCGTTCGCGGCAGGCGGCGATGGCCGCATCCATCACGGGCTTCAGGCGCTCCTGCGGAATGGCGAAGCGGGCGCGGAAGTCCTGCACGCGCTGGGGCAGCGGACCCTTGCCGGGCACCAGCCGGTCCACCTGGGCCACCAGCTTTTCGTAGTAGGCGCGGTCGTGGTGGGGCGTGACGGCGTCGTACAGCAGGGCCGTCTCTTCGTCGAAGGTGAATTTTTTCCCGTCCAGCATGTCGACGCGGGCCGTCATCGCGCGCAGCTGCTTGCGCAGGAACTCGATGCGCAGCGCATCGTCGGCGTTGGCAGCCTGCTTGTCGGCCAGGTCGGCAATCGCGCCCTGGGCCCCGGTCCGGATCGATGCCAGGCTTTGGCGCTCGCGCGCCGCCTGTTCCTGCAATGCCGGCGGGCCGTAATAGGCGTCGACGTAATCCTTGTCGTGCTGCCCCACGGCCAGCACCAGCTTGCGGTACCGCTCCGCCACGTCCTGCACCGATGCCGCCAGCGCGCCACCCGCCACCAGCATGGCCAGCGCGCCCGCGGCCAATCCTGCCACCCGTTTCCTCATGTTCCCTCCCGCCTGATCGAAGCGGGTGAGTGTAGAGGAGGCGCCGCCTCATTGCAATCGAAGGGATCGCGCACCAGCATGCGCGCCGGGCTGGCAATGGCGATACCCCGCTCCTTCAGGCCGCGCAGCACGGCCAGCAGGATCGACTGCTGCGTGTCCATGAAGACGAAGTAATCCGGGTTCTTGATCCAGTAGATCACTTCGATATTGAGCGACCATTCGCCCAGCTCGCGCAGGTGGGCGCGCTCGAACGATGCCGTCTCTTCATGCTCCTCGACGATCTGCCGGATCATTCCAGGCAGCGCCGCCACCTGCTCCGGATCGCTGGCCGTGTGAAGGCGCAGCAGGAAGGCGGCGCGGCGCGTGAACATGCGCGTCTGGTTGGCGATGCGCGCCTTCAGGATGTCGCCGTTGGCGAAGATGACCTGGTCGCCGCCCAGGCCGCGCAGGCGCGTCGTCTTCAGGCCGATGTATTCGACCGTGCCCAGCTTGTCGTCGACGATGATGAAGTCCCCCACGACAAAGGGCTTGTCCAGCACGATCGACAGCGAGGCCAGCAGGTCGCCCAGGATATTCTGCACGGCCAACGCAACGGCGATACCGCCGATGCCCAGGCTGGCCACGAGGGTCGTGATATTGAAGCCCAGGTTGTCCAGGATCATGAGGACGAACACGACCCAGACGACGAGGCGCAGCAGGAAGTCGATAATGGCAGTGGAGGCGGCGCTGGCCACGCTTTCGCCACCCATTGCCGCCTGCCGGTAGCGCCCGCGCCACGTGCGCACGGCCGTATCGGCCCAGATGGCACCCTGGACCAGCATGGCCGACACGGCCACGCGCCACAGCCACACTTCGTACTTGCGGGGAAATTCCAGCATCAGCGAGCCCAGGTACAGGGCCAGGACGAGGATGAATACCGTGTAGGTGGCGCGCAGCAGGCGCAGGAACCAGTCGTCGACGCGGGTCTCGGTGCGTTCGGCCACCTGGGCCAGCCGATGGACAAGGAGGTATTTCACGACATACAGCAATACCGCGGCGGCGATGGCCACGGCCAGCGCGGTGCCCCATTCCTCGATCGAATTGCCCATGAAAACCAAACGCATGCGTGCCCTCCTGCCTGTCATCAGCAGGCCAGTTTACCGAAGCGGCGGCCACGGCCGCGCACCCATGGCCGCCCTGCCCTGTGCGGCATTGTCTGATGATGCAAGGCAATACGGCGCCCATGTTTTGATTTTTTCGCCATACTTCATCGCTCGTTCGACTAGCTCACCAATAACATGAAAAATGATGACGAAATTCAACACCAGGTGATCGAGCTGTGGGGCGGACTGGAAGGAACGGTCAACCGCGTGCGCGATCAATATTTCAGTCAAATGGACCAGAACGGACACGGCAACCGGATCAGCGATCTCGATCGCTTTGCCGCCTTGGGCATCAAGGCGATCCGCTACCCGGTATTGTGGGAGCTGACAGCGCCGGACGGCATCGCCAATGCCGACTGGACGTGGGCCGACGAGCGCCTGCCGGCCCTGCGCGACCTGGGTGTCGCCCCCATCGTCGGGCTGGTGCACCACGGCAGCGGACCGCGCCACACCAGCCTGGTCGATCCGGAATTCGGACCGCAGCTGGCCGAATACGCCGGCGCCGTGGCGGCGCGCTTCCCCTGGGTCGAGTACTACACGCCCGTCAACGAACCCTGCACCACGGCCCGCTTTGCCGGCCTGTATGGTGTCTGGTACCCGCACGGCAAGAGCGACCTGGTCTTCCTGCAGGCGCTGATCAACCAGTGCAAGGGCGTGGTGCTGTCGATGCGGGCCATCCGCGCCGTCAACCCGAACGCCAAGCTGGTGCAGACGGACGACCTGGGCAAGACCTACAGCACGCCGGAGCTGGCCGACTGGGCCGACTTCTACAACGAGCGGCGCTGGCTGGCCTGGGACCTGTTGTGCGGCACCGTCGACGAGGACCACACGCTGTGGCCTTACATCATGAAAAGCGGCATTCCTGCCGCCGACGTGCTGTGGTTCCGCGACAATCCCTGCCCGCCCGACGTCGTCGGCCTGAATTACTACATCACCAGCGAGCGCTGGCTGGATCACCGGGGCGATCGCTTCCCGGCCCGCTACGTGGGCGAGCATGGCTTCGCCGATATCGAGACGGCGCGCGCGCTGGCCACGCCGACGCCGGGCATCGCCCCGCTGATGGACGAAGTGTGGGAGCGCTACGGCCTGCCGATGGCGATAACGGAAGCCCATATCGACGCCAACCGCGAAGACCAGCTGCGCTGGCTGCACGAAGTATGGAACGCCGCGCATGAAGTGCAGCGCAAGGGCGCCGACGTGCGCGCCGTGACGGTGTGGTCGCTGCTCGGCTCCTACGACTGGAACTGCCTCGTCACCGAATGCCGCGGCTACTACGAGAACGGCGCCTACGACCTGCGCGCGCCGGAACCCCGGCCGACGGCGCTGGCGCGCCTGATGCAGGAACTCTCCAGCGGCCGTGCGCCTTCCAGCCCCGTGCTGCAAGGCCTGGGCTGGTGGCGCCGGCCGGGCCGCTTCCTGTGCCCGCCCGTGGCCACCAGCGCCACCGTGGCGGCCCTGCCGGCCGAACGCCTGGCTGCGCAGCGCACCGTGCAGCCGATCCTGATCAGCGGCGCCACCGGCACCCTGGGCAGCGCCTTCGCCCGCATCTGCGAGGAACGCAACCTGGCCTTCCGCGTGCTGACGCGCCAGGAAATGGACATCGCCGATCCCGCCTCGGTGGAAGCGGCGATCCAGCAGTACAAGCCCTGGGCAATCGTCAACGCCGGCGGCTATGTGCGCGTGCACGACGCGGAACAGGACAGCCAGCGGTGCCTGCGCGAGAACGCGCAAGGCCCCGTCGTGCTGGCGATTGCCTGCGCGCGCCACCAGGTGCGGCTGCTGACGTTCTCCAGCGACCTGGTATTCGACGGCAGCAAGGGCAGCGCCTATGTGGAAAGCGATCCGGTGGCACCGCTCAATGTCTATGGCCAGAGCAAGGCCGAAGCGGAGCGGCGCGTCCTGACCGTCAACCCGGATACGCTGGTGGTGCGCACCAGCGCCTTCTTCGGCCCGTGGGACAAGCACAACTTCGTCACCTTGGTGCTGCAGGCCATGAGCGAAGGGCGCCAGTTCGCGGCGGCCGACGACCTGGTGGTCTCGCCCACCTACGTGCCGGACCTGGTGCAGACCTGCCTGGATCTGATGATCGACCGGGAACGGGGCATCTGGCACCTCAGTAACGGCGAGGCGGTCAGCTGGGCCGAGCTGGCGCGGCGCGTGTGTGCCATGGCCGGCGTGGACTGCTCGGCGCTGATGGCGCAGCCGGCGACGGCGCTGGACTTCCAGGCCGCGCAACCGCGCTTCTCCGCGCTGGCCAGCGAGCGTGGCAACATGATGCCATCGCTGGACGACGCGCTGCAGCGCTACCTGCAGGCCGTGGCCGAAGTGCGCCGCCAGGGCGACACCCATGTCGGCGCCGCGCAGGCTGCGCATTACGGCAGCAGCTGAAGATCGTCCTGGCGCGGCGGCCGCTTAGCCAGTCGCCGCGCCAGTCGTCCCGTTTTCCGGTCGTCAGATTGCCCGCAAGTGCCGCGCCACGTCGGCCAGCCGGTAAGGCTTGCCGATAAAGGCGAACTCCGCGAAGTCCCCTTCGCCATCTTCATGCCGTAGCGCCGCCTGCGGATAGCCCGACGCGATAATGATCTTCATGGCCGGGTGGCGCTTGCGCGCCGCGCGCGCCAGTTCCAGCCCCGTCATCCCGTTCGGCATCATCAGGTCAGTGAACAGCACGTCGATGGTGTCGTCCCGTTCCAGCATGCCCAGCGCCACCACGCCATCGGGCGCCGTCAGCACCTCGTATCCCATCGTCTCGAACAGTTCGCACGCTACCGCCATCACCAGCGGATCGTCTTCGGCGATCAGTACCCGTTCGCTGTGCAGCGGCGGCAGGCCGGCGTCCAGGGGCCCCGCCTCCTCGACGGCGGGAAGGTAGATGCTGATGGCGGTACCCTGTCCCGGCTTCGTGTCGATGACGACGTCGCCGCCCGACTGGGCGATGAAACCGTACACCTGGCTCAGTCCCAGGCCCGTGCCCTTGCCGACGGGTTTCGTCGTGAAGAAGGGCTCGAAGGCACGCGCCAGCACGTCCGGCGGCATGCCGGTTCCGCTGTCGCGTACCGTCAGGCGCACGTACTGGCCCGCCGGAAGTGCCCCGACCTGGCCCGCCGCCAGCACGACGTTGCGCGTTTCCAGCGCCAGGGTGCCACCGTCGGGCATGGCGTCGCGCGCATTGACCACCAGGTTCAGCAGGGCCGCTTCGAAGCGGGCTTCGTCGACCGAGACGCTGGCCAGGCGCGGCGCCATCTCGAACAGGAAGGACACCTGCGGCCCGCCGGCGCGCCGCAGCACGGGTTCGAAGGCGCCGATCAGCGTATTGATCTGGTGCGTGGCGGCGGCCAGGGGCTGCTGGCGGGCGAACGACAGCAGCTGCTGCGTCAGCAATGCGCCACGGTCGATGGCGCGGCGCATGCTGTCCAGGACCCGGGCCGCCGTGCTGCCAGGCTGCTGCGCGTGCAGGATGTCGACGCCGCCCGACAGCACGGCCAGCAGGTTGTTGAAGTCATGGGCGATGCCGCCCGTGAGCTGGCCGATGGCTTCCATCTTCTGCGCCTGGAACAGTGCATTGCGGGTCTGCTCCAGCGATGCGGCCGCCTCGCGCTGGGCCGTGATGTCGCGCGTGATCTTGGCGAAGCCGATCAGGGTGCCGCCTTCGTCGCGGATCGCATCGAGCACGGCATGGGCATAGAAGCGGCTGCCGTCGCGCCGTACGCGCCAGCCCTCGCTCTCGAAGCGGCCTTCGCGCCGTGCCGTCTCCAGCGCGCGTTCGGGCACGCCGCCAGCGCGGTCTTCATCGGTGAAGAAGCGCCGGAAATGGGTGCCGATCACTTCTTCCTGGCCATAGCCCTTGATGCGCTGGGCACCCTGGTTCCAGTTGCTGATTTTCCCTTCGGGCGACAGCATGTACAGCGCATAGTCCGTCACGCCCTGCACCAGCAGGCGGAAGCGCTGTTCGCTCTGGCGCAATTCTTCCTCGGCGTTGCGGCGGTCCGTGATGTCGCGCGTGATCTTGGCATAGCCGACCAGCGCGCCGTCGGGCGTACGGATCGGGTCGATGACGACATTGGCCCAGAAGCGCGTGCCGTCCTTGCGCACGCGCCAGCCCTCGCCTTCGAAGCGCCCTTCCGCGCGCGCCGTCGCCAGCGCCCGCTGAGGCAGGCCGGCAGCGCGGTCGGTGTCGACATAGAAGCGTGAAAAATGCTGCCCGATGATTTCGTCGGCCTGGTAGCCCTTGAAGCGCTGCGCGCCGGCGTTCCAGCTGCTGACATACCCTTCCGGATCGAGCATGTAGATGGCATAGTCGGTGATGCTGGCCACCAGCAGGTCGAAGCGTTGCTCCAGGCCTGTGGCGAGACTGCCCTCGGAGTCCGGCGGTGATGTATCGGTGTTCATGGTGTCCTGTTACCCGGATTCAATTTGTGAAACGATTGTAACGCCATCCGTGCGGAACCCCGGTACGTTACCGGCTACCATGAAGCATCCGAAACTGTGCACGTCCCTGCCATGCCGAGCTGCCTGCCCAGCTGTGCCGTCTTGTTGTGCTGTCTTGCCGCCGGTGCGGCCGCGCAAACCGACGCCGTGCCACAGGTCACGGTGGCGGCCACGCGCGACCCGGTCGACAAGTCCTACCGCAAGATGGTGCGGGGCATGGACCGCTTCGCCCGTCAGTCCGGCGACCTGGCCCCAGGTGCCGCCTTGCGTTTTCGCCTGCTGCCGCGCCTGCCCGATACGCGCATGGAAGGCATCACCCTGACGGTGACGGGCGATACGCTGGCACTGCCCGTCGCCATCGCACCCGACAACAGCTTTACCCTGGAGCGGGACGAACGGGCCTGGCGCGAGGATGCCGCCCTGGTCGCCAACCGCCGCACTGCCAGCATGACGTGGCGGGCCGACGTACGCAGCCCGGGCGTGCCCGAGGGCATGCGCCGGCTGGGCGACCTGCGCCTGGAATGCCTGGTCGGCATGGAAGCGGGCCTGATATCGAACAATGCCCACCTGTTTGCCTGGCTGGCCAACCTGCTGTCCGACCCGGAAGGGGTGTGCAATGCGCCGGACGGCAACTACCTGTTCTTCACGGAGCGCCCCGTGTTCGCCGTCACCTTGCGCGCGGGCGGGCGCAGCCTGGCGTTGCCGCCCCGCTTCCTGTATGCGGGCGGCAACCAGGCGCCGCGCGACCTGCCCTACTGCGATTGCCAGGTACTGCTGGACCGCAGCTACCACGCGCCGATCTGGGACCGCTCCTGGCCGGACGACACCTTGCTGGCGTTCGAGACCATGGACGATCCTCCGGCCGGCCCGCCAGCCCCCGGCATCGAACCGGGGCAGACGCGCGAGCAGGTGCGCGCCATCCTCGGCCAGGGCACGGAAATCGGCTTTCGCAGCGGCATGCAGGCCTGGCTCTACCCGCCCGTGCACGTCCGGCTGCAGCCCGGGCAGCCCCAGGCCCTGGTGCTGTTCGGGCCCGACGGTCGGGTCGTCAAGAGCCGTGCCGGCGGACGCTGAACGGCCCCGGCGCGAAGCCCCTTGGCAAAAGCGAAATCGTCCTGCTATAATTGCGCGCCTTGGCCTGGTAGCTCAGTTGGTAGAGCAGAGGATTGAAAATCCTTGTGTCGGTGGTTCGATTCCGCCCCGGGCCACCAAGAATTGCGCAGTAAAGCAAAAAGCCACCTTCGGGTGGCTTTTTCGTTGGCGCTGTGCCCCGGTCGCAAGGAACTTGTTGGATCGACCATTGTCATACCGTAAGTCGGCATAGGCCGAAGCGGAGGCGAGCATGGGAATCGACGAGTACGCGGCGGTGCGGACGCAATGCCTGGCCTGGCTCACGAGGCTGACCGGCGAGCAGGGCGACGGCCTGCACCAGCTGTTCGAACGTTGTGCCTCGCTGGCCGATTGCCTGGCCCTCACCGAGGAACGGGGCACGCGAATGCGCCGATGCCCGCACTGCGCAGGCGACAAGCTGTACCGTCACGGCATCCTGCATGGGCGGCAGCGCTACCGCGGCCGGCAGTGCCGCAGGTCCTTCAATGCCCTGACCGCTACGCCGCAGGCATTCATCCGCCCGCGCGAGAAATGGCTGCCGTTCCTGCAGTGCATGCTGGGCTCGATGACGGCAGGCGCCGCAGCCGAAACGACCGGCAACCACCGCAGCACGAGCTTCCGCTGGCGCCACCGCTTTCTCGCCATGGCCAAGGACGACCGGCCCAAGCCCCTGAGCGGCATCGTCGAGGCCGGCAAAACATATTTACTCGAATCGCAGAAGGGCTCGCGTCGCCTGACGCGCCCGCCCAGGCGAGCCGCTGCCTGCCCCACTACCTGGGCTGGATCCACGGGCTCGACTGTCGACACCTGAGCACGACGCGGCAGTTTTTACGGGCTGCATTGTTCCCTGCGGGCACCTAGATGCTGTCCGGACAGTTCACTGCGACCGGGTGACAGCGCCTTCTTGTTTCCGGCCCCAGCCTTCAAACGATCAAGCCCTGCCTGATGTAGACCCGCACGCCGTTGAGCGGCGTGCCGGCGACGGTCATCGCATCCTGCAAGACGTTCCATTGCGGGCCCGTGAATGACGAGTGCTCCCTTGCATTGTCGATATCGAATTCCCGGTAGCCACCGATGAGATTATCGCCCGCGTATAACTCAGCACTGCGCACATAGTGGTCGACAATCGACTTTTGATAAGCCTTGGCATTCGGATAGTCCGCCACGCAGTAATACAGGTAATCGACAAACGCCTGGGCCACGAAATCGTTGGCTTGCGTGCAATTGAGCTTCGACACGGGGTTCCTGCTGCGAATGACGAGGTCCGTAATGAGCGAATTCGTCAAGGTCCGCTGTTTCCTGGTTGCGATCAGCCATTTATTTAATACCTTGAAAAAGCCTGCCGCGTGTAGATCCTTGACTTCGGTATTGAATGCGCGCGCGTTGGCGGGCAGCATAAAGGTGCTTACGATGATGGCCTGGTCGACGTTGAATCGTTCCGTCGCCCGTTGCCGTGCTGTTTCCGCTGTCTTGGCAACGTGCTTTCGTGCGAATCGTTCGCTCATGTACGGATAGGTGGCGTCCGCCACGGCCGCGTTGAAGTTCAAGACCGTTGCCGCTTGCGGCGGCACGACCTCGAACAAGATGACGACGGCCATCATTTTTTGAATTTTCGACAACTCGGCGGGCGTTTTGCCGCCGTTGGGGGGGGTGTCGCACATTCGATCCCGCGCCGCCCCCCGAACAGTGTCAAGCGCAAACGCCAACCCTTGCGGCTGGCGTTTTCGTTTCCGATGCCATCGCCGCCTGCTCATGCAGCAGGCGCATCGATCTCATTCCTTCCTTTCCCTGAACTCGCCATCGATCACCAAGTCGTCGGCGCTGTCGGCAGGCTTCTTGCCGGTAAACCTGCCGAAAGAGCGCAGGATGCGATCGAACAGGGCCCGCCGCAACCACGGGAAAGCGAGAAGAAACGCAATCGCGAAACCTGTAAATCCTGCGGCCACATGGTCGCTGTGCGCGAGGAAGTGCACCAGGCACAGTCCAAGCAGGGTGAAGATGAGTGGCCGCCGGGCAGGCTTGGGCAACAGGCCGACAATGCGCACCTTGCCGTTGCTGATCCGGGGAAATCGTGCGAACAGCACGCCGAGCAGCAGCCCTGCGACGAACCGGCCCGTGCCGAGATACTCGGCCAGCACCCCGATGACGAGGAAAGCCGTATAGCTCATCGTGCCGGCCAATATTGCCAGCACCAACAGTGCTACAGCGAGCGACAACTTCGGCGCGCGGATCGCCGTTCGGACTAGAAAACCTAGGATTTGAGTACTCCTGCAAATGGGCGTTGGAAAGCTGGCGCAAATTTTAACAGCACTCTCCCGCGCCGGACGCTTCGTTCCGTGCCGTCGACGGTACGCAACGACCAGCATGCCTTCACGGCGCTTGGTGTGTATCGCGTGCGCCCTCCGGATAGTGGCCGACAGCTGGGCTGGCCGCAGCCTTGTATATTCCGTCGACATAATGGATGTATCGGACATAGGCATCGACATACTCACGGCCCGCATCGACATCGCCAGCAAGGAACGACTTCGCGGCTGTAACCTGACGATAGCGATCGCGCAGGCCCGTGCGCATCTTCTCGTCAAGGAGCCTGAGCAAAGCACTGGGATCGCCCGATCCGAGCGTTTGGTCGGCAGTGGCAATGGCCGGTCCCAGATCCCGGCCGGCAGGCTTCAGGCCAGTGAAAGCAACGCCCTCTCCAGCACGATGGACACGTACCAGGGTTTCGAAAAAATAGGTGTCAGCCAGGCTTCTCGCCGCCGGGCTCAATGTGCGCACCGTCATCGCTTGCTCGAAAGCCTGCGAATCTGGGGTTCGTCGACCTTCCTCACCCAGATCAGCACGGAATTCGGATTACCTGTCGCCAGCGCTTGCCGCGCCGCCGTGACAACGGGCCCGTCGATACCATCGCAATGCGCGCGCGCCGGCTGCACGGCGGTTGCGCCGACGAGGATGGACAGCAGCATGGCGCTGGAGATATGTCGAGTCTTAACCATGAGTCCTCCTGAATATTGCAGGTCAATGCGCCTGCATTCGTTGGACCAGCAGGGGGAGCGATGATTCATGTCCGCCTATGCGACCGGTCAGCAGGTTCGCCCTCGGTCATCCGTGTGGTCCCCCTCCCTGCCGCCCGCCCTCCATCAGCAAGGTCCGGATATCGTTGTAGATCACGTCCGGCATCAGATACGCCGTCGTATAGATTTCGCGCACCTGGCCGCGTGCGTCGATCAGGAACACTTTCACCAGGTGGTTGTAGAGCCGGGTCGGCCGCCCCTGCGCGTCCAGGGTGACCGTTACGTCCTGGCCAAAGGCGTCGACGATGGGGCGCAGGCGGGCGACGTTGCGGGTGGTGAGGAAGTGCCAGCGCAGTGCGCTGGTGGGGGCTGCCAGATTGCCGGCATAGTGCCGCAGCGCGGCCGGCGTGTCGTTGCCGGGGTCGAAGGACAGGCTGACGAGCCGTACGCGCCTGGCCAGGGCGGGGTTGGCCAGCAGGCGCGTGCGCAGGGTCGAGAAGGTATCGAACACGAGCGGGCAGCCGACCGGGTCGACACAATACGTGTACATGAAACTGAGCAGCGTGACCTTGCCGGTGGTGTAGCGGCGCAGCGGCCCGGCGGTGCCTTCCGCGTCCAGCACTTCGCCATCGGCGGCCGGCTGGATGGTCTCCAAGCGGTAGCTACCCGGCGCGGGCGCGGTGAACTGCTGGCGCGGCGGTCCGGCAGCCATTGCGTCCAGTGGCCCGAGGCAGGCCAGCACGCCGAGCATGGCGCGCGCGAGCAGTCGGTGATCAGCGGGGCGGCCCACTGCGGTCGGCGATGGTGGTGCTGTCGACGGGTGCGCTGCCGGCCGGCCGGGCGGTGAACTTCATGTGGTGGGCGCGGCCCAGCGCCTCCTTGGTGAAGTCGATTTTCCACTGCTCGCGCAGTTCCTTGCCGTCCCAGCTGAACAATTTGAGGAACTGCTCGTTGTCCGCACCCTTCTTGTCCCAGTTCGCCAGCAGGCTGCTGGTGACGTAGACCCGCTTGCCGTCCCAGCTCTGGCTGATCATATTGACCTGCTTGCCCGTGACCTTTTCGTAGACCTGCTTCGGCGCCGCCGGATCGCGCAGGTCGAACAGCCGCGTCTTGCCGTCCATGAAGGTGTTCACCCACAGGCTCTTTCCGTCCGCCGCGATGGAGATGTCGACGGGCAGCGGCGTCTTGGCCGGGTCGCCGATGGGCGCCACGTCGCGCGCCTGCCATTGCCCCGCCTTGTCCTGCCGGATCAGCCACAGCCTGGACGTGAGGGCCGTCGCCGTGATGGCCCAGTTGTCGCCCTCGTTCAGCGACCAGCGGATTTCCAGCGGCGCGCCCGGCGTGTCGAAGACTTTCGTCGGCCGCATGGCCTTGAAGTCCCACAGCACCATCGTGTTGCCGAACTGTTTCATCGCGGCCGGATCGGCGATCAGCTTGCCCAGGTCCGCCATGTAGTTCTTGTGGCCCGTGAAGCTGGACGTGAGCATGGCGTTCTTGCCGGGATTGATGGCGACATCGTAGCCGTAGCCATCCGCCTTCGCGCCGGGCATGGCGGTGGGGATGGGATAGCTGGCAACATACTCGCCCTTGTTGTTGTACACCACTAGGCCCGTCGCGCCGCCGTGGTCGCGGGCATTCGACAGGGTGCCCACCAGCATTCGGCCGGGGATGGGGTAGAAGGTATGCGGGCCGACATAACCGCTTTTGCCGACGAGGTCGGAAATCGTCTTGACCAGTTTCGGCCTGGCCGGATCGGTGCCGACGTCGAAGACGAAGATCTTGCTGTCGTCCAGGCGGCCGGCCCATAGATGGCGGCGGTCGTCCGTAAAGCCCATGTGGTGGGCCTCGCCGCGGCCCGGCACGGGCAGCACGTCGATCACCTTGCCGTATTTCTTCGACTTGGGATTGACGTCGACGGTGACAAGCTTGTCGTTGCCGTCGCCCATGCCGGGCACGCCCAGGGTCCAGACATGGAGAAAGTCTTCCTGGCCCTTGATCAGGTTGGCCATATACGGCGAGTTGCAGGTTTCGTCGGCGAGGGCCGGCGCGGGCGGCAAGGCCGAGGCAAGGAAGGAAGAAACAAGGCAAGCCAGCAGGGCACGCGAAGGTTTCATGGACATCTCCCGGAACGGTCGAAGTTTCTTGCCTATCATGCCACAGGCAAAGGGCCGGCGCCTGCCGGTGAATGACTGTCGCGCCGATCCAACATTGTTGCAAAATCAGAAATAGTGACGGGAGGCGTTGCTACAATCGACGGCTGTCCAATCAATACGTGCCCGGCCTGCCGCCGGGGTCGCGCTCTTCCCGCCATGAGGATGCCCATGAAAATTCGCCCCCCTGTCCTGCTGCGCCGCTCGCTCCTCGCCATGTGCGTGCAGGCGGCGCTGCTGCCCCACGGCGCCGCGCAGCAGGGGGCCCCGGACAGCCAGATCGAAGTAGTGACGGTGACGGCGCAAAAGCGCAAGGAAGACCCGGCCAAGGTGGCGATGAGCATTTCCGCCATCAGCGGCAACCAGCTGCAATCGCAGCACGTCAACGACATCACGGACCTGACGCGCGTCGTGCCCAATATTTCGTTCACGGCCGCCACCGGCAATGGCGGCGCCGGGCCCGGCACGTCCAATATCGAGATCCGCGGCATCAGCTCGGGCGCGGGCGCGGCCACGGTGGGCATCTACCTGGGCGACGTATCGCTTACGGTGGGCAATGTCTATACGATGGGCGCCGTCGAGCCGAAGTTCTTCGACATCGACCGCGTCGAAGTGCTGCGCGGCCCGCAGGCGACGCTGTATGGCGCCAGTTCGATGGGCGGCACCATCAAGTTCGTGCCGAACGAGCCTGACCTGCGGGACCGCGAGTTCAATACCTACGCCGAAACGTCCGCGCTGCGGGGCGGCGGCATCAATTACTCGGCTTCGGCCGTGGCCAACCTGCCGCTGGTGGCGAACGAACTGGCGCTGCGCGTGGGCGTGCAATCCCAGCGCGCCGGCGGCTTCATCGACCAGGTCGACGGCAACGGCGCCGTCATGGCCAAGGACATCAACCGGGTCGACGATGAGGAAGTGCGGGTGGCACTGAAATGGCAGCCCACGGCGGCCCTGACGGTGACGCCGTCGGTGTACTACCAGAAGGTCGATGCCAAGGACATTTCGGCGTTCAATATCGAGCTGCCCCGCTACCAGGCGCAGAAGCAGGTGCGCGAGCCGTCCAAGGACACCTTGCAGACGGCGACGGTGCTGGTCAACTGGGAGTTGGGATGGGGCGACCTGACGTCGAGCACCAGCTACTTCAAACGCAAGTTCGACCGCACCCAGAACGGCTCGGCCTACAACAGCTACTCGCTGTCGACCTTTTTGACGTCGACGGAAGACGGCGGCACGGCCCCGCCGGAACTGATCGACGCCATTGCCGGCCTGCCTTCGGCCGTCTACCTGAACAACCGGGTGCGCCAGGTGTCGCAGGAGCTGCGCCTGGCGTCGCGCCCGTATGACCAGGCTGTGTCGGCATGGACGTGGCTGGCGGGACTGTACACGTCCAACCAGCACACGAATATCGACGAGAACGACCCGATCTTCGGCGTCAACGACACCTTTGCCCGCTTCGGCTTCAGCAGCAGCGATCCGGCACTGTTGCCGGACGCCCGCCCCGGCGCCTTCCCGAACGACAATGCCTTCATGGGCATCTTTCACTATCACGAGCGCCAGCACTCCGTCTTCGGCGAAGCGAACTACTATTTCACGCCCGCGCTGCACGCGACGGTGGGCGCCCGCTACCTGAAAGGCACGTCGACCCTGGACCAGCAGAACGGCCTGTACCTGGCGGGCGCCGGCAATACGGGCAGCGCCCGCCTGTCGTCCACGGCCTTCATGCCGAAATATGCGCTGACGTGGGAAGTCGATCCGGCCCACACCGTCTATGGCACGGTGGCCAAGGGCTTCCGGCTGGGCGGCTCGAACGTGTTCGTGCCGCCCACCACCTGCGGTGACGACCTCGCGGCGAACGGCCTCGACGAAGGCCCTGCCACCTATGCGCCGGACAGCCTGTGGAACTACGAGCTGGGCAGCAAGTCGCGCTTCCTGAACAACCGCCTGTCCGTGAACGCTTCCGTGTTCTACGTCAAGTGGAAGAACATCCAGCAAGGCGTCTACCTGCCCACCTGCGCCTACACGTACAACGCCAACGCCGGCAATGCCGTCAGCAAGGGCATCGAGATCGACATCAAGGCCAAGCCCCTGCCCGGCCTGACCTTGAGCGCGGCCGGCGGTTACGTGAACGCGGAACTGTCGAACGACGAAGGCGTGCGCAACGGCGTCATCGGCGCGGTGCGCGGTGCCCAGGTACAGGGCGTGCCGAAATACAATGCCGCGCTCAGCGCCCAGTACAACTTCGTCGTCGCCGGCGACATCGGCGCGTTCGTGGCGGGCGGCATCCAGTGGGTCGGGCCCAGCAAGGGTTCGCTCAACCCCGAGCAGACGGACTACGAACGCCCGTCGTACCACACCGCCGACTTCAGCGGCGGCGCCGCTTTCGGCCGCTACAAGCTGAGCGTGTTCGTCAAGAACGCCTTCGACGACGACACCATCATCCAGCATCCGCAGGTGGCGTCGATCGTGCAGGGGTACCGGGTTGCGCCGCGCAGTATTGGTATGAGCCTGGCGGCGAAGTTCTGAGGTCGCCGGGGGCACCCGCGAACCCTGGCTGATGCTTCCCTGTGGACGGCCACCGTTCGCCGGGACAGCGTCCTGTACCGCCGGGAGGTGGCTTTGTGCCTGGTTCCTCTATTTGGCAACAACGTCTGGCCGGCATTCTCGAAATTTCTTGTTATCAATTTTGATTACTTTTGATACAATTCGGCCGCATCACTTCAGCCAGGCGTTTCGCGTACTTCGGCGAACGCTGCACCAATCAAACTAAAAACCACGGCACCGGATTGCTTTCAGCTGGCGCGAGCGGCATGGCCGTTATCGCCCCATCCCTGTTGCCGGTCCGTGCCATTGCTAAATCATGAAAAAAATCGTATTCGCCTTCTCGACCCTGCTTGCCACGATGGTCGCCGCCCACGCTCAAACCCCTGCCACCGCCGCGGCGCCAGTGCGCTTCCTGGCCGGCGCCGGCTTCAGCGGCGGCGGCGATGAGCTTGCCACCGCCAGCTACACCAATGGCGATTCGCAGGATATCCGCGCCGGCAAGGGCCTGTACCTGACCGCAGGTGCCGAGTACCGCGTCAGCCCGCAGGTTTCCGTGCAGGCCACGGTCAACTTCCATATCGACGACACCAATGCCGACAATGGCAGCATCCGGTTCCGCCGCTTCCCCGTGGAAGTGCTGGGCTACTACCACATCAACACCCAGTGGCGCGTGGGCGGCGGTGTGCGTTACATCAATGGCGCGAAGCTGACCAGCAGCGGCGCCGCCGCCGGCCTGGATACCAAGTTCGACAACTCGACCGGTGCCGTGCTGGAAGCCGAATACTTCTGGACGCCGAACTTCGGCATGAAGATGCGCTATGTGAACGAAACGTTCAAGGCCCGTGGTTATGAAGATGCCAAGGGCAACCACGTCGGCATCTCGGGCAACTACTACTTCTAAGCACGCAGCAGACGCCAGCATGCCAACGCCACTTTCGGGTGGCGTTGTTGCTTTACGACGAAACTCAATGCAATCTACGCCACGTTTGTTGCGTTGCAATAATATTCCGGCGCTTGTGACATTCGGAGAGATTGCGGACACGATTCTTCTCTAGAATCATTCCATTTGGCAATGTCACACTGCTGCCGCCCGACAGGAACCTTCCCCATGCTCAAATTTATCCCCTTGCTTGCTGCGCTCGTACTGACCGGTTGTGCCTCCATCACCGGCAAGCAGTTGCAGCCGCTGTCCGTTACCACCGTGTTCAACAACCAGGAAGTCGCCGGCATCGGCTGCACCCTGTCGAACGACACCGGAACGTGGTTCCTCAACAGCCCGGGTACGGCCACGATCCACAAAAGCACGGCCGACCTTGTGGTGGACTGCAAGCGCGAAGCGCTGGCGGGCACGTCGCGGGTGGAATCGGGGGCCAATATAAATGTCTGGGGCAACGTCATCGTTGGCGGCCTGATCGGCTATGTCGTCGACCGCCAGACCGGCGCCGGCTTCGACTATCCGAACACGCTGACCGTGATGATGCGCCAGGTGGGCGACACCAGCCCGGCGGTGAGCTTTGCGCCGGTCTCTCGCACCACGGCAACCCAGACGGCATTCCAGCCGGCGGCGCCGGGCCGCACGACCGCCGGCGCTTCCCGGCCGCAACAACCATAACGACAACAATCCACCACACAGGGAAGTCCCATGCTGATCAAAGCCCTCCTCTCCGCCATGCTGTGCCTGGCGCTGACGACCGCTGCCGTCCAGGCCGCCGCGCCTGCCGAACCCGCCGCCGCATCCGCCTCCACCGCCGCGGCATTGCTGGATTCGCTAAAATTCCAGCAAGGCAAAATCACGCTGCCGGGCGATATCGCCACCTTGGACCTGCCGGCCGGTTTTCGCTACCTGTCGCCGGCCGACGCGGGCCGCCTGCTGACGGAAGGCTGGGGCAATCCGCCCGGCATTGAAACCCTGGGCATGATCGTGCCGACGGCCGTCAATCCGCTGAGCCGCGAAGGCTGGGGCGTGGTCGTCACGTACGAAAAGGAAGGCCACGTCAAGGACGACGATGCCGACAGCATCAAGTACGACGAGCTGCTCAAGTCCATGCAGGAATCCATCGCCGCATCGAACGAGGAGCGCAAGAAGCAGGGCTATCAGCCGATGACCCTGGTCGGCTGGGCCGAAGCCCCGCATTACGACAAGGCCACCCACAAGCTGTACTGGGCCAAGGAACTGCACGGCGAAGGCGACACGCAGAACGGCCTGAACTACGGGGTGCGCGTGCTGGGACGCGAAGGCGTGCTGGTGCTGAACGCCGTGGCCGGCATGGACCAGATCGCGCAGGTGCGCAGCGAGATGAAGAACGTGACGGCGTTTTCCGATTTCACGCCCGGCAACCGCTATGCCGACTTCGACGAGAAGACGGACAAGGTGGCCGAGTACGGCATTGCCGCCCTGATCGCCGGCGGCGCCGCAGCCAAGCTGGGCCTGTTCGGCAAGCTGTTCGCCCTGGTACTGGCCTTCAAGAAGATCCTGCTGGTGGGCCTGCTGGCTGCCGGTGGCTGGCTCTTCAAGCTTCTGGGCCGCAAGTCCAAGGTCGACCTGGGCAAGCGCGGCTGAGGACGATGGGCAAACTCATCCTGTGGCTGTTCGCGGCCGGCAAAATGGGCAAGCTGCTGACGACGGGCGGCACGATGCTGCTGTCGCTGGTCGTCTACAGCTGGGTGTTCGGCTGGCGCTATGCGGCCGGCTTCGTGCTGCTGATCTTCGTGCACGAGATGGGCCACTACGTGGCGGCCCGCCAGCGCGGGCTGGACGTGGGCCTGCCGGCCATGATCCCGTTCGTCGGCGCGTGGGTGTCGCTGAAGGACCTGCCGCACGACGTGGAAACGGAAGCCTATGTCGGCTTCGGCGGCCCGCTGGCGGGCACCCTGGCGGCCATGTGCTGCTACTTCGCCGCCCGCGACACCGACAGCCAGCTGCTGCTGGCACTGGCCTACTCGGGCTGCATGCTCAACCTGATCAACCTGATCCCGCTGATGCCGCTGGATGGCGGCCGCATCACGGCGATCATCTCGCCCAAGGTGTGGCTGATTGGCGTGCCCCTGCTGGCGGCCCTGTTCTTCTACCGTCCCAGCCCGATGCTGATCCTTGTCGGCGTGCTGGCCATTCCCCAGCTGCAGGCGGCATGGCGGGGCGACCCGGGACCGAACCCGGGCTACTACACCGTCAAGCTGGAAAGCCGCATCAACTACGGCGTGCTGTATCTGGGCCTGGTGGCCTTCCTGGCCGTGATGAGCTACAGCATCCACGACATGATCAAGACCTGAGCAGGACGTGGGCCAAACCCGGGCCAAACCCGGGCCGCCGGCTTATTTTCGTTTTGCCGGCTTGGCTTCCTGCGCCGCCGCATGCAGCGCCTTGGCGTCGGCGTGGGCCTGGTCGACATTGCGCAGCGCTTCGATGTCGTCGTGGCGCACGAAAAATTCGGCGTCCTGTGCCCGCATCACCATCGTGATGGCCTGCTTTTCCGTCAGGTTGTATTTCTCGAACAGCAGGGTTGTCACTTCGTCCAGGTATTCTTCGTAAGTCATAGTGGTTCCATGGGGTTGAACCGCGCATTCTAGCGCAGGCGCGCAGCCCAGCCGCGGCAATGCCGGCCGGCCGTGGAATCGGGTAAGCTTATGCAAGCTTGTTTGAGCCGCACATCAAGCCACACCTTACGCCATCACCTGCACAAGGAAACCCATGCATCCACGTTCGACAACCCCACTGGCCCTGCTGCTGGCCGGCAGCTGCGCGATGGCCGCCGCCGCCCCCGTTACCGCCGGCGGCCCCACCCGCCAGGCCCAGATCGACGCCATCGTGCGCGACATCTCGCCGCAGCGCATCCGCGGCCATATCGAGAAGCTGGTCGGCTTCGGCACGCGCCACACGATGTCGGAAACGGAATCGGACACGCGCGGCATCGGCGCGGCGCGGCGCTGGATCAAGGCCGAGCTGGAACGCTGCGGCGCCGGGCGCCTGCAGGTGAGCTTCGACAGCCATGTGCATCCCGTGACGCCGCGGCTGTCGCGGCCGACGGAGATCGTCAACGTCGTCGCCACCCTGCCCGGCAGCCAGGCCGCGTCGAAGGAGCGCATGTATGTCGTGTCGGGCCACTACGATTCGCGGGTTTCCGACGTGATGGACTACACCAGCGATGCGCCCGGCGCCAACGACGACGCTTCCGGCACGGCCGCCGTGATGGAGCTGGCCTGCGTGATGGCGAAGCACCAGTTCGATGCCACCCTCGTCTTCATGGCCGTCGCGGCCGAGGAACAGGGCCTGTTCGGCGCCGGCCACTGGGCCGAGCAGGCCCGCAAGAACAACCTGAACGTGGCCGGCATGTTCACCAACGATATCATCGGCAGCTCCGTCAACGAGGACGGCAAGCGCGATAACAGGCAGGTGCGCCTGTTCGCCGAAGGCATCCCGGCGTTGAAGGAAGTGCCGGAGCCACTGCGCACCCTGATCCAGACGGGCGGCGAGAACGATTCGCCGTCGCGCCAGCTGGCCCGCCACGTCAAGGAAACGGGCGAACGCTACGTGAAGGACTTCAAGGTGACGGTGATCCAGCGGCGCGACCGCTACCTGCGCGGCGGCGACCATATCCCCTTCCTGGAACAGGGCTTCGCGGCGCTGCGCTTCACGGAACCGGCCGAGGACTTCCGGCACCAGCACCAGGACCTGCGCAAGGAAGGCGGCACCCAGTTCGGCGACCTGATCGAATTCGTCGACGTCGACTACACGGCCAAGGTCGCACGCATCAACGCCGCCGCGCTGGCCTCGCTGGCGCTGGCGCCGGCCGCCCCGCGCGACGTCAAGGTGCTGACGGCGAAGCTGGACAACAAGACCGACCTGGCCTGGCAGCCCAACACGGAGCCGGACCTGGCCGGCTACCGCGTCGTGTGGCGCGAGACGACGGCGGCCAACTGGCAGGGCGCAAAATTCGTCGGCAACGTGACCGCGTTCCGCAGCGAGCTGTCGAAGGACAATGTCTTCTTCGGCGTGCAGGCGGTGGACAAGGACGGCAACGTCAGCCCGGCGACGTATCCATTGCCGCAGCGCTGAGTCAAACGTCCTTTCACCGCGCAGGCGCTTTCGGCCAGGCGCTTAGGATGGATCATCGCACCCGCTCCGTGCCGGGGCGATGATCGGCTTTCACCCGTTCCAGGAGAAAGCCATGCCGCACACCCTCCCCTTCATGCACGTCCCGCAGGCCTGGCCGCCCCGCATCGGCCGGCTGCGCTTCGGCCTGTCGATGGTCGCGACCGGGGTCGCCGTCATGGCGGCAATGCTGCTGGCCATGCACCTTCCTTCCCTAGCCATGACCGGGACTACCGTCATCATGGGCGTGGCCTGGGCGGCGACCATTGCCGCCATGGGGCTGGCCGGCATCGGCCGGCTGAAGGACATCGGCTGGCCCCTGTGGCTGGCCGCGGGCCTGTTCCTCCCTTTCGTCGGGCTGGCGCTGTTCGGGTGCCTGCTGTTCGTGCCCGGCACACCGGGCGCCAGCCGCCATGGCGATGCGCCCGAGCCGCGCATCGAACGAGCCTGGGCACGGCGGCTGGGCACCGCGATCTTCGCCAGCCTGGCCCTGGCGCTCGCGTTCGACGTGTTGCGCTGAACCCGGGCTCAGTGAAACGCCACCTCCAGCGCCTGCCAGCCCACCTTCGGATCGAGCAGCCCGTTGTAGATGTCCGGGATCTCGCGCTCGATGCCGAGCAGCGCGTAAGCGGCCAGCATGGCGCAGCGCACCGAGTACTCCACGGTGAAGACGACATCGTCCTCCATCTCGACGAACTGGCCGAGGAAGGCGAAGTTGCGCGTCCCTTGCGGCAGCACGGCCGGCCGGTCGCCCGGTGCGCGGCAGGCGAACAGCGCCGAGGCATACGGCAGCATGACGGTAGTGACATCGGTGGTCGCCAGCACGTGTTCCAGGATGTCGTCGAATCCAAGCTGGCGCACCAGCTCCGTCAGGATCTCGCGGCCCGTGGCGGCGCTCATCGCCTTTTTCACGTAGTCGCCGTCGCTGTCGATGTCGAAGCCGTAGCCCCACAAGGTCGCCGTGCCGGCGGGAAGACCGGCGAAATGGGGCTGGTAAGGCACGACGATGGACAGGTGCCAGCCCGATTCGAACCACGTCATCAGCGCGCCCGTGCCCGGCTCGTTGCCCGTGCTGGCGGCGATCCGGCGCAGCAGCACGTCGTCGTGCATCGTCAAGGTGAACGACTCCCATTTATGCTCGTCGATGTTACCGTAGAAGGCGGCGGGGCGGCCGAAGTCCGGTGCCTTGCGGGCGATGTTCTGCCACAGCGACCAGCCATGGTCGCGCCGGTCGCGCACCAGGGCCGGTACGGTATCGTTGTCGCCATAGGTGGAATCGGCCGTGATCGAGCCAAGCGTGAAGAAGGCAAGATCCGACTCGCCCAGTGCGATTTCGCCGCCGCCGGCCGCCGTCTCGATGACGAGGCGGCAGGCGCGGCGCCCGCCATCGGCCTGCGTCACGAACTCGGCATCCGTCACGCGGGTGCCGAAGCGCACGTCGACACCTTGTGCCGTCAGCCACTGCTGCAGCGGCACCACCAGCGAATCGTACTGGTTGTAGCGTGTGCGCTTCACGCCGGCCAGCGTGTGAATGCGGGGGAACTCCTGCACGAAACGCAGGAAGTAGCGGCGCAGTTCGACGGCGCTGTGCCACTTCTGGAAGGCGAACGTGGTTCGCCACATGCGCCAAAAATTCGTCTGGAAGAAGTGCTCGTCGAAGAATTCGTCGATGCGCCGGCTGCCGATCAGTGCTTCCGGCAGCGCCAGCAGCCGCAGCATCTGGGCCCGGTTGGTGGCCGAGAAACCGAGCTTCGCCGCGTCGATGACGTGGTGCGCGCTGTCGATCAGCCGCGCCTGGGCATGCGTCTTCACGTCGGCATTGAAGCGGCGGCATTCCTCGCGCACGGAAATGGATGGATCGTCGCGCGCGGGGATGGTCTCGAACAGGTCCCACAGGCACAGGTAGGTCTCGTCGGTCAGCATGCGCCCGCCCCGCGTGACCCATGCATGCCGCTCGCCTGGCGCCGCCGCCCCATCGAGCGCGCCGCCTGGCAGCACCGTCTCTTCGAGGATATGGATGTTCACCGCGGGCACGTGGCCGTCGCGGATCGCGAACGCGGCGACGGCCATGCCGGCGATGCCGCCGCCGACGATCCACAGCTGGACGCGGTCGCGGTCTATCTGCGGGTTGAGGATGGGCGCTTTCATGTTTGACCTTTTCTTGTTGTTGGACAGGTCCGGCACCGATATCGGATGAGCAGCACCAGGGACAAGGGCCATGCTAGCGATTGTGTCCCTCTGTCAACTTTGATCCAGGTCAAATTCCGCAGTCTCTTTCTAGAGGGGCTGCTCGGTTGCGGCTGGCAAAAAAAACGCCGGCTGCAAGACCGGCGTTCATCACTGCGGTAACAATGCTCAGTCCAGCGGCACCGTCAGCGCGGCGCGGATGGCCACGCAGCGGGCGTCTTCCTGGTGGCGCTCCAGCAGCGCACGGCGTGCGCCGGCCGACAGCGTGGTCTGGCTTGCTGCCGCATCGGCCAGGCGCTGCACGCTTTGCGGCGTGCAGTTGGCCGGGATCAGGGTGGCCGCATAGCTGCGCATGAAGACGGGGCCGGCGGCCTTGTCCAGTTCCGGCAGGCGCGCCAGGCGGCTCGCCGCCGTCTGTTCGGCCAGCGCCGCCTGCGATGGCGGATACAGGTTTTCCATCGCCGTGCGGATGCGCGAGAACGGCAGCTTCGATTGCGTGTCGCCGATCTGCGCGAGCCATTCGGCCTTGACCTTCGTATCGGGACGGGCGACGGTGGCCGCCAGCGCGGCGTTCTGGCCGGTGTCGGATTTGTCCCGTGCCTGCTCGGCCGCCAGCAGCGCGGCGCTGCCCGGGTGATCGCGCTCGTTCAGTTGCTCGACGATGGCCCAGCGCACGTCCTGGCCGATGGCCAGGCCCTGCGGCAGCTTGTGTCCGGCCAGCAGGCCGGCCAGGCGGTCGAGTGCCGGCTTGCTGTCGGCCACTTCGATGTAGGTGGTCAGCCAGCGGCGCTGGAAGTTCGCGTCCGCACCCGTCTGCACACCCTGCCATGCCATCTTCTCCAGGGCCTGCGCACTCTTCTTCGTGTACGCCGCGCGCGGCGCCATCTTCTCCAGGTACGCCTGGCCGGCTTCCACCTTGTCCAGCACATTGCCCAGCAAGGCGTAGTCCGTCTCGCGCGGCGCATTGTTCAGGGCCGTCTGCAGGAAGTCGTTCAGCGGCAGCGCGCCGTCGCGCACGCCGTCCCACATGCTTTGCCACAGCATCGTGCGCAGCAGCGGGTCGGCCACCTTGCTGACGTCGCGGCGTGCCGTGGCGAAGGAACGGGGATCGAGCTTCACCTTGACGAAGCCCCAGTCCTCGTAGTTCGGATAGACCAGGTCGGGGCAGGCCGCGCCGACCAGCTCCGGCACCGCCGTATTGGCGCCCTGGTACGTGACGGCGACCTTGCGGTCCAGCGCCAGCGCCCTGCCCTGCGTGCGCATCAGGGCCACCTGCACGCGCTGCTCGCGCAGCACGGGATGCGCTTGCGGCGCCGTCTGCGCCAGGGTGAAGCCGTCGATCTTGCCGCCCTTGCAGCTGTAGTTCGCCGCGATGGTGTTCACGCCGGGCTGGTACAGCCACTGCTGCGTCCATTGCGACAGGTCACGGCCGGCGGCCTGGCCCAGGCTGCCGATGAAGTCGTCCAGCTGTGCGTTCTGGAACTGGTACTTGACGAGGTAGTTGTGCACGCCCTTGCGGAAGGTTTCCTCGCCCAGCAGGTGGCGCAGCTGCTTCAGGGTGGAGGCGCCCTTGGCGTAGGTGATGGCGTCGATATTGTCGAAGGCGTTGGCCGTGGTGGGCACCGGCACTTCGATCGGGTGCGTGCCTGGCGAATCGTCCAGCCGGTAGGCGTTCGTCTTGCCGTTCGAGTAGAAGTACTGCCAGGCGTTCTTGAACTCCGTCGATTCGGCCGTGCCCAGCGTCCCCATGAACGAAGCGAAGCTCTCGTTGAGCCACAGGCCGTTCCACCATTTCATCGTCACCAGGTCGCCGAACCACTGGTGCGCCATCTCGTGCATGATGACACTGGCCAGCGAGTGGCGCTGCGCCGTCGTCATCTTGTCCTTGTGCAGGAAGCGCGCCTCCGCGAACGTGACGGCGCCGGCATTTTCCATCGCGCCGTACAGGAAGTCCGGCACCAGCAGCTGGTCGTATTTCTCGAACTGGTAAGGGATGCCGAAGTACTCGTCGAAGAAGCCCAGGCCCTGGCGGGTGTAGTTGAACCACACGGCGGGGTCGATCTGCGCCGCCACCGACTGGCGCGCGAACAGGCGCATCGGGTATTTCGCGCTGTGGTCTTCCCACACCTTGTACGGTCCTGCATGCAGCGAGAAGTTATAGGGCGACAGCTTCTTCGTGGCGGGGAACACCCAGCGCCTGGCACCCTGCGCATCCTGCACCGAGCTCTCGCGCGTGGTCGATACGACGGTCCAGTCGGCGGGCGCCGTCACGTTGACCTGGTAGGTCGCCTTCAGGTCCGGCTGGTCGAACAACGCGAACATCTGGTGCGCCGCGGCGGGCTCGAAATGCGAGTAGGTGTAGACGCGGCCGTCGACCGGGTCGACCATGCGGTGCAGCCCTTCGCCATTGGTGCTGTGCAGGCGCTCGAAGCTGACCACCACCGTGTTGCGGCCCGTTTTCAGGTCGCCGGCGGCCAGGGTGATGAACCAGTTGTTGTACTGCGGCGTGACGGTCTTGCCGTTCACGGTCAGCGACTTGATGGTGGCCTTGTCCAGGTCCACCGTCAGCGGCGTGCCGGCGTCGTTCAGGTCGAACTGCAGCGTCGTCGTGGCGGCAAAGGTCTCCTTGCCCGTCAGCGTGAAGTCGAGCTGGTAGGCCACGTTCGACACGCGTGCGGAGCGCGCCTGCGCATCGGCCTGCGACAGCCAGGCATTGTCCGCACGGGTGCCCGGCACGGCTACGGCAGCGCCGGCAGCGGGTATGCCGGTCAGCAGCGTGGCGCCGAAGGCCAGCGCCAGGGCTTGGGAGAGTAGCGTTTTCATGGTGTCCTTGTGAGTGTCCAGCCCCCGGCCTGCCCCGGGCGGCGCGGGGATGATACCATCAGGGCCACCAAATAATTATCTGAAAACACCCGCCAAAACCATGCAGATCGCCTTCGAAACCGCCGACCAGCCGGACGTCCACGCGCTGATCGAGGAACTGGACACCTACCTGTATTCGCTCTATCCGCCCGAGAACGTGTATGCGCTGGACATCTCGTCGCTGACGCAGCCGAACGTGCTGTTCGCCGTGGCCCGCGCCACCGACGGCGCCCCGCTCGGCTGCGCCGCCATCGTCGTCACGCCGGCTTTCGGCGAAGTCAAACGGATGTACGTGCGTCCCGCCGCACGCGGCCAGGGTGTGGCCCGCCGCCTGCTGGAAACGCTGGAAGACGCCGCCCGCGGCCAGGGCTGCCGCTCCCTGATGCTGGAAACCGGCCCGACGATGCCCGAAGCGCTGGCCCTGTATGAACGCCTGGGATACAAGCACCGGGGCGCGTTCGGCGACTATCCGGACGACCCGCTGTCCGTCTTCATGGCCAAGACCTTGCCATGAGCACCGCGCCGGCCGACACGCTGACCCAGCTGCGCGACCTGACCCGCGCCTTTGCCGCGGAGCGCGACTGGCAGCAGTTCCACACGCCGAAGAACCTGGCAATGGCCCTGTCGGTCGAAGTGGCGGAGCTGGCCGAACATTTCCAGTGGCTGCCAACGGGAGCGCCGGAAGAACTGGACGAGCGCAAGCGCGAAGGCATCCGCCACGAACTGGCCGACGTGCTGCTGTACCTGGTGCAGCTGGCCGACCGGACCGACGTCGACCTGCGTGCCGCCGCGCTGGAAAAGCTGGCGTTGAATGCCGAGAAGTACCCGGTCGCGCAGGTGCGGGGGGATGCGCGCAAGTACGACGAGTATTGACGCCGGCGTGCGGCAAGCTTACGGCAACCCAAGTGCCTTGCGGATTTCGCGCCCGACGATGCCCCAGGCTGGCGACTGGGCCGACACTTCGTCGTAGTGGCTGGCGCCTGGCAGCACGATGACTTCGGCCGCATCGCCGGCGGCGCGGGCGCGTTCGGCGTAGGCCGTGCCCGTCGATGGCGGCGAGACCGTATCGTGCTCGCCGTGGATCAGCACCGTGCGGATGGCGGCCGGCAGCATCTCGGCCGGCGATGTGTCGGCGAAGACGTCCGGGCGCGCAGCGCTTGGCACACCGGCCAGCTGCACGGTGTCGCGTTCGCAGCTGCTCTTGATCAGCGCCGCCTGCAGGCGCAGGTCGGCCAGGCCACCAAGGCTGATTACCGTCGGCAGCGCCAGCGGCGCCTGCACCCAGGCCGGGCTCGACACCGGCAGGCGGTGGCGCGACGCGGCCCACTGCGCCAGGTGGCCACCGGCCGAGTGGCCCACCGCGACGACGCGCTGCAGGTCGAGCCGGTGTTCGGCCGCCGCGTCCTTCAGGCGATCGACCGCCGTGGCGATGTCCTGGTACATGCCGGGGTAGCCGCCGCCCGCTTCGTCGTACCGGCGGTATTCCACGTTCCACACGGCGATGCCTTGCGCCTTCAGGGCACCGGCCATATTGCGCATCTGCCCGATACCGCCGAACTCCACGGTCCAGCAGCCGCCATGCACCAGCACGACCACGGGAAACGGGCCCTTGCCCGCGGGGCGGAACAGTTCCGCGAACTGGGACGGCGCCGGACCATAGGCGATGCGGGCATCGGGCTGCGGGCCTGACAGGGCCAGGTAGTCCTGCAAGGTCATCGGCGCAGCGGCGGCGCCGGCGGCACCGACCAGGGTGGCCGCGGCCAGCAGCGAATGGCGGAAAGGCTTGAACATGGCATCCTTGAAAAAAAACAGGGCAGAGCGCAGCATACCGCGCCCTGCCCTGCCGTGTCACCGCCATGCTCCCGATCAGAACTTGAAGCTGGCGCGCGCGTAGTAATAGCCGCCGTTGATGCCGAACGGCGAGAACGACGGGTAGATCGTCACGGCCGCATTGTTCAGGTCCGCCCGGTAGGTTGCCAGCAGGTCGCCATTGACCTGGTCCGGGTACTTGTTGAACAGGTTATTGGCGCCGGCCGTGACGGTCCAGTGGTTGTTCACCTTGTAGCTCAGCTCCAGGTCCGTGACGGCTGCCGTGCCGATCGCGTTCTTGAAGAAGACGCCGCCGTCCGGCGACTCCCAGTTGTACGACTTGCCGTAGATGGCTTCGCGCAGGTTGACGGTCCACTGGCCCAGCCTCCACAGCGCGCCCAGGTTGACGCGCGCACGGGGCGACGCCGTCTCCAGGTTCGAGATGGCATTGCGGTCCAGCAGCGTCTGCGGCACCAGCTGGGTCGGGGCCTGGTTGATCTTCGTGACGCGCACCTGGTTGTAGTTCGCCGCCACCGACCAGTCGACCCGCCCCAGATCGCCGTAGTTGCTGTTCATCGTCGCCACCATCTCGATGCCCCGCGAGCGCGTGTTGACGGCGTTCGAGAAGATGTTGATGCCCGTCTCGCTGACGGTGGGGTCGAGCACGTTGCCGTTGGCGAGGATAGCCGCCACCACGGCCGGCGAGTTGACGGCGCCGCCCGAGCCGTACAGGGCGCCGCTGCCGACGATGCGGTCGCGGATGCTGATCTTGTAGGCGTCGATCGTCACGGAGATATTGCTGGCCGGGTTCAGCACGATGCCGGCGGACAGGTTGGTGGATGCCTCGGGCTTCAGGCCGTCGATGCCGACCAGCCTGGCGCCGGCGGAATTGGGCGCCAGCTGCACGAAGGCGCTGGTGGGCGAGACGTTGGTGGCCGAGTAGTACTGCTCCGCCAGCGTCGGTGCGCGAAAGCCGTTGCTGTAGGTGCCGCGCAGCGCCACGGTGGGCGTGAAGTCGTAGCGGCTCGTCAGCTTGCCCACCTTGGCCTTGCCGAAATCGCTGAAGTGCTCGTAGCGCCCGGCCAGGTCGACCGTCAGCCCGGCCAGCGGGAAGCTGATGAAGTTGGCGTAGATGGCCTTGTTGTTGCGATCGTGCTTGCCGGCGTCCGTCAGCGAAAAGCCCGGATACGACTGCGAGCCTTCCTTGTAGCGCGAGCCAGGGTCGCCCGCCACGATTTCATAGCGGTCGACACGGTGTTCCAGGCCCATGGCGAAGGTGGACGGCTTGGCCCAGCCCATGTCCAGCTCGCGGCTGACGTCGACGTTATTGGTCCACTGGCTGGCGATGAATTCGCCGGCCGAGAACACCGTGGGCGTCGCGCCCGTGTCGTTGTACAGCGAGACGTTGGCCGTGTCCTCGACACCGATCCTGGCCTTGTCGCGGCCGTAGGTGGTGGAGAGCTCCCAGTTCCATGCGCCGCCGGCCTTGCCGCGGATGCCGCCCGTGACGGCATAGTCGGTTTCCTTCATGGTTTCCTTCGGATCGAAACCGAGCGGGTACACGGCCGGCAGGCGGCTGGGCATGCGGTAGTTCTCGTGCGCGCGGGCGCGCTTGTGGCCGGCCGTGGCGAACAGGTACAGCGACGTGTCGTCGTCGATGTCGTAGCCGCTGTTCAGGGCCAGGGTGTGCAGGTGGTACTGGGCGTCGCCGGAGATCTTGTTCAGGTAGGGGTAGCCGGGCGCCTGCAGCAAGGGCTGGTTGGCCAGGTTGTTCGCATCGAGCACGCGCGGGTCGATGCCGCCACGGTCGCTGTAGTCGTGGTAGCGCGATTCGGCCGTGATGCTGATGAAGGCATTGGCCATCGGCGTGAAGCCGATGTTGGCGGTGCCGTCGCCGGTGGTGCCGCCGCCGTCGCCGTAGCCGCCGCCGTTGACGTTCCCCGACAGGCCCTGGTTGTTCGACTTCAGGATGATGTTGACGACGCCGGCGATGGCGTCGGTGCCGTATTGGGCGGCCGCGCCATCCTGCAGCACTTCGATATGGTCGATGGCGGCCACGGGGATGTAGTTCAGGTCGGCCGCTGCGCCGCCCTGGTAAGGCCCGCCCAGCACGGCCAGGTTGGCGGTGCCGTGGCGGCGCTTGCCGTTCACCAGCACCAGCGTGTTATTCGGGGACAGGCCCCGCAAGCGCGCCGACAATGTCAGGTTGGCGGTGTCGCCGCCGAAGGCCTGCGCCGTGAACGACGGGATGTTCTGCGCGATGGCCTGGATCAGGTCGGGCTGGCCGGTGCGCTGCAGCGAAGCGGCGTCCAGCACCTGGATGGGCGAGGCGCTGTTCTCCGCCTTCAGGCCGCTGGCGCGGGTGCCGGTAACGATGACGGCGCCCACGGCGACGGGCGCGCCGGCGGCACCGGCCATGCTTTCCGATTGGGGATCGGCGGCGGCTTCGGGGGCGGCGAGGGAGAATCCGGAGTGCAGCAACATGGCGGCGGCGCCCGATGTGATGATGGCCTTGTGCATTGCTAGTCCTTTTTTTCTGGTAAAGAGGGAGAAACCGGGGTGCTGCGACAGCGCGCGATGGCGACTATTTCCTGGCGGCGGTGACCTCGATCTCGACCAGCCAGCCGGGCGAATTCAGGCCCGCCACCTGCATCACGGCGCGTGCCGGCAGGTTCGGCTGCGCGGCGGCCGCGCCGAAGAACTGCGTGTAGCCTTCCATGAAGCCCTTGACGTCGGCACGGCCGCCCTTGGCCGGATCGCCCACCAGGAAGACCTGCATCTTGACGACGTCGCCCATCGCCAGGTGCATCGACTTCAAAATCTCGTCGATTTTCTTCAGTACCCCCACGGTCTGGGTTTTCGTGTCGCCGTAGGCGGCCAGCGAATCGGGGTTGGCCGCCTTGTCGACCACGGGCGGCACCTGACCGCTGATGAAGTGGATGGTGGCGTTGGCCGGCACGGTGACGGCCTGCGCGATGGGAAAATCGGAGCCGGGGATCTTGTGGCGCACGATCTCCTGGGCGCCGGCGGCGGTGGCGAGGCTCGATGCGAGCAAGGCGGCGGCAATGTGGGTCTTTTTCATGGTGGCTCTTTCAGGGTTGTGCAGCATTGGTTCGGTGTTTGTTCAGTGCTTGTTGGTGACCTGGCCGGCGGCGAATTTCGGCGCCTGCAATTGCGCGCGCAGCGCCGCGACCTGCTGCTCGTCCGGCGCGTCGGCCTTGTTGCCCCAGCTGGTGCGTACGTAGGCCAGCACGGCGGCCAGGTCGGCGTCGGACAGGCTGGTGGAAAAGTCCGGCATGCCGCCGCGGCCCTTCAGCAGCACCGTGGCCGGTTCCACCACGGGGCCCTGCACGAAAGCGCTGCCGGCCAGCGGTGGAAACGCGCCGGGAATGCCCTTGCCGGTGGCCTGGTGGCAGGCCGCGCAGTTCTTCTGGAAGATGGTCCTGCCGTCACTGTCGGCGGCCCATGCCGGCATGGCGGCGCCGTGTATGGCCAGCGCCGCCAGCACGGCCAGGATGGAAGGTAGGCGCTTCATGCGCTGGCCCTTTCGTGAATGCGGGCCAGCTGCTGCCAGGCCGATTCGATGGCGCCGGCCTGCCAGCCCGTCAGGTAGCTCAGGTGTTCGCCGGCCAGGAGCACGCGGCCCTCGCCTTCCAGCAGCACCGGGTAGGCCGCCTTGCGGCTTTCGTCCGTCCATTCGGCCCAGCCGCCCAGGTTGTACTGGACCCGGTGCCAGGCCACGGAGAAGGCGCTATCGAACGACTCGCGGTAGGCGGGGAAGATCTTCTCGCCCGCGGCGAGGGCGAATTCGGCCCGCTCGGCCGGCGTCAGCGCGCTCGTTTCGATGGCGGCCGTCTGGTAGTTGTAGTAGCCCAGCAGGACGCCCTTCTTCTTCTGCCAGCCCGACGACGGCAGCGAGATCGTGTTGATGCCCTTGATGTCCGTGAGGACATGGCCGCCGTAGATGTGGTCGTCCTCTTCCCAGAAGCGGCGCTTCATCTGCAGGCCGATCTTGCCGACGGGGGCGTAGGCCACGGCCTTGATGGAGCCCTTGAATTTGTCGGAAAAGTCGGTATCGATCATGCGCAGCACCGACAGGGGCAAGGTGCACAGGCAGTAATCGGCCGACACGCTATTGATCTTGTCGGTGCCGGTATCCTTGTATGTGACAGTGACGTTCTTCTCGCCGTGACGGATGGTCTGCACTTCGCTGTGATGGCGGATGAAGCGGCCCACCCGTTTTACAAAGGCCTTCGGGATCTGGTCCATGCCGCCGACAGGCTGGAACATGGTGTTCTGCATGGGGAAGTCCTGCACTGCCGTGTACACATTGCCCACGCCCGAAGCAAGCAGTTCGGACAGGCCGAGGGGATCGGACGGCATGCCCGGCCCCGGGTTCATGCCGGCACCGGGATTGACGGCGAAGCCCCGCCCCGTGCGGCCCTTGTAGCGCAACTCGCCCGCCGTCAGCTGGCCTTCATGGGCCAGGTAGTCGAGCAGCGCGCGCTGGTCGTCGGCCGACAGCTGCTTGTCCAGCAGGTGGTCCTGCACGGACTTGGCCAGCAGCTCGGCGACGTGGCCGCGCATGTCCGCCTTGATCTGGGCGGGGCGCAGGCGCTGTTTCGCCAGGGGCCCGCCGTTTTCCAGGTAGACGAAGGAGTGGTCGTTATCGTTGACCATCACTTCCAGCGGCACGTCGAACAGGCGGGTGTAGTGCAAGGTGGACTGGTGGTGCAAGGGAATGCGCCATGGGCCGTGGTTGATGTACTGGCCGTCGTCGAAGGTGCAGCGCTGCGTCTCGCCGCCCAGCTCCGTCAGCTCGAAGCCCTTGCGCGCCGTCTGGCAGCGACCGCCCGCGAAGGCCCGTGCTTCCAGCACCTGCACGCGGTAGCCCAGCTTGTTCAGTTCATACGCCGCCGTCAGGCCGGCCAGCCCCGCGCCCAGGATGAGCACCGACTTGCCCTTGCCGCTGCCGCTCAGCACCGGCGGCGCCGCCTGCGTCGAGGCGATGCCCATGCCCCAGGCGTTCATGGCGTTGAGCAGCAGGCCCGTGCCGCCCACTGCAGCCGCGCGATACAGGAAGTCGCGCCGTGTCACCGATTTCATCATTTCACTCTCCATCGAAACCCCATGTCGCTGTTGAAAATCCGTTTCACTTTCATGGAGGTACCAAGCAATCGGTATGCCACGGCACACTGCGAAAACACTCTTTTCGCACATCGGAATTAAGTCGCTTCCCGCCGTCGTGTGCGTGGCGGCAATCGAAGAAAGGCTTGTGGAATATGACGTCCTTTGCGGAAGCACTTTGTTCGGCCGGGCCGCATGCGGCAAAGTCCATGTCAGCAAACACCATCGTTCCTGGCCGCACCATGGCGATGCAGGCCGTCGCCATGGCGAAAAAAAACGCGCCCGGAGGCGCGTTGAAAAAGGGTAGGATCACCCCACCGAAGGAACTTGAGAAATGAGACCGCTAGCCGACGAGGCTCGAGACGATGCGCTCGAAGCTGGCATGCTGGCCGGCCGGCTGGGCGAGGCGTGCCGGCTCCGGCAGGTGCGCGAGTTCGGCCACGGACAGGGCCCGGTGCGCCTGGCTGCGATCGGCCACGTGGCAAAGGTGGAACTGCAGCGGCGTGGCGGGATCGAGCAGGTAGACGCAGTCGACATTGCCCGTGTCGCAGGCCACCCGCACCGTCCAGCGGCCGCGCTGGCGGGCCCGTTCGAACCAGCGTTCCTCGACGGCGCGCACGCAGCTGTAGTAGACGCCGTTCAGGCAGATGCCTTCGGCCGTCACGGTCGCTTCGTGCACCGGCAGCAACAGGCAGCGCACCAGGTCCTCCCGATACTGTTTCAGGCTCGTTCCGCGCTGCTGCATGCCCCACTCCCACAGCTGCAACGGCGCCGGCGCATCGGGCGTGGGCTGAAGATTGTGTTCGATGGCCGCGTCGATGGCCAGGCGCGTGAACTGTCCGATATCGAGCGCGCCGTCGAGCAGCCCCAGTCGCGGCGACAGGGCATCGGCCTGCAAGGGCAGCAAGGCGCAGCGGCGTTCCAGCGCGGCGCGCCATGGCAGTGTTTCACCGTCGGCCGTGCCGCTGACGCAGCGCACGCCGAAGTTGTTGCGCAGCGCGCCGCCACCGTCGGTGGGCTGCAGCACGCCCGGCACCACCAGCAGCTCGGGCAGGTGGCGGCACGGCCAGTCCAGTGCCGGCAGCGAGCGGCCGTGCCGCTGGCAGAAGCGCGGCTTGTCGGCGGCGCAGTTGGACAGCGCCATCACGGCCTGCTGCCACGACGGCGCTTCCAGGCTCGCATGCAGGCCGGCGATCATGCCGCTGAAGATGTCGGTGACGACATACAGCACCGGGCGGCCGGCCAGCCGTTCGCGGTCCGCGCGCGACACCAGCTGCATATCGGCGCGCACGGCATCGAGCCGGAACGCGGCACCGGGTTTGCCGGGCTGCGCGACGTTCGCATGCGGCGCCAGCGGCAGCGGATGCTCCGGCTGGCGCAGCACGCTGCCCTGCTCCAGCCAGTAGCCGAACTGGCCGAAGCTGGGTGCCGTCTCCGGCTCGGGGGCGCGGGCGATGCGCCCGGCCTCGTTCACATCGCGGCGGCAGAAGAAGTCGCGCAGCATGGCGTCATACAGCGCGCGGCGCGACATGCGCGTGCCCAGGTGGATGGTGGCGGCGATGCGGAAGATGCGGCGCATCGCTTCATCCACGTTTACGCCGGGCGGCGCGCCGTCCTTGCGCGGGCGGCCCCGCTTGACGCCGGCGGTGGACGCGCGCGTCTTGCCCCGCCCACCCGAATTGCAGTAATCCGGCAGCAGCGCGTTGGGCGTCTGCCCGCGCTGCCAGTAGCGGCGCAGGTAGCGGTAGATGGTGGGATGGGAAATGCCGTGGCGCGCCGTGTAGTCGGCGATCAGCTGGCCGCGCCGGCGGGCCTGGTAGATGGCAGGCTCGAAGGCCGTCAGCTCGGCGACGATCTGCCAGGCCCGTTCGCGCAATTCGATATGGCGCGGCGGCAGCAGCTCGCCATTGCCGGTGACGAGGTAGGGGTCCTCGGCCAGCCGCTGGGCGCGCCCTTCGGCCAGGTCGGCCTGCAAGGTCGACAGCCGCACAAACTCGGCCTCGCAGGCATTGCCGGCGACGTCGAACAGGTAGGCGCCGGTCCGGTCCGGATCGATCCACAGGATCCGTACGGTACGGCGCGGCGCCGCATAGTCGAGCAGGTCGTTTCGCAGCAGGTCGGCCTGGGGCTTGGCCGCCATCGTGACATCGGTACGCAGTGACATCCGTTCCTCCCTCGTGGAGAGCAAATGCAGATGTCTATGCAAATTCCGGGCCAATGGTGAAGTCGCAAAAAAACCGGTGCCTGACACCAGTTTTCGGGCAACTAGCGGGGTGGGCTAGCCATGTTGGTGCAGTGCAGCACCGTGGCCGTGCAGCGCCGTGCGGGGAGCCTGGCGCTGCACGGCGGCGATCAGCGCTTGGCTTTGGGCTTGGCGCCGGCGGGCTTCTTCGGTGGCGTGTGCTTGCTCGACTCCGGCGGCATGGCGTCGGCCAGGCTGATTTTCAGCTGCTGGCCGCCGACCCACACCTTGCCCAGGTGCTTGAAGATCTCATCGGGCATGCCATCGGGCATTTCGAGCACGGAGTGGTCGTCGAAGATCTCGATGCGGCCGATGTAGCGCGCTTCCAGGCCGCTTTCGTTGGCAATGGCGCCGACGATGTTCGACGGCGTGGCCGCGTGGTTGGCGCCCACCTCGATGCGGTACGGACGCATCGGCATATTGACCTTGTTCGGCTTCTCCTTCTTCTTCTTGGCCGGCGCTTCCTCTTCCGTCAGCGCCGATTCCACCACCGCATCCAGGGCCTTCTTCGGCTCGGCCTTGCGTTCGGCCGGCTTGCGCGCCGGTGCCGGGGCGGATGCCACCACCTCGGCAGGGGCATCGCCATCGCGGCGGATGCGCAGCATGCGGCCGGCGACGCGCACGCCCGTCAGCAGTTGCAGCGTCTCGGCCGGCAGGTCGGCCGGCATGTCCAGCACCGTGTAGTCCTCGAAGATCTCGATGCGGCCGATGAACTTGGAATCGACGCCGCCTTCGTTGGCGATGGCACCGACGATATTGCCCGGCTTGACGCCGTCTTCATAACCCACTTCGATGCGGTAGGTCGCCATGCCGGCATCCGGTTCACGGGCGATGCGCTCCTTCTTCGGCAGCGCCGGACGGTCGGCCCGTTCGGGACGCTCGGCACGCGGGCGCTCGGGGCGATCCGGACGATCAGGACGATCGAAACGATCACCGCGGTCGCCCCGGTCGGGGCGCTCGGCCCGTTCCGGACGCACGCCGTCTTCATGCCAGCCCTTCTCGGCCTTCTTGTCCAGCAGCAGGGGCGCATTGCCCCGTGCCATCATGGCCAGGGCAGCGGCGATCTCCGTGGCGGGCACATTGTGTTCCTGCTCGTACTGCTCGACCAGCTGCTGGAACGATTCCAGGCCACCCTGGGCCAGGGTTTCCGTGATCTGGTCCTTGAAGCGGGCGATGCGCACGTCGTTGACGGCCTGCAGCGACGGCAGTTCCATCTGCTTGATCGGCTGGCGCGTGGCGCGCTCGATGGACTTCAGCAAGGTGCGCTCGCGCGGCGTGATGAACAGGATCGCTTCGCCGCTGCGGCCGGCGCGGCCCGTGCGGCCGATGCGGTGGGTGTAGCTCTCCGAATCGTAGGGCACGTCGTAGTTGACGACGTGGCTGATGCGGTCCACGTCCAGGCCGCGCGCGGCGACGTCGGTGGCGACCAGGATGTCGATCTTGCCTTCCTTGAGCTGGCCGATGGTGCGTTCACGCGCGGCCTGCTGCATATCGCCATTGATGGCGGCGGCCGAGAAGCCTCTCGCCTGCAGGCGCTCGGTCAGTTCCTCGGTGCCGATCTTGGTGCGGCTGAAGATGATCATGCCGTCGAACGGCTCGGCTTCCAGGATGCGGGTCAGCGCGTCCAGCTTGTGCATGCCCGATACCAGCCAGTAGCGCTGGCGGATGTTTTCCGCCGTGCCGGTCTTGGCCGCCACCGTCACTTCGGTGGGGTCGTTCAGGTAGGTGTTGGCGATGCGACGGATCGGCGAAGGCATCGTGGCCGAGAACAGCGCCGTCTGGCGCGACTCGGGCGTCTCCTTCAGGATGCGCTCGACGTCGTCGATGAAGCCCATGCGCAGCATCTCGTCCGCTTCGTCCAGCACGAGGGTCTTCAGCTTGGACAGGTCGAGCGACCCCTTGTCCAGGTGATCGATGACGCGGCCCGGCGTGCCGACGACGACGTGCACGCCGCGGCGCAGCGCCGACAGTTGCGGGCCGTAGCTCTGGCCGCCGTAGATCGGCAGCACGTGGAAGCCCGGAATATGGGCGGCGTAGCGCTGGAAGGCCTCGGCCACCTGGATCGCCAGCTCACGCGTCGGTGCCAGCACCAGCGCCTGCGGCGAGGTCTGGCGGATATCGATGCGCGACAGGATCGGCAGCGCGAAGGCGGCCGTCTTGCCGGTGCCCGTCTGTGCCTGGCCCAGCACGTCGCGGTTGTTCAGCAGGTGGGGAATCGTGGCGGCCTGGATCGGCGACGGCTGTTCGTAGCCGACCTCCTTCAGGACCTTGATCAGCGCGGGGCTGAGATTGAGGTCGGTAAACAGAATGGGTTCCTGGGTTGTTGCAGTCATCGCGGTTCTCGCTAAAATTATCGGGAACGACGCCGGCTCATGGTGGTGCAGGTTCCCTATTGTTCGAATCGCCCCATGCGACAGAAAGGGCGTAGTTTACTCTGTTCCGGCTACAAAGGCGGAACTGTTCGTTGCAACGGGGTCGATTTCAGCGTGAAAAGCGTGGAAATGATCGCTCGAGCGAACCGGCAATGCTGTCGCTTTTGCTCTATATTTGGCACTTCGACAACCCGGAGCTCCCACCATGTACCGACTTCTCCTCGCCGCGGCCCTTGCGACCGCCGGCAGTGCCACGGCCACCGCGGCCGCCTACGGCCCGGAACTGCAGGGCTTTCGCTACCCCTACCCGCTGCAGCAGTTCCGCTTCAATTCGCAGGGCCAGACGATGAAGATGGCCTACATGGACGTCAAGCCCAAGGCCAATGCCAACGGCCAGGCCATCGTCCTCCTGCACGGCAAGAACTTCTGCGGCGCCACGTGGGAGCGCTCGATCGCGGCACTGGCGGCGGCCGGCTGGCGAGTCATCGTGCCGGACCAGATCGGGTTCTGCGCGTCGACCAAGCCGCCCCACTACCAGTACAGCTTCCAGCAGCTGTCCGAGAACACCATGGCCCTGCTGAAGAAGATCGGCGCGACCAAAGTGGCGCTGCTGGGCCACTCCACCGGCGGCATGCTAGCCACGCGCATGGCGCTGATGAATCCCCAGTCCGTATCGCACCTGGTGATGGTCAACCCCATCGGGCTGGAGGACTGGAAGGCGCTGGGCGTGCCCTACCGCAGCGTCGACCAGTGGTTCGAGCGCGAGCTGAAACTGACGGCCGACGGCGTGCGCACGTACGAGAAGAACACCTACTACATGGGCCGCTGGAAGCCGGAATACGAAAAGTGGGTGGACATGCTGGCCGGCCTGAACGCAGGGCCGGGCCACCAGATCGTGGCGTGGAACTCGGCGCTGATCTACGACATGATCTACACCCAGCCGGTGGTGCACGAGTTCCCCAACCTGAAAGTGCCGGTGACCCTGATGATCGGGGACGGCGACACCACCGCCATCGGCAGCGACATCGCGCCGCCGGAAGTGAAGGCCAAACTGGGCAACTACAAGGTGCTGGGCAAGGAGGCCGCCAGGCGCATCCCGCAGGCGCAGCTGGTGGAATTTCCGAACATGGGCCACGCGCCGCAAATGGAAGATCCGGAGCAGTTCCACAAGGCGCTGCTCCAGGCCCTGGATGGACCGAAATCCAAGGCAACGGAGCACGGCGCGAAGGCCGACGACAAGGCACCCTAACGGTACAGCGCCACCCCCAGCGGCACGGTGCCGCCCGCGGCCAGCTGGGCTTCGTTCTCGGCCAGCACGGCGCCGAAGGCGACGGCGGGCACGGGCCGGCTGAAGTAATAGCCCTGCATCTGGTGGCAGCCGTGCTCGCGCAGGAAGGACAGCTGGTCGAGCGTCTCGACGCCTTCCGAGATCACTTCCAGGTTCAGGTTCGCCGCCAGCGCGATGATGGTGGTGACGATGGCCGCGTCGTCCGGGTCCACCGTCAGGTCGCGCACGAAGGCCTGGTCGATCTTCAGCACGTCGATGGCGAAGCGCTTCAGGTGGGCCAGGCTGGAGTAACCCGTGCCGAAGTCGTCGATGGCCAGCTTCACGCCCAACCGTTTCAGTTCGTGCATGACGGTGACGGCGTGTTCGACATCGTTCATCACGAGGCTCTCCGTCAGCTCCAGTTCCAGGCAGCACGGCTCGATGCCGGCCTCGCCCAGGGTGTCGGCCACGCTGCCGACGAAACCCTGCTCGGCCATCTGGCGCGCCGACACGTTCACGGCCACGCGCAGGTTGCGGCGCCCCTCGCACTGCCACGTGCGCAGCTGCTGGCAGGCGCTGCGCAGCACCCACGCGCCCATCTGCAGGATCATGCCGGTTTCCTCGGCCAGCGGAATGAAGCGGGCCGGCGCCACCATGCCCATTTCCGGATGCTGCCAGCGGATCAGCGCTTCCATGCCGACAATGCGCCCCGTGCCGATATCGACCTGGGGCTGGTAGTACAGCACGAACTCGTGCCGTTCCAGCGCCCGCCGCAGCGCGCTTTCGATCTGCACCCGCTCGCCCAGCTGTTCGCGCATGGCACGCGTGTAGAACTTGTAGTTGTCGCCGCCCAGTTCCTTGGCGCGGAACATGGCGATATCGGCCCGCTCCATCAGCACGGTCGGTTCGGTGCCGTCGTCCGGATACACGGCCACGCCGGCGCTGGCGACGATGAACTGCTCCTTGTCATCCAGCAGGACCGGCTTGTCCAGGCTGGCCAGCACGCGCTGCAGCTGGTCGGCCGCGGGCCGGCGCACGCCTTCCTCGGGCAGCAGGATCAGGGCGAATTCGTCGCCGCCCAGCCGCGCCAGCGTGTCGACCGGCCGCACGGCGGCCTGCAGGCGCTCGGCGATCTGCTGCAGCAGCCGGTCGCCGGCCTTGTGGCCGATGCGGCTGTTGGTGAACTTGAAGCGATCCAGGTCGATCGACACTACCCACAGGCTGTGGCCGCGCGTGGCCGCCTGGGCGATGTTCTGCTGCAGCCGGTCCTGCAGCAGCGCGCGATTCGGCAGGCCGGTCAGCGCGTCGTGCGTGGCCTGGTGATGCAGCTCCGTCTCGTAGGCCTTCATCGCCGTGATGTCGTGCTGGACGGCGACGAAGTGGGTTACCTTGCCCTCCTCGTCACGCACCGGCGACACATAGGTCTCGCTCCAGAACAGGGTGCCGTCCTTGCGGTAGTAGCGCAGCACGGCGTGGCCGTCGCGCTGCTCGCGCAACGCACTGCGAATGGTCTCGGCGCCGGGCTGGTCGACATCGTCCCGGTACAGCAGGCGCGGATTGCGTCCCATCACCTCGGCCACCGTGTAGCCCGTGCTGCGCTCGAATGCGGGGTTGGCGTAGACGATCGGGTAGTCGTCCTGTGCCGCCACCATCAGGATGGCGTTGCGGCTCGATTCGATGGCCCGTTCGCGCAGGCGCAGCGCGCGGTTCGCTTCGTCCAGCTGGGCCGTGCGTTCCTGCACGCGCCAGCCGATGGCGCGGTTGCGCGTGGCCAGTGCGTGCACATAGGCCGTGCCCAGCAAGGTGGTGACGAGGCCCAGCGCCAGCGTCGACAGCGACGCCATGTGGTCCGCCACGGTGACGTCGTCGCTCATGCTGGCCACCACGTGCCAGGTGCGGCCCGCCACTTCCAGCGGTACGTCGAGCGGCGCCGGCGTGGCCGGATACAGCCATGCGAGCGGCTTGCCGATGGTGGTCAGCCCCCGCTCCGGCGGCGGCGCGTAATACACCAGCGAGGCGGGCGATCGGTTGGCATCCGTGTACACGTGCAGCCCGATGCCCTGGATGCGCTTTTCCTGCTGGTGCACGTGGTGCAGCCCGGCCGACATCAGGATCTTGCTGACCATCTCGCCGGGCAGCAGGGTAACGGCCGTCTCGCCCACCAGGGCCGCGCGGCGCGCCTGGACGTCCGGCAGCGGCGTGTTGAAGCGGTAGACCGGCATCGAGATCAGCATGCCGACGGCGGTGCGGTGCTGGGCCAGCGTGACGAGGGGACTGGCGCCCGGCCGGCCCGTGTCGTAGGCATGGGTGCGCACGGTTTCGTCGGCCGACGAGAACAGCGAGTCCAGGCCCAGCGCCGCCTCGTTGCCTGTCAGCGGCTCGATGAATTCGATGACGCGGTAACGTTCCCGGTTGCCCGCCGGGACGACGTGGCCTTCGCGAAATTCCGTTACCCGGGCGCCCGGCCGGAACTGGCCCAGCGATGCTTCCATCGCGGCCCGTTCGGACGGGCCGATGAAGCGCATGAAGGAAAAGCCCAGCACATACGGATAGCGTTCCAGCAGCGGCTTGGTGAAACGGCGGAATTCATCGCGGCTGACGCGGGGCTGGCTGACGAACAGCTGGTTGACGGCGCGCAGGCCGTCGATGGCGTTGGTGATGCCTTCCTTCAGCGCAAACTCCCGCACGTGCGCGCGCTGCGTGAACGCGAGCATGATGCGGTCCTGCTCGAGCCGGCTGACACCGGTGAACAGCAGGCCCGTCAGGACCGATCCGCAAAGCAGCGCCAGCATTGCCGCAGTCGGCAGGCGCTTCACGGACCGTCGGGGCGTATGCTTGTCGGAAATTTGTGCCTCCCTGACAAACGATGGTTCGACAATGGTTCGGAAACCAAGGGTAGCATGGTTTAAGGCGGCCGCCGCACGGGACGAACCCAGCCTGTCAACCCCGACAGTGGCGCGCCATGTCCTTCCGTGCTGGCCTATACTTTCGACCCTCAACCCGCATCACAAGGAGAAGAAATGGACAGCAATTCCCGCTGGATCGACGTGCAAGGCGACGACGGCACCTTCCAGGGCTACCTGGCACTGCCCCGCACCGGCAGTGGCCCGGGCATCGTCCTGATACAGGAGATTTTCGGCGTCAACGCTCACATCCGCGCCGTCGCCGAGCAATACGCGGCCGACGGCTACGTGGTACTGGCGCCGGACCTGTTCTGGCGCCAGGGCGCCCATATCGAACTGGGCTACGACGACGGCGACTGGAAGAAGGCCGTGGCCCTGAAAGGCGCCACCGATACGGCCAAGGCCGTGGCCGACGTGGCTGCCGCCGTGCGGACCTTGCGCGCCTTGCCGGGCGTGGGCCCGAAGGTGGCCTCGATCGGCTACTGCTTCGGCGGCCTGCTGTCTTACCTGACGGCGGCCAACGGCACGGTCGACGCGGCCATCGCCTATTACGGCGGCGGCATCCAGAACCAGCTGGACCGTGCCGACGACGTCGCCATCCCCCTGCTGTTGCACTTCGGCGGCAAGGACAGCCATATCCCCCAGGATGCCGTGAAAAGCATCGCCGAACGCTTCGGCGACCGCGACAACGTGGAGATCCATATCTACCCGGATGCGGAACACGGATTCAACTGCTCGCACCGGGCCAGCTACCACCAGCGCTCCGCAGTCGAGGCCCATGGCCACAGCCTGCTGTTCCTAAGCGAAAACGCCTGATGTCGGCCATGCTGCGCAATTTCTGCGCAGCAAAGGGGCTCTCCGCTAAAATGAGCGGATGATGCGACTGTCCAACGTGATCCGTTCCGGTGCCCTGGCGGCGAGCCTGCTGGCCGCCGCCGGCGCGCCGGCGGCGCCCTTGCGCGTGGGCGGCTTCGTGGTCGCGCCGCTGATCATGGGCACGCCCGATGCGCCGCTGCACGGGGCCCTGCGTGACTTCATGGACCGCACGGTAGCGCCCCGCGGCGTGCCGCTGCAGTGGATGCCGCCCACGTCGCTGCGCCGCGCCACGGAAAGCCTGCGCAACGGTACGCTCGACGTGCTGCTGCTCACTTCCGGCGCCACCGACCGGGGTCCCGGCATCGGCACCTTCAAATGGACGTACCTGCGCACTCGCCCGCAGCTGGCGCTGCGCCACGATGCGCCGCTGCGCGAGGTACCGGACGTGGCGCGCCTGGCCGGCCTGCGCATCGGCTGGGTCGACGGCTCGCCGCTGCCGCCCGGCCTGGAAGGGGTCGATATCGACTGGCAGCTGCTGGCCGTGACGGACTGGCAGGCCGCCAATCTGCGCAAGCTGCAGGCGCGGCGGGTCGACGCCGTCTTTTTCGAGAACGAATACTCGCCCCGCTATTACGCCCGCACCACGGGGGTCGCTATCCGCCTGGTGCGCCTGCCGGTGGCGGCCGGCTCGTTCTTCATGGCCTATTCGCTGCGCTCGGACCCGGACGATATCGCCCGCTTCGACCGTATCGCCGGCGCTGCTTTTGCCGGCAAGAATTTCAGCACTTTCCTGGACCGCTATGTCGAACGGGCGCCACGGATCAGATCGAGCCGCTGACTGCGCTGCTGAGTGAACAGGCGTACGGTGCGTGCCGCCGCTTCCTGCCATAATCGGTCATCCGGTCTGCGGCCCCGACAGCAAAAAGGGCTCCTCGACGCCAGTACCGGACCGGACCGCGCCGGTCTTCGACAGGTGCGGTCCAACTTGGTGGAGGCTTCCATGCGTGTATTGATGCCGGCGATCGCTGTGCTGTTGCTTGCTTCCTGTGGGGGTGGCGGCAGTGACGTTGTTTCACCGCCCCCTGCCGTTCCGCCCACGCTGCCACCTGCCCCGCCACCCACGCCCTTTGCCGTCACCCTGCGCGAAGTGGCGACAAACCTCGACCAGCCCGTGCTGCTGACGGCACCCGCGGGCGACGCGCGCCAGTTCATCGCCGAACGCACGGGCCGCATCCGCATCCTGGCCGACGGCGCGCTGCGGGCCAGGCCGTTCCTGGACGTGTCGGCCCGCGTGTCCACGGCCGGCGAAGGGGGCCTGCTGGGCCTGGCATTCCACCCCCGTTATGCGCAAAACGGCAGCTTCTTTATCTATTCCGTCGACACGGCAGGCAATATCGCCATCGACCGCGGCACGGTGTCGGCCGACGCCAATGTTGCCGACCCGCAGAGCTTGCGCCGCGTGATCACGATCCCCCACCCGGGCTTTACCAACCATTACGGTGGCATGCTGGCCTTCGGCCCGGACGGCTACTTGTACGTTGCCACGGGCGACGGCGGCGGGGCCGGCGACCCGAACGGCAACAGCCAGAATCCCCTGTCGCTATTGGGAAAGATGCTGCGCCTCGACGTGGCCACCGAACCGTATGCGATTCCGCCGGATAATCCGTGGATCGCCCTGTCCAGCCGGCGCGGCGAGATCTGGGCGCTGGGCTTGCGCAACCCGTGGCGTTTCGCCTTCGACGGGGGCCAGTTGTATATCGCCGACGTGGGCCAGAACGCGCGGGAGGAAGTCGATATCGCTCCCGCCACGCAGGCCGTCGACAACTACGGGTGGAATGTGATGGAGGGCAGCCGTTGCTACGCCAACGCCAATTGCAGCACGCAAGGCCTGGTGCTGCCCCGCTTCGAATACGAGCACGGCAGCAACGGCACCAACGGCTGCTCGATCACGGGCGGCTTCGTCTACCGGGGCAGCGCGCTGCCGGAACTGGCCGGGCGCTACCTGTATTCGGATTACTGCAAGGGCTTCCTGAAAAGCTTCCTGTATGCGGACGGCCGCGTCAGCGACGAGCGTGACTGGAACATCGCCAATGTAGGCAATGTGCAGTCCTTCGGCCAGGATGGCCAGGGCGAGCTGTACCTGCTGTCGGCCAGCGGCAGCGTATTTCGCATCGTGCGGCGCTGACGGATCGCTGGCGCATGGCGTCGCTGCGGCTACAATGGTCTTTTATCAGCCGGCGCCACAGCGCCCCCGACCATGGCCAGACTCAAGCTTGAATTCCCCGAGGACCAGTTCTGCTTCTCGACCCAGCTGACGGTGCGCGTCACCGACATCAATGCCGCCAACCACCTGGGCAACGACTCGATGATCTCGATGATCTCGGAAGCGCGGGCCCGTTTCCTGTTCGACCTGGGCGTGCGCGAAACAGAGGGCGACGGCACCGGCATCATCGTCACGGACCTGGCCACGACCTACCGCGCCGAAGCCCATGCGCGCGACCAGCTCGTGTTCGAAGTGGGCGTGATGGACTTCAATAAATACGGCGGCGACATCACCTTCCGCGTGACGCGTCCGGCCGACCAGACCCTGGTGGCAATGGCCAAGTCCGGTTTCGTGTTCTACAACTACCGGCACAGCGAGGTGGTGCCGATGCCCGACGAGTTCCGCGCCAAGTTCCCCCGCGTGAACTGGCTGGACTAGCCGGGCCTCGCCGCCTTACCGGCGGCTGACCTGGCTGCCCACGACGGATTTCTGGAACCAGTCGTCGATCATCTGCTTCTCATAGCGCAGTGCGTCGTTCGAAAAATACCGGTTCATGCGCTGCTGGTACATCATGTTCGACACCTCGTCGGTGCCGCTGCGCAGGACCTGGCCGTTCTGCTCCAGGGTGTATTGCACCGTCATGTGGGGCCAGTCGGCGCCGCCGCGCATGATGCGGATTTCGTCGACGGCCCAGCGGCGCGGCTCCAGCCGGCCGGCCAGATCGAAATCGGTGACGGTGATCTTCAAGTCCTGGCCCGGCGGCAGGGCCTTGCCCAGGCTCGCGAAATGGGCCGTCAGGTCCTTCAGGATCTGGTCGCGATCCCGCTCCGAGCGGGGCATGTCGATGAAATCGTCCGGCTTGACGAACTGCACCGTCACGTCCGCCGCCGCGGCACCCATGACGGCCAGCAGTGCCACGGCCAGCACCGTGCGCCTCAGGAGTTTGTGCGTTTGCATGATGGTTTCCCCCATTTTTGACAAGAACAATATACTCCGATCGCGCGCGCGGATCGTTTCCGCTGTCACGATGTTGTAACAAGTCGCAACTAAGATTTCGGCATTCTCATCCATACACGAAAGCACCGGTTCCGCGCCTTGCCGCGACGTTGCCGGGATGAGCGCACCACCGTGTCCTGATGCGTCGGTCTCACTGCCGTCGCTGATCCTTTGCCGCAGGCAGCTCGCGCCGCCTGCGGTTTTTTTTGGCGCTGTCACCCGGTCGCAGTGAACTATCCACTCAGCATTCAACTTCCTGCCGGGAATAATGCAGCCCGTAAAAATTGCTGCGGCGTGCTCAGGTGACGACAGTCGAGCCCGTGTATCCAGCCCAGGTAGTGGGGCAGGTAGCGGCTCGCCACGCCGTGGAAGCGGATCAGCCAGCTCTTGAACACGGCGTGATACCGGTTCACGTTCTGGACATGGATTTCCCCCAGCGCCCGCTCGCCCTGGCGCAGATTGACGGCCCGGTGTGCGATGCCGTGATCTTTCGCAAACTCCCGATAGGCTGTCGCCGCATCGGTGGCCAGCAGCACGGCCTTGTCCAGCACGGGTAACAAATGCTGCTGCAACTGCGCCACCGTGACGGGCCCGCGCCCCGGGACGAAATCGCAAGTGCGGCCTTGCCGGTCGCGCGCCACCAGGATGCAGTCCAGTTCGC